>NZ_CP089301.1:4419722-5051111 GCF_021227995.1 Novosphingobium kaempferiae
TAGACCGGCTGCTGCACGCTCAGCGTCACGGAATCGCGCGATTGCTGGGAATAGGACGGGCTGAAGAAGCTGCGCCCCGCATCGCCCACGAAGCTCCACTGGTATCCGGCGTTGGCCTGGATATCGGCGGACGTGCGCAGTTCGGCATTGGCCTGCGCGATCCGCTCGTCGGCGCTGCGCAAGTCGTAGCGCGATGCCTGCAACGTGGGGTTGGAGCGATACGCCGCCGCCAGAACCGCCGCCAGCGTATGCGGGGGCGGCGGCGCGGCGATGGTCGGACCGGGCACTTCCGCATCGTTTACCGACGGCAGTTCCTGGGCGCGGGCGGAAGGTGGCGGAAGGATCATCGACGGAGCGGCGATCAGGGCAAGGGCTGAAAGGGCCGCGTTACGCGGCGTCAACCTGCGCCGTCCCGCGCCAGGGCGCGGACGGAGCCGGGGGGGCATGCTCAAAATGAAAAATCTCTATTTCGTGTTTCTATCCGGGTGGAAAGGTTGCGCGACGCGCGAAGAGGTATTGCCCCTCCACGCGCCGCGCGCCTTCTCACGGCCTGATCGTGTCAGAACGCGCCTGTCGTTGCGGCTCCGTTGCCGACGTTGCCATTGCCATCAAGGTCGATCCCGAACAGGTTTTCGGCCTGCCCGATATTGTCCTTGTTGAACGATTCCTCACCGATGAAGTGACCGTTCGCGTCGAGGATCCACGCATAGCGGGCGTCCGAGAACGGGCTGGTGTCGAGCACGCGGATGCGGCCCTGATCGTCGGTGGCGATGGCGGCGAGGCCCCAGTCGTCGCGCTGCTGGCGCACGTCGCCCCAGCCGTCGCGGGTGACGGCAAGCGGGGCGGCCCCGTTCACCGAGATGTAGGCGGTGCCGCTGCGCTGGTCGACCATCAGGGCGTTGTCGCCATGACGCTCAACCACGCGATACGGCGTGCTGCCGACCATCCCGTCGCCGTTCATGTCCGAGCCGAAGATATCCTCGGCCTGCGGCAGCTTGTCGCCCGAGAACGTGTCCTCGCCAACGAAGTGGCCGGTATCGTCCAGGATCCACGCCCAGTGCGTCGATCCGGCGCTCATGTCGTTGGCGTTGCCGTCCATTACGCGGATGCGGCCCTGCTCGTCCCGACCGATGGCGAAGAGGCGCGAGCCGCGATCGAGCAGCACCGCATCATTCGGACCGCCACGAGTGATCGTCAGGCGGGTGCCGTCCTCCAGTTGGACGATGGCATGGCCGTTCGACGGATCCACCAGCAGGCGCATGCTGCCGTTGCGGGCGACGAACTGCAGCGGCGCAGCGGGGATCGCCCCGTCGCCGTTCAGATCCTTCTGGAACAGCGCCTCGGCTTCCGACAGGTTGGCCCCGTCATAGACCTTCTCGCCGATCCAGTTGCCCTTGGCGTCGAGCGTCCAGGCATAGCTGAGGCCCGACCCCGGCAGCGTGTCGAGCACGCGGATATTGCCATCCATGTCGCGCGCGATGGCCGAGAGCGACCATCCGCCGCGCGACAGCTGCGTCGCCTCGCCCGGGGTGTAGCGCGAGACCGCCTGCATCCTGCCCTCGCCGTCCTGGAAGTAGGCGATGCCGGTGCCGGTGTCGGTCAGCAGCTTGAGCGTCCTGTTCTGCGCCACGACGTTGAGCTTGCCGCGCAGGATGATACCGTCGCCGTTGATGTCGGTGCCGAACATCGGTTCCAGCGTCTGCCAGTCGTTGCGGTAGAGCGCCGCGCCGCCGCCACCGATGTGCAGCGTAGAATCGACCTTGTATGGATAGTAAGGCTCGCCGCCGTTGACCTGCCCGAGTACGACGATGTTGCCAGCTTCATCGCGGCCGATGCCTACCAGCACAGTGCGATCGTCGAGACGCAGAGACTGGCGTCCGCTACCCTTGACCATCGCACGCGGCGCCTGGCCCTTGATCGTGATCCAGGCCGTGCCGGTGGTTGCCTCGACCGATAGCGTCAGGTCGCCGTTCACCGCCACCGCGGTCAGCTGGAATTCCGGCGGATCGGTGGGCAGGTCGAGCGGCACGCCGTCCGGGCGATAGGGGATGTCGGGGTTCTGGAAGTCGACCACGGTCTTGGTGCCATCGGCCATCTGCGTGACCATGTCCCCGGGAGGAACAACCAGCTTCATGCCGTTCGAGAAAGTGACCGTGATCTCCTTTGTCGTCGGGTTGAAGGCGGTGTAGCTCATCGCGCCCTTCTTGTTGAAGGCCACCGCAAAGGCACTGTTCGACTTTACCGAAAGGTCGGGCGTGCCCAGCTTAACCAGCGTCTGGATCCATTCCAGAGTGTAGGCGCGCGATTCCTCGCCGACGCCGCTCTGGTACTGCGGGTTTGCCAGATAGTCGGCAAGCGCCGCTTCGGGATCGGCCAGCGCCAGAGCCATCTGGGTGCCGTTCATCCATTCGGATGCGCGATCGTCCTTCTGCAGCAGGTGCATTTCCGCCAGTTCGCGCAACAGTTCCTGCGGATAGCCCGCCATGAACAGCGAGCCGCCGTTGATCGGAGTGTACTGAATGCCGAAGATGTGTGCCGGATCGCCGTCGAAATAGTTGGTGAATCCGCCGCCGTGGCTACCCACGATGCCAAGAATCTCGTGATTGTAGCCGTTCGGAAACACCTTGTTGTCCACGTCCTGCCAGTATTGCTGGAAGGCGATGGCTTCGGTTGTGTGCAGATAGACGCCAAGGTCGGCGAGGTGCTGTTGTCCGGTCACTGCGCCCCAGCGGGCAAGCGCGCTGGCGAATTCGATCGCTTCCGACGCCGATTCCTGATTCGGGTTGTCACCTGTGCCGCCCGCCCAGCTATGACCCGCATAGGGATCGAAGTTGCGCATGAAGGCATAAGTCAGGTCGTTGCGGTCGTCGTTGGCAACGTCCTTGATCAGTTCGTTGACCATCGCACCCCACTTGCCCTGCGTCGCCCATTCGGGATCGAGCTGGGCGATCGTGGCGGCCGCATTGATGATGTAGCCGTAATGGAAATGGTGGTCGTTGATCTTGCCGTCGGATTCGAAATCGGCCGGATAACCGATAAGGGTCGCCCATTCCTTGTCGTAGACGAACTTGAACTTGTCTCCGTCGTCTGCGGTGAACCAGCGTTCAAGCTGCTTTTCGATGGCCTTGACGAAGACGTCTTTGGCCTGCCCGTAGCCGACCATCTGCGCCATCAGCGCCAAGTCTCCGAAAGTGGCGTTGGGGCGCGCTCCCCAATAGGTATTTCCTTCCAGCGGATTGGCCTGCGCCGAGAGGAATTTCTTGAGTTCCTCGTGGATCATCCCGATCAGCTTGTCGCGGTCCTGCGCCGAACCCACAAAGGGCATGATCGGCAGCATGGGCTGGATGTTCATCGAGGTGCTGAAGGTCTTGCCATCGGCCAGAAGCTTGATCTCGCCGCGCCCGGAGGCGTAGCTGATGGTGCTCAGTTTGTCGTCGGAATTAATGTACTGGTGGCGGTACAGCGCCATCAGCGGATTTTCCGAGAGGCCGGGGCCGGTTTCCATCATCTGAGTAGTAGCGGTGAAGGTGGTGATCAGCTTGCCGGTGCTGTAGTCCACCGTGAAGTCTGACTTGGTGTCCGTCACGAAGGCATAGGCGTGCTGGTGGTACTGCATCAGCGTGTCGATGGAACTGTCGGGCAGCACCGCGACGGAATAGTAGTCCTTGCCACCCAGGTTCGATACGATGCCGTGGTCGGTGAAAGTCCAGGTTGAACCCGACGGGCCGAAGATACCGTAGTTCTTGCCGTTTATGGTGACGCCCACCATGCCGTTCTGGTTATACCACACGCGGCCCGGGCCGGTGTAGCCGCCAACGCTGTTGCCCGGCTGGACGTGCGTGTTGTCGTAGGTCGGGTCGCCGACCGGTGCAAGCACCAGGCCCGATGCGTCGCCGCCGGCCTTGGCTCCGCCCTGCAAGTACAGCTTGCCGTCGATCACCATCGCGCCATCCTTGGCGCTGAGGTTCGAGAACGGAAGCTGGACGTAGCTGGACACGTCGTTGGTGCGCACCTGGATGTCGCCGTCGCCGTTGGCGCGCCACAGTTCGACCTTGACAGAGCCGCCCTTCATGTCGGCCATGGCGCCAGTGGCGCTGACCAGCTTGGTGTTCGAATAGTCCTGATCGCCCACGCCCGCGTCTGTGCCGTACCAGTCGTAGGTTTCGATGCGGTCGATTTTGCCGTCCCCGTCGAAGTCGTAGGACACGCGGAACTGCATGCCGTCGGCTACGTGCGCGCCCGCGTCGATCGGGAAGTTGAACTTCAACTGGCCGCCGCCGAACTTTCCGGTCAGGCCGGACAGCGTATAGGCCAGCGGGTTAGTGGGAACGTCGCGGCTCGGCCCGGTGTTCTGGTTGAAGTCGATGATTACGTCGTCATCGGACTGGCGCGTCACGTATACGAAGGGCATGCCTTGTCCCATCGTCGCGCGCATCTTGCCGTCCCAGTCGGCGGTGGCGGTCCAGTCGGACGCAGCGGCCATCTTGGTGCCGTCGACGTTCAGGCCGACCAGCCCCAGCGTCAGATCCGAATGGTAATCGTAGTCATAGCTGTTCTCGGTGACGCGCGGCGTGTCGGAGTAGCCGATATTGAGGCCATGCGCGTTCGTCTGGAAACCGAACGGATCTGCCTGGATAACGGCCGAGAACGGGCCCCATTGAGGATACATCAGGGAACTGAATACCGAGTTCGTCGGCGGCGCACCGACGAAGTCGTCGGTCAGTCGCGGCTTTACGGCATTTCCCTTGCTATCTGTGGGGCCCTTTGAATCCTCCGGGTATTCCGTAGTTATATTTCCTGAACCAACTTTGATAATTTCAGCCATGGCGACACGTGCCCAATATGGTTTTACAAGCCAGGATAATTAGAATTCACCTGAATTAACCTGAGTATTTTTTGTATTTTTATCGAATTTTATTGATCAATATACAGAATATGCACACCTTAAGGACTATGGAGGCGCGCCGTTAGTCGAATTACAGACCAACATCAATACACATACTGTCGCACATTCCACGAACCGGTGTTGCAATTCTCGCGCAGACAGAAATCTCGCGGGAAGAACCGGGGGAAAGCTATGGGCTCGAATGATCAAGGCGCCACGCGCAGCAGATCATGGAAACGGTGGGCATTTCGCCGGTCAGGGCCCCGGCCGTCGATGGTTGCCGCTGTTGGTTTGTGCGCTTTTGTTAGAGGATGTCCGGCCGGCCATCCGCCATGTCGCAAGCCGCTTCCCTCCTCGCGCCATCCAGCGCACAACGAACGCCATGACGACACAGACCGAACATCGCTGCTCATGGGCCGAAGGCGACGCCCTGATGCGCGCCTATCACGACACCGAATGGGGCGTGCCGCAGCATGACCCCCGCATGCTCTGGGAAATGCTGATGCTCGAAGGATTCCAGGCCGGGCTTGCCTGGATCATCATCCTCAGGAAGCGCGAGGCATTCCGCTCTGCCTTCGCCGGTTTCGATCCGGAGAAGGTCGCGCGTTTCGGCGAGAAGGATGTCGCGAGACTGCTGGCAGACCCCGGCATCGTCCGCGCCCAGGCCAAGACTCGCGCGACGATCGCCGGTGCGCGCATCTATTGCGAAATGGCGGAGCGCGGCGAGAGCTTCGCCGACTACTGCTGGTCCTTCACCGACGGCAAGGTGATCCGGAACCCCGGCAAGGAATGGATCGCGCATTCTCCGCTGTCCGAACGCATATCGAAGGACATGAAGAAGCGCGGCTTCAAGTTCGTCGGCCCGACGATCGTCTATGCGTGGATGCAGGCGGTCGGCATCGTCAACGATCATGCGGCCGACTGCTTCCGGCGCAACGCAACCTAGAAAATACCCCGCCGTCCCATCAGGACGACGGGGCGATGCTCGATGTCGGCAGTTCAGATCTGCGCGAAGCCGCCATCGACGAAGAGTTCCGCGCCGTTGACGTAGCTCGACGCATCCGAAGCGAGGAACGCGGCTACCTTGCCGATCTCGCGCGGGTCGGCGAGGCGCCCCAGCGGGATGCCTGCGGCCAGTCCGCTTTCGAAGCCCTGCCATTCCTCCTCGCTCGAAGTCAGGCCCTGAAGCCCCGGCGTCTTCGTCGCACCCGGCGCGATCACGTTCACGCGAATCCTGCGGTCCTTGAGGTCGAGGATCCAGTGGCGCGCGAAGTTGCGGATCGCCGCCTTGGTCGCGCCGTAGACGCTGAACGAGGGGAGCGCCCTGATCGCGCTGGTCGAACCCGTCAGGATCACCGAAGCGCCATCGCGCAGCAGCGGCAGCGCCTTCTGCACGGTGAACAGCGTGGCCTTCACATTGAGCCCGAAGGTGCGGTCGAACTCCTCCTCGGTGATCGCGCCGAGCGGCTGGAACGATCCGCCACCGGCATTGGCGACGAGGATGTCGATCGGCGCACCATGCTGCTGCACGACATCGTAGAGCCGGTCCAGATCGGCGAGGCTGGTCACGTCACCCTGCACGCCGACCGCGCCATGGCCGATCGCCTTGACGGCTACGTCGAGTTCCTGCTGGCGGCGTCCGGTCACGAAGACCTTGGCGCCCTGCTCCGCCAGTTCCTGCGCGATGCCGAGGCCGATGCCGCTGTTGCCACCGGTCACGACGGCGACCTTGTTGGTCAGATCATGGGTCATGTTCATTCTCCTCTTGATGGTCGGCGAACCTTCACCGTCCGATGAGAGGGAGAATAAATTCAGGACGATCTATCCTGTAGACGGCAATATTGACACATACCGTTCCATCGATAGAACGATGCCATGCAGGATCTGAACGATCTTCGATACTTCGATGCCGTGGTCACGAACGGTGGCTTCGCGGCCGCCGGTCGGGCGCTGCGCATTCCCAAGTCGAAGCTCAGCCGCCGCATCGCCGCGCTGGAGGCCCGACTGGGCATCCGCCTCGTCGAGCGATCCTCCCGCCGCTTCCGCGTCACCGACATCGGCCTCGCCTATCATGCGCAGTGCCAGATCGCGGTCGCCGCCGCGGAGCGGGCCGAAGCGATCGTCGAGGCCAGCCTCAGCGAGCCGCGCGGCACCGTGCGCATGTCCTGCCCGACGGGACTGGTCGCAATGGTGGCCGACATGCTGCCCGATTTCCTCGGCCTCTATCCGAGGGGGCACGTCCAGATCGTCGCGGTGGACCGCCCGGTCGACATCATCGCCGAGCGCATCGATGTTGCCTTGCGCGTCCGCACCCGGCTCGACAGCGACGCCGCGCTGACGATGCGCACGCTCGCCCACAGCCGCCGCATCCTGGTGGCAAGTCCGGCGCTCGCGAACCGGATGGCCGGACGCGGCGTGGACGTGCTCGCCACCCTGCCGACGTTGAGCTCATCGGGAGAGGATGGAGAAGTGACATGGCGGCTGGAAGGGCCGGAAGGCGCAACGCATGAGGTGCGCCACGTCCCGCGCCTGAGTTGCGGCGATTTCGGCGCGATCCGCACGGCGGCGCTTGCAGGCCTTGGCGTCGCGATGTTGCCCGACCATGCCTGCGCCGCCGAACTGCGCAGCGGCACGCTCGTCCACATCCTGCCCGAGTGGGCCGGCGAGGATGGCATCGTCCACCTCGTCTTCACGACCCGCACAGGCCTGCCGCCACTGGTCCGTGCGTGGATCGATCATCTGGCGAAGGGCTTCAGGGAGCCTGCGCTATTTGCGGGTCGTTGAAGAAGCCGCTGACTGAACGTCACATTGCAACGCGTGCAGCGGCATTCGACAACCTCCCCCTCTCGTCAGGCGTTAGTGGGCACCGGAGTGTTGAGCAGCTGCTGCTCCCAGAAATAGGCGATACCGCTGCCGGCGGAGTGCGGTCCGATAACCTTGTTCAGTTCCTCGGCGGATTCCGCCCGTGCCCAGTCGCGCTGCCACTCGGCGGCCACGGCCACCCACGTCATCACGTTGGCGCCAGCGGCGATCATGCGCTGAATGCCGACCTGATGCGCCTCGAGCGAGGTGCCACCCGAAGCGTCGGTGACGACGGTCACGTCCCAGCCTTCACCCAGGGCCTGTATCGCCGGCATCGCCACGCAGATCTCGGTCCACAGACCGGCGATGATGAGTTGCTTGCGACCGGTCGCCTTGACGGCGTCCACGACCACCTTGTCTTCCCAGGTGTTGATGAAGGTGCGGTCGATCACCTCCTGGTCGGGGAACACGTCCGTGATCGAGGGAAACAGCAGCCCGCCGCGTGCCGCGATGACGCTGGTCAGGATGGTGGGCACGCCGAACACCTTCGCCGCCTTGGCCAGCCCGGTCGTGTTGTTCACGACCATCTGCGGATCGTGGCTGTTCAGGTTGGCGAGTTGATAAGGCTGGTGGTCGATCAGGACGAGTACGGAGTCCTCTGGGCGAAGAAGGGAATCGAGGCCATTGCGGAAGGTCATGATGTTTCCTCTGCTGCCGTTTGGGGGATAACCGGCGGAAGACACGCGCCTGACTGGCGCTGTCCGGCAAAGCTTGCCCTTCCCGTTTTCGATACGGTAGCTTCCTATGGCGGGACACTGTGTCGCGCTTTGGGGAACGCCGCGCGTGGATATCGAGGAACTGCGGACGTTCGTGGAAGTCGCCGATGCCGGAGGCGTGACGGCCGCCGCGCTGCGCCTTGGCGTGTCCAAGTCGATCGTCAGCCGACGGCTCGCCCGGCTTGAGGCCGACCTCGGCGCCCAGTTGCTCGCACGCACGACGCGCGGGGCGGCGCTCACCGAAGCGGGCGCCATCTTCCGCGATCACGCCGCGAAAATCTGCGCCGAGATCGATATCGCGAGGGAAACGATACTCCCCGCCGGAGACTTGCGCGGCCGGTTGCGGATCGCTGCACCGCTGTCGTTCGGCCCGACGCATTTCGCGCCGATCATTGCGGCGCTGGCGCAACGCCATCCGCAATTGCAGGTCCATGCCAGCTACACCGACCGGTTCGTGGACCTGATCGCGGAAGGGTTCGACTGCGCGATCCGGGTCGGTCATCTCGCCGATTCCAGCCTGCTGGCGCGACGGGTCGGGTGGACCTCAGCCAAGTATGTCGCGACGCCGGACTACATCGGAAGGCACGGATCGCCCGAAACACCGGAAGAATTCGCCACGCACGAGGTCGTCATGCAGGGGACCGAAACCTGGCTTGCTGTGGATGGCGACAGGATCATACCGCTTAGGCCGCAGGGCCGCTTCAAGGCCGATAACGCCGTCGCCCTCGTGGCGGCGGCGCTCGCCGGGGTGGGCGTCGCCGGGATTCCCGAGGCCTTGATTGCCGACCATCTCGCGTCCGGCGCACTTGTCACGGTGATGGCCCGCTATCCGCCGCCCGACCTTGGCATCTATGTGATCCGGCCACCGGGGCAGCATCCCGAACGCAAGATACGCGTGCTCACCGAAATGCTGATCGAGTGCTTCGGACAGGCGGGCGAGGATGCGACGGGAGCGCGCGCAGCCCGCTAAAGGACTGCGCGCGGCTGAGCATTACCGCCTGGAAACTCAGGTCAGCGCGCCACCGTCGACATTGAGGATCGTGCCGGTGATCTGCCGGGCAGCGGGCGTCGCCAGAAACGCCACCGCCGCAGCAACGTCCGCAGGCTGGCCGTAGCGACCGAGCGGCATCAGGCTGCGCTGGAAGTCTGCGAATTCGCCCTCCTCCGGGTTCATTTCCGTGTTGGTAGAACCGGGCTGGACGAGGTTCACCGTGATGTCCCGAGGGCCCAGTTCCTGCGCGAGCCCGCGGTTGAACGACTGGAGCGCCGACTTGGTCATGTAATAGACGGTGCCCGTGGTGCCGACGATGCGGTCCGCACCTGCCGACCCGATATTGATGATGCGCCCACCCGCCTTGAGATGCGGGATCGCCGCCTTGGATGTCAGCACCGGGCCGCGCACGTTCACCGCCAGCAGCGCGTCGATATCCTCGACCGTGAACTTGGCTAGGTCGTTGTACCGCGCGATCGCGGCGTTGTTTACGAGGATGTCGAGCCCGCCGAGGACGCTGGCCGCCTCGTCCACCGAGCGCTGGATCGCCTCCGGGTCAGCGCTGTCGGCCTGGATCGCCACGGCCTTGCGGCCCTTCGCCTGCAGTTCCTGCACAAGTTGCGCGGCGCGATCGGCAGATCGCTCGTAAGTGATCGCGACGTCCGCGCCTTTGTCCGCAAGCGCGATCGCGATGGCGGCGCCGATACCGCGCGATGCCCCGGTGACGAGCGCGCATTTGCCAGCGAGTTCCATGATCGAATCCTTTCTGTGCTGATCGATACAGAATAGGTGTGTCCATTGCACCCGGACGTCAACCCATTTATATATCGATCGATGCAGAATTCCGATTCAAGCACCGAGGCCTGCGCCACAGGCCGTCGTGGGAGGCCAAGAGCCTTCGACCGCGAGGCGGCGCTGGGCGTGGCGATGCGCCTGTTCTGGCAGAAAGGGTACTCGGCGACGTCGATCGGCGACCTGACGTCGGCGATGGGGATCGGATCGCCCAGCCTCTACGCTGCGTTCGGATCGAAGGAGGCGCTCTATGCGGAAGCGCTCCAGCACTACACCCGCACCAACGAGACCGTGGCCTGGGGCGGGTTCTTCGCGGCCGCTACCGCGCGAGAAGCGATAGCGGCTTTTCTTGCGGATACCGCCGCAGGGCTCAGCGAGGTTTGCAACGGCTGCATGGTGACGTTGTCCGCAGTCGGTTCGGAGGGCCACCCGGAGCTTGGAACGCTCGTCGCATCGGCACGCAATGCGACGCTGACGCGCCTAAAGGATCGGCTGCAGCAGGGCCAGTCGGATGGCGAAATCGACGCATCGGTGGACATTCACGGGCTCGCCCGCTTCGTCCAGTCGGTCCAGAACGGCATGTCGATACTCGCTCGCGATGGTGCGAGCCTCGACGAATTGATGTCGGTTGCAGAGACGGCAATGCTTGGCTGGGATGCCCGTATCAGGGCATGAACACCACGCCGGCTCTTTTAATCATACGATAAATATGTTGTCGCTGTCAAAGATTGGCAATACCAATCGCTCCTCAGCCGCTCAAGGGATGCGGCACCGGGGAGAGAGACGATGCGTGCGCTGACGGCAATGACCATGCTTCTGGCCGCGACTGCCGCCCACGCCGAATGGCCGCAGGCAGACCCGCGCCCGGCGTTCCACTTCGCGCCCCAGCGCAACTGGATGAACGACCCCAACGGGCTGGTCTATTACGACGGCGAGTATCACCTGTTCTTCCAGTACAATCCCCACGGCGACCGATGGGGCCACATGAACTGGGGTCATGCCGTCAGCCGCGACCTGACGACCTGGCAGGAACTTCCCGTCGCCATCCCGGAAACCGAGGTCATGGCATTCTCCGGCAGCGCGGTGATCGACTGGAAGAACACCTCCGGTTTCGGCAAGGGCGGCAAGCCGCCGATGGTCGCGATCTACACCGGTTTCGATCCGAAAACGCGCAACCAGTCGCAGTATGTCGCCTATAGCAACGACCGAGGCCGCACCTTCACGCCTTACGGCAAGGTGATCGACATCGGTTCCACCGAGTTCCGCGATCCGAAGGTATTCTGGCATGCGCCGACCCGGCGCTGGGTCATGGTCGTGGTCAAGGCGGCGGAGAAGAAGGCGGCGTTCTACTCGTCCGCCGACCTCAAGCAATGGACGCACGAGAGCGACTTCGGCCCCACCGCATCGAGCCACAGCGTCAACTGGGAATGCCCGGATCACTTCGAGCTTCCGATCGACAAAGGGCGCCCCGGCGAAACCCGCTGGGTACTCAACGTCAGCCAGGGCGACGGTGGGCTGGACAACGGATCGGCCGGACAATGGTTCGTAGGCGCCTTCGACGGGCACCGCTTCACGCTGGAGCCCGGCTGGCCTGAGGCGCCGCATTGGGCGGACGAAGGTGCCGATTTCTATGCGGCGCAATCTTGGAACGAGGTGCCAGACGGGCGCCGCATCTGGATCGGTTGGGCCACGAACCTGCGGTATGCCTCCAACATTCCAACGTATCCCGCGCGCGGGATCATGACCATGCCGCGCGCGCTGTCGCTCCGGCGCGAGGGCACCGACTGGCGCATCGCACAGGCCCCGGTGCGCGAAATCGAGCAATATCGCGGCCCGGCACGCCACATTGCCGACCTGCGGCTCGGAGCCTCCCCCAAGGCGCTGGACCTCGCCGAAAGCGTCGACATGACCGTCACCATCGAGGCACTGAAAGCGACGCAGGTCGCACTGACACTCACCGACGCGGCCGGATATCAACTCGTCATCGGCTACACGCCTGCGACAAGGGAAGTCTTCGTGGACCGCACCCGCTCGGGGCCACATTTCCACGATGCCTTCGCCGCCCGCCACATCGCCACGCTGCCGCCGGGCGATGGCCCCATGACGATGCGCCTGCTCGTCGACCGCTCAATCGTCGAACTCTACGCGGCTGATGGTACACGAACGATCACCGACCGTTTCTTCCGCGGGCGTGGCCCTCTGCGATGGGAAGCCAGTTCGCAAGGCGGAGAGGCCCTAATCCGCAAGCTGGATGCCTGGCAATTACGCCCGAAATGAGCCAGAGCTAGCAGGGGTCGCCGTCGCCCGACCGATTGCCCTAACGACGGAGGCCACCCTTCCCTGCACCGCCTGTCGTGCAACAGGAAGCTGCATCGTGGCGGCTTGTCCGATCTGCTGAAACCGGCGAAGATCGCATGAGTGGCAAATCGTTGGCGGCCGATAATCCCAGTATCCGCGAACGGTGGCTGCAGGAGGACGAAGATGTCGTTTTCTCTCAAACCCGCGCGTAAATCGCTGGCCCCCTTCGCGCTGATCGCGGGCATCGCCGTCGTGCTCGTCGCAGCGTTTGCCTGGGCGGCAGGACTGCTCGGCCCGCAGCGCATCGACGGCGGGGATGTCGTCAGGGCGCTCGACGATAACGGCGGCAAGCATCCCGGCTATCGCCGCGCTCACGCGAAAGGGCTCTGCTTTCGCGGCTCGTTCACCGCCAATGGCGCGGGAAGCGTGCTGTCCGTCGCCCAGGCATTCAAGCGCGGAAGCTACCCCGTGATCGGTCGCTTCTCGACCGGGGGCGGCAATCCGCTGGCGACCGATGGCCGCAATGTGTTTCATTCCATGGCGATGCTCATCAGAACACCGGATGGGCAGCAGTGGCGCATGGGAATGGACCACACGCCGATCTTCCCGGTGGCCGACGTGGCCTCCTTTGTCGCGCTACAACGAGCGACGACGCCCGATCCCAATACCGGCAAGCCGGATCCGGCGGTGATGAAGCCGTTCCTCGCCGACCACCCCGAGGTAAAGGCTTTCCAGGCCTATATGGCAAAGGCGGTCCTGCCGGACAGCTTCGCCGGTGCGACTTACTACAGCATCAATGCATTCCGCTTCACGGACAGCGCGGGCAGCGACCGGCTGGTGCGCTGGCAGTTCATGCCCGAAGCGCCGCTCAACGGGCTGGACAAGGCGCATCTCGATCAATTGCCGCGCGACTATCTCTTCGACGAGATGATCCGGCGCACCGCTCGCGCCCCTTCGCGCTGGCATCTGCAACTCGTCGTGGCCAATCCGGGCGACGTGACCGACAAGGCGACGATCGCCTGGCATGGCCCGCACCGGACGATCGACGCAGGCACATTGACGATCACGAAAGTCGCGGCGGAAGAAACCGGCGGCTGTCGCGACCTCAACTTCGATCCCACCATCCTGCCCGCCGGTATCGGCCTGTCCGACGATCCGCTGCTCGCCGTGCGATCGAAAGTCTATTCCTCGTCCTTCAACCGCCGCGCCGCCGAAGGAGCAGGCCCCAGCGCGGTCGGCCAGACGCTTGCGCAGGAGAAGGCACGATGACCCACCATCCCGCCGATTTTCATCCCGCGCTGCGCGTGCTGCACTGGCTGATGGCCCTTATGGTTCTGGTCATGCTGTTCATCGGCGTGGCCATGGTGTCCACCACCGGACCGCTCTATCCCGAGCTGCTGGCGCTGCATCGGCCGGTCGGGATCGCGATCCTGATCCTTGTCGTCATTCGGCTGCCGTTGCGCCTCGTCACCGGTACGCCATTGCTGCCCGATGACCTGCCGCCCTTGCAGAAACTGGTCGCCAAGGCTTCGCATGTGCTGCTCTATGCAGCGATGATCGGAATGCCGCTGATCGGCTGGGCCATGCTGTCAGCAGGCGGCTATCCGATCGAGGTGACCAAGCGCATCAGCCTTCCGCCGATCCTGCCTCATGATCTGGCCGTCTATGCCTTGCTCCGGCAGGCCCATACCGTTGTCGCGCT
Source organism: Novosphingobium kaempferiae (assembly GCF_021227995.1). Taxonomy (NCBI): domain Bacteria; kingdom Pseudomonadati; phylum Pseudomonadota; class Alphaproteobacteria; order Sphingomonadales; family Sphingomonadaceae; genus Novosphingobium; species Novosphingobium kaempferiae. The sequence goes on from NZ_CP089301.1 coordinate 4,433,969, forward strand.
GCTGTTCTTCGCGCTCATCCTCGCCCATCTCTCGGCTGCTCTCATGCACGGGCTCGTCCGCCGCGACGGCGTGCTCCGCACCATGACCGTAGGTCATGGCGGGCGCATCATGCCGGCCACGGCAGACATTCCGGCAACGACGGCCGACATGGACGCCCCGACAACCGAGGTCCGTCCTGCCGACGCGACCGATCCGACGTGAATCGCTGTCCTTGACGGTCAGGCGATCCGCCGGAAGGAACAGGGGTCAGCCTGAGCCCACCATCGCGCCGTCCGCGCATCGCGCGCTCCCGAGAGCAGTTCGCCCGGTTCGACGAAAGGATAGAGTTCGTCCATCGACCGCATCTCCACCGCACTGATGCGCTGGCGCAGGCCGTCCGGGGTGAACTGGTCGGGCGTGTCGAGGCCGCAGGCGACCACGATATCGTGCAGTGCATCCAGCGTGCTGCGCTGAAAGCGGGCGACCCGCTGGGCCTTCTCCGGAATGACGAGCGCGCGCTGGCGCGCCGGTGACTGGGTGGCGACGCCGGTCGGGCAGGTATCCGTATGGCAGCGCATCGACTGCACGCAGCCGAGAGAGAACATGAAGGAGCGGGCCGCGTTGCACCAGTCCGCCCCCAGCGCAGCATTCATGGCGATGCCTGCCCCCGAACTGATCTTGCCGGACGCGGCAAGCTTGACCCGGCCCTTGAGATTGGTGCCCACCAGCGCGTTGCGCGCGATGATAAGGCCTTCGCGCAGCGGCATACCGACCCGGTCCGACAGTTCCGTCGGCGCGGCGCCCGTCCCACCCTCGGCTCCGTCGATGACGATGAAGTCGAGCACGATGCCGGTTTCCAGCATCGCCTTCACCACGGCGAAGAGTTCGTGCGGATAGCCGACGCACAGCTTGATGCCGACCGGCTTTCCGCCTGACAGATCACGCATCTTGCCTGCGAACTCCACCAGTTCGATCGGCGTGGAGAAGGCGCTGTGCCATGGCGGCGAAAGGCAATCCTCGCCTTCCGGCACGTCGCGGGTCTGCGCGATCTCCCGCGTCACCTTGGGGCCGGGAAGCAGGCCGCCATGGCCCGGCTTGGCCCCTTGGCTGAGCTTGATCTCGGTCATCTTCACCGCGTCGTGCGCAGCCCGATCCGCGAAGCGCGCGCCGTCGAAACGGCCGTCGGCATCCCGGCAGCCGAAATAGCCCGAGCCCACTTCCCAGACGATGTCGCCACCATGTTTAAGATGGTACGGCGACAGGCCGCCCTCTCCCGTGTCGTGGTAGAACCCGCCGATCTTTGCACCGAGATTCAGCGCCTCGATCGCGTTGGCGCCCAGCGCTCCGAAGCTCATCGCGGAGATGTTGAGACGCGCCGCCTCATAAGGCTGCGCGCATTGTTCGGAACCGACATGTACGCGGGTATCCTTCGGCGCATTGCGTGACGGCGCGATGCTGTGGGCCAGCCATTCGTACTCGTCCGAATAGACGTCGAGTTCCGTCCCGAACGGATGAGCAGAGACATCGCCCTTGGCCCGCGCATAGACGAGCGCTCGCTCGTCGTGGCTGAACGGGCGGCCATCGAGATCGCTTTCGACGATGTAGGCACGCAGGAACGGACGCAGCCATTCGAACAGCCAGCGGAAGCGCGCCGATGCAGGATAATTGCGCCGCAGCGAATGCTTGGTCTGGAACAGGTCCACCAGCGAAAGCACCGACACGGGCAGGCTCAGCAGCAGGATCCACAGTGCGGCGGGATGATGGGTGCCGATAGCAATGGATGCCACCGTCCCGACCAGTGCCGCCAGCAGGAGCAGGTTGCGGGACAACGCATGGTCGCGGGTCAGCGCCGCGACGAGGCCGCTCGCCCCACTGGCAGAGCCGCTCATGGCAGCAGGTTGCGGATCATTCCCGCAACGTCCCGGCCCCGTCCGCCGAGGACCGCCTTTGCAGAATAGAGCGCCATTCCGGCCACCTGCCCCGCTTCGATCTTGGGCGGCATGACCAGTTCGAACCTGTCGGTGACGACATCCAGCAACGCTGGACCCGGCGTCTCCAGCCACGCCTGGACCGCTGCCTCCAGATCCTGAGCCTTCTCCACCCGGCGACCCCACAAACCCATGGCCTCGGCGACCCGACCGAAATCGGGATTGAGCAGGTCGGTATAGGCGTCCAGCAGCCCTTCGACCTTCTGCTCGATCTCCACGAAATCCAGCGCACTGTTGTTGAACACCGCGACCTTGATCGGCAGCTTTTCCTGTACTGCGGTGAGCAGATCGCCCAGCATTATGGCGAGGCCGCCGTCGCCCGACAGCGAGATCACGGTGCGGTCGGGGAACGCCGCCTTGGCGCCCAGAGCCTGCGGCATGGCGTTCGCCATCGTACCGTGGCTGAGGCTGATTACCGTGCGGTTGCTCCCGGTCGAAGCGACGTGGCGCAGGCACCAGACCATCGGCGATCCCGCATCGGCGGTGTAGATCGCGTCCACAGGCGCGGCGCGGGATATGACTTCGGCAAGGTACTGCGGATGGATCGCGCCGCCCTTGCCGACGGTCGCGTGCCTGCCCTGCCGTTCCTCCATCTTCTCCCGCCGCGAAAGGCAATCGTCGAGGAAGCCGCGGTCGGATCGCACGTCCACCCGCGGGCGCAGCGCCCTCAGGGTGGCCCCGACATCACCGACTACACCAAGGTCCACCGGATGACGCCGCCCAAGGTGCGTCCCGTCGAGATCGACCTGAATGATCGTCGCCTTGTGCGGATAGAACTGCCGCCACGCGAAATCGCACCCCAGCAGGAGCAGCGTGTCGCAGGACATCAGTGCGTGATAGCCCGCCTCTCCGCCGAAAATGCCTGTCATCCCGACGTCGAAGGGGTTGTCATGCTCCAGAAAATCCTTCGCGCGGGAGGTATGGGCGACCGGAGCCTGTAGCGCCTGTGCAAGTGCGACAACCTCGTCATGCGCGTCTTCGCAGCCCGATCCGCCATAGATCGCGATCTTCTTTCCCTGACACAGCAGTGCGGCGATCCGGTCCAGTTCGTCTTCGGCGGGCACCACGACCGGCCTTGCGCGATGAACCGTGAAGGCAGGCTCATCCGGCGCCTTGGCACTCGAAACGTCGGCGGGCACGATCAGCACCGCAACGCCGCGCCGGGCCAGGGCTGCCTGCGCAGCCATCGCGGTCTTCCTGCGGGCCTGCGCGGGCGTGCGGATTTCCTCGCAGAAGACGCTGCAACTCTCGTAGACGGAGCGGAAATCGACTTCCTGGGGAAAATCGAAGCCCAGTTCGTCCCGCACGATCTGGCTGGCAATGAGGACAACCGGCGCCCGGTTGCGGTGGGATTCGAACAGCCCGTTTATGAAATGGAGGCTGCCGGGACCGCACGACCCGGCGCATAGCGCAAGTTCGCCGGTCAACAGCGCATCCGCGCCGGCCGCGAAGCCGCCCGCCTCTTCATGCCGGACATGGACCCAGCGGATGTCGCTGGTGCGGATCGCGTCGGTCACATGGTTGAGCGTGTCTCCGGGCACTCCGTAGCAGCGGCGCGCACCTGCGGCCTGCAGCGTGTCCACGATCACCTGCGCCACTGTCGTCATGTCTGTTTCCCGTATGTGTCCTTGCAACAGAGGCGAAAGTCGCGAGCGGGTGGCCTGTTCCGCGCCGTTCCATGTCCTTTTCGCAACTTCACCTGCGCCCGGAACATGCGCGCGGTATTGCTCGTTCGTGTCTGCATGAAATTCGTCGTACCGGCAGATCGCATCGCCACCCTTCACGCCCGCCGCGACCTCAAGATGGCACGCTCCGCCCACGCCTACGTGCGAGGCAACACCGCGCTGTTCTATCGCTGGCTTGCCGAGGAAGGGGGCGAGCGCATCGTGCCGCAGGGCCCGGCGGTCTGGATCTGCGGCGACTGCCACCTCGGCAATCTCGGGCCGATCTCCAACGGCGACGGCAAGGTCGAGATACAGATCCGCGATCTGGACCAGGCCGTGATCGGCAATCCCGCGCACGACCTTATCCGGCTGGGCCTGTCGCTCGCCACTGCGGCTCGCGGCTCGGACCTTCCCGGCGTCGTCACCGCGCGCATGATGGAAGAGATGGTGGACGGCTACGAAGGCGCGTTCGCCGACCCGGACGGAGGGGAGAAGGCCGCAGGCGAGGAGCCCGACATCGTGCGGATAGTACGTCGCCGCGCCCTCGGCAGGAAATGGCGGCATCTGGCGAAGGAGCGGCTAGACGACGTGGAGCCGAAGATCCCGCTGGGCCGCCGCTTCTGGCCGCTCACCCCTGAGGAGACGAGCGGCCTTCGCGACATCGTGACGCACCGGCCGGTGAGCCGCATGATCCTCTCGCTCGATAGCAAGGGCGAGGAGCGCGGGCCAAAGATGCTGGACGCGGCCTACTGGATGAAGGGCTGCAGTTCGCTTGGACTGATGCGCTATGCGGCGATCGTCGCGCTGGAGGGCAAGGGCGAGGCCGACCACGCGCTCGTGGACATCAAGGAAGCAGTGGCGCCCATTGCTCCGGTCGCTAGCGGCGCCGTTATGCCGGACGACCCGGCCGAACGCGTTCTGGCTGCGGCGCAGGCGCTGTCCCCCTATCTCGGTAAGCGCATGGCGACAGGGCGGATCCACGAGCATTCGGTGTTCGTGCGCGAACTCATGCCGCAGGATCTTAAGATCGAGGTCGAGCAATTCTCGCGCGGCGAGGCGCTGAAGGCGGCACGCTACCTCGCCTTCGTCGTCGGCAAGGCACATGCGCGGCAGATGGAGCCGGACACCCGTCGTGACTGGGCGAGGACGTTGCAGCGAGGACGCTCCGCAAGCCTCGATGCGCCGTCGTGGCTGTGGCGTGCGGTCGTCGATCTCGCCGGGCGGCATGAGAAGGGCTACCTCGACCACTGCCGCGCGCATGCCCTGAACGCGTGAAAGACCCTGCCTACTCGTCGCCCTCGGCAGAGAAGAACCGCTGGATGACATCGCGGGCCAGACGCGCCGGGCGCATGGTGGAGGCATCGAGGCAGCACCAGCTCGACTTCACTTCCGCCAGCACTTCCTCGCCCCGCCGGATCACGGTTTCGTAGAAGGCGCGGGCGCCCTGCACTTTCTCCAGCAGCACCGTCGCGATGACGTCGTCTTCCAGAAAGGCGGGCTTGCGGTAGGTGATCTCGTGCTTGAGCGCGACCCAGAGATGCGTCGCGATTGCCTCCGTCGGCGCAAGCGCGCGCCAGTGATCCGTCACCGCCGCCTGCACCCACTTCAGATAGCTGGCGTTGTTGACATGACCCATGAAGTCGATGTCGTCCGGATCGATGCCGATCGGATAGCGATGGGGAATTGCCTGGTTCACGTATACGTCAATAGCACCTTGGAAGCGATCCCGGAAGCCGGGCTTGCGACCTCGGCGCCAACTTCTATGTCTGACGGGAAGGCCGCCCCCAACGGCCACATCCGAAACAAGGAATCGACCATGAGCCTCAAGGGACGCGAACTGAGATCCACGGTCGAAGGCGACCGACTCATCCTGACGCTTGAGGAGGTGGATATCGGCGATCCTGCCGACGACGAGATTGTCGTCCGCGTGGAGGCTGCGCCCATCAACCCGAGCGATATCGGCCTGCTCCTCGGCCCGGCGGATGTCGCGTCACTGGAACGGCTCGACAACGACCGCCCCGGCCTTTCCTTCCGCATTCGCGAAGCACGCCTCGCCTCAGTGGCCGGGCGAGCGGGCCAGTCGATGGCAGTGGGCAACGAAGGCGCGGGCACCGTCGTCGCGACCGGAAGTGCAGTCTCGTCGCTCATGGGCAAGCGGGTCGGGATGATCGGCGGCGCCATGTACGCGGACTATCGCCGCATCCGCGCCGCCGACGTGATCCCGCTGCCCGAGGATGCGAGCGCGGTCGACGGTGCCGCGATGTTCGTCAATCCGCTCACCGCGCTGGGCTTCGTCGAGACCGCCCGGCGCGAGGGGCACAAGGCCATCGTCCATACCGCCGCTGCCTCGAACCTCGGCCAGATGCTCCAGAAGATCTGCATCGCGGACGGGATTCCCCTCATCAACATCGTCCGGTCCGAGGAGCAGGCCGCCATCCTCAAGGCCATCGGCGCGACCTGGGTGCTGAACAGCAAGGACGCCGATTTCGCCGCGCGCCTTGCGGATGCGATAGAGCAGACCGGCGCGACGATCGCATTCGACGCCATCGGCGGAGGCTCGCTCGGCAGCGAGATCATGCAGGCCATGGAGCGGGCCTCGGTAAGAGGCATGGCCGAGTACAGCCGGTATGGCTCGACCGTGTTCAAGCAACTCTACATCTACGGCGCGCTGGACACGTCTCCGACCGTGCTGAACCGGCTGGCCTTCGGCTTCCAGTGGGGTGTGGCGGGCTGGCTTCTGTTCCCGTTCATGCAGAAGGCGGGCCCGGAAGTCGCCGCACGCATGCGGGAGCGGGTGGTGCGGGAACTCAAGACGACGTTCGCCAGCAATTACACGCGCACCGTTGGCCTTGCCGAAGCTCTGGAACCGGACGTGCTGCGCGCCTACGAACGCAAGGCCACGGGCGAGAAGTTCCTCATCGACCCGTCGCGGGGCTAGCGGGCCACGCACTCAATCACGTCACTAACTGCGCGCTAACGCCACATTAACGCGGTCCTATCGCCCGTCACCGGCTCGGTGCGGTGCTTTTCCTCGTGCTTCAGATCCTTGTCGAATTGTCGATGAGACGATCATTCAGCCTCTTGATCTCCTGCACGGTTTGAGCGAGTTTACCGGTAAATAATATTAATGGGCATGGTGGAGAGTCGAGGATGCGGAAGAAAGTCGGCATCGGCCTGGTAGCGCTCGCAATCAGCATGGTGGTCACGCCGGGATCGGCGCAGACCGCTGTTCCGGCAGCACCGCCCGCGTTTGCCACCTGTCGCGCCTGTCACAGCGTACAGCCCGGCGGAAAGAGCGGCATCGGCCCCAACCTGAAGGGCGTAGTCGGCCGCACCGCAGGCACCCTGCCCGGCTTCAATTATTCCCCCGCCGTCAAGGCCTCGAAACTCACTTTGGACGAAAAGGCGCTCGACGAATACCTCGCCGCGCCGACCAGGAAAATTCCCGGCAGCCGCATGCCGATCGCAACGCCCGATGCGACCAAGCGGGCGGCCATCATCGCCTATCTCAAGAGCGTGAAGTGACGACGAAGGGCGCGATGCGCGGCCCCGGCATCTTTTTGGCGCAGTTCATGGGCGATGCGCCCCCGTTCGACACGCTCGACAATGCCGCGCGCTGGATGGCGCAGGCCGGTTACAAGGGCATTCAGGTGCCCAGCAACGACCCGCGCTGCATGGATCTGGCGCTGGCGGCGGACAGTCAGGACTATTGTGACGAACTCGCGGGCCGCTGCCGCGAAGCGGGCGTCGAGATTTCCGAACTGTCCACGCATCTGCAAGGCCAGTTGGTCGCGGTGCATCCCGCCTACGATGCAGCGTTCGACAATTTCGCGCCGCCAGAACTGCGTGGCAAGCCGGCCGAGCGGCAGGTCTGGGCCGTCGAACAGCTCAAGCTGGCGGCGAAGGCCAGCCGCCGCCTCGGCCTCAAGGCGCATGCCACGTTCTCCGGAGCGCTCGCCTGGCCTTTCTTCTACGCCTGGCCGCAACGTCCGGCGGGTCTGGTGGAAGAGGCCTTCGCCGAACTGGGGCGGCGCTGGCGACCGATCCTGGACGCGTTCGAGGAACAGGGCGTCGATCTCTGCTTCGAACTCCATCCGGGCGAGGATCTGCACGACGGGCTGACCTTCGGCCGGTTCCTCGACGCGGTCGATGGCCATCCGCGCGCAAGCATCCTCTACGATCCCAGTCATTTCGTGCTGCAGGCGATGGACTACCTGCAGTTCATCGACATCTACCATGACCGCATCAGGATGTTCCACGTCAAGGATGCGGAGTTCAACCCGACCGGACGGGCGGGTGTCTACGGCGGCTATGCCGACTGGCTCGACCGCCCCGGAAGGTTCCGGTCCCTGGGCGACGGTCAGGTCGACTTCACCGGCATATTCTCGCGCCTGACCCAATACGGGTACGAGGGGTGGGCGGTGCTGGAATGGGAATGCTGCCTCAAGCACCCGGAAGACGGCGCGCGCGAAGGCGCGCCCTTCATCGCGGCGCACATGATCCGCAGGCCCGATCGGGCTTTCGACGATTTCGCAGGCGGAGGCGATCCCGCCGACAACCGGCGATGGCTGGGGCTCGGCTGATGCCGGCATCTTAGCCGACCACACTTGCGACATGTCCCGATCGGAAAGACCGACGGGATCAAGGGAGAGGAGCCGAAATGACGGGTATCAACCGGCGAAGACTGTTCTGGCTGAGCGTCCTGGCGCTATTCACCGCTTCGATGAGCGCGTCGTTGCGCGCCGCGGTGGCGAGCAGCCTGAAGGCGCAATGGATCGACCCGGTGGCGCCCATTTCCGCGGGTGAGCTGATCGGCGCGGCGCTCGGATCCGCCTTTCTCGGCTTCTCGATCACGGTCTTCGTGGTGAGTGCGCTGCTCGACAGGATCGGCATCCGGCAGGTGCTGATGGGCTGCGGCGCCATGTTCATGATCGGCACGACGCTCATAATCGGCGCCGGTGTCATGGCAGGCGGCATGACCACGTATCATCTGGTATGGCTCGGCATGCTGCTGAGCGGCATCGGCTGGGGTTTTGCCGAAGCGTCGATCAACCCGCTGACCGCCCGCCTCTATCCCGAGGACACCACGCACCGGCTGAACGTGCTGCACGCCTGGTATCCGGGCGGCCTTATCGTCGGCGGGCTGGCGGGCGTGTTCCTCGCGCCGCTGCTGCCCTGGCAGGCGATCATGGCGCTGGCCTACCTGCCTGCTCTCGGCGTCATCCTGCTGGCCGCGACCACCCGCTTCCCCGCCCCGCCCCGGACTGCCGGCGACCGTGGCACGAGGGACATGATGCTCGAAGTGTTCCGCCGCCCGAGCTTCTTCGTCTGGTTCGGCGCGATGTTCCTGACCGCATCGTCCGAACTGGCGCCCGGACAGTGGCTCGACGTCGCGCTCAGCAACCGTGTCGGCATGCGGGGCATCCTGCTGCTCGTCTACGTCAGCGCTCTGATGTTCGTCTTCCGCCATTTCGCGGGACGCATCGCTGGACACCTCTCCAATCCCGGCCTCCTCTGGGTATCGAGCCTGCTCGCCGCGATCGGCCTGTTCATGCTGTCGCAGGCGCAGTCTCCCGCTTCCGCGATCCTCGCCTCGACGGTCTGGGGTCTGGGCGTGTGCGCCATGTGGCCAACGATGCTGGCTTCCGTCGCCGAACGCTACCCGCGCGGCGATGCATGGGCGCTGGGTCTGGTCGGCTCGGCCGGTGCGCTTGCCAGCTTCTTCGTGCTGCCGCGCCTTGGCGAGATGTTCGATCAGGCCAAGGTGCAACTGGCAGGCGGTCCGGAGGCCTTCACCCGCCTCAGCGGCGACGCCCTTCGCGTGGTTGAGGATGCCGCAGCCTCGCAATCCTTCGCGCGACTGACTTTCGTACCTTTGACCCTGCTGATCGTTTTCGGCCTGATCTGGCTGTCCGACCGCCGTGCCGGTCGTCGCGCGGAGGCAGTGGCATGAGGCTGTCCCGCAGGACCATGATCGCCGCCGGGGTTGCCGCGGCCGCGACGCCCGGCATCGCCTCCGCTGCCGCCAGATCAGGCTCCAACGCCGCGCGCTTCTCGCTCGGGTATGCACCGCATGAGGGCAGCTTCGCCAGTCGCGGCGGCCTGCTGGAACAGATCGCCTATGCCGCCGACCAGGGGTTCCACGCCTGGGAAGACAACGAAGCGCGCAAGAGGCCGGTCGAGCAGCAGGAGGCGATGGCCCGCGCGCTGGCCCGGCGCGGGATGGCCATGGGTGTGTTCGTCGCCAGCATGCCGAAATGGGCGGATTTCCGCCCGGTTCTGGGCGGCAACGACGATGCCGACCGGGAGGCTTTCCTCGCGGACATCCGGACCTCGGTCGATATCGCCAGGCGGCTCAACGCGAAGCACATGACCGTGGTGACCGGCTTCATGGATCGCAAGGTGCCGCAGGACATACAGACCGGGCGCATCATCGACTGCATGCGGCGCGCCGGGGACATCGTCGCCCCGCACGGGCTGGTGCTGGTGATGGAGCCTCTCAACACCCGCACCAACCATCCCGGCGTCTTCATGCAGTCCATCGCGCAGGGCTATGCGGTGGCGCGCGGGGCCGACAATCCGGGCGTCAAGATACTCGCCGACCTCTATCATGAGCAGATCCAGTCCGGGAACCTGATCCCGACGCTGGAGGCCTGCTGGGCCGAGGTCGGCTACATCCAGTTCGGCGACAACCCCGGCCGCAAGGAGCCGGGCACCGGCGAAATCAACTACGCCAACATCGTCCGCTGGCTGCGCGCCCGCAACTATGGCGGCGTGATCGGCATGGAACACGGCAATTCGCTGGCCGAACGCGAGGGCGAGGACCGACTGGTCGCGGCCTATCGCGCAATCGACAAGACATGAGCGGGAGCGGAAGGATGAAAGCAGTTCGCATCGCGATGGCCGGCGCCATCCTTATCGGCGCACCGGCGCAATCGCAGGGGCCGGTGGACGGCAAGCTGGGGTTCCGAGACACGCCGATCCTGCCGGGCGGCAAGTGGCACGTCCATGATCCCGATCGCCCCGCACCCGCGGTCGTCTCGCCTGCCGCGACGCCGGGTGGAGCGCCGTCGGACGCCATCGTCCTGTTCGACGGGAAATCGATGGACGCCTGGCATGGCGAGCGCGGTCCGTGGACGCTGGGCAAGGGCGTGATGACCGTCCCCTCGCGCGCGTCGAGCGGCGGCGAGAACAACCTGATCTCGAAGCAGGAATTCGGCGACGTGCAGTTGCATCTGGAATTCCGGTCGCCCAATCCGCCGACCAAAAGCTCTCAGGATCGCGGCAACAGCGGCATCTGGTTCATGCAGCGCTACGAGGTGCAGATCCTCGACGGCTATCGCAATCCCACTTACGCCGACGGCACGGTCGGCTCGGTCTATGCGTGGAAGCCGCCGCTGGTGAACCCATCGCGCCCGCCGGGCGAATGGCAGAGCTACGACATCATCTTCGAGCGGCCGCGTTTTGCCGCCGACGGCAAGCTGGTGCGGCCCGCCTATGTCACCGCGCTGCTCAACGGCGTTCTGGTGCAGAACCATCAGGCGATGCTGGGGACCACGGCCTGGCGCAAGATCGCCCAGTATCAGGCCCATGCCGACAAGGCGCCGATCCAGTTGCAGGATCACGACAGCCCGGTGTCGTTTCGCAACATCTGGGTCCGCCCGCTGCCGGAAGAGGCCATCGCACAGGACTTGAAGGGAGCAGCGCAATAATGGATCGCAGACAAGCATTGGGCGGCATGGTCGCCATGTTCGGGACCGCGCTGTTCGCACCGCTGGCACGCGCGGCCGGTGTCATTCCCCCCGGCGCGGTGATCGATCAAGGCGCTCCCCGGCTGCAACTGTTCACGCCCGACCAGCGGGCGCTGATGACGGCATTGTCCGAACGGATCCTGCCGACGACCGACACCCCCGGCGCGATCGAGGCGGGCGTTCCCGCCTATATCGAAAAGCTGCTGGCCGACTGGTCCTTCGCCGAAGATCGCGAGCCGATCCTGTCGGGCCTCGCTCAGATCGATGCGCGCTGCTGGCAGGACTACAAGGTTCCGGGGGTGAAAGCCTCGCCCGAACAGCACGATGCCCTGCTCACCCTGGCGATGAACGACGAGATTCCGGGCGGCGAGGAGTTCTTCGAGGCGTTCCGGCAGATGGTGATCGTCGGCTATTACACGTCCGAGATCGGGATCACGCAGGAACGCGAATACCTGCCCGTGCCGGGTGAATACAACGGCGCCTTCCCCTATTCCCAGGTCAACAAGGTCTACTCATCATGATCGTCAACCGTCGCACAATGATGCTGGGCGCGGGCGGCATGGCCGCGCTCGCCGCGGTCCCGTTCGGGGCCCATGCCGCAAGGGCCGGTAGAATTTCCAGCATCGGTCTGCAACTCTACACCGTGCGCGAACTGTTCGCCGCCGATCCCGTCGCCACGCTGGAGAAGGTCGCCAAGGTCGGCTACCGCGAAGTCGAATTCGGCGGTGGCGGCTATGACACGATGGACCATCGCCTGCTGCGCAGCACCATGGACCGGCTGGGCCTCAAATGCCCGTCGCTGCACATCGGGTACGACGCGCTGCTCGACAAGTTCGACGCCTGCGTGGCGATGGCGAAGACGCTGGGCGCAACGACCGTCGTCCTGCCCTACATGGTCGACAAGCATCGCAATGCGCAGGCATGGGACGCCGCGCTGGTCAACATCAACCGCTTCGGCAAGCAACTCAAGGCGGCAGGCCTCGGCTTCGCCTATCACAATCACGACTTCGAATTCACCGTCAGGCCCGAGGGCGTCAGCCTGTTCGACCGGCTGGTGAAGGCCTGCGATCCCGAACTGGTGAAGATCGAACTCGACCTCTACTGGGCCATCCACGCCGGGCAGGATCCCAAGGCGCTGATCCGCAGCCTTCCGGGGCGCATCTATTCCTATCACGTCAAGGACATGCGCCCGGATCGCAGCATGACATCGGTCGGCAGCGGCACGATCGACTTCGCGGGCATCTTCAAGCTCAATGCCATCGCCGACGCGCAGCATTTCTACGTCGAGAATGACGAGGCCCCCGCCCCCTATATTCCCGACATCACCAAGAGCTTCGAGACCCTGCGCGCCCTGCGCTTCTGACCCTTCACTCGGCCCCAGATATAAAAAGCTTCAAGAGAGGATCACCATGGCTTCGACGGACAGGTTCGATGCGATCGTCATCGGTTCGGGTATCAGCGGCGGCTGGGCTGCCAAGGAACTGACGGAAAAAGGGCTTCGCGTGCTGATGCTCGACCGTGGGCACATGGTCGAGCATGGCGAAGATTACACCTATGACGGTAAGCCCGCCTACGAAGTGCCTGCCCGCAACACCATGCCCGACCTGCTGAAGCAGAGCGACTACTTCATCGCGCAGCACGGCTATGTCGCGCCCAGCAATCAGGCCTTCTATAACAACGACCGTCTGAACCCCTACGACTATGCCGCGGGCAGCAAGTTCTACTGGATCCGCCCCGCCGCTGTCGGCGGCAAGTCGCTGATCTGGGGCCGCTGGAGCTTCCGCTGGAGCCCTGCCGACTTCGAAGCGAACAAGCGCGAAGGGATCGGCGGCGACTGGCCGATCCGCTACGAAGACCTTGCGCCATGGTACAGCTATGTCGAGAAATACATCGGCGTATCGGGATCGCGCGAGAAGCTGCCTTATCTGCCGGACAGTGAGTTCCAGCCGCCGATGCCGATGAACGTCGCGGAGAAATGGATGAAACAGCGCCTAGAATCGCAGTTTCCGGGCCGCAAGCTCATCAACGCCCGCCTGTCCAACATGACCGAGGACAAGCCCGAGCAGAACCGCACCAAATGTCAGCTGCGCAACCAGTGCAGCAACGGCTGCTCGTTCGGCGCCTATTTCTCGACGCAGGCCGTCACGCTCCCCGCCGCGCGCGCGACCGGACGGCTGACGCTGCGTTCCAATGCGGTTGTCACCAATCTCGATTACGATCCGGCGACGAAGCGCGTGACCGGCGTGCGCCTGGTCGACACCGGGACCGGCCAGGCCGAGACCATCAGTGCCAGGCTGGTGTTCTTGTGCGCCTCAACGCTCGCATCGACGCAGATCCTGATGAACTCGCGCACCGAGGGCAGCGACAGGAGCCATTTCGACAGCAGTGGCACGCTGGGCCGCTACGTCATGGACCATATCTTCCGCGTCAGCGTCAAAGGCGACATCCCCGGCATGGAGGAGTTCATCGAATACGGGCGGCGGCCGGGCGGCATCTATGTCCCGCGCTTCCGCAACAACGGCGACGGCGAGGATGTCGGCTTCAGCCGCGGTTACGGCTATCAGGGCGGCGCCTATCGCGAGCCGTCGAAGCCGGTCGGCTTCGGTGCATCGATGAAGCACGGAATGCGCCGGTACGGTGGATGGAAGTTCGGCATGGGTGCCTTCGGCGAATGCCTGCCCTATGAGGACAACCATGTCGCGCTGAGCCCTGACAAACGCGACAGGTTCGGAATGCCGTTGATGCAGTTCAACGTGACCTTCCGCGACAACGAGATGCGCATGATGGCCGACGCGCGCGAACAGGGCGAGAAGATGCTGCGCGCCGCCGGACTCACCAATGTCGAGAGTTCGGTGAAGGAACATGTGCCGGGCGACGCCATCCACGAGATGGGCGGCGCCCGCATGGGCGCCGATCCGCGCGCCTCGGTGCTGAACAAGTGGAGCCAGGCCCATGACGCGACGAACCTGTTCGTCACCGACGGATCGCAGATGGCGTCGATTTCCTGCGTCAATCCGTCACTGACCTTCATGGCGCTTACTGCACGGGCGGTCGATCGCGCCGTCAAGGAGATGAAGGCCGGCAGGGTCTGACCCTGCCGCAGCCGTTTCGATCTCTGCAAGGCCGCCGCAAACACGCTATCAGGGAATGGGGAGGGAACTGATGGCGAAACGAAGAGAGAATGGCGTAACGATCCGGGCCGTCGCGCAGAAAGCCGGTGTTTCCGCCATGACGGTGTCCAACGTCATAAACGGTGCCGGCGGGGCCAGCGCGGCCACGGTTGCAACCGTCAGGGCGGCGATCGCCGAGTTGGGCTACATGCCCAACCTCGCGGCGCGGCGGCTCGCCAAGGCACGGGCGACTACGGTGGGTCTGCTCTACAGCAACCGGCGCACGCCGTTCCTCGATGCCGTGCTGGTCGGCGCGCTCCGCGCCACCAACGCCCACGGTCTGCAACTGATCCTGCGTGACGGCGATGGCGTGACCCGGGAGGAAGCGGAACGCATGGCGCAGGATCTGGTGCGCAGCGGGGCGGACGCGCTACTGCTCATCCCGCCCTTTGCCGAGCAGCTTGCCGGATCGGAGATATTGTCCACGCTGGGCGTTCCCCTCGCCGCGATCGCCACCGGCACGGCGATGCCGGGCGTCACGACGGTGCGGATCGACAACCAGGCAGCCATGATGGCCATCACTAAGCAGGTCATCGCCGAAGGCCACCACCGCATCGCCTATGTCGCCGGGCCGGACCATTACAGCGTGGTGGCCGCCAGGCTGGACGGCTTCCACGCTGCCATGCGCGACACGGAACTGCGCGAGGACGACAGCCTGATCGTGCAGCATGGCGAGTTCGACTATGCCTCCGGCGTAGCCGCTGCCAGAACATTGCTCTCCCGCGACGATCGCCCGACAGCGATCATCTGTAGCAGCGACGATCTGGCGGCGGGCGTGATCGCGCAGGCCAGCCATATGGGTCTCAGGCTGCCCCGGGATCTGACGGTGACGGGCTTCGACGACACGATCCTCGCCTCGCGCATCTGGCCGCCGCTGACCGTGGTTCGACAACCCGTGGAGGACATGGCCTTTCGTGCCGCCCAGTGCCTGATCGCATCTCTGGAAACCACGCCCGGCGCCGTTCGGGACGAGATCTTCGAGCATGCCATCGTGGCACGCGAGTCCATCGCGCCTGCCCCCGGCTCCTGACACGAGCCACATTCGATACTCACCGACAAGGAGACGACGCAATGGAAACAAGCAGAAGGGAAATGGCGGCTATGATCGCACTCGGAAGCGCAAGCATGGCCCTTTCCTCCGCTAGGGCGGCAACCCCGGCCAGCACGCCATCGCTGGTGCATCACGTCTTCTTCTGGCTGAAACGCCCCGGAGAGCAGGCCGATCGCAACCAACTCATCGCAGGGCTGCGCACATTGCGCGCCATCCCGGTCATCCGCGACCTGCAGATCGGCGTGCCTGCCCCCACCGAGGAGCGCTCCGTCGTCGACGCAAGCTACGACGTGTCGGAACTGATGTATTTCGACAATGCCGCCGACCAGAAGGCCTACCAGGATCACCCCATCCATCAGGCCTTCGTCAAGCAGTGCGAGCATCTGTGGCAGAAGGTGGTGGTCTACGACATGCAGGTCGTCCCGGGCCGGTAAAAGGCCGTCGGCTGCGCGACCGGGATCGAGCTATGGCCACGTCCCGGTCGATAATGCGGCAATCATCTCCGCACGCAGCGGAACCCGATATGCGAAGTCGACGTATCGACCATCTCGGGATGGCGTGCCGCAGGGCGATACCGCTGGCAGTAGTTTGCTGCGCACAAGTGCGACCCGCCCTTCAACACCTTGCGACCGATCCGGACGCCCGGCTGCGACGGATCGAAGCTGTCCTTGAGCCTTGCGCCGCGCGGGTTGCTGATCGTGCAGCAGGAGCCTCCGGACTTCTTCTTCCCGGTATCCGGCCGGTCGCTCCACCAGTCGCGCGTCCATTCCCAGGTATTGCCTATCATGTCGAACAGGCCGTAGCCGTTGGCGGGATAGGTTCCTGCCGGGGATGTGCGCTCCCAACCGTCCAGCAGTTGATTGGCGAAAGGGAACAGGCCCTGCCAGTAGTTCGCCAGCATTGCGCCCGCCGGCGCAAGCTCGTCGCCCCATGCGTAATCGGCGCCGTCAAGGCCCCCGCGCGCGGCAAACTCGAACTCAGCCTCGGTCGGCAGATCCTTTTCCGCCCACCGGGCATAGGCTTCGGCATCGGCATACGCGACCTGGACCACCGGGTGGTCCCAAAGCCCTAGACTGTCGAGATCGCTGTCCGGTCCCAGCGGATGACGCCAATCCGCACCAAAGTCGAACCGCCACCAGTTCGCGGGGTTTCCGGTGTCCACGGGAACCGCAGTCTTGTGGAAGACCAGCGAACCGGCCTGTACCATTTCCGGCGCCAGGCCGGGATACTGGACAGGATCGGGCGCGATCTCGGCAACGGTGCGATGGCCGGTAGCCGCCACGAATTCGGCGAACTGTCGGTTGGTGACCGGCAGGGCGTCGATCCAGAACCCATTCACCGATACACGGCGCACTGGTGCTTCTTCGGGGTAGAAATTCTCCGAACCCATGGAAAAAGCGCCGCCCGGTATCCAGACCATTCCGGCGGAAACCGAAACCCCGGTATCCGCTGCCCCGCTTTCATTGCGCAAACTCGTCACCCGCTCTCCTGTTCGGCAGCCAGCCTAGCCGCGATCGGTATGCCCGGCAACGCGCCGGACGCAACCACACCTTTTCTGATCTATCATTATAGTTGAGTTAGCGCCCACCCCACTCGTGCGGTCGCTGCCGCACGCATGTCGGAACACCCAGGGGGTATCGGGCCGAGTTCACCATTGTCGTCAAAGCTGGCCTTTCTGAATGCGTCTCTGGCGACGTTGCCCTTGCTAGCGCTTTGCCATCCCTCCGTCGTCGCCGCGCAAGTCGCTGACGCAGGCGCCGAAGCCGAGCAGGGCGACATCGTCGTCATGCGGCGCAGCAGGGACCCGGAAACTTTCTACGGCAACCCGATCGGCACAAGGCCGCATCACCAGTTGTGCGAGCTTGCCCGTGACCCCGGCGAAACGCGCGATCTGGCCTCCGAGCAGCCCAAGTGCGACGGCTGGCCACACAGTGGGATCGATGGGCGGACAGGAGCAACGTCGATCCCTGGCTTGAGGCCTATGACCGCGGCTTGAGGGGAACCCGTCAGGACTGAGGCGGCGGCAGGGACGATCTGACGAAGGAGCAGCGCTCCGCTGCCATTGCATGGGGCTCGACAGGATCAGGTGCGCTCACCGTTTTCGATCAGCGATGCGAACTCACTCACTAGACCGCGCCGCGCAATTGCACGGCTAAGGCTTCGTCGATCAGCTCCTGCCGCAATCTAGCGCGTACCTCGCCTGAAACCAAAACCGGTACTCAAGCGATGTGGGCTTTATGAAAATGCCAGTCGCATCGGAGCCGCCTGAGCCAAGGCCATCCGCAAACCCGCGGTTCTGGCGTATCGTGCGCAATGTTCTGCTGATCGTGCTTGGCACGATATTCGCCGTCTGGTTGGTGCTGTTCATAACCAAGGGACGTTTCCTCAAGCACCCTTTCGAAAGCCTCGCCAGTTCACTGAGCGATCGGGAGGTCAAGGTCGGCGGCGATTTCCAGCTCTATTTCGCCCCGCTGCGCATGAAGTTTCTCGCCGAACAGTTGTCCGTGTCCAACCCGGACTGGGCCAGGGGGCGCACCCTTTTCGCCGCGCGGCGCATCGAGGCGAGGATCGCACCGCTTTCGCTGCTGTTCGGGCGGCGGCATCTCTATTCTCTCGAACTGAACCACGGTGTCGCCAATCTCGAATGGGACACTGCTCACAAGCGCAACACCTGGACCTTTGCCAAGAGCGGCGAAGGCAAGCCTTTCGAGATGCCGCGCATCGACAGGGCCGACATTGTCGGCACGCAGATCCACTACATCGATCCGCAGATGCCGCTCCGGGCAAACCTCACCATCGATCCGATCGCCGCGACCGATACCCGTATCGGCAAGGCGGTCGGCGTAAGCGGCGACGGAACCTTCCGTACCACCCCGTTCCGCCTTTCAGCCCGTCTCCTCTCTCCCGATGCAAGCATTTCCGGCGCGGAGAACCGGCTGCAAGCACGGGCCTGGGCCGCGAACAGCGTGATCGACGTATCGGGCACCCTGCCTGCTCTCACCGAGTTCGAGGGCGTTCCCCTGAACGTCGCCGCGCAGGGGCGCGACCTGTCGGACCTGCTCGCGGTGATCGACGTCGCCATCCCGCAGACGCGCCGCTACGCGCTGAAGGCCAGGCTCGTGAAGGACGCGCAGACTTACCGGTTCACCGGAATGACCGGCACGTTTGGTCAGTCCGACCTGTCGGGCAGCTTCACGGTGACCAATGAAGAGCGGCTGCGGCTCGACGCCACACTAGCGACCCGTCGCCTCGACATCATCGATGCAGCGCCGTTCATCGGCTATAACCCGGATGTCGTCGCATCCAAGGGTGCTGTCGCCGCCGCTGCGGCGACCGGAGCAGGACCACGGCGCATTCTTCCCGATGCTGCGCTACCGGTAGAAATGATGCAGCGCTTCGACGCCGGACTGGACTGGAAGATCGCGATTGTGCGCTCGAAGAACGTGCCGGTCTCAAACATCGCGCTCAAGCTGTCGCTGGACAAGGGGCGGCTGGCGCTCTCGCCGCTGACATTCTCGATGGCGCGGGGAGACGTGGTCTCGGACATGATCTTCGACACGCGCCAACGCCCCTCGGCGATACGCTACGACATCCGCCTTGCATCCACGCCGATGGGGCGTCTGCTCGCCGGCTATGGCGTGGCAGGCTCGGGCACCACCGGCACGATCCGCGGACGTATCGAGCTCGAAGGCAGAGGCGATACGATCCATGATTCACTCGCAACGTCGTCCGGCCGGATCGCCTTCGTCATGCCGCAGGGAACCTTGTGGACGCAAAACGCCCAGCTGGCCGAGCTCGACCTCGGCACTTTCGTATCCAAGATGTTTCAGGGCAAGTTGAAGAAGCCGATCGAGATCAATTGCGGCCTGCTGGCGTTTACGGTCCGGGGAGGAACCGCGACAGCCGACCCGATCCTGATCGACACCAGCAAGAACGTCGTCACCGGACGCGGAGGCTTCAGTTTCGGGACCGAGGCGGTGGACTTGGCGTTCCGCGCCGATGGCAAGAAGATCAGCCTTTTCTCCGGCCAGTCGCCGGTCGGACTGGTCGGTCATTTCGCCGAACCCAGGCTCGACGTCATCACGCCGCAACTGGTCGGCCGCGCCGGGGCGGGACTTGGGCTTGCGGTGCTTGCAACGCCGGCTGCCGGGCTACTGGCCTTCGTGGACCCGGGTGATGCCAAGGCAGCGGCCTGTGGCCCGGTCCTTGCCGCCGCCAAGGCCAGTGCCCAGCGCACGACCAAGGGGAAACCGCGCAACGATGTCGGCAATGGATCGCCGAAAAAGGACCGTTGAACGGGGGAATTCTAGGCTGCGACCCGGTCGCGCCCTGCGAGTTTAGCGGCGTAGAGTTGCTGGTCCGCGCGCTCGACCGCGCTGGCCAGCGTCTGGTCACTCGCCTCGACTTCGGTAAGCCCTATGCTCACGGTCCAGTTGAACGGCCCGAGGTCGCCGATCCTGGTCCTGACGGTCTGCACCAGCCTCTGGGCGGCGTGCGACGAAGCGTTCGGCATGATGATCAGGAACTCATCCCCGCCCATGCGAACCACCTGCCCTGCACAATCGAGTTCGCTGTCCTGCGTCGCAACGATCAGGGCATCGGCGAGCATCGCGAGCGTGGCGTCGCCTGCTGCGTGGCCAAAACGGTCATTGATCGATTTGAAATGGTCGATGTCGATGTGCGCCAACCAGGTGCCCGGCTTCAGATACTCATCGTGTGCGCCCGCCAGCCACGCGCGATTGTAGACGCCGGTCAATGCGTCGCGCCAACTGCTTTCCCGCATCGCCACAAGGGCTGCCTCCGCAGGCATCGCCAGCAGGCCGACGTTGAGCAGCATCAACAACAACTGGTCGGAAAGGAGGGCAATCACGGCCAAAGTGCTGGGCGTCGCAAAGTGCAGGATCTCGCCGACGATCGCGATGATATAGCAAGGGATGTAGGCCAACAGTGCGATTCCGGCGATGCGTCCGCCATATCCGTCAGGGACGGCCCTGCCAGCTTCCCGGATGATGTCAGCGCCGAAAACACCCATGCCCAGCGCAAGGCCCACTGCGGCGAGCGACTGTTCGCTTCCCTGCGGCATGGCGATCCCGACCATGGCCGCCATGTGAGGCAGCAGGAACCCGATCAGCGTCACTGCGGGAGGCACCGCCATCCACCAGCGCCAGAGCGGGCGCCCGGCAAAAAGCCGCACGCCCGTGCTCAGGGGAATATTCGACGCCGTAAGCACCGCGACCAGCAAGGACCGGACGAGCACATCGTCGGGCCGGTTGATCCATTCAAGCCCGGCCAGCGCAACGCAATAAAGCAGCAGGCTCGCCGCCCAATGGACGTTGTGGAACTGATCTTTCCGCCCGCGCCAGAGCGTCAGGAAAATGACGACGAACGTCGCGGACGCAAGCACGCTGCACAGGCGTAGAGTGGCGAGATCGATGGACGGCAGCATATCGTGTCGATCACATATGCGAGATTGGTTAAGATTGCACTTTCCGCTGGATTGCGCCGTTGAGCGCGTGCCCAAGCCGGACGGGCAGAACCAATGTTACGGCGCGGGTTTGCGTGCTCATCTCTGAATGACTGACAGAGTGCAGCCCCGCTTCCAGAAAACGACGCGAGCCTAGCGGCATGCGCTCCAACCTGCCGATCGGCGGGCCTGGTCGAGATGCAGATGGTCCGAGTGGGCGGAATTGTAGTCAGGCGAAAGCACCGTGGAAAAGCTGTCACAGGCGCTGTCGCGGGCCGCGTGAAGGAACATGGCCTCAGGCGCGGAAGGCGGTTTTTTCCAATCCCCCGAAACGCTTATGCGACGACCGTTGGCCAGGACGAAGGCGGCGATGTCGATGGCGTTGCCGGTGGCATGTTCGCTCCAGTTCCCGGTGTCTCCACCGCCGATCCTGCGGCAATTGGCGGTCCCCAGATGTTCGAGGCGCACGACCCGCTGCCCGAACATCGCTTCTGCCGCAGGCTGCACATCCCGGTGAAGCCAGCGGGCGAGACCGGCGTCGATAGCGCAGGTTCCCTGTGCTCCGGCGGGTCTCAGCGCGATATCGAAACGGGCCGGCGCAGCAAGAATCTTGCGGTCGTCACGACGGCACTGAACGGCACCTAGAGGGGGCAGAGCGGTGACTGTAATGCCGCTACGGCGCAGAAAGGCACGGCAGACATCGCGGTCATCGCGCAAAGCAGCGAACTTGCGGGCAGTCACCCAGGTGTCGGGCTGATCGATGGTGAGCGGCGCGCGTGGATCGTACTCGGGATGGTCGCCCAGCCACGCCCTGCCGAACAGGAGCGCGACCGCGATCAGGGCGATGACGACGAGGAAGCGAACAATTTTTTGCCAGGGCATGCAAGGCACAAGTCGTGCGCCGGACCTTCGTTGCCCGCATCAGCCGCCGGTGCCGGTTGCAGGTTGGACGAGGTGACGGGCCAGTCATTCCTGCTTCGTGGGATATGTCGCCAGCTTGACCCGCAGCATCTGCGGTGCGCCCGTGAAGTTGAGCCCCCAGTCCACCTGATCGCCGTTCCACACGCGCGCGAATTGCCAGTTGCCCTGCGCGTCGTAAGTGCCTTCCTCCACCCGGTCGAGGATGAGGTTGGCCGCGCCCGCATCGGCAAGCCCGAATTCCACCCGCGCGAAATAGCCGGTCACGAGATATTCGTCGGGCGCGAGGCGGGCGATGGCCACACCGCCGCTGGGGTAGGCATTGCCCTTCGGCGCGCCGTCGCCGAAGTCGCTGCTGCCGAAGCTGACGGTGGCCGTGTGGCGGCCCAGCCGGAGCACGCGGCGATGCCCTTCGGCCGGATCTTCCGGTTCCGCCGCGCCCCATGTCTGTCCCCCCAGGGCCAGCTTGGCCCAAAGTCGCCCGATCGGGCGGAACAGGGCATTGTTGGCGGCGAAGGGGACGATGGGCTGCCCCTCCAGCTTCGGAGTGGCCGGGAAGACCGGCAGATAGCGCGTGTAGTCGACGCCGAAAGGAGCCCAGCCGATGGCGCCGCGACCCACCGCCTCGAAGAAGAAGCGGGCGTATTCCCGTGCGTGCCCGGTTTCGGGCACGAAGAGCGCGTTGTCCGGGCGGTCGTAGGCGGCGAGGAAGCCGGTGTAGGCCTTGTGCGCCGGATTGTAGATGTCCGGCGCGACGAGGTCGAGGTGCGGCGCGGCAGCCTTGTAGACGTCGATCACGGTATTGGCCGGGCCGCCGCTGGCATAGCTCTTCGCGTCCTGCCAGGTGAACGGATCGCCGGGCAGCGCCGCATTGGCGTACATCGGCAGTGCCTTCTGCGCCTTGCCTGCCGCCGCCACCGCATCGATGTAGCGGGCGACGTGCCAGGCGTGGAAATAGAGATCGGCATCCCGACCGAACAGGGTCGCCCAGTTGCCCGCGGGCTTGTTCATGCGCCGCCGCAGGGCCTCGGGCACGGGCGCAGCGAAGGCCGCCTCGGCAGCGCGCGAATGATCCCGCGCCAGACCGTAGGAGCCCGCTTCGTTCTGCACCTGCATCATGATGACCGTGTTCTGCGGGTCGACCTCGCGCAAGTGGCGCATCAGGGCCGCGAAGGCCTTGCTGTCGGCCTTCAGCGTCTCGGCCCCGAAGGGCGACAGCGCGTAGTGGAGCGTTCCGTCAGGCCGCACCATGCGCGGGAAGCGGCGGTTGTCGAGCTTCACCCAGCGCGGCGCATATTGCGGATTGGTGTTCTTCCACGTCGCGAACCACAGCAGGACGAGCCTGAGGTTCCGGGCGCGGGCCTGTTCCAGCAGCGTGTCCACGATCGTGAAGTCGAAGCGGCCTTCCTCCGGCTCGATCTGCTCCCAGCCGACCGGAATCTCCACGGTATTGACGCCTAGCGCTTCCATGGCCGGCCACACGCGCGGCAGAGCGGCGGGCCATGCGCTTGAATTGTTGACCTGAGCGCCCAGTATCAGGAACGGCGCGCCATCGACCACAAGCGCGTGGCGGCCATGATTCTCGACGATATGCGGGATATCCGCATCCGCCCCGAACGACGCACCGGGCATCACCCACAGCGCCGCCGCCATACCCAGCATCATCCTGCCCAACCCGTTCATTGCTTGTCTCTTTCGTTTCGCCTGCTGCGGCACCCCGAACTCAAGGCGCGGAATGCCGCTCAGGATGATATCGCTATCATACCTGCATCCCAAACGACAATTCACGGCGGCACAGCGAGCATCACGAACATGGCACAGGGCCTCGACTTCCGGACAATACAGCCGGAACGGGTGCGATATTCAGCCTGTGAACCTTTCTGGGCATCGGCATTTGCACTTTCGATGTCACCATTGCCGGGTCGCAACGTGAGGAGCGCAATGTGCCCCCCGCCAGTAAGATCGAAGCCAGCAAGATCCAATTCTATCGCCGGGATTCCCGGGAACAGGACTGCCACAGCCTGTTGTGGATCGTGGGCCTCGACGCCGTCCTCTGGGTAGCCATCGGCCTCGGCGTCTGGGCATTCACGCGCTGAGATCGAGAAGGCCCGGCGCTCGTGCGAAGTCCGGGCCAGTTGGTACAGGGGCGTGGCCCTTCGGGTCGCATCCGAAGCCTGCGCTTCACACGTTACATGTTGACGATGGCCCGATTCTTCGCCCCAGTCTTACTGCTTGGACGCGAATGACAGCCGCTCGGCAGATCCGACCTTTTCATCGCCTGCGAACAGTGCGTCCAGTCGCTCGCAAACCTCGCGGCGGAAACTGGCTCGCGGGATCGGGCGCGGCGCCGTCAGTGCGATCTCATCCGCGATCGCATGTTTCACGCGGTCCACAGCCGCCTGATCGAGGACACCGACGGCGTTCAACTCCTTGCAGAGCTGCACCAGCCCCGCAGCGGTGGCCTGCGCACGCAACCCGATGTTCTTCAGATCATCGTGCATCCGGGCACTCTCGGTAGTCGCGGTCATCTGTCTCTCCTCTCGCTATGTCATTGATGTAACGCGCGAGAGGCCGGGAGTTCGCCCGAGGCCGAATGATTATGAGACCAGTGCGGCGGTGGGCAGGCAGCTTTAGGCCACTTGCCGCGCAGCACACCGACCGACGGCCATGGCCTGTCGCACGACCGATGCCGTTTGGCGCGACGTACATCGGCAATTCATCCGGCAAGGGGTTTCCATGGCTTCCAACCCCGGAGGTCTCGATGAAAATTCTCAAACTATCTCTTGCACTTGCAATGGCGGCCAGCAGCCTTGGCATGGCGGTCACCGCGGAAGCCCATCCGCGTGGCGATCGATATCGCTACGAGCAGCGACACTACGATCGGCACTACCGGGACCATCGTCGCTACGAACGGCCGAGGCATTGGAGCGACCGCCGGTATCGCGGCAATCATCGCCGTTGCTGGACGGAATGGCGTCACCACCGCAAGGTCCGCATCTGCCGCTGATCGCATTACCTGAAATGTCGGCGTGGACGATCCAGAACCCTGCCGGGCTTCTCGTCCTATCGTCCATGATCGGCACCCTCCCGCTGAGCGCTTGGCTCACGCCCACATCCAAGGGCCGCCAACATGGCATAAACATGGGTCAGGCTTCGCTGATTGCTTGATCCCGATGCCGCAGAAGCAGTCATCGCCCTCTGCCGTCGGCAACGAGTGGGACTTGGTCAAACCCACCATAGGTTCAGCCGCATGATCGGCTCCAAGCACCTTCCATGCGGCATGAAACCTGCCGTATCCACTGCCTGACGGTGCAGCCATCCCATCGGCACTGCAAGATGACCTTTCGTATAGAGTGAATAACGGCAATCCCATCACGATCTTGCAGGCAGAACCTGATGGAGATCGATATGGATTCTATTGCCAGTTCGATGAGATCGATAGACGCGCATCTCGCGATGTCTGAAGCCTGCACTATGGCAGCTCATGCCGCGCACAATCCTGGCTTGAATGCGCATCCCTGGACAGCGTCGCCGGATCAGGTGCTCCACGCCAACCTCCTGTCGATCTTCTGCCTCGGCGATCCCACGGGAATGCTGAAAGCGATCTGGCACAAGATGCCGGTGATCTACGAAGAGCATGGAGCCTCCGCCGGGCGGGAGGCGGTACTGAGAGCCGCAGAGCGTTTCCGCATGGCGATCGGCACCGCGCCCTGTCGGCCGGTCGGTCCGGTGATCGGCCATAGCGGCCTCTACATGCTGCGCTGGCAGGCGTATCATCCGGGCACTTATGTCGCATCCGGCTGCCATCTGGCCAATCTCCGGGACGGGCGGATCGACAGCCTCTACTCCGTCATCGACTGAGCTTCCCACCGCCGATTGCCTCTCTTTGCGCATCAATGAAGTGCCTATGGAGCGGATAATCGCGGAGCACGAACGGACCTATACAGTCGTGGTCAGCAACGCCGCTTCAGCAGGCCGATGGATGGCCAAGGGGGCGCTTGCCACTTCTGAAAACCGGGCACAGGGCGGCAGATGCCACCCCTGCATGCCTCAAGCTTTCGAGGATATTGCCATGTACCATGCCGGTCTAGAAGCATTCCTGCCCGCAAGCACGCTCGCCCTGAGCCCTCTCGAGCGCTCCGTGGTGTTCCTGTCCCGCAACGATCCGCTGTCTTCCGTTCCGGGGCAGAAGGGTTTCCGCGCATGGATCGGTCGTCACTTCGGCGGCGAACCGGTTAACGAACTCGCGGACCCGAAGCTGGAGGCTCTCCGGCGGCTCGCCGTGGTGCTGCGGCAGGACGCAGCACCGAGCGAACGTGTCCTGCGCGATTTCCTGCTGGCAGGGTACACCCGCGCCCACGCAGATCTGGTCGCCCGGATCGCACGTCAGGATCATCGCCCGCGCAAGGAGGGGCAGCCGAGCCGCGCCCAGTGGGCCATACTGCTCCTCCTCGCATTCGGAGCTTTTGCCGTCGTCCAGAGCATAGCGGACCAGATGCCGGTGAGCGTAATCGCCGGCGCCCTGGCTTTCGTGACTCTCGCCTCGCTCACTACCCCGCGCTCCGGACGCCGTTCGTGAGCGCCCGTTAACTCCGATCGTCAGGCGGGAAGTCGGTGGAAACCGAGACCTGCCGCCAGTCGCTGAGGATCACGGCGTCCGAGACATGCTTCGCTTCAATCGCCGCCACCGTGTCGCTGCCCAGCGGCAGGCGCACCGGCGGATTGGTCGCATCGGCGAACTCGATCAGCACCCGCGCCAGTCGCGAGGGGTCGCCCGGCTGGCTGTGGTTGAGCCCGGTCGCGACATTGCGGACGCGTCCTGCAGTCCCGGCATAGTCCTCGATGATCGTCGGGCTGACGCTCAGCGAGGTCGCATCGAGGAAATCGGTGCGGAAATAGCCGGGCTCGACGACCGTCACGTGGATGCCGAGCGGCTCCAGTTCGGCGTGGAGCGCTTCGGACAGGCCTTCGACCGCGAACTTGGTCGACGAATAGACCCCGAAGCCCGCTGCGCCGCGGTAGCCGCCGATCGACGAGATGTTGAGGATGCGGCCCGAACCGGCGGCGCGCATGTGCGGCAGCACGGCGCGGGTGACGTTGAGCAATCCGAACACGTTGGTGCGATAGACCGCCTCGACTTCCGCCGCGCTGGCTTCCTCGACTGCTCCCATCAGGCCGAAGCCGGCATTGTTGAGCAGCACGTCGATGCTGCCGAACCGGGCGATGGCTGCCTCCGCCGCAGCGACGGCCTGAGCCTCGTCGGTCACGTCGAGGGCGAGGGCCAGCAGGTTGGCCTGGTCGCCGAAGCGCTCGACGATCTGCCTCGGGTTGCGCGCGGTGGCGACTACGGCGTCGCCCTGCGCGAGTGCGCGTTCGGTGACGAGGGCGCCGAAGCCGCGCGACGCACCGGTGATGAACCATGTCTTCATGAGATGTCTCCTTTCGTGGGTGTTCAGGCGCCGGAGCCGGAAGTCGGTTTCGGCTGAAACCGGGATACTCTCCGGCGATTGGCGCGATAATTCGGTGAATGTTCCGGTCAGTGCTGAGTGAAATTCAGCACTGACCGGTGCAGGTGACGAAATGCTCCAGACGCGGGTGTTGCCGGTCGCAATTGTTCGTCCGAAGATGGTCGGAGCGGCGGTGGAAGAACCGCCGCTCCAGTGGATGTTCAGATCTCGGCGTCCCAGGCGGCGGCCTGCGCTTCCTTCAGCATGTCCTCGACCGCCTTGGGGCTGACGTTGCGGACCTTCCCGGTGTCGGCGGGGACGATCGCGATCATGCGGTCGATCATCTCCTGTGCGTCCATGTGGCCCATGGGCGAGGCGAGCAGCGCGTCGAAGGTGGCGCGCAGTTCGACGGGATCGGTGAAGTTCCTTTCCGCATCGAGCCAGCGGAACGCCGTGTCTGCCATCGTCTCGTTGTAGCCGGTGTAATAGGCGCGCGGATTGATCGTCTGGACCTTGATGCCGAACGGCGCGACTTCTTGGGCGATGGCTTCGGAGATCGATTCCAGCGCGTGCTTGGTCGAGACATAGGTGCCCCAGCCGGCCGGGGTGAACAGCCCGCCCATCGACGAGGTGAACACGATCTTGGCCTTCCTGCCCTGCGCGACCCACTTCCTGATGAAAGCCTGGGTCAGTTCGAGCGGCTTGAACACGTTGATCTCGTAGTTCTTGCGAACGAGGTCCATCGGGATCTCGCTGACCGGGCCGCTCTCGCCGTAACCGGCGTTGTTCCACAGCACGTCGATGTCGAAGGTCTCGATGAAGGCCATGTCGTAAGGATCGGTGAGGTCGAGCTTCTCGACGCGCAGATTGTCGAGGCCCAGCCTGGCGACCTTCTCGCGCAGCGCCGCGACCTGCGGGCTGATCTGCGCGGTGGCGATGATGGTGTGGCCGGCCTGTGCCATGCCGATGGCGGCGGCCTCGGCAAAGCCCGAGCCGGCGCCGGTGATGAGGATGGTCTTGGTCATGATACGGTCCTTTCAGTGCTTCGAGGGGTTGGTCGCGGGTTCGAGAATTCAGCCGATGAGCGCGGCGACCGCGGCTTCGGCTATTTCGAGATCCTGGGAGGGGGCACCGCCCGACACGCCGACCGCGCCGATTACGGTGCCGTCGGCGGCGATGATCGGCAGGCCTCCGGGAAAGGGCATCAGGCCGCCATTGCTGGCTTCGAGATTGTGCGCCGGGGCGCCCGGCTTGCAGTAGTCCCACACCGCTTCGCTGCTGATCTGGAACAGCGCCGAGGTGCGCGCCTTGCCGATCGAGACGTCGATCGAACCGAGCACCGCGCCGTCCATCCGGGCGAAAGCCTTGAGGTGGGCCGCAGCGTCGAGCACCGCGATATTGGCGGCGATATCGAGATCGTCTGCGCGGGCGGCGCCGGCGGCAATCATCGCTTCTGCCTGTGCAATCGTGAGGGTCATCGTCTTGCTCCTGCTTGCCGGTGTCCGGCTGACAGGAGCAATTTGCGCTGGTTTCATTCAGCCGATTAGCCGATGAGTTTTCCGATCAGTGCTGAGTGAGAATCAGTAATGCGCACCACGGACCTGTCAGAACTTGCCGCATTCGACGCGGTTGCGCGCCATCGCAGCTTCCGGCGGGCAAGCGAGGAACGTGGGGTCACCGCCTCGGCAATCAGCCATGCGGTTTCGAACCTTGAGGCGCGGGTCGGCATCCGGCTGCTGAACCGGACCACGCGCAGCGTGTCACTGACCGATGCGGGAGCCATGCTCCTGTCGCAGTTGTCGCCTGCGTTCGGTGACATCGGTTCGGCATTGGACGCGCTGAACCAGTTCCGTGACACGCCTTTCGGCAAGGTCCGGATCAACGCGCCCAATTCGATCGCACCTTTCGTGCTGGGACCGATGATCGGACCGCTTGTCGCCGCCAATCCCAACCTCGAGCTAGAGATCGTCGCGACCGACCGGCTCGTCGATATCGTCGAGGAAGGGTTCGATGCGGGCATCCGTTTGGGCGAGAGTCTGCGCGACGGGATGACGGCGGTAAGGATCAAACCGCGCCTGAAATTCGCGGTGGTCGGGTCGCCGGGCTATTTCGAGCGGCGTTCGATGCCCACCACCCCTGCAGACCTCTCCGACCACGTCTGCATTCGCAACATGTATCCCAGCGGGGTCGGCTATCCATGGTCATTTGGGCGCAACGGCGAGGAAATCGACGTCGAGGTCAAGGGGCCGGTCGCGCTGCACGACCAAGAGCTGATGATAGAAACCGCACTTGCCGGCGTCGCATTGGCCTATGTCTGGGAGGACCGGGCGCGGCCCTATGTCGAGAGCGGACGTCTCGTGTCCTGCCTGACCGACTGGATCGTGCCCGAAGACTGGCTCTACCTCTATTATCCGACGCGCCGGTATATTTCGGCGGGCCTGCGCGCCGTCATAGACGCTCTCAAGGTCGCAAGCAGTTGATGGACGAGATGTTGTCGCCCGGTCCTGGCCCAGACGACCGTTTCCCAAGGTTGCCGACGGCATGCCCAATCTTCACGCCGACAGATGAGGACCGCCCGACAAGGCACCGTGTCTTCATTTTTTTGACATGACGCAATTATATGGGGCAGCGCATGCCAGCACCCCATCGTCCCGAGATCATCCTCACCGAAGTCCAGAAGCGGATCATCCTCCAGTTGCGCATCGCGGGGCCTACCCCTCGCGTGCATCTGGCATCCATGCTGCGGATGAACACCGCATCGATGACCCGCATGACCCAGCAACTGGTGGCGATGGGCATGCTGGAGGAGTTGGGCGCATCCGACGCCTCGGCACGCGGGCGCCCCACTGTGCCGCTGGCGATCGCCGGGCGCGGCGGATGGTCCGCAGGCGCGACGGTCCATCCGGGGTGGCTGGAACTCGTCGTCATCGATTTCGCTGGTCAGCCAGTCTTCCATGACTCGATCCCGTTCGACGATCCCGACCCTCGCTACATTGAACCACAGCATGCCCTGAGCGAGGCGCTAAAATCTGGGCGCTGTCCCACTTATAGTGACGGGCAGTCCTTATGGGACTGACGCACGTTCCCCAATCTCGTGCAGGAGTCTGGCACCTCGGTGTCGCACCAGCCATCGAAGCGAAGTGATTGCCGAGAGCGGTGTGATTGCGCTCTACGTCAGTTGCGCGACACCGAGTGTTGTCAAGTTCGGCAATGCCGGACGGCCGCTTCATTGCTGAAGACACACGTCAAAGGCGAGATCTCGGAGCGACAGCATTTGTTCGCGAGCTGCCGGGATAGCAGGCGGACCGCACTTGGGGATCGATAATTGGCGACTCAACGGTAAGAACGGGTCGGTCGGTTTCCACCTCCAATGACGTTCGCTGAGGCAGGCTAGTAGCCTTGCGCCGAAACGCGATGTGGGACTCTATACGGGCACCGGATTGGCTACTTCAATCGCATCGCGCTAAGCTGCCGCGCCTAACAAGACAGCCACGATCATAACTTCGCTTTGCAGAAGGTTCAGCAGCTCGTCTAAAGGCCGAGCGTCTGGATTTTGAGTTACCATGAATTATCGCCATTCCTTCCACGCCGGCAACAGCGCCGATGTCGTCAAGCACAGCCTCCTGATCGCGCTGGTGCGCGCGTTGCAGCACAAGCCGGGCGCGCTCACCCTGATCGACACTCATGCCGGCTGCGGGCTGTACGACCTTGGCGGCGACGACGCGCAACGCACCGGCGAGGCCACACAGGGCGTGATGCGGGCCTTTGCCGACACGAACCCCTTGCTGCACGACTACCGCGCCGCCGTGCAGGCGGTGAATACCGGAGACGAACCCCGCCTGTACCCTGGCTCGCCGCAGTTCCTGGCGCAGCTCCTGCGCCAGCAGGACGCCCTGATCCTTAACGAAAAGCACCCGGCCGATGCCGCTACCCTGCGTGTCGCGATGCGGGGCACCGGCGCGGCCATACATGAACGCGACGCCTACGAACTCTGGCTGGCGATGGTGCCGCCCCGGACGCCTCGCGGCGTGGTCGTGGTCGACCCGCCCTATGAACAGACGGACGAGCGCGCGCGCATCACCGCCACCCTCGCCGCCGCCCACCGCAAATGGGCGCATGGCGTGACGGTGATCTGGTATCCGTTGAAGGACAGCGCCACGCACCAGCGGTGGAAGGCGCAGCTCCGCAAGCTCGGCATCCCGAAATTTCTGGTGGTGGAGCACTGGCTGTACGACAGCGAGCAGCCCGGCATCTACAACGGCGCAGGCCTCTTCATCGTCAATCCGCCCTACGCTTTCATGCAGGTGCTGCCGCCACTGCTGGAAGCGTCACGCGCGGCGCTGGCGCCCGAAGGGCACGAGGGCGAGATTTTGTGCGGTTGGCTGGACGACTGAGACAAGCCCCTCTTCCAATATGAGTTTTGCCGAGCCTTCAAGGAACTGAACGCGCATCGGGCCACGCGCACTGATGTGGGGTGGAGGCCTGCCGTCGGCATGCTAAAGGGGGGTCATAGTTCATAAACATGGCCGTGGTGGCACCGTCGAAAGCGATGGGCTCAAATATGACTGGGAGCTCCTTAGCGATCCCCAATTGCCCTCTTCCGATGGCGGGAAGGGCATGAGGGTTTCCCTGCGTCAGCACGACATGGCGCGGGAAGCGGTGCTGGAATTTCCGGCTCCAAAGCGTTTGCTGAAAGGGTTGCCGAAAGGGCGATTGCATATCAACGACACGATTGCCTCGCGAGGCGTGCGAGCAGCCTTGTCCGCTGGATGGGATCGACGTCGCGAGGCAAACCTATTGTATTCATGGTCGATGCCAACGGCGATTAGGCGGTTGCAAATCGTGGGCTCCCGTACCGCAGATATAGAGCAGGCGGTGGTGGAGGGGGAGAAGGCGCGCCATTCCCCCTCCGTCAGCCGCTTCGCGACTGCCACCTCCCCGAGACAAGCTCGGGGAGGAATTGTGTCGGCCTCGCGACCCGCCCCTCGCGCTTTCTTCCTATAAGACACACGATGCCCCGGCTTCCGTTCCTCCTCGCGCTTCTCGCCCTGCCAGTGGTCTTCTTGGCGCCCGCCGTGGCGCAGGCCGGCCCGCAGCCGCGCATCAAGGACATCGTCGACGTCGAGAACGTGCGGACCAACCAGCTGGTCGGCTACGGCCTCGTGGTCGGCCTGCAGGGCACCGGCGACCGCATCCGCAACGTCCCCTTCACCGAGGAGACGCTGCAGGCCATGCTGGAGCGCATGGGCGTCAACATTCGCGGCACCCAGATGCTCACCCAGAACGTCGCCGCCGTCACCGTCACCGCGACGATGCCGCCATTCGCGCGCGCCGGATCGACGGTGGACGTGCAGGTCTCGGCGCTGGGCGATGCGAGCAGCCTTCAGGGCGGCATCCTGCTGGTGTCCTCGCTGCGCGCGCTGGACGGCGAGATCTATGCGGTGGCGCAGGGGCCGGTGGCGGTCTCGGGCTTCAAGGCGCAGGGCGCGGGCGCGAAGCTCAGCCGCGGCGTCATGACGACCGCGCGGATCGCCGGCGGAGCGATCATCGAGCGCGAGGTGGCCTATGACCTGCGTACCGCGCACTCGCTGAAGCTGGCGCTCAAGAACCCGGACTTCACCACCGCGCGCCAGATCGCCGCGACCGTCAACCGCGAGGCGCCCGGTTCCGCCGAAGTTCTCGATCCCGGCACGGTGGAGCTGCGTCCATATGGCAGCGGCTCGCTGATCGACCTCGTCACCCGGATCGAGAACCTGCCCGTGGCGGTCGACCAACCCGCGCGGATCGTCATCAACGAAGCGGCGGGCACCGTGGTCATGGGCGCGGACGTGCGCGTCAGCCCGGTGGCCATCGCGCAGGGCGGGCTCACCATCAGCGTCACCGAGACGCCGGTGGCCTCGCAGCCCGGGCCGCTCTCGAACGGGACGACGGCGGTGCTGCCGCGTACCCGGATCGAGGCGAACGACGGCAATGGCGCGGCGCTGGCGATGCTGACGAGTGGCACCTCGCTCCAGACGCTGGTGGGCGGCCTCAATGCGCTGGGCGTCAGCCCGCGCGATCTCATCACCATCCTGCAGGCGCTCAAGACGGCGGGCGCGTTGCAGGCCGAAATAGCGGTGCAGTAGGATGAGCGACCCGATCAATACCTATCCCACTTGGCCTGTGCACTCCGGTCAGACGGTGACCCATCAGGACCGCAGCCCCGCCGCCGTCGCGCGCCAGTTCGAGGGCGTCTTCGCGGGCCAGATCACCAAGATCATGATGGAGACGGTGGAGCAGGACGAGCAGTTCTCCGGCGGTCACGGCGAGGAGATGTTCCGCGGCATCCTGGCCGAGCAGATCGGCAACTCCATCGCGTCCGGAAAGGGCCTCGGCATCGCGTCGGCGGTCGAGGCGCAGATCATCCGCCTGCAGGGAGGCACCGATGGCGAGTGAAGTCATCGCCATCATGACCTCGCTGTCCTCGGTCATGCGCGAGGAAACCGCACGGCTGGAGATGCAGGGCCGCGCGCCCGACCTTGCCGAGCTGGCATCGGCCAAGGCCCGCCTCGTCGGCGCGCTGGAGGAGCGGCTGGCCCGCCTCGCGCGGCAGGAGCCGGGCTGGGCGGACGGCATGGACGCCGAGACGCGCGAGCGTTTTGCCGAGGCGCTGGGCGAACTGCGCGCCGCCTCGATGGTCAACGCCGCCCTGCTGGAGCGGCATATCGAGCTTTCGGCCGACATCATGTCCGCCATCTCCGCCGAGGCCAAGCGACTGACCGGCAACCGCGCCTATGCCTACGGCGCCAGCGGCGCGCTCGCGCGGACCGACCTGACCACGCCGATCTCGCTCAACGGCGAGTTCTGAGGCGGCGGCGGGTCAGCCGAACCCGCTCATCGCGCGCACCCGGTCGATCGAGGACAGGCTTTCCGCCACCCAGCGGTCGAACGCCTCGATCATGACATCGGGCACCTGCACGCGCGTATCGGGAGGCTCGGGCAGCGTCACGAAGCCGCGCTCCGCCGCGCCTTTCAGGACATTGCGAACATGCGTGCGCGAGACTCCGCCCTTGCGCGCGGCGTCCGAGTAGAAGCCTGCGGGCGTGCGGTTCTCCGGATCGTCGCGGATCGCCTGCATGAGCAGCATCTGCACGCGAAAGCCGACCGTCTCCTTCACGAAGTAGTCCATCGGCGGGTTCGCGCTCATGATCTGGTTGGCGATGTCCAGCGTCCGCAGCCCGGCCAGCCGGAACGCGCGCTGGAAGGCGGGGTCGTGCTCCGCCGCCGCGCGGTAATCGACCTCGGGCCGCAGGATCGCGAGCGGGGCGTGGAAGGCGGCGAGCCATTCGCTGTCGGCGGCGATCCCGCGCGGGGTGGCGCGCAGCAGCCGGGCGCGTGCGTCGAGGGGAGAGGGTACCGCCTCCAGCAGCCCGTCGCGCCGCAGGTTGCCGACGATGTCGGTCAGGCGCCGCCCCGGCGTGATGCTCATGTTGGGGAGCACTTCGTTCAGCACCTGCATCGCGACGCCGCCCGCAGGATCGTTAGGTTCGCGCAGGGCATCGAGCGAGACGACCAGCATGAAGGTGACGCCGCGTTCGTACTCGACCAGCGGGCGCAGGCGATGGTCGGCGGCGTAGAGCCCGGCGAGGCCGTCGATCAGGACGGCCTTTGCTTCAGCGAACCGCGCATGGCGGCGCACCTCCTCCACCGACAGGTGCGTCCCGTCGCTCTGCGTTCTCCAGTCCTGCATCCGTTTCTGCCGCCCCGTCCGAAATCGCCCCCTGACGTGCCCGTAAGGGTGTCAGGACTGTCACAGTAACGAGGCGAGGCGAATTGTGCAGGGATTTCAGTGCGCATGACCGAAAATGGCTCGGCGACAGTCAAGTCGCCGAGCCGAGGTGCAAAAGGCGGCAAAAAACCGTCCGCCCTTCGGGTCGCCCCGGACGGATAACCGACTGCGGCCCGGCCGCAATGGAACAATTTCGTGATATTTCCGGAGATTGGACGGAATTGGAGGTTCCGGCGGCCCGGTTTACTCGAATACGGCGGAGAGCACGGCGGCGACGGCAGCCGGGTCCAGCGTGTCGATCGCCACTTCGAGGTCAGGGTTCTCGCTGTAACCGAGCATCCGGCCGTGGCGGTCGGCGGTGATCGAGAGCACGCGCAGGCCGCCCTCCGCCACGATCACGGCGAGGCCGCCGGTCGCCGGATAGCGGTCCGGGTCCACCACCAGCGTCGCGCGTCCGGGCAATCCCGCGCCAAGCGTGGGGCGGCCAAGGCGCAGGCCATAGGCGCGCGGACCGGCACTGCGCGGGGCTTCCACCACAGCGCCGGTCGGCGTCTGCGCGATCAGCCCGTCGGGCAGCGGGGTGCCGAAGACCGGGAGCAGGCGCACGATTGCACTGTCTGCCGGGATTTCGATGGGGGCGTCGGTGGCGGGTGCGTCGGCAACCCTGGAACGCTGCTTCGGAGCAGCCGCAGGTTCGGCAGCCGCAACCGCCGGTCCCGCCAGTTCATCGCGCAGCGCGGCGATGCGGGCACGGGACTTGGCGAGGCGCGCCTCGGGGTTCGCCACCAGCGGCAGCACGGCATCGAGCGCGCCGCTCGCATTGAGCGCTTCGACATGCGCGACCAGCGCGGCATCGTCGGGCACGGCGAACAGACGACGCAGGGCGGCGCGGACGTCCTCGTTCCAGCGGTCGAGCGGCTTCAGCGCATTCTCGATGCGCGAGAGCACGACGGGCGCGATGCCGTATTCCTGTTCAAGCACCGCGATGGTCAGCGCCGGGTCGCCGCCACGCCGGGCGCGCAGGGCGGCGGCGAGCAGGACCGCGCCGCGTTCCCCCTCGGGATCTGTCGGCAAGTGGCCGTGCAGCGGCTCGGCCCAGGCGGCGATGTCGAAGGCGGGATCGTCCACGTCGATCAGCAGTTCCTGCGCCTCCACGCCGAGCGCGCGGCCAAGGTCGCGCAGTTCGTCGGCGCGGGCGAAGATCTCCCCCCGCTCGATCTTGGAGAGGCGAATATAGGTGATGCCGGGAAGCTTCTCCGACAATTCGAGGAGCGAGCCGATATTGAGTTGCTTGCGGAACTTGCGGATGCGGTTGGGGAAGACGAGCGCGCGATGGAAATCGATTGCGGACATGCCCGTCTCCATTACTTGCCGCTCACCGGCCCGTTGGTACAATTCGGGCGTCTTCTCGTTCATCGCAAATTCTGTCCGTTCATGGGATGGACCGGGCTTTTCATGCCTGTCCTTCCCGGTCAATGCGCCCGTTCGAGGCTTATGCCGAATCGGGTCTTTTTCGCGACCGTCGCGTGGCCGACGACGACTTGGGATGTGCCCCCTAGTCCCCTGCAATATCCTTAAAATTTCACATTTCTTACGCAATCCGGCGGTTGCCCATCCGCAAAACCGGTGGCCAGATACGCAAAAGCACGGAAAACCGGGCTTTTCGGGTCGCGACCGGAACGGCGGCTGACGTCCGAAACGGATGTGAAAATTCGGGAATTCAACGGCGTAAAAGACGTCGGCCCCGGATTTCGAGGACTAATCCTTTAACTGCGACGAGGCGAATCGGTTCCGCCGCGCATCGCGCAACCCGTCACGGGCCTGTCAGGACAGGGGGCAGGGCGGGGCGTCAGCCTTTGCCGACCGCCGTCTTCATCAGCGCCATCTGCTTGCGATAGAGGTTGGTCATCGCCGCATAGTCCTGCTGGACCTGCCCGAGCGCGAGAAGCTGGTCTTCCAGCGTCACGTTGTTGCCGTCGGGCTTGGTCTCGCTGGTCTCGCTGTCGAGCACCACCCGGCCGCCGCCCTGCGGAGCCTTCGCGCCGAGGGCCGCCATGCCGCTGGACAGCGCCACCTGAGGGCGGGCGACGTGCGGTGCGCCGCCGGCTCCGAGCTGCCCTTCGACGAGCGCCGAGAAGTCCGGCGCCTCGACCGTGCGGGCCTTGTAGCCCGGCGTCTCGCCATTGGCGATGTTCTCGGCGATCACGCGCTGGTGCTCGGCCATGCCCTTCATGGCGCGGCCCATGCCGTCGAAGATCGGGGGGAGGGAGGACATCGTCAGTTCCTTCTCAGAAGCTCGCGCCGGTCAGTCGCGACAGCGCGGCCTGGTAATTGGCAAGCTGCGCCTGCTGGTAGGCGGTGCCGCCGCCGGGCGCGGTGACGCCATCGACGAGCGCCGCCTTCGTCGAATCCCAGTAGAGCGAGCGGTAGGCGGATTGCGTCATCGACACGGCGGACTTGATCTTGGCCAGCGCCGTCGCGGCGGTCTTGGCGTCGAGCAGCGTCAGCGCATCGTCGAGGCCAAGGTTGTAGCGACCGCCCGGCGTGACCTTGGGCGCGTCCTTGTCGGTCACCTTGGGCGGGACCAGTCGCACCGGGTCGAGCCCGAGCTTGGCCAGCGCGTCGGTGCCCTCCGGCCCGGCGACGAGTTCTAGCATGTGGCCGGACTTCACCTCGATCTTGAGCGTCGCCGCGCCGTCGGTGAAGGGGGTGGTGATGGTGGCGTCGCTGCCGGTGATGCGGCGGATCTTCTGCGCGAGCGTCGCCATCGTCTCGCCCTTCTCGATGGTGACGCTGCGGGCGTTCTCGCCATCGACGCTGATCTTGAAGCTGTCTCCCACGCGCAGCGAGGTCTCGGTGACGAGGTCGCCGGTGGTCTGCTGGTTGAGCAGCCCGCGATGGAGCCCGATCGCGCCGAGCGAGGTCGCGCCGCCGCTGACCGCGGTGAGGCGCACCGGCTCCACCGTGCTGCTCATCCGGCCCCACTGCGACACCGTCTGCACCGATCCGCTGGCTGGGTCGATGCGGGCGACGAAGCCGTCGACCTTGCCGGTCTTCTTCTCGCCCAGCGTGCCCGTCGTGCGTCCGCCGACGTAGAGCGCGCCGTTGAGGAACGTCACGCTGTCGGCCTGGTCGGCGGCGGACGTGCCGATGTAGCTGGTGCTGGTCGAGGTCAGTCCCGCGTCGATCAGCGTCACGAAGGCGTCGAGGCCGCCGCTCGGCGCATTGGTCTGCGTGCCGTTAAGGGCGGTGTTCGTCGCGCCGACGACCGCGATCCGGCCGTCCGGCGATACCGCGATGGCGCGCGCCGACGCGGTGCCGAGCGAGACCGAGCCGAGATCCTGGTTGAGCGAGCCCGCGCCGATCCGCCGCACCGTGGCGACGCCCTTCTCGTTCGTCAGCGCCAGCAGGTTGCCGTCGTTGTCGATGGCGAGCGCCGTCACCGAGTCCGACCCGCCGCTGTCGATGCTGCGCCGCTCGATCAGCTTGCCCTTGGCGTCGAGCTTGACCAGCACGGCGTCGCCGCCCCCGGTCGAGGCGCGCCCGGCGACGTAGATCGACCCGTCCTTGCCGACGGCCACGGCGCTGGCGGTCTCGTTGCCGACCTGGCGGATCGCGGTGCTCGACAGTTCCTCGCCCTTGGCGTTGAAGCGGGTGACGAGCAGGTCGGTCTGGCTGTCGTCGCTGCCGTTGAACGCGCCGCTGACGGTCCCGGCGACGACGATCTCGCCATTGGGGGCGAGGGTGATGGCGTTGCCCTTGGCGGTGCCTGCCGCGCCAAGGTTGCGCTTCCACACCACGTTGCCCTCGCTGTCGAGCTTGGTGAGGAACAGGTCGTCCGCGCCGTCGCCCAGTTGCGTGCCCATGTCGCCGTCGGTGGTGCCGACCACGTAGCTGTAGCCCTGCGCGTCGGTGACGATGGCATTGGCGGCGGTGTCGGCGAGGACGGTGTAGTCCGGGGTCTCGTCCGTGCTCTTGGTCGCGGCATCCTCGGCGCGCTTCGTCGCGGCGGTGTCCACGGCGTTGAGTTTGTTGAGCCGCTCCCACGTCAGCGAGCCCGCCAGATCCTCGATGCGGTAGACGTTGGCCGAGGTGGGCGAGGTCTTGCCCGAGATCTGCGCCGTCTCGCCGCTCGCCACCATCAGCGCGTCGCCCGCGCCGACCTGGTCGAGCGAGACCTGCTCGATGCCCATCGGGTTGAAGACGAGGCCCCACTTGCCGTCGGTCTTCTCGACCGTGAAGTTGGACTTCCACTTGCTCGTCGCCTTGCCGTCGGCATCGAGGACGGGGTTGCCGTTGGCGTCGAGCATCGGCTTCGCGCCGATCGCGGCATTGAGCGCGGCGGCGACCGAATCGAGCGTCGGCGGCTGCGTCGTCTGCGACAGATCGAGCGTCACGACCTCGCTCGCCCCGCCGCGCGTCAGCGTTATCCGGAAAATTTCATCGCCCGAAAGCCCGTCGATCGGGGCGCCGCGCGTCTTGGAAACGCCGGTTCCGGTAACCGATCCGGTGACGTAGCGCGGCGTCATGCCAAGGGTGCGGGCGTTGTTC
This sequence comes from Novosphingobium kaempferiae, assembly GCF_021227995.1. Classification (NCBI taxonomy): domain Bacteria; kingdom Pseudomonadati; phylum Pseudomonadota; class Alphaproteobacteria; order Sphingomonadales; family Sphingomonadaceae; genus Novosphingobium; species Novosphingobium kaempferiae. Next base: position 4,473,721 of record NZ_CP089301.1, read on the forward strand.
GTGACGTTGCCGAAGGCGATGTTCAGCAGGTCCGTATCGGCCGTTCCGAGGTAGGACTGGAGGTCCGAAAGCCCCTTGGCGAACGTCTTCTGGAGCGAGGCGCGCTCGGCCTCGCTCATCGTCTTGGAGGTGCCGGCTTCCGCCAGAATACGCAGGTTTTCCAGCGCCTTGTAGGCGGTGAAGGCGGTCTGGATGTCGGGCAGATCCTCCAGCGAACTGTCGCCCTTGGGATCGATGATCGAGGCGAGGCGCTTGATCGCGGCGACCTGAGCGGTGGTGGCGCCGCTCTCCTCGGTGATCCCCTGCCAGGGGGGCGTCGTCGCGGGGGTGGTGAAGGCCTTCTTCGCCGCGATCACCGCCGGGCTTTCCGTCGCTGCGGCATTGCTGAGATAGGAGGAGTAGGCGGTGCTTCCTCCCAGAACCGACAAGCCGATCAACCCATTGTTCAGACTTATCGTCAATTGTGCCTCGTCAGCCGGTTGCGCGGGAGTCCTTCCTATAAATAGAAGGAACTCTCCGGGATCGGTACGGCAAGGGGCATTTTTCGCCAGGAAGTTCTAGGGGTATCTCGTAGTGAACATGATGACCGCGGTGGGCGAACCGCCGGAGCTCAAGAAGTACTCGGGCACCCAGCGCGCGGCTGCGCTGCTGCTGGCGCTCGGGCAGGAGCACGGCATCCCCATCTGGCAGCAGCTCAACGACGACGAGATCAAGGAGCTGTCCTCCTCGATCGCCTCGCTCGGCCGCGTGCCCGCCGTCGTGGTGGAATACCTGCTCGGCCAGTTCGCTGGCGAGGTTTCCTCGATCACCACGCTCCACGGTTCCTACGAGACGACCGAGCGGCTGCTGGAAGGCGTGCTTTCGGCGGACCGCGTGAAGGACATCATGGAGGACATCCGCGGTCCCTCCGGCCGGACGATGTGGGACAAGCTGTCCAACGTCAGCGAGGGCGTGCTGGCGGGCTATCTCAAGAGCGAACACCCACAGACCGTCGCCGTCATCCTCCAGAAGCTGAAGCCCGATCACGCCGCCCGTGTGCTGGCGGCGCTGCCGCGCGATTTCGGCACCGAGGTCGTGATGCGCATGCTCAAGACCGAGACGGTGCAGAAGGACGTGATCGTGCAGGTCGAGCAGACGCTAAAGACCGAGTTCATGACCAACCTGTCGCGCGCCCAGCGCCGCGATCCGCACGAATCCATGGCCGAGCTTTTCAACGCGCTCGACCGCTCGACCGAGGAGGCGATGCTCGGCGCGCTGGACGAGAAGGCGCCCGAGGCGGCGGAGCGCATCCGCGGCCTGATGTTCACTTTCGAGGATCTCGGCAACCTGCTGCCGAGCGCGATCCAGGTCATCGTGCGCAACTGCAACAAGCGCGAACTGGCGCTGGCGCTCAAGGGCGCGCCGGAAGAGATGCGTCGCCTGTTCTTCGGCGCCATGACCGAGCGTGCCGCCAAGCTCATGCGCGACGACATGCAGGCGATGGGACCGGTCCGCGCGCGCGAATGCGAGACCGCGCAGGGCAACCTCGTCATGCTCGCCAAGGATCTGGGCGAGCGCGGCGAGATCATGCTGGCCGACCCCAAGAGCGACGATGCGATGATCTACTGATGATGCCGACCTGCCCATCTGACGCGGCATCGCGCTGCGACGATCCGGAGCGGCACATCGCCCGGGATCGCTTCGCCGTGCTCACGACGACGATGCGGAGGGTTGGATGAAGATGCATCGCGACATGTCGCCGCCGGGTGCGGCGACGATACAGCCTTTCGGCTTCGACCGGGTGTTCTTCCACCCCGTCGACGAACCCGCCGTCGCATCCGAGACTTCGGCAGCCCTGCCCGTCGAGGCGTCTCCCGAGGTGCTGCGCGAGCAGATCGAGGATCTGGAGGCGCGCATCGAGCGGCTCCAGGCCGACCACCGCGCCGAACTCGCCCGCGCCCGCGCCGACGGGTTCGAGGCCGGGGCGGCGCAGGCCCGTTCCGAACGCGGCGAGGCGCTGCTGGCGGCGACCGATGCGCTTCACGCCGGGCTCGACGCCATCGAGGCGCAGGTAGAGGCAGTGACCCGCCGCATGACCGGCGAAGCCGGCGAAGTCGCGCTCCACGCCGCAGAGATGCTCGCGGGCCACGCCATCGAGGCCGCCCCGGCGCGCGCGGTGGACGAGGCGCTCGCCCGCGCGCTGGAGCAGGTCGCGCAGGGCACCGCGCTCATCGTCCGCGCCAATCCGGCCATGCGGCATGAAATCGCCGTGCTGATCGAGGCGCGCGAGGCGAAGGCAGGCCGTGCGCTGGCGATAACCGTCGTCGACGACCCCGTCGTTCCCGAGGGCGACGCGCGGATCGAGTGGAGCGCGGGCGGCCTCAACGTCGATGCCGGTGCGCGCCGCGCGGCGGTGATGGCCGAGCTTTCGGGCGTCCTCGCGGGCTGAGCGACCGCCACATTTTTCCGTGCGCTCGGCAAGTCTTGCCTAGTTCCCATCCTATAATGCGCCCGGGGCGTGCCGATTGAGCGACGCCGTGACCTCGGAAGGCCGGACTTGGACGCGTTGCGCAATTTCATCGGGCAGATCGGCACGCGCCGTGCCGCTCTCATGGGCGGCGTTGCGCTGGCGCTGCTGCTCGGGCTCGGCTGGATGGCCACGCGCACGCCGCAAAGCGCCATGGGCTACCTCTATACCGACCTCGACCCCTCGGCCGCCTCGACCATCACCGAGAAGCTGAAGGCGCAGGGCGTACCGTTCCAGCTTTCGGCGGACGGATCGGCGATCATGGCCCCGGCGGACAAGCTGCCCGAACTGCGCATGGCGATGGCGTCCGAGCAGCTCGGCGGCAAGATCGGCTACGAAGTGCTGGACGAGGAGGAGCCCTTCGGCATCTCCTCCTCCCGCGCCAAGCTGAACGAGACCCGCGCGATCGAGGGCGAACTCGTCCGCTCAATCGAGAGCCTCGACCGCGTCAGCCGCGCGCGCGTCCATGTCGTCATGCCCGAACGCGCGATGTTCGAGGCCGAGCCGCGCAAGGCCAGCGCCTCCGTCACCGTCAAGACCAACGGCCGTCTGCCCGCCGAGGCGGTGCAGGCGATCCGCTACCTCGTGTCCTCGGCGGTGCCCGACCTTTCGCCGGAATCGGTGTCGATCGTCGACCAGACCGGCGCGCTGCTGGCCCGTGCGGGCGAGGGCGGAGCAGGCGGCAGCAGCGACCTCGAGGAGCGGCAGGCGGCGGTCGAAGCGCGGCTGCGCGACCAGATCGAGACGCTGGTGGAGCCCATCGTCGGCCACGGCAAGGTTCGCGCCGAAGTCTCCGCCGTGCTCGAACGCGATCAGGTGCGCGAGGAATCGGAGACCTTCGATCCCGACAAGCAGGTCATCCAGCACCAGGTCACGGTCGAAGCCAGCAACCAGAGCGCCGAGAACGCGCCCGGCGCGCAGGGCGCATCGGTTTCCACGCAGCTGCCCGAGAACGCGGGCGCGGCGCAGAACGGCACGGGCGGCGATACCCGCAACGCCGCGCAGAACGAGACGTCCGAAGACGTCACCTACCAGAACAGCCGCATGCAGAAGGTCGCCGTGCGCACGCCGGGGCAGGTCAAGCGCCTGACCGTGGCGGTCATGGTGGACGGCGGCGAGAAGGGCCTGCCGCAGCCGCAGATCGACCGCCTCCAGCGCCTCGTCGAGAACGCGGTCGGCTTCGACGGCGATCGGGGCGACAGCGTGGTCGTCGAGAACATGCCCTTCGCCGCGCAGGACGTGGACGGCATCGAAGGCGGCCTGCCGTTCGGGCTGACGGTCGACCGCATCCTCGACGTGCTGAAGATCCTGCTGGTGGGCGGCATCATCCTCTTCGCCATCCGCATGCTGCGTCGCCCCAATGCGCCCGCATTGCTACCGCCGCCTTCGGGCGACGACGACTACGCCGACCGCCGCGCGGAGATCGGCGGCAACCTCACCATGGCGCAGCTCGAATCCGCTGCGGAAGCCGCCGAAGGCACGCCGCTGCTCGATCAGGAAGTGGCGCTCGCCCACGTCGACGGGCGCGTGAAGCTCTCCGCCATCAAGCGCATCGGCGACACCATCGCCTCCAACCCGGCGGAATCCGCCTCCGTAATCCGCCAGTGGATGAACACGTGAAAGGTATTCGATGAGCGACGAGCTCGAGCCCCGGCAACTCGCCCCCGCGCACCTGCCCGACGAGCCGGCGGCCGACATGGCCGCCGACCGTCCGCTGCCGCCGCGCCCCACCACGCCGCCGACGCCCGACGACCTGCAGGCCGTGTTCGACGTGCCGGTGAAGGTCCAGGCGGTGCTCGGCCGCTCGAAGATGGACATCGGCGACCTGCTGCGGCTCAAGCCCGGCATGGTCGTGGAACTCGACCGCCGCGTGGGGGAACCGGTCGACATCTTCGTCAACAACCGCCTCATCGCGCGCGGCGAAGTGGTGCTGATCGACGCGACACTCGGCATCACGCTCACCGAAATCGTCCGCAAGGAAGGATGATGGTCCCGCACGAACCCGAGGGCACGCGCCTGATGCTGGTGGGCGAGCTAGGCGACGCGGTAGGGCTGGCCAATGCCATGGTGCGCGGCTCCGCCACCCGCATCGGCGTCGATACCGCGAGCCCCGCCGCGCAGGAAGCATGGTCCGGCCCCGACGCGGCGCCGGGCGCGGACGTGGTGGTCGTCGACCTCGCGGTGAACCTCAAGGACGTGATGGCGCGGCTGCGCGGCGGGCGGCAGGACGGGGGCTCGGTGACGGCCTCGGTCTCCGGCCTCGTCGGACAGAACATCGCCGACGTCGAGCGCGAGCTGATCCTCCAGACGCTGCGCCACTGCGGCGGCAACCGCAGCGCGGCGGCGGCGATGCTGGGCATCTCGGTGCGCACCATGCGCAACAAGCTGCGTTCGTTCCAGGCGGACGGCATGGCGGTGCCGCCTTCGGTGGCAGGCGCGATGCGGCATGAGATGGCGGCGGGGGTGTGACCATGGCCGCGCCGGGCCTCGGGGGCTTCGACAAGCTCAGCCTGAGCGGCGGGGAAAGGGGAGAGGGCTTTTCTGCTCACGTCCTCGCGCCCAAGGCCGCTCAGGCTGAGCTTGTCGAAGCCCGCCCGCGGCCGGGCCGCTAACCCATGGCCACTGCCCCCACCAAATCCCTGATCCCGCCGCAGCTGGGCCAGTTCATCGCCCGCCTCGGGCCGGGGCGCGATCTTGCGCTGGCGCTGGGTGTAGGCGCGATCATCGCCATGCTCATCCTGCCGATGCCGGCGTGGATGCTCGATATGGGGCTGGCGCTGTCGATCACGGCATCCGTCCTCATCCTGATGACGGCGCTGTTCATCGAGAAGCCGCTCCAGCTCTCCAGCTTCCCGACGATCCTGCTGATCACCACGATGCTGCGGCTGGGCCTCAACCTCGCCTCCACGCGCCTGATCCTCGGCCACGGGCACGAGGGGCATACGGCGGCGGGCGGCGTGATCGCGGCCTTCGGCGAGTTCCTGATGGGCGGCGAGACCGTCATCGGCCTCACCATCTTCGCGATCCTCATCGTCATCAACTTCGTGGTCATCACCAAGGGCGCGGGCCGCATCGCCGAAGTGGCGGCGCGGTTCAGCCTCGATGCGATGCCCGGCAAGCAGATGGCGATCGACGCCGACCTCAATGCCGGCACCATCACCGAGGAACAGGCCCGCGAGCGCCGCTCCGAGATCGAGCAGGAGAGCGGCTTCTACGGCGCGATGGACGGCGCCTCGAAGTTCGTGAAGGGCGATGCGGTCGCCGCGCTTCTCATCACCGGAATCAACATCTTCGTCGGCCTGATCGTCGGCGTCGTGATCCATGGCGTGCCGTTCGGGCAGGCCTTCACGACCTACACTATCCTGACGGTGGGCGACGGCCTCGTCAGCCAGATCCCCGCGCTGATCGTCTCGACGGCGGCGGGCCTGCTCGTCTCCAAGGGCGGCGTCGTCGGCAAGACGGGTGCAGCGCTGGGCGACCAGTTGGGCCGCTATCCCAAGGCGTTCGGCATTGCGGGTGCCCTGATGGGGATGCTGGCGCTGATGCCGGGCCTGCCGTTCCTGCCCTTCGCGCTGCTCGGCGCGCTGTGCGGCTGGCTGGCCTGGACGATGACGAAGAAGGCCGAGAGCGCCGAGGCCGCAGCGCGGATCGAGGAAGCCGCCGCCCGCCAGCGCGCCAGCGCCGCGCAGACCGAGGAGCCGATCTCCCGCACGCTGGCGATGGACGCGCTGCGCATCGAGCTGGGCTATGGCCTGCTGCCCCTCATCAACGACGCCAGCGCCGAGCCGCGCCTCGACGATCAGGTCCGCGCGCTGCGGCGGCAGATGGCGATCGACTACGGCTTCGTGCTGCCTTCGGTTCGCATCCTCGACAACATGGCGCTCCAGCCCAACGAATACGTCGTCTTCGTGCGCGAGACCGAGATCGCGCGCGGAGAACTGCGCATCGGCAAGCTGCTCGTCATCAACGCGGCGGGTGGCGACACCGGGCTGCGCGGCGAAGTCACGCAGGAGCCGGTGTTCAAGCTGCCCGCGCTGTGGATCGAGCGCGAGATGCGGCAGGAGGCGGGCTTCCGTGGCCTGACCGTGGTCGACTGCGGCACCGTCGTCACCACCCACCTGACCGAGATCGTCAAGGACAACATCGCCGACCTGCTCTCCTACAGCGAGACGCAGAAGCTGCTGGACGAGGTCCACAAGGATTCGGCCAAGCTGATCGCCGACATCGTGCCCGCGCGCATCTCGATCTCGGGCATCCAGCGGGTGCTCCAGAACCTGCTGTCCGAGGGCGTCTCGATCCGTGACCTGCCGACGATCCTCGAAGGCGTGGCCGAGGCGAGCGCGGTCACCGCCAACCTCACGCAAGTGACCGAGCATGTGCGCGCGCGGCTTGCCCGGCAGATCTCGGCGCAGCACACGCTCGACGGCACCATCCCCATCGTGGCGCTCGGCCCGGTGTGGGACGAGGCGTTTTCCGAGGCGATCATCGGGCAGGGCGACGACCGCCACCTCGCCATGGCCCCCTCTCAGTTGCAGGCCTTCATCGGCGCGGTGCGTGAGACTTATGACCGCCTCGCCGCGCAGGGCGAGATCCCGTGCCTGCTGACGAGTCCGTCGCTGCGCCCCTTCGTGCGCTCGATCATCGAGCGCGTGCGCCCGGCGACGGTGGTGCTCTCCCAGAACGAAGTCCACCCGCGCGCGCGTCTGCGCAGCCTCGGCATGATCGGGTGAGAGCGAGCGATCTGCGCTGCCGCGACCGCATTAGGCACCGCCGCTCTATGATGGAACGATGGCCGTTCCCCGCATGCCTCCATTCCCGCTGACGGCCGCGCCTCTGGGCGATACGGCATCGGTTGCGCGCGCGGCTGCCGGAGGTGAGGCTCAGGGCGATTTCCTGGCGGCGCTCGCGGGACTGGGCTTGCCCGAGGTGGCGGCTCAGTCCGTGCCCGCCAGCCGTCCGGTGATGACGCCTTCGTTGCCGCGCGATGCGCTGGCCGGAGTGCCGACGCCGGGAGCCGAAGTTGCGCCGCCGCCGGTTGCGCCCGTCGCGCCCGCGCCGTCGAAAACGGACGCCATGGTGCCCGAGAAGCCGGTTGCCCCTTCACCGGTCGTTCCGGTGGAGGCCGCCGTGGCTCCGCCCGAGGCTGCGCTGGTCATCGCTCCATTCACCGATCCCGAGTTGCCGCCTCCGACATCGTTGGAAGTCGAAACCGAAGTTGACGCTGAAACCGCGAGCCCAGCGGACTCCACTCCGCAATTGGTGGCGATAGCGAAGCCCAAGCTCGCGGCAACCGATCCGGCATCGGTTCAGCCGACAGCGTTGCCGAACCCCACCCCGGCTGCGCCGCAGCCGTCCGCGCAAGGTCCGGCACCTGCTCAGGCCGCGCCGGGGCAGGCCCAGATACCGCAGCCGATCGCCGAGATCGCCGTCACTACGCGTGACGAACGCAGCCCAGGGCAACCGTTGAAGCGCAAGGAGGCCACCGTCAGGACGGCTGGCGACATTACGGCGGCACCGCTCGACCCGGCCGCTGCCCTCGATACGGTGCCTGCGCCGGACATCGCCGTTGCTCCCGCCATCGCCGTCGCCCTCACGCCTGCTGCGCCCAAGGTCACAGCTTCAATGTCCGACGGCGGGAGTGCAGAGCCCGCGGGCCGGACGACGACGGCTCACGCTGCGCCCGACATTGCAGCGTCTCCCAGACATTCCGTCGACCATGCGGCCACGGCTTCGCGCGGCGACCTCCCTGCTCCGGCAACGCCCGATCCAGTCGCCGTCGCCGAGCCGCGTGTCGCCGCGCCGATCTTCTCGCAGACGCTGGATGCCGCCATCGCGCGCCACGCCGCTCCGCCCTATCCGCCAGCGCAGGTCGAACCCGCGACTGCCACGGTGGCGCTGCGTGAGGGACGGTTCGGCACGGACGTCGGCGTGGCCATCGCCCGCGCACTCGACAGTGGGCCGGAAGGTATGCGCGAGGCGCTGCTGATCCGGCTCGATCCGCATCACATGGGCCGCGTGGACGTGCGGATGTCGTTCGACGATGACGGCACCCTGCGCGCGGTCGTCTCGGCCGACAGCCCTGCCGCGCTCGACATGCTGCGGCGCGAGAGCGCGCAGCTAGACCGGTCGCTGGCCGATGCGGGCGTGCGGTCCGACGCGCAGTCGCTGCGCTTCGATGCAGGCGGCAACGGCGCGGGCGGGCAGCATCGTCACGGCGCGCGTCCGCAGCTTCCCATGCCGCAGTCCGGCGGCGCAGACGGGTTCGTCGGCGCGCTGGACGGCGGCCATTCCGACTATCGGTCGCTGCGCGGCAGCGGCCACATCGACCTCATGGCATAAGGCAGCAGCACAATGACCACGGTTACCGACACCGCCGCGACCACCGGCACGGGGACTGGCTCCACGGCAGCGCCCAATGCCGGGCTGCTCACCGACTACAACCTGTTCCTCAAGCTGCTGACCACGCAGATGATGCATCAGGATCCGCTCGATCCGATGGACACCTCGGAGTACACGCAGCAGCTGGTGCAGTATTCGCAGGTGGAACAGTCGATCCAGCAGACCGGCAAGCTGGACGACATCCTCAGCCAGCTCCTTTCGCAGCAGATGGCGCAGGCGTCGAGCTACATCGGCCGCGAGGCGCGCTTCGATTCACCGGTTGCGGGGCTGGGCGACAGTCCGGCGAAATGGACCTACTACGTCGATGGTACGCCCGCCTCGGTCACCGCGACGGTCAAGGACGCGCTTGGCGGCACCGTTGCGACGGTCAAGCTCCAGCCCGATGCGCAGGGTTCCTATACCTGGGACGGCACGATGTCGGACGGGACCAAGGCCAAGCCGGGGGCCTACACGCTGTCGGTCGTGGCTGCCGACGCCAATGGCGCGACGCTCGACACCACGATCAACTCGGTGGGCGTGGTGGACGACGTGGTGACCGACGGGACCAGCATCATGCTGGGCGTCAACGGCATCCGTCTCTCCGCGACCGGCCTCGTCGCGCTGACCGCGCCGAAGCCGACCGAAACGGCGGACTGATCAGCCTTCGTCGAGGGCGTCGCTGGGCTCGCGCGCGGCGCGGGCCGCGAGGCCCGGCAGGTCGGCGGCGTGAAGCGCGGTGTCGAGGCGGGTGCAGCCGGGCAGGCGCTCGGGCAGTGCGAGCAGCATCAGGCAGTCGCTGACCGAGGGATCCTCGACCGGGCCGATGAGGTCTTCCACCTCGTCCTGACTCATGCCGGACTGGCGGCAGCGCAAGGCAGCCGCGTGCCATAGCTGGGTCGGTGAATCGACCCGCAGCCTGAGCGAAAACCAGTATTCCTGCTGCGTCCCCGGAGCCTGAACCTCGCCGGTCGTGACCCCCGGGGCCGGGGCATTGCCGTTGCCCAGACCCCAACATGAATTATCCGCCATTCGCACTCTCAAGTACTTCAGACCGACGTACCGCAGTCCGTTGCCCCCGGACCCGAGAACCCTGGTCAAACCCCCGTGCGTAAAATGATGACCTGAATATTCATCAATCGACCCACGGGTTTCTATCTATACGAGCGGTGCGGGCGCGAAAGCGGGCCAGAGCAACAATACGTTGATAACAGGGGCGAGATGGCTTCGGTTCGGCGCTAATCGACGAGGCGTTGCGCGCAGGCCGCAGGAAACCGTGGGCGGCCATTGCACACGATTACAAACTTTTCAGCGGCGAGGGCTTGCAAGCCAACCGGGCATATGCCGGGCGCGCAAAAATAAGGGGCCGCGATCCGGGTGGATCGCGGCCCCTTTCGTTTTCGGTTTGCCGAGCCTCAGCGGCTGGCGAGTTCCTTGTTGAGCCACAGGGCCAGCAGCGTGGCGAGCGCGCCCGAGAGCAGGTAACCGCCCGAGGCGATCAGGCCGAAGTTGGTTGAAAGCAGCAGCGCCGCCAGCGGGGCGAAGCCGGCGCCGAACAGCCAGGCAAGGTCGCTGGTGAGAGCCGAACCGGTGTAGCGGTGGTCGGTCGGGAAGGCCGAGGCGACGACGCCCGAGGACTGGCCGAACGACAGGCCGAGCAGGATGAAGCCGCCGATCATGAACACCAGCTCGCCTGCGGTGCCGCCATCGAGCAACTGCGGGGCGAAGCCGCTGAACACGGCGATGCCGACGGCGCAGGTGCCGAGCAGCGTGCGGCGGCCGTAGCGATCGGCGAGGCGGCCCGAGAGCAGCACCGCGACGAGACCGAAGACGGCGGCCAGCACTTCGATCAGCAGGAAGCGCGTGGGCGCTTCCTTGGTGAACAGGAACACCCACGAGAGCGGGAACACGGTGACCATGTGGAACATCGCGAAGCTGGCGAGCGGCGCGAAGGCGCCGATCAGCACGGTGCGGCCTTCCTTGCTGACGGTGCCCATGACGCTGACCGGCTGCAGGTCGCGGCTTTCGAACAGGGTCTGGAATTCCTCGGTCACGACGATGCGCAGACGGGCGAAGAGCGCGACCACGTTGATGGCGAGCGCCACGAAGAACGGATAGCGCCAGCCCCAGTCGAGGAAGTCGGCGGCGGGCAGCGTCGCGATCATGTAGGCGAACAGCGCGCTGGCGACGATGAGGCCGAACGGTGCGCCGAGCTGGGGGACCATCGCCCACCAGCCACGGCGGTTCTCCGGGGCATTGAGCGCGAGGAGCGAGGCGAGGCCGTCCCAGGTGCCGCCGAGCGCGAAGCCCTGCGCGATGCGGAAGATCGCGAGCAGCCAGATCGCCGTCGCACCCATCGACTCATAGGTCGGCAGGAAGGCGATCGCGGCGGTCGAGCCGCCGAGGCCGAACAGCGCGATCGTCAGCTTGACGCCGCGGCCGTAGGCGCGGTCGAGCGCCATGAAGAACAGCGAGCCGAACGGACGCGCGATGAAGGCCAGAGCGAAGATCGCGAAGGAATAGAGCGTCCCCGTCAGCGGATCGACGAAGGGGAAGAACAACTTCGGGAACACCAGCACCGAGGCGATGGCGTAGACGAAGAAGTCGAAGAACTCAGACGTGCGGCCGATAATCACGCCAATCGCGATCTCGCTGGGCGAAATCGCGTGGTGCGGCTTGAACGTCGGCAGGCCGAGTTCCTCGCGGGTCGGTGTGCTTGTGGTGCTCATCTGGCGTCTCGCGGCCTTTGTCTGGTATTAACACACGAATTGGCGGAAGTCTTCCGCTCGTCCGCGCGAATCGCGCCGGCGCGGCGAACGCACGGCTTCTCAATTGCGGCCCTATCGTCATTGCCGGGCGCGAAGGGGATTGGACAAAATGTCCTATGTTCGCAAACTCGCAGCAGGACTAGGCGACGCGCCATGCACCCGTCCGAGTCACGCCTGAACCCGCCCGGCCGCCGTCGCCCTGCTGCGATGCGCCCCCGGGCCCTGCGTCTCCTGACAGCCTCCGGGCTGCTCGCATTGTTGCCTGGTTGCAATATGCTTGTGATGAATCCGGCAGGAGACGTCGCCAGGCAGCAGAGCGACCTGGTGATCGTGGCGACGCTTCTCATGCTGCTGATCGTCATCCCGGTCATGGCGGCGATCGTGATCTTCGCGTGGCGATACCGCGCGTCGAACACCGAGGCGACCTACGAGCCGGACTGGGATCACTCCACCCAGCTCGAACTGATGATCTGGGCGGCGCCGCTGCTCATCATCATCTGTCTCGGCGCGGTAACCTGGACGAGCACCCACCTGCTCGATCCCTACCGCACCATCGGCCGGATCGACGAGAAGACCCAGGTCCGTGCGGACGTGAAGCCGCTTGAGGTCGAAGTCGTCGCGCTCGACTGGAAGTGGCTGTTCATCTACCCCGAGCAGGGCATCGCCACGGTCAACGAACTGGTCGTGCCGACCGGTCGCCCGCTCAGCTTCCGCATCACCGCGTCGAGCGTGATGAACTCCTTCTACGTCCCCGCCATGGCCGGTCAGGTCTACGCGATGCCGGGCATGGAGACGCGCCTGCACGCGGTCATGAACTCGAACGTCGAGTCCGTGGGTTTCTCGGCCAACTACTCGGGCGCGGGCTTCTCCAGCATGCGCTTCAAGATGCGCTCGGTCACGGATGCGGACTTCGATAAGTGGATCGGCGACGTGAAGGCGTCCGGCGCCAAGACGCAGCCGGTCGGTCAGCAGGCCGATGCGCCGGTTCCGAGCGAAGCGCCTGTCGCGCCGCTCGGCGGCAACCTCGACCGCGCGGCCTACCTCGAACTCGAAAAGCCGAGCGAGAAGGTGCCCGCCATCCGCTACGCCAAGGTCGAGCCCAAGCTCTACGACGCCATCGTCAACATGTGCGTCGAGCCCGGCAAGATGTGCATGAGCGAAATGATGGCGATCGACGCGCGCGGCGGTCTCGGCAAGGCAGGCATCCGCAACGTCGCCATGCTAGCCTACGACAAGCACGGTCGACAGGCCGCGGTCGAGGCCAGCGCCAACCCGAGCGAGGCGGTCCGCCGCGAACTCGCCTGGGTGCGCGCACTGTGCGAGCAGATGCCCGGCCAGGTCCGCGACGGCACCGTCAAGGCGCCGACCGACCTCCGCTCGCTGAACGGCGCCGGCATCGCCGCGCCGCAGTCGATCGGGTTCGGTGGTGAGGACGCTCCTGCGCCTGCCGCCAAGCCCGCTCACGTTTCCCTGATTTCCCGGAACTGACACTCATGGCCATCGAAGCCGTAGACCATTCGCACTGGAGCCCACTTCTGGGCCGCCTGTGGCTGGACGCCATCCCGCAGGAGCCGATCGTGCTCGCGACCTTCGCGGTCGTGGTGCTGGGCGGCATCGCGGTCGTGGGCGCGCTGACCTACTTCAAGCTCTGGGGGTATCTCTGGAACGAGTGGTTCACCAGCGTCGACCACAAGAAGATCGGCATCATGTACATGGTGCTCGGCCTCATCATGCTCCTGCGCGGCTTCGCCGACGCGGTCATGATGCGCATCCAGCAGTCGATCGCGTTCAACGGGAACGACGGTTACCTGAACTCGCATCATTACGATCAGATCTTCACGGCGCACGGCGTCATCATGATCTTCTTCGTGGCGATGCCCTTCGTGACCGGCCTGATGAACTACATCGTGCCGCTGCAGATCGGCGCGCGTGACGTCAGCTTCCCGTTCCTGAACAACTTCAGCTTCTGGATGACGACGGCGGGCGCGGTGCTGGTCATGGCCTCGCTGTTCATCGGCGAGTTCGCGCAGACCGGCTGGCTGGCCTATCCGCCGCTGTCCAACCTGGCGTACAGCCCATGGGTCGGCGTCGATTACTACATCTGGGCCTTGCAGATCGCAGGTGTCGGAACCTTGCTATCGGGCGTCAACCTGGTCTGCACCATCGTCAAGATGCGCGCGCCCGGCATGACCATGATGCGCATGCCGGTGTTCACCTGGACCGCGCTCTGCACCAACATCCTGATCGTCGCCGCCTTCCCGGTGCTGACGGCGGTGATGACGATGCTCACGGTCGATCGCTACCTCGGCTTCAACTTCTTCACCAACGACTTCGGCGGCTCGCCGATGATGTACGTGAACCTGATCTGGATCTGGGGTCACCCCGAGGTCTACATCCTCGTCCTGCCGCTGTTCGGCGTGTTCTCGGAAGTCACCTCGACCTTCACCGGCAAGCGCCTGTTCGGCTACTCGTCGATGGTCTACGCGACGCTGGTCATCACCATCCTGTCGTACCTCGTGTGGCTGCACCACTTCTTCACGATGGGTTCGGGCGCGAGCGTCAACTCGTTCTTCGGGATCACCACCATGGTCATCTCGATCCCGACCGGCGCGAAGCTGTTCAACTGGCTGTTCACGATGTACCACGGCCGCATCCGCTACGAGCTGCCGATGATGTGGACCGTGGCGTTCATGCTGACCTTCACCGTGGGCGGCATGACCGGCGTTCTCCTTGCCGTGCCGCCGGCCGACTTCGTGCTCCACAACTCGCTGTTCCTGATCGCCCACTTCCACAACGTCATCATCGGCGGCGTGCTGTTCGGCATCTTCGCAGCGATCAACTACTGGTGGCCCAAGGCCTTCGGCTTCAAGCTCAACTCGTTCTGGGGCAAGGTCTCGTTCTGGTGCTGGGTGCCGGGCTTCTGGTTCGCCTTCATGCCGCTCTACATCCTCGGCCTGATGGGCGTCACCCGTCGCATGCGCGTGTTCGACGATCCGTCGCTGCAGATCTGGTTCATCATCGCCGCCTTCGGCGTCGCCATGATCGCAGCCGGCATCGGCGCCATGCTGGTCCAGTTCGGCGTGTCGATCTGGAAGCGCGAGGAACTGAAGGACGAAACGGGCGATCCGTGGAACGGCCGCACGCTGGAGTGGGCGACCTCGTCGCCTCCGCCGGAGTACAACTTCGCCTTCACGCCGATCGTCAACGACCTCGACGCCTGGGACGACATGAAGCGCTGCGGCGTGGAGCGTCCGACCTCCGGCTTCCGCCCGATCCACATGCCCAAGGGCACGGGAACCGGCGTGGTCCTCTCGGTGCTGTCGATCGCCCTCGGTTTCGCGATGATCTGGTACATCTGGTGGCTCGCGGCGGTGTCGTTCGTCGGCATCCTCGGCTACACGATCTTCCATACCTTCAACTACAAGCGGGACTACCACATCCCCGTCGAGACGGTCGAAGCGACCGAGGCGGAACGCACCCGCCAGCTCGCCGCCGCGGGAGCCTGAGACATGACTGCCACGACCGCACCGACGCACACTCTCGATCAGGCGCAGCTTCAGGCCGCGTTCTATGACCTGAACGAGCACGACCATCCCGAAGGCGGCAGCACCATGCTGGGCTTCTGGATCTACCTGATGAGCGACTGCCTCATCTTCGCGATGCTGTTCGCGGCCTACGGCGTGCTGGGCGGAAGCCTGGCCGCCGGACCGGGCCCCAAGGATCTGTTCGACCTGCCGCTGGTGGCGCTCAACACCGCCATGCTGCTGTTCTCGTCGATCACCTACGGCTTCGCGATGCTGGCGATGGAGAAGGGCAGCAAGAGCGGTACGCAGATCTGGTTGCTGGTGACGGCGGTGTTCGGTGGCGCGTTCCTGTTCATCGAACTCTACGAGTTCAGCCACCTGATCCACGAAGGCGCGACGCCGATGCGCTCGGGCTTCCTCACGGCGTTCTTCTCGCTGGTGGGCACGCACGGGCTTCACGTCACCTTCGGCCTGATCTGGCTGTTCACGCTGGTCGTGCAGGTCGGCGTCAAGGGCCTGATTCCGGCCAACAAGCGCCGCCTCATGTGCCTGTCGCTGTTCTGGCACTTCCTCGACGTCATCTGGATCGGCGTCTTCACCTTCGTCTATCTGATGGGAATGCTCTGATGGGCAACGTCACTAATCATGGGGGGCACGCTCACCCCAACCCGAACGCGCACGGCCATCACGACGAGCACGGCGCGAGCCACGGTTCGCTGCGCGAATACGTCGTCGGCTTCCTGCTTTCGGTCGTCCTCACCGCCATCCCGTTCTGGCTGGTGATGACCGGGGCCATCCCCGACAAGCAGGCGACCGCGCTGGTCATCATGGCCTTCGCCGCGGTGCAGATCGTGGTCCACATGATCTACTTCCTGCACATGAACACCAAGTCGGAGAACGGCTGGACGGTCATGGCGCTGATCTTCACGATCGTGATCGTCATCATCACCCTGTCGGGTTCGCTGTGGGTCATGTATCACCTGAACACCAACATGATGCCGATGAGCGCCCACGAAATGGGCCAGCTCCCCTGACGGTGGAACCGGCAAAGGCAGTGAAAGGAGCGCGGCGGCCCATCGGGCTTGCCGCGCTTCTGCTAGTTGCGGTCGGCGTCTTCGCGGCGCTGGGCGTCTGGCAGGTGCAGCGGATGCACTGGAAGCACGCGCTGATCGCCCGCGTCGATGCGCGGGTCCATGCCGCTCCGGTGGCGCTGCCCGCCGATGCCCGGCTGAACGCTGACCTCGAATACCTTCGCGTACGCGTCTCGGGCGTCTATCAGGGCAAGGCGACCGCGCTGGTGCGGGCCGCCACCGACCTCGGGACCGGATACTGGACGATGACGCCGCTGCGCCTCGACGATGGCCGGACGCTGTGGATCAACCGCGGTTTCGTGCCCGCCGGGACCACCCGCACCGCTGCTTCGGATGCCACTCCGGAGGGGCATGTCGCCGTCGTCGGCCTGCTGCGCCTTACCGAGCCGAAGGGCAGCGTCCTCCAGTCCAACCAGCCCCAGGCCGACCGCTGGTATTCGCGTGACGTCTCGGCGCTGGCCACGGCGCGCGGGCTCGGCAAGGTGTCGCCCGGCTTCGTCGACGCGCAGCAGGAAACCGCTGCTCCGGTCGCCGCCTCGGTGAAGCCCGTTCCCGGCCTCACGCAGATCCACTTTCCCGACAGTCACCTGAGCTACGCGCTGACGTGGTTCGCGATGGCGGCGCTTTCGGTCTTCGGCCTGGTCTTCGTCTGGCGCCGCGCGTGACCGGGAGGCCGCACGGCCTCGACTGGGCGAGCCTCTTCGCGCCGCCCGGGCTGACGGGCAGCACCCCCAGCCGGTCGAGCGTCGTCCTGCTCACCCAGTTGCGCTGGATCGCGGTGTTCGGGCAGCTCGGCACGATCATCATCGCGGCGACCGTGCTCAAGGTGCGCCTGCCGCTGGCGCCGCTGCTGCTGGCGCCGCTGCTGCTCATCGTCATCAACCTGATGGTGGCGCGGGTCGTGCTCCAGCGGCGGGCGTTCTCGCAGAGGGAGCTGTTCTCGGCGCTGATGATCGACGTCGCGGCGCTGTGCTGGCAGCTGTATCATTCGGGCGGGGCGACCAATCCGTTCACCTTCCTGTTCCTCCTCCAGATCGTGATCGGCGCGATCATCCTGGAGGCGCGGTGGAGCTGGCTGGTGGCGCTCAACGCCTGCCTGTGCATGGCGCTGCTGACCTTCCGCTACGTACCGCTGCGCCTGCCGGAGCGCTATGCGGGAGATCACTTCCACCTCTACATCCAGGGCAGCCTGTTCTGCTTCGTGCTGGCGGCGGTACTGCTGGTCTTCTTCATCGTGCGGCTGGACCGCAACCGGCGCGAGAGCGACGCGCAACTGGCCGCCTATCACCAGCAGGCGGCGGAGGAGGACCACATCATCCGCATGGGCCTGCTTGCCTCCGGCGCGGCACATGAACTGGGCACGCCGCTCTCCTCGATCTCGGTCATCCTCGGCGACTGGAGCCGGGAGCCCGCCGTCGTCCGCGATCCCGACATGGCCGCCGACCTCGCCGACGTCCGCCGCGAGCTGGAGCGCTGCAAGACCATCGTCTCCGGCATCCTGATGTCGGCGGGTGAGGTGCGCGGCGTCGATCCGGCGGTGACCACCGTCTGCGCCTTCATCGAGGACATCGTCGAGGAATGGCGCGCGCGCATCCCCGGCGAGCTGCGGCTGCTCGACAGGATCGACGAGAACGTCCCGATCATCGCCGATCCGGGCCTGCGCCAGATCATCGGCAACGTCATAGACAACGCCATCGAGGTATCCCCCGATCTCGTGCTGATAGAGGCCTGGCTGGAAGCGGACGGGGAGGCGCGACGCCTCGTCCTCACCGTCGCCGACCGCGGGCCGGGCTTCGCGCCGGAGATGACCGGACGGATCGGCCAGCCCTATGCCTCGACCAAGGGGCGCGACGGCGGCGGGCTGGGGCTGTTCCTCGTCGTCAACGTCATCCGCAAGCTGGGCGGCACCGTCACGGTCGAGAATCGGGAGGGTGGTGGAGCGAGCGTGCAACTCGTCATTCCTCTCGCTACACTGGCGCTGGAGAACGACGGACCGGACGAGAAAGCATGACCGAGACGGCAGACGTCAACGGCGACGGAAGCACCGAGGCGACGGGCGCGAGCCTGCTGATCGTCGAGGACGATCCCACCTTCGCGCGCACCCTGCGCCGCTCGTTCGAGCGGCGCGGCTACCGGGTCGCCTCGGCGGGCAGCCCGGAGGAGGCGGAAGCGCTCTTCGCCATGTACGCGTTCGACTATGCCGTGGTGGACCTCAAGCTCGGCGCGGCCTCGGGCCTTTCGGTGGTCGAGGCGCTGCATGCCCATGCGCCGGAAACCCGCATCGTCGTGCTGACCGGCTACGCGAGCATCGCCACCGCCGTCGAGGCGATCAAGCTGGGGGCCGCGCATTACCTCGCCAAGCCCTCCAACACCGACGACATCGAGGCCGCGTTCGGCAATCTGCGCGGCGATGCCAGCGTGCCGGTGGAGGGCCGCAAGACCTCGATCAAGACGCTGGAGTGGGAATACATCCACCAGACGCTGGTGGAGTGCGAGTTCAACATCTCCGAGACCGCGCGTCGCCTTGGCCTCCACCGCCGCACGCTGGCGCGCAAGCTCGAGAAGCGGCAGCTTTGAAAAACCGCGCCTTTTCCGCTATGCGACCCTTGAGAAGCGACAGCCCCCGGTGATCCTGCCCTATGTCTTCCTGTGATCTCTGCGTCGTCCGGAACCGGGCGATCTGTGCCGCGCTGGACGCGAAGGAGCTGAACGCGCTCAATGCGATCGGCCGCACGCGCGAACTGACGGCGGGTGAATCGATCATCTGGGAAGGCGAGGATTCGGTCCTCGTCGCCAACGTCATCGACGGCGTGCTCAAGCTGTCGACCAATACCGAGGACGGGCGCGAGCAGATCGTCGGCGTGGTATACCCTTCCGACTTCATCGGGCGGCCCTTCGGCGGCACCACCGGCCACGGCGTCACCGCGCTGACCGACGCGCGGGTCTGCGTGTTCTCCCGCCGCGACTTCGACGCCTTCGCGCGCGAACACCCGGCGCTGGAGCACAAGCTGCTGGAGCGCACGCTGGGCGAACTCGACCGCACGCGCCGCTGGATGCTGCTGCTGGGCCGCAAGTCGGCGGCGGAGAAGATGGCGAGCTTCCTGGTCGAGATGACCGAGCGGCTGGGCGGATCGGGCTGCCGCATCGCCTTCGACAATCCCAACCAGCGCATCCTGACCCTGCCGTTCTCGCGCCAGCAGATCGCCGACGTGCTGGGCCTGACGATCGAGACGGTCAGCCGCCAGTTCACCCGCCTGAAGAACGAAGGCGTGATCGACATCCCCTCGCGCCGGGAAGTGACGATCCTCGATCTGGAGACGCTGGTGGCCGAAGCGGGATAAGGTCAACTGATCGTCATTGCGAGCGGCGAAGCCGCGCGGCAATCCGACGCTATGTTTACCGCCTGGATTGCTTCGCTGCGCTCGCAATGACGAACTGATGGTCGTTTACTTGCTGCGTCGCGGGAAACTTTGCCCTCTTGCCGGAGTTGGCCGAAGCATGTTCCATTCGCCCATCGAGCCGGGACGCCGCGTTTCCGAAGGCCATCCCCACTACGGCCTGTTCAGCCGCCACACGGCGGTGCTCTTCGTGCGCAACGCGGTCTCGTCGTCCACCTGCTTCGCGATCGACATGGCGCTGATCTGGGTGATGGTCTCGCGGCTCGGCATCGACAAGTTCGTGGCGGTGACGGTCGGCTTTCTCATCGCCAACTCGCTGAACTACGTGCTGGCGCGCGTCTGGGTGTTCCGCGAGAGCGACCGGGGGATATTCACCGGCTACGTCTATTTTCTCACCAACGCGTTGATCGGGCTGGCGGTGATCCTTGCCGGCTTCGCGCTGCTGACCGGCGTGTTCGGCGCGCATTACCTGCTGGCGCGGGTGATGGTCTCGCTGGTGGCCGGGACGCTGGTCTTCGTGCTGAACGCGACGCTGAACTTCCACGAGGTCTAGCAAATTCCTCCCCGAGACAAGCTCGGGGAGGAATGGATGCATCAGAACCGGTACGACAGGCCCGCGCTCAGCACCCAGGGGTCGAGGTCGTGCTTCGTTTTCAGCACCCGGTCGCCATCGGCGTAGAAGCTGGCGGTCGGCTTCACGAAGTACTTCTTGGCGTCCAGCGTGATGCCGTAGCCGCTCTTGCCGAGCGCGATGTCCACGCCGCCCTGCAGCGCGACGCCGAGCGAGTTGGACATCTTCACCTTGCCCACGCCGAGCGCCTGCATGGTCGCGCCGGGCTTCTCGTCGAAGACGAAGAACAGCGCCGGGCCCGCGCCGACGTAGGGCTTGATCGGGCCGCCGGTGTCGAGATGGAACTTGGCCGTCACCGTCGCCGGCAGGATCAGGACGTGATCGACGATCTTCGTGCCCGCAAGGTCCGCCGCGCCGTTGATGTGGTGCTGGGTGAAGCAGCAGATCGTCTCCACCGAGACCGCCTTGCTGAAGAAGTATTCGACCGCGAGTGTCGGCACCACGTTGTCGTTGGCCTTGGTGTCCACATCTGCGACGCCCATTCCGGAGAGCGTGGTGGCAAGTCCGGAATCGATCGACTTGATCTTGTCCACGCCGCCATCGGCGAGCACCGCCGAGCCGAGCACCTTGACCTGCAGCTTGCCTTCCGGGCTGCCGGCGAGGGCCGGGCTCGCGATCGCGGTGGCGGCTGCGAGAGCGGCGGCGACTGGGATGATCTTGCGCATAAGTTCGTCTTTCGAGCGCCGCCGGGGCCGCACCATGCGTCTTCCCCCCTCTGAGCGGCCTCCCGCATCTGCGCCTTGCGCCGCTGCAAGGAATTGATCGGGCGCAAAAACTGGCGGAATTTCGCGCGTTTGGGATTTTTGATCGCCGTCAATGCGGGCGTTCCCCAAAGCGCCCAAGGCCGAATCCGATCAGCAACTCATCTCGAAAAGAGAAAGCTTATGGTTTCGGTGCTGGCGCGGGCAGGCGTGTGGCTTGCCGTGCTCTTCCTGGCCGTGATGGCGTCCGCTCTGGCGGCGGATCAGGGTTTCGCCATCCACATGGGTATCGTCGCCCTCGCGGCGATGACGGCCTTGTGGTTCACCCTGCGCGGCGCCGACTACGACGGCATCGCGCGCGGCGTGCTGCGCTTTCCCGATCAGGGGCGCTACGACGACGACCCGATCCGCTGGGGCATGATCGCCACCGTCTTCTGGGGCATGGCGGGGTTCCTCGCGGGCGTGTTCATCGCCGCGCAGCTGACCTGGCCGGGGCTGAACCTTGAGCCGTACCTGAATTTCGGCCGGGTGCGCCCGCTGCATACCTCGGCGGTGATCTTCGCGTTCGGCGGCAACGCCCTGATCGCGACGAGCTACTACGTCGTCCAGCGCACCTGCCGCGCGCGGCTGGCCTTTCCCGGCCTCGCCCGCTTCGTGTTCTGGGGCTACCAGCTGTTCATCGTGCTGGCCGCCACGGGCTATCTCCTCGGCATCAGCGAGGGCAAGGAATACGCCGAGCCCGAATGGTACGTCGACTGGTGGCTGACGATCGTCTGGGTCGCCTACCTCGCGGTCTTCGTCGGCACGATCGTCAGGCGCAGCGAGCCGCACATCTACGTGGCGAACTGGTTCTACCTAGCGTTCATCGTCACCGTGGCGATGCTCCACATAGTCAACAACCTCGACCTGCCGGTCAGCCTGCTCGGCTCCAAGAGCTATCCGCTGTTCGCGGGCGTGCAGGGGGCGCTGGTGCAGTGGTGGTACGGCCACAACGCGGTCGGCTTCTTCCTGACCGCCGGCTTTCTCGCGATGATGTACTACTTCGTGCCCAAGCAGGCGGAGCGGCCGGTCTATTCCTATCGCCTCTCCATCATCCACTTCTGGTCGCTGATCTTCCTCTACATCTGGGCGGGTCCGCACCACCTCCACTACACCGCGCTGCCCGACTGGGCGCAGACGCTGGGCATGGTGTTCTCGATCATGCTGTGGATGCCGAGCTGGGGCGGCATGATCAACGGGCTGATGACGCTGAACGGGGCCTGGGACAAGGTCCGCACCGACCCGATCATCCGCATGATGGTGATGGCGCTGGCCTTCTACGGCATGAGCACCTTCGAAGGCCCGATGATGTCGATCAAGAGCGTCAACTCGCTCTCGCACTATACCGACTGGACCATCGGCCACGTCCACTCCGGCGCGCTGGGCTGGAACGGGATGATCACCTTCGGGGCGATCTACTACCTCGTGCCGCGCCTGTGGGGGCGTGAGCGGCTCTACTCGCTGCGCATGGTGAACTGGCACTTCTGGCTCGCGACGCTGGGGATCGTCTTCTACGCCGCCAGCATGTGGGTGGCGGGGATCACCCAGGGGCTGATGTGGCGCGAGTACGGAGCCGACGGCTACCTCGTGAACTCGTTCGCCGACAGCGTGGCCGCGCTGCACCCGATGTACGCCCTGCGCGCCTTCGGCGGAGCGCTCTACCTCGCCGGTGCGGTCATCATGACGGTCAACGTCTGGGCGACGATCCTGGGCAAGCTGCGCGAGGAGAGGCCCCTGCGTGACGCCGCCTACGATGCGGCTCTCGACCGCCCCATCCTCGCGAACTGAGGGGAAAATCCATGACCACCATCGTCGAACGCCACAAGACGCTCGAAAAGAACGTGACCCTGCTCGGCATCTGCGCGCTCGTCGTCGTCGCCATCGGCGGCATCGTCGAGATCGCGCCGCTGTTCTGGATCGACAACACCATCGAGAAAGTTCAGGGCGTGCGCCCCTATACCCCGCTGGAGCAGGCAGGCCGCGACATTTACGTGCGCGAGGGGTGCTACACCTGCCACAGCCAGATGATCCGCCCGTTCCGCGACGAAGTGGAGCGCTACGGCCACTACAGCCTCGCCGCGGAATCGATGTACGACCATCCGTTCCAGTGGGGCTCCAAGCGCACCGGGCCTGACCTGGCGCGCGTGGGCGGGCGTTACTCGGACAGCTGGCACGTCCAGCACCTGACCAACCCGCAGGGCGTCGTGCCGGAATCGGTGATGCCGAAATACGGCTTCCTGGCGGAGCGCGATCTCAACGTGGCCGACCCTGCCGCGAACCTGACGGCGCTGCGCCGCGTGGGCGTGCCCTATACCGACCGCGACGTCGCCAGCGCACTGACAGACCTCACCGCGCAGGCGGATCCCGAGGCCGACGCGGGCGACCTGACCCAGCGCTACCCCAAGGCGCAGGTCCGCGATTTCGACGGCGATCCCAAGCGCGTGACCGAGATGGATGCGCTCGTCGCCTACCTGCAAGTGCTCGGCACCATGGTCGACGTCAACGCCGCCGCCGCGCAGGAACAGCTCGCGAAGGAGAAGGGCCGGTGAGCACGCACTCCACCTACGACCTGCTGCGGCACATCGCCGACAGCTGGGGCCTTCTCGCGATGCTGGCGGTGTTCCTCGTCCTCGTCGCCTGGCCCTTCCGCCCCGGTCATCGCGCCAAGAACGAGACCGCCGCACGCCTGATCTTCAAGGACGAGAACGATGGCTGAGAAACATGGGGCTGATATAAAAGGCCGCCTCGACAAAGCCACGCAGACCGAAACCGTCGGCCACGAATGGGACGGGATCGAGGAGCTCAACACCCCGCTGCCGCGTTGGTGGCTCTGGACCTTCTACGCCTGCATCGTCTTCGCGCTGGGCTACTGCGTGGTCTATCCGGCGTGGCCGATGCTCTCGAGCGCAACGCAAGGCACGCTCGGCTGGACCAGCCGGGGCGAGCTGGACAAGGACATGAAGGCCGCTGCTGCCGCCCGCGCGAAGACCGTCGCGGCGCTGGCCGACATGCCTATCGACGAACTGCCGAAGCACCCCGAACTGATGCGCGCGGCGGTGGCGGGGGGCGCTGCGGCGTTCCGCATCAACTGCGTCCAGTGCCACGGCGCGGGCGCGGCGGGATCGAAGGGCTTCCCCAACCTCAACGACGACGACTGGCTCTGGGGCGGCGACCTCGCCACCATCGAGACGACGCTGCTCCACGGCATCCGCCAGCCGGGCGACGAGGCGACGCGCATGTCGGTGATGCCGAACTTCGGCAGCGATGGCCTGCTGGCGCCCGCGCAGATCGATGCGGTAGCGGATCATGTTCTCTCGCTGTCGGGCAAGGCGCGGCGAAACGCCGAGGGCGCGAAGCTCTTCGCGGACAACTGCGCCGTCTGTCACGGCCCGGCGGGCAAGGGCAGCCGCCAGTTCGGCGCACCCGACCTGACCGATGCGATCTGGCTCGACGGCGGCAGCAAGGCGGAGGTCGTCGCGCAGATCGGCAAGCCGCACATGGGCGTGATGCCCGCGTGGAACGGTCGCCTCGATCCGGTGACGATCAAGATGCTGGCGGCTTACGTCCACTCGCTGGGCGGGGGTGAACAGACACCCACGCCTGAGCCAGCGCCCCAGCCGTAACCCGCCATGCCTCCGCCTCCTCTCGTCATTGCGAGCGTAGCGAAGCAATCGAGCGCGGTGCTCCGCCGCTCTGGATCGCCACGGACCTGCGGTCCTCGCGATGACGAAGCGGGAGAGGCCATGCCCATCCCGCCTTTCAGCGGACAAGTACCATGAGCACGCCCCCCGACATTACGCAAGCATCGCTCTACGCAAAGCGCGAGCCCGTCTTCAATCACCGCATCGACGGCAGGTTCCGCCGCATCAAGTGGGCGATCATGGCGCTGTGCCTCGCGGTCTACTGGGTCACGCCTTGGCTGCGCTGGAACCGTGGGCCCTACGCACCCGATCAGGCGGTGCTGGTCGATCTTGGCCACCGCCGCTTCTATATGTTCGGCATCGAGATCTGGCCGCACGAGTTCTACTTCGTGGCGGGCCTGCTCATCATGGCGGGCATTGGCCTGTTCCTCGTCACCAGCGCCGTGGGCCGCGCATGGTGCGGCTATGCCTGCCCCCAGACCGTCTGGACCGACCTGTTCCAGCACGTCGACCGCCTGATCGACGGGGACCGCAACGCGCGGTTCAAGCTCTACAAGGCGCCCTGGGGCCCGGCCAAGATCGCCCGGCGGCTGGTGAAGTGGAGCATCTACCTCGCCATCAGCTTCGCTACCGGCGGTGCGTGGATCTACTACTTCGCCGATGCCCCCACCCTCCAGCGCGCGTTCTGGAGCGGCACCGCCGATCCCGTCGCCTACGCCACCGTCGCGACGCTGACCGCGACGACTTTCGTCCTCGGCGGTTTCATGCGCGAACAGGTGTGCATCTACATGTGCCCCTGGCCGCGCATCCAGACCGCGATGACGGACGAGAAATCGCTGACCGTCACCTACAAGGACTTCCGCGGCGAACCGCGCGCCAGCGTCAAGAAGGCGCAGAAGGCCCCCGGTGCGTTTGGGGACTGCATCGACTGCAACCAGTGCGTCGCCGTCTGCCCCACCGGTATCGACATCCGGCAGGGGCCGCAGGTCGGCTGCATCACCTGCGCGCTGTGCATCGACGCCTGCGACCGGGTGATGAAGGACGTCGGCCGCCCGCGCGGACTGATCGACTACGCCACGCTGGAGGACAGCGAGCGCGAGAAGGCCGGACAGCCGCCGACGCGCCACCTCAGGCTGATCTGGCGGCCGCGCACGATCGCCTACTTCGGCGTCTGGGCGGGCAGCGGCCTTGCCCTGCTGTTCCTGCTGGGCACCCGCGTCCACACCGGCCTGACCGTCGCCAAGGACCGCAATCCGCCGTACATCCTCATGAGCGATGGTTCGGTGCGCAATGCCTACACGCTGCGCGTGCGCAACATGCAGGGCCGCCCCCGCGCGATGGAGATCGCCATCGAGGGCCTGCCCGGCGCCGCGATGTGGACCGACGACACCGCCCGCGCCGATGCCGCCCGCAGCCTCGTCCGCACCGTCCCCGCCGACGCCACGCAGGCCCTGCGCGTCTACGTCGTCGCGCCAGCTTCCACGGCGAAGCAGGACTTCGCCTTCCGCGTGCAGGCGCAGGACGAAGCGCGCGAGACCGCCCTTTCCGAAGTCACCTTCGACAAGCCGCAGGAGGCGAGACCATGACCGTGCAGACCCGCAAGCCTTTCAGTGGTCAGAATTTCACTGGGGGGCACATGACCGCTATCCTCGTCGCCGGGTTCGGCGTGGTGGTGGCCGTCAACGTGACGATGGCGACGCTCGCCAGCACGACCTTCGGCGGCATTGTGGTGGAGAACTCCTACGTCGCCAGCCAGGACTTCAACCGCTGGCTCGACGAAGCGGCGCGGGAGAAGGCTCTGGGCTGGCGGCTGGATGCGCGGCGCGGGAAAGAGGGGCGGGTTGTGGTGGATCTAGGCATCGCGCCATCCATCCTTCGACAAGCTCAGGATGAGCGGAATGGGGATAATTCGCTCCCTATGAAACCCGCTCAGGCTGAGCCTGTCGAAGCCCCCGCCGCGCGCGCTACGCTCATCGCCACCGCCCGCCATCCCCTCGGCCGCCTTCCCGACGTGGCCCTCACCTTCCGCCACGAAGGCACCCGCTGGATCAGCACGCAGCCGCTCCCCGCCGGTCGCTGGATCCTGCGTTTCGAGGTCGAGGCGCAAGGCCGTCACTGGCGCACCCAGCAGGAGATCGGCGCATGAACGCGATCACGCCCCCACCAGTCGTCCCGGTCCCGAGCGAGCCCACCATCGACAGCCGCTTCACCGTTCCCGGCATCCACTGCGCGGGCTGCATCGGCAAGATCGAGCGCGGCCTCGCGCTGGTCCCCGGTGTCGCCTCGGCGCGGGTGAACCTTTCGGCGAAACGCGTCGCCGTCAGCCACGCGGCCACGCTCGACGGCGAGACGCTGATCGAGGAAATCCGCAAGCTCGGCTTCGAGGCCGAGCGCGCCGCCGACAACCCGCTCGCCCGCGATGATGTGGAGACGAAGCGCCTGATCCGCGCGTTGGCGGTGGCGGGGTTCGGCATGATGAACGTCATGCTGTTTTCGGTCTCGATCTGGTCGGGCACCGATGCGGTGACGCGCGGGATGTTCCACTGGATCAGCGCGCTCATCGGCATTCCGGTGGTCGCCTATTCGGGCCGCCCGTTCTTCGCCTCTGCGTGGATGGCGCTGAAGTACCGCCGCACCAACATGGACGTGCCGATCTCCATCGGCGTGATCCTGGCGACGGCGATGAGCCTCTACGAGACGCTGACCGGCGGCGAGCATGCCTACTTCGACGGCGCGGTCATGCTGCTGTTCTTCCTGCTCGCGGGCCGCACGCTCGATGCGATGATGCGCGGGCGTGCGCGCTCGGGCATCGCCGCGCTGCTGGGTCGCATGGGTCGGGGCGCGCAGGTTCCGGGCGAGGACGGCACTGCCCGCTACGTCGAGGCGGAGAAGCTGCGGCCGGGCATGGTCATGCTCGTCGCGGCGGGCGAGGCGCTGGCGGCGGACGGCGAGATCGTCGAGGGGCGCACCACCGTCGACGCCTCGATGCTGACCGGCGAGAGCGACCCGCGCCCCGCCGCGCCCGGCGACCTGATCCACGCGGGGATGATCAACCTCGGCGATCCGGTGCGCGTGCGCGTCACCGCCGCCGCGCAGGACACCGCGCTTGCCGACATCGCGCGGCTGATGGACGAGGCGGGCCAGTCCCGCTCTCGCTACGTGCGCGTTGCGGACCGGGCGGCGCGGCTCTATGCGCCCGCCGTCCACACGCTCGCGTTCCTCAGCTTCTGCGGCTGGATGCTGGCGGGTGCGGGTGTCTACAAGGCGCTGACGATCGCCACCGCCGTGCTCATCATCACCTGCCCCTGCGCGCTCGGCCTTGCGGTCCCGGCGGCACAGGTCATCGCGGCGGGCGCGCTGATGCGGCGCGGGCTGCTCATCAAGGACGGCTCCGCGCTGGAGCGGCTGGCCGAGGCGGACGAAGTGCTGCTCGACAAGACCGGCACCCTGACGCTGGGCGAGCCGCGCCCGATCACCCTCGCCATGCTCGGCCCGCGCAGCCGCGCCATCGCGCTGGGGCTGGCGCAGGCGAGCCGTCATCCGCTGAGCCGCGGCCTTGCCCGTGCGTTGCGCGAGGAGGGCGTCGAGCCTGCCGCCATCGAGGGTATCTCGGAACAGGCGGGCACCGGCCTGATGGCGCGCTATGCCGATGCTAACGTGGCCTTGTTGCGCCCCAAAGTGGACGGCGCCAGCCTTGCCGTCGATCTCCTCGTCGATGGCACCCGCACCCGCATCGCCTTCGCCGACCCGCTGCGCCCTGACGTGAGGGAAACGATCGCCGCGCTCCATCGGCAGGCTCTGCCCGTCGCCATCGCCTCGGGGGACCGCGTGGAGGCGGTCGGCGCGGTGGCGCGTCAGCTCGGCCTCTTCGCCACCGCCGCGATGCGCCCGGCGGACAAGCTGGCGCTGCTCGAACGCCGCGCCGCCGTGGGCCACAAGGTGCTTATGGTGGGTGACGGCCTCAACGACGGCCCCGCGCTGGCGGGCGCGCACGTCTCCATCGCGCCGGGCGGGGCGAGCGACGTGTCGCAGCAGGCAGCGGACGCGGTGTTCGTGGGTGAGCGGCTGATGCCCGTCGCCACCGCTGTCCGCGTGGCCCGCGCGACGATGCGTGTGGTGCGTCAGAACTTCGCCACCGCCGTGATCTACAACGTGCTGGCGGTTCCGCTCGCGATCATGGGGCACGTCACCCCGCTGGTCGCGGCGCTGGCGATGTCGGGCAGCTCGCTGCTGGTGGTGGGCAATTCGCTGCGCCTTGCCCGCGCGGCGGGAAAGGACTGACGATGACGATCCTCGGCTTCATGATCCCGCTTTCGCTGGGGATGGGCCTCGTCGCCCTTGCCGCGTTCTTCTGGTCGATGCGCAGCGGGCAGTACGAGGATATGGACGGCGCCGCCAATCGCATCCTGATCGACGAAGAGATGGGCGGGTGATTACTGCTGCGCGCAACGGAACACCCCTTCGTCATTGCGAGCGAAGCGAAGCAATCCAGATGGGCCGGCGCGGCGCTGGATTGCTTCGCTTCGCTCGCAATGACGAAGCAGGGGAAGGACGCGCACGCCATTTACTCGCCCTGTTCGGCGCGCTGGCGCTGGTGCCTGCGATGGTCGGGCCGCTGAGGGCCGAGGCGCGCGAACTGTCCGTGGCGCTCTGCGGCGGCGCGGCGATGACGCTGCCGGTGCCGACGCGTGACGCCCCTCCCGGTCCGCCGCAGGGGCCGTGCTGCGCCAAGGGGTGCCATGCGGACAGCAAGCGCAAGCGGCTTGATCGAACGCAATGACCGCCGGGCGGACCTGCGCGATGAGGATGGCATGTGGACCTATCACCCCGACCTCCTCGCGATTCCCGTGCCGCGCTACACCAGCTTCCCGACGGCGGCGGAGTTCGGCGAGGGCGTAGGCCCGGCGGATTATGAGGTGGCGCTGGAGCGGACTACGGGCGATGTCTCGCTCTACGTCCACATCCCGTTCTGCGAGAAGATCTGCTGGTACTGCGGCTGCAACACCAGCGTCGCCAACCGGCGAGATCGCGTGGCGAGCTACCTCGATGCGCTCCACCGCGAGATCGTGCTGGTGGCGGAGCGCCTGCCCGCCGGCGCGCGGATCACCCGCATCGCCTTCGGCGGCGGCAGCCCCAACGGCATCTCGCCGATCGACTTCGTGCGGCTGGTCGATGCGCTGACGCTGCAGTTCGAGACCTCGCGCCCCGTCACCTCGATCGAACTGGACCCGCGCACGCTGGGGCCGGAGTGGGCCGACGTGATCGCCACCGTCGGCATCGAGCGGGCCAGCCTCGGCGTGCAGACTTTCGCGCCCCGGCTCCAGCAGGCGATCGGGCGTGTTCAGCCCGCACGCATGATCGAGGAGGGCACGGCGATGCTGCGCGCGGCGGGCGTCGCATCGATCAACTTCGATCTGATGTACGGCCTGCCGGGGCAGACGATGGCGCATCTCAAGGATTCGCTGGAACAGACGGTCGCGCTCGGCGCCGACCGCATCGCGCTGTTCGGCTATGCCCACGTCCCGCACCTGATCGCCCGCCAGCGCAAGATCGACGCCAGCGCCTTGCCCGATGCCGCCGCGCGCTTCGCGATGGCGGCGTTCGGGCATGAGTACCTGCTCGACCGGGGCTATGTCGCGGTCGGGTTCGACCATTTCGCGCTACCGGGCGATCCGCTCGCGCAGGCGATGCTGACCGGGCACCTCAGGCGCAATTTCCAGGGCTTCACGGAGGATCAAGCGCCGGTGCTGCTAGGGCTCGGCGCTTCGGCGATCAGCGGGTTTCCCGACCTCCTTGTCCAGAACGAGAAGAACACCGGGCGCTACCGTATGATGCTGTCGCAGGAACGGCTGACGGCCACGCGCGGTATCGTGCGCCATGCCGAGGATCGCCGCCGCGGCGCGGTGATCGAAGCGCTGCTGTGCCGGGGCCGCGCCGCCGTGGAGCCCGATCTCCACCGCGAGGCATGGCCGCTGCTGGCGCCCTACTTCGCGGCTGGGCTGTGCGAGGCGGATGGGGACGACCTCGTCATCGCGCCGGGCGGGCTGCCTTACGCGCGCTCCATCGCGGCGCGGTTCGACCCGTATCGCAAGGACTCGCTGCGGCGGTTCAGTTCTGCGGTCTAGGCCTGCGGTCTGGGGTCGAACTCCACCCCGAACAGGTTGCCCTCGCGCCAGCGGACGAGTCCCCACAGTTCGCGGCCATCCTCCAGCTTCGCCCGCACCACTTCGTCGAGCAGTGGCGGTACGCCCGCAGCGGCGGCGCTGAGCCCGTGCGAGGAGATGTCGCGCACGATCACCGCGATCTCCACGCCTTGCGAATCGGTGAGGGCGAAGCGCGCACAGCGCCTGCGACGTCGTTCGCGCAGGATCGGGGTGGGGCGGAAGCGGGCCTTGTCCATCCAGTCCAGAACGGCGGGAGATCGCGGATTTTCAGTGCGAGTCGCCGGATTTGACCGCGATCAATGTGCCTGCCTGGCGCAAGTGCGAAGAGGTTCCTGCCGGTCCACCGCACCAACTCCCGCCCTGGCGGACCCCCGGTGCGGTAACCGCTTCTCCCCAACTTCAAGGGGTGGCCCACCCTCGTGACGGGCCGCCCCCTTTTTTTGGGCTACGGAGCGCAAGCAAAAGAAAAGGCGGCCTCACGACCGCCTCTTCCTCCTCTCAACCGGGAAACTCTTGGGGGGTATGCGGCGGCTCGAGCCTCACTTGGCCGAGGCGAGACCTGCCTGCATGTAAGGAATCGGGTTCACGGCAGTGCCATCGACGCGGACTTCGTAGTGAAGGTGCGGGCCGGTCGAGTTGCCGGTGGAACCGACGTAGCCGATCACGTCGCCCTTGTGGACGATCTGGCCTTCCGCGACGTTCAGGCGCGACATGTGGCCGTAGCGGGTCTGCATGTCGCCGCCATGTTCGAGCGAGATGTAGAGGCCATAGCCGCTGAACCACGAGGCGCGGCTGACCTTGCCGTCGGCGGTGGCGTAGACCGGCGTGCCGGTCGGCGCGGCGAGGTCGACGCCCTTGTGGGCACGGCGACCGCCGAGGATCGGGTGATCGCGCATGCCGAAGCTGCTGGTCATGCGGTCCATGGCGAGGGGGTTGCGCGAGGGGATGGCGACCGAGGCGATGCCGCCGACGGCTGCCTTGGGCTTGGCTGCGGCGAGGCCGGTTTCCTCGAAGTTCTGCCACGAGCTGAAGAGCTGGCTGAACTGTTCGTCCTCACCACCGGTGACCGACTGGTTGGCGGCCTGGCTGGTGCGGAGGGTGGAGGAAATGTCGGCAGCGGCGGCGCTGCTGTTGGCCATCGCGGGGTGCGCGGCGATGGTAAGACCGGCGGCGACACAGAGACTGGCCACAGCGCGGAACCGGGAAATGAAATTCGTCACGACCACTCGCAATACCTTGTTGTCCGCCGCTGCCCCGAAGGACGCACGACGCTACTTTTCGGCGCCCCGTAATCGGGTGCACCTGGGGTGTTGGAGATGGTCGGAACCCCCCGCCGTCTCGCTGGATGTGACTTATGCCGTTAGTTTTAAGTCAGGCAAGCGCAGTATACAGATCGCGCGACAAACCGGCTGCAAGGCGCGCCGAGTCGTTGAACGGCGGTTTAACGGCCCCTTTGAAATAGCGGGAAACCAAGGTTTTCCATAGGTCTCGGACATCCTCGCCCAACCGTTCGGCGACAGCGGCGAAATGAGTTGCGCCGAAGCGGACGTGGGCAATTTCGTCGTCAAGGATTCGTTCGAGGATGCGTGCGCCGCGCTCGTCGCCCACCGCGCGAACCCGCTCGATCGTGGCCGGGGTGATGTCGAGCGCGCGGGCTTCCAGCACCATCGGAACGACGGCGAGCCGGGCCCCTACGTCATGGCGCGTGTCGTAAGCCGCGCTCCACAACCCATCGTGTGCGGGAAGCGCGCCGTAGTGGCTGCCGAAGCTGCGCAAGTGCCTGTCGATCACGGTGAAATGCATCGCCTCGTCCGCTGCCACCCGGAGGAAATCGGACACGAACTGCGGCCCCATCGCGGCGCCGAATCGGCCCGCCATGTCGAGCGCGAGGTCGATGGCGACGAACTCGATATGGGCGAGGGCGTGCCACAGGGCGAGGCGCCCGCGCTCCGATCCGCCCTTGCCGCGCTTGGGCATCCGGGCAGGTGGCAGCAGTTCGGGGGCATCGGGGCGGCCCGGCGTCTCGGGCATCGCGACGTCGAAGGTGAAGGCGAGGCGACCCAGCCGCCAGTCGCGCGCCACCTTGCGCGCCGCCATGACCTTGGCGCGCGGCTCGGATTCGGCCAGCGCGGCGTGGATGGTGGCGGCGAGGGAGGGGAGTTGCATGGTCTGTCCTGAACGGCGCGGCTTCGACGGCTTCGGCATGACCCTTCGACGAACTCAGGGTGAGCGGAGTTGGTATAATAACCTTCGATCCCGCTCAGGCTGAGCTCGTCGAAGCCCCCTCGGCAGGGCGCTGGGTCGTCGAGAAATCAAAGCGCCTTGGCGGCTTCCAGCACCTTGGCGGCGTGGTCCTTGACCTTCACCTTGTCCCAGACTTGCGCGATTTTACCGTCCGCGCCGATCAGGTACGTGGTGCGCACCATGCCCATGTAGGTGCGACCATAGTTCTGCTTCTCGGTCCAGATGCCGAGCGCGTCGGACAGGCCGTTCTCCTCCGCATCGGTGGCAAGCGGAGCCTTCAGGTCATGCTTGGCGATGAAGTTCTGGTGCTTCTTCGCCGAATCCTTGCTGACGCCGAGCAGCGCCGTTCCGGCTGCGTCGAATTCCGCCTTGAGCGCCGAAAAATCGATGTTTTCCGTGGTGCAGCCCGGCGTCGCGTCCTTGGGATAGAAGAACACGACGAGCTTTTGCCCTGCGAAGTCCGATGCCTTCACGCTGCCGCCTTCGGGGGTTTCGAGCGCGATGTCGGGGAAGGTGTCGCCGATGTGCGGACGGCCGCTTTCGGGGGTGGTCATGCGTCAATCTCCAGTGCTTCGCCGAAGGCCTGCGCCCATGCCGCCGCGACGTGGCGGCGGGCCTGCGCGATGTCGGTTTCGAGCGCGTCGCGGTCGCCATAGCCGCATGCGCGCACGAGGGCCAGACAAGCGGCGGGGCCGGGCATCTGCGCGTCGGGGGCGAGCAGCCGCCCGGCGACAAGCAGGCGGGTCAGCGCATCGTGCGCGCCGACCAGCGCCTCGGGCAGCAGCCCGGCGGCGGCGAGCGCGCGGACCGCTTCGCCAAGGTCGGGGTCCAGCCCCGGCCCGCGTTCGCGCAGCTGGACGAAGTGGACGATGAACTCCAGATCGACGAGCCCGCCGCGCATCAGCTTGACGTCGAGCGGGCCGCCCGGCGGCTTGTGACGGGCCATCTTCTCGCGCATTTCCAGCACGTCGGCGCGCAGCTTCGCGGCGTCGCGCGGGGCGGTGAGGACGCTGCGCACGACTTGGGCCAACGCCTCGCGCCCTGCCGCCGAGCCATAGAGCGGACGCGCGCGGCACAGCGCCATGTGCTCCCATGTCCATGCCTGTTCGCGCTGGTAGGTCTCGAAACTCTCCAGGCTGGCGGCGGGCGGACCCTGCTCGCCGGAGGGGCGCAGGCGGGTGTCCACCTCGAACAGCGCGCCCTGCGCGGTCGCCACCGAAAGCGCGGAGATCGCCCGCTGCGACAGGCGGTTGTAGTAGTGCGTCGCCCCCAGCGGGCGGCGGCCATCGGATTCGCGGCGGAAGTCGCCACTGAACAAGTATACCAGATCGAGGTCGGAGGCGTGGGTGAGCACCCCGCCGCCCATGCGGCCGAGGCCGAGCACGAGCATCTCGCTTTCGGCCACCGCCCCATGCGCGCCGCGAAATTCCTCGACCGTCGCGTCGGTCAGCACCACCAGCGCGGCCTCGGCGATGCGGGCGATGGCGTGGCCGACGGCGAGCGGGTCGTTGGCGCCCTCGATCAGCTGGACGCCCAGCTTGAAGCGCATCTCGCCCACCTTGCGGCGGACTGCATCGAGCTTGCGCTCGTAGTCGTCGCCCGCCTCGAACCGGGTGAGTTCGGCGACGATCTCCGTGACCGGGCCGGGGAGGTCAAAGGCGCTGGCATCGATCAGCGGGTCGAGCAGGTCGGCGCGGCGGGCCAGCGCATCGGCCAGCGGCGGGGCGAGGCCGAGGATGCGCGCCAGCATCTCGATCAGCGCGGGGCGTGCCTGGAGCAGATTGAACAGGTTGATCGCGCTCGGCAGGTTGCCGAGCAGCTGCTCCCAGCGCGCCATAGCGCGCTCCCGATCAGGCGCGGCGGCGAGCGCGGTGAGCAGGTCGGGCCCGATCGCGGCAAAGGCAGTGCGCGCGGCCTCGGAGCGCAGCGCGCGGACCTTGCCGCCCAGCCACCCCTCGATCCGCGCGGCAAGCCCGGCGGGATCGGCGAAGCCCAGGGCTTCCAGATCCTCGGGCAGGGTCGACTGGTCGGGCACCGATACCGGCACCGCGCCAGTCGGGGTGTTGGCCATGATGAGCGAGTCGTAACGGTCGCCCACCGCCTGCGTGATCGCGGTAAGTTCGTCGAGCAGGGCCTGTCCATCGGGCAGGCCGTCGAGCCGGGCGACGGCGTCGATGCCCTCCGGCGTCTTCGGCAGGCTGTGGGTCTGCTGGTCCTGCATCATCTGCAGCCTGTGCTCGATCGTGCGCAGTCTGTCATAGCTTTGGCCCAGGCTCAGTGCTTCCTCGGTGTCGATCAGTCCCCCCTGTGCGAGCGCATCCAGCGTCTCGCGGGTGCCCCGAAGGCGCAGGGCGGGGTGGCGGCCGCCGTGGATCAGCTGGTGGGTCTGGGCGTAGAATTCGATCTCGCGAATGCCGCCGCGGCCTTTCTTGAGGTCGAAACCGGGGCCGACTTCCGGGCTTCCCCGCGTGCTGGCGCGGATCTGCGCAGTGAGGCGGCCGATCTCCGCAATTGCCCCGAAATCAAGGCTTCGGCGCCAGACGAAAGGCCGGATCGCGGCCAGAAACGCCTCTCCCGCCGCGACATCCCCGGCGCAGGACCGCGCCCGGATGAAGGCCGCCCGCTCCCACGTCAGCGCGGAGGATTCGTAGTGCGACAGCGCACCTTCCACCGGGATCGCCAGCGGGCTGACCTCGGAGGCAGGACGCAGGCGCAGGTCGACGCGGAAGACATAGCCCTCATGATCGACGCGAGACAGGATCTCCACCACCGCCCGCGCCACGCGCTGCGCCGCCTCACCGGGTTCGTCGCGCTCGCGGCGGGGGAGGACGAGCGGGTCGAAAAGCAGGATCGGGTCGATGTCCGAGCTGTAGTTGAGTTCCCCAGCACCATGCTTGCCGAGCGCCAGGGCGAAGAAACCCTTGGGATCGGAGGGATCGTAATCCGGCACGCGGCGGCGGATTCCCGCGACGATCGCGGCGTCGAGCGCCCGGTCGGCGAAGGCGGAAAGCGCGCCGGTGACATCGAGCAGCGGGAACGCGCCCGCGAGGTCGCCTATGGCGAGCGCGAGCGAGAGCGCCTGTCTTTCACGGCGCAGGGCCGAGGCGGTGTCCGTCACGCCGTCCCCAGCCGCGCGGGCAAGGGCGAGCGCGGCGTCGCCGTCACCTGCGGCGAGCAGTTCGGTCAGCGCCGGAAGCCGGTCGAGCGCGGTCGCGAGGAAGGGGGCATGGGCGCGGGCCCGGGCGATGGCACTGGTCCAGTCGGCACTCATGGCAGGCTTCCTGCCTGTGCCCGCCGCCAAGGGCAAGACGGATGACGAATACCTTGTCCCCGCTCGCCCGCTCTGGCACCTGTGCGCGCGTTCAAGCAGAGGTCGTCCCCCCATGAAGCCTTTCCTCTCCCTCGTCGCCGTGCTGGCGCTCGGCGCTGCCGCCGCAAGTTCGGCCCAGCCGCTGCCCAAGGGCACCGCGCTCAAGCCCCCTGCCGATGCGGGCGCGCAGCCGGACGTGCCGGTGGAGCTGATGAAGCAGATCACCAAGCGCCTTGCCGCCGACGATTTCGAGGGTCGCGCGCCCAGCACTCCGGTCGAGCCCAAGGTGCTCGACTACATCGTGGCGCAGTTCAAGGCTGCGGGCCTCCAGCCGGGAAACAAGGGCGAGTGGCTCCAGCCCGTCCCGACGGTGGAGATCACCGGCGACAAGTACACCCCGCTCACCGTCACCGGCGCGGGCAAGGCGCTGTCGTTCAAGCCCGCCACCGACTACGTGGCCGCCAGCTACCGCGTGACGCCCAAGACGCAGGTGAAGGACAGCGAGCTGGTCTTCGTAGGCTACGGCATCAATGCGCCGGAACTGGGCTGGAACGATTACGCGGGCATCGACATGAAGGGGAAGACGGCGGTCATCCTCGTCAACGACCCGGACTATGCCGACGAGGGCGAGCAGGGCCTCTTCAAGGGCCGCCGCATGACCTATTACGGCCGCTGGACCTACAAGTTCGAGGAAGCCGCGCGGCAAGGCGCGACCGCCGCGCTGATCGTGCATGACACGTTCCCCGCCGCCTATGGCTGGAACGTCGTCAACTCCAGCTGGACCGGCGCGCAGTATTACGTGCAGTCGCCCAATGACGGCATGGACCAGACTGTCGCCAACGGCTGGGTGCAGAAGCCGGTGGCCGAGGCGATCCTCAAGGCTGCGGGCAAGGATCTGGCCGCGCTGACGAAGGCGGCGCAGACCAAGGGGTTCAAGGCGGTGCCGCTTGGCCTCAAGGTCGGCTTCGGGTTCGACAACGCGATCCGCCGGTCCACTTCCAACAACGTTGTCGGCGTATTGCCCGGCAAGACCCGGCCCGACGAGGTCGTGCTCTATTCGGCGCACTGGGACCACTTGGGCCACTGCACGGCGGACAAGACCGGCGACGATATCTGCAACGGCGCGGTCGACAATGCTGACGGCGTCGCCGCGATGACCGCCATCGCCAAGATGAACGCCGAGGCGGGTGCTGCAGAGCGCAGCCAGGTCTTCGTCGCGCTGACGCTGGAGGAATCGGGCCTGCTCGGTTCCGAGTACTACGCCGCCAACCCGATCTATCCGCTCGACCACACCGTCGGCGGCGTCAACATGGATGCGCTGCTGCCTGCGGGCCGGGCGAAGTCCTACACCCAGACCGGCGGCGACAAGTCGGAGCTGGGCGACTTCTACCGCAAGGCGCTGACCGCGCGCGGCCTGACCGACGTGCCCGAGGATCACCCGGAGCGCGGCGGCTATTACCGTTCCGACCACTTCAGCCTGGCCAAGCGCGGCGTGCCGATGTTCAACATCGAGCGCAGCAACGACCTTGTCGAAGGCGGCACCGCTGCCGGAGAGAAGATCGCGCAGGCCTATACCGACGACCACTACCACGCGCCTAGCGACCAGTATTCGGACGCCTGGGACTGGAGCGGGATCACGCAGGACGTGGAACTGCTCTACGATCTGGGCCGCGAACTGGCAGATGGCTCGATGTGGCCCAACTGGCGGCAGGGCGACGAATTCCGCGCCATCCGCGACAAGGCCTGCACCGCTGCGACCAAGGGATGCAACACCAAGTGACTTTCGCTCTTCCGCCCGAATGGACCCCGCAGGACTGGATCTGGATCGGCTTTCCGCACGATCCGGTCGAGTGGCCCGGCTTTCTGGAGCAGGCGCAGGAACAGATGGCGGCCTTCGCCAGCGCCGTCGCCGAGAGCGGGCAGGAAGTGCGCCTGCTCGTCCGCGACGAGACGAACCGCGCGCGGGCGAGTGAACTCGTATCGGGCAAGGTGAAGCTGGAGACGCGCCGCTACGGCGACGTCTGGCTGCGCGATA
This sequence comes from Novosphingobium kaempferiae, assembly GCF_021227995.1. Classification (NCBI taxonomy): domain Bacteria; kingdom Pseudomonadati; phylum Pseudomonadota; class Alphaproteobacteria; order Sphingomonadales; family Sphingomonadaceae; genus Novosphingobium; species Novosphingobium kaempferiae. The sequence continues at coordinate 4,512,148 of NZ_CP089301.1, forward strand.
CCGGGCCGCTGGTGACGATGGACAGGCCCAAAGGTTCTGGGGGCCACCGCAAGGCGATGCGTTTCGGCTTCAATGGCTGGGGCGGCAAGTACCTGATGGACGGCGATCAGGAGATCGGCGAGGAACTGGCCCGCGAGGCCGGGCTGGACGTCGAGACCGGCGACTGGATCCTCGAAGGCGGCGCGCTCGACGGGGACGGCACCGGCCTTGTCGCGACGACCGAGCAGTGCCTGCTCAACCCCAACCGCAATCCGCACCTGACCCGCGCCGATCTGGAAATGCGGCTGGAGCGCGACCTCGGCTACGACCGCGTGCTGTGGCTGGGTGACGGCCTCATCAACGACCATACGGACGGCCACGTCGACAACCTCGCCCGCTTCGTGGCGCCCAATGTGCTGGCGCTGCCGCGCGCGACCGGCAAGGACGATCCCAACGCCGCGATCTACGCCGATGCCAAGGCGCGGGCCGAGGCCATGGGCGTGACCGTCGCCGAAGTCCCCTCGCCGGGCCGCGTCGAGACGGACGGGCGCATCGAGCCTGCCAGCTACATGAATTTCGCTATCACCTCGAAGCTGGTGGTTGTGCCGATCTACGGCACCGCACACGACGAGGAAGGCGTGGCCGCCATCGCCGCGCTGTTCCCTGACCGCGACACCGTGGGCGTCATGGCGGATGCGGTGCTGGCAGGCGGCGGGTCGTTCCACTGTTCCAGCCAGCAGATGCCCTCGATCTGAGGCTTTCGCCGTGATCGGACTTAACGCTTTGTAAACCACCATGCGTGCAAGACTGCACGCATGGGTCGCATTCTCGCCTTCACGCAGGTTCCCCTGCGCACCTCACGAGCGGACTGGCTTCGTCCGCTCGTCGTGGGCGGATGCGCGCTCGCTCTCATTCTGGCGCGGACCTCGCTGCCGTTTTGAGGTGCTCTCCCGTTCATCGGGCGGCAACCTTTCCGAGCAAAATCAGCGCTGCGCAACGAAGTGTGGCTGCATTCTGTCTCCACTGTTGCACTGCACACCGATATACCGCAGCGCAGCAAAGCTTTGTCGCATTCCGATGATGCAATCGAAATCGGTGATCCCCAATCTTGTGGCGAACCTGATGTTTCGCCCGTTCATGGAGATCCCCCCAATGCGCAACATGACTGACGCTGACCGCGCCCGCCTGCGCGAATCGTTTATCGGCAATGGCCTTCTGTTTCTGTTCGGCTGTGGCGTGCTGGCCTTCCTGGTCGCCGTCGACCGGGTCGACTGGTTCTCGATCCGTCCCGCGACCGGAACCTCGATCGCGATGGCTCGTTCGACCGAAAGCGCTCCCAAGGTCGGCCCGGCCGCTGCCGCACCCGTGAGCGTGGAGCCTGCCAAGACCCAATGATCGTCGCCAAGATACCGAGTTCCACCCGGGTCGTCCGGGAGATCTGGAAACCCCTGGGCCTGCTGTTCGTATGGGACGTGATCGTCACGATCACGTACTATATCCTCCCCTTCAAGGCGCCCGAACTGCCGATCACCCTGTTCGGTTCGGCACTCGCGCTGTTCCTCGGCTTTCGCAGCAACTCGGCCTACCAGCGCTGGTGGGAAGGGCGCGGGCTGTGGGGGCTGATGATCAATGCCAGCCGCAACATTTCGCGTGCGGCGCGCAACTTCATGCCGGACCCCGAGGCGTCGGAACTCAAGAAGCAGATCATCTATCGCCAGATCGCCTATGTGAACGCGCTGCGCTGCCAGCTTCGCCGGCTGCCGCAGGACGAGGACGTGCTGCGCCTCCTTCCCAAGCATGAGAAGGATCTGGCGCTTCAGCGCGTGAATGTCGCCAACGGCATCCTCGACGGTACCGGCCGCCGCATCGACGAGGCGCGGCGCGCGGGTTGGATCGACACCATCCAGCAGGCGCAGATGGAGGCGGTCCTCGTCGATATCGCCAACTCGCAGGGCGGCATGGAGCGGCTCAAGAATACGCCGCTGCCCTTCCAGTACCGCTTCATCCCGGAAGTGTTCACGCACCTGTTCTGCGTGCTGCTGCCGATCGGTCTGGTCGAGACGCTGCAGTTCGCGACGCCGCTGGGATCGACCATCGCGGGCCTGATGTTCCTCGCCGTGCTGGCGATCGGTGACGATCTGGTGGATCCCTTCGCCAACGATGTCCACGACCTGCCGCTCAACGCCATGTGCCGCACGATCGAGATCGACCTGCTCCAGTGCATCGGCGAGGAAGCGCCCGCCCCGGTCCAGCCTGACAAGCATGGGGTGCTGTGGTAATCGGGAGGGCATGAGCCTCTCGAAAGATCGCCAGATCACCAGCGCCGTGGTGCGCATCGGCAAGAGCTTCAGCGCAGAAGCCCGGGCGGACTTCAGTCCGGCCGGGCTTCTTGCCGTTGGAACGATGGTATCGGGGATACTTCTGGGCAGCGCGGTGATCGTCGCCGCCGCCCGTCGCGGCAAGCGCCGCCGGATCGAGGGATAGGGCCGCAGGGCCCCATCCCTCGCATTTCCATTATCAGCCGGTGATGCCTGCCGCGGCCAGCGCGGCGAGCGTCAGTACGTCGGGCGCGATGGCGGTCATCGGCGCGACCTGCACCGGCTTTTCCATGCCCAGCAGCATCGGACCGATCGCGGGCGTGCCGCCGATCTCCTTGAGCAGCTTGGCCGAGATGTTGGCCGACTGGAGCCCCGGCATGATGAGCACGTTGGCCGGCGCGGTGAGGCGGCAGAACGGATAAAGCTCCATGATCTTCGGGTTCAGCGCCGCGTCGGGGGCCATCTCGCCCTCGTACTCGAAATCGACTTCCTGCTCGTCGAGCAGGTGGATCGCCTCGCGCGTGGCCTCAAGCCACTTGCCCGCCGGGTTGCCGAAGGTCGAGTAGCTGAGGAAGGCGACGCGCGGTTCGTGGCCCAGCTTGCGGGCGACGGCGGCGGTCTCCTTCGCGATCACCACCAGTTCCTCGGCGGTGGGACGCTCGTTGATCGTGGTGTCGGCCATGAACACGGTGTGGTTCTTGCCGACCAGCATGTGGATGCCGAAGGGCAGCTTGCCCTCCGCCGGGTCGAGCACGCGGCGCACTTCCTTCATCGACTGCGCGAAGGGGCGAGTCACGCCGGTGATCATCGCGTCACCGGCGCCCAGCTTGAGCAGGCCCGCCGCGAAGATGTTGCGGTCGGTATTGCACATGCGCTGCACGTCGCGCTTGAGGAAGCCGCGACGCTTGAGGCGCTCGTAGAGCATCTCCACCATCGGCTCGACATGTTCCGAGACCATCGAGTTCTCGATGATGTAGCTCTCGGGATTGTGGACGCCGAGTTCCGCCATGCGCTCATGGATGACCTGCGTGCGGCCGACGAGGATCGGTTCGCCGTAGCCGAACTCGCGGAACTGGATCGCGGCGCGCAGGACGACTTCGTTGTCGGCCTCGGCGAAGATCACGCGCTTGGGATTGGCCTTGAGCTGCTCGTAGACGCGCGTCAGTACCGACGTGGTGGGGTTCAGGCGCGCCTTGAGCTGGTCGCGGTAGGCCTCGAAGTCCTCGATCGGCTTCTGCGCGACGCCCGATTCCATCGCCGCGCGGGCGACGGCCATCGGCACGACTTCCATCAGGCGCGGGTCGAACGGAGCGGGGATGATGTAGTCGCGACCGAACTGCTGCGCTTCGCCATAGGCTGCCGCGACGTCCTCATGCACCTGCTCGCGCGCGAGTTCGGCGATGGCGGTGGCGGCGGCGATCTTCATCTCCTCGTTGATCGCGGTCGCCCGCACGTCAAGCGCGCCGCGGAAGATGAACGGGAAGCCGAGGACGTTGTTGACCTGGTTCGGATAGTCCGAACGGCCGGTGGCGACGATGGCGTCGGGGCGCACGGCCTTGGCGTCGGGGGGAGTGATCTCCGGGTCCGGGTTGGCCATCGCGAAGATGATCGGCTCGGGCGCCATCGACTTCACCATGTCCTGCGTGATCGCGCCCTTGGCCGACAGGCCGAGGACGACATCCGCGCCGACGAGTGCTTCGGTCAGCGTGCGGCGGTCGGTCATGACCGCGTGAGTGGACTTGAACTGGTCCACGCGCTCGCGGCCCGGGTAGATCACGCCCTTGGTGTCGCAGACGAGCACGTTCTCATGTTTCACGCCCATCGACTTGATGAGCGAGGTGCAGGCCAGCGCCGAGGCGCCGGCGCCGTTCACCACGACCTTGATCTCGTCGAGCTTGCGGCCGGTGATGAGGCAGGCGTTGATGAGGCCCGCCGCCGCGATGATCGCGGTGCCGTGCTGGTCGTCGTGCATGACCGGGATGTTCATCCGCTCGCGCAGGGTCTGCTCGATGATGAAGCACTCGGGGGCCTTGATGTCCTCGAGGTTGATGCCGCCGAAGCTGGGTTCCATCATCGCGATGGCCTCGATCAGCGCCTCGGTGTCCTCGCTGGCCAGTTCGATGTCGATGGAATCGACGTCGGCGAAGCGCTTGAACAGGACGGCCTTGCCTTCCATCACCGGCTTCGACGCCAGCGCGCCGAGGTTGCCCATGCCGAGGATCGCGGTGCCGTTCGAGATGACCGCGACGAGGTTGCCCTTGGCGGTGTAGTCGTAGGCGGTGGCGGGATCGTCGGCGATGGCCTGCACCGGCACGGCGACGCCGGGCGAGTAGGCGAGGCTGAGGTCGCGCTGGGTCGCCATCGGCTTGCTGGCGATGATCTCGATCTTACCCGGACGCTGGGTCTGGTGGTAGAACAGGGCTTCGCGGTCGGTGAACTGGACCTTGGACTTGTCGGACAAAGTGGGCCTCCCGGTTTCGGGAAGGGGCACTAACGGATGTTAGGCTCACGCGATAGGGGAAAGGCGGGTTTCGGGCGCTTCCCAAAATGACAGGTGCGCCGCTAACGCTGCTCGTATGACTTCCGGCGCGACTCCGATGATGGCGCAGTATCTGACACTGCGTGAGGAAGCGGGCGATTGCCTGCTGTTCTATCGCATGGGCGACTTCTTCGAGCTGTTCTTCGAGGACGCGAAGATCGCGGCCCAGGTGCTCGACATCGCCCTGACGACGCGGGGCGAGCATCTGGGGCAGCCGATCCCGATGTGCGGCGTGCCCGTCCATGCGGCGGAGGGCTATCTGGCCCGCCTCATCAAGGCGGGCTGCCGCGTCGCCATCGCCGAGCAGACCGAGACTCCCGCCGAGGCCAAGGAGCGCGCCCGCAAGGAAGGCCGGGCCTCCAAGTCGCTGGTCGCGCGCGGCATCGTGCGCTTCGTCACGGCGGGCACGCTGACCGAGGAATCGCTGCTGGAGCCGCGCCGCGCCAATGTGCTGGCGGCGGCCTGCGAAGTGCGCGGGATCGTCGGCATTGCGGCCTGCGACATCTCCACCGGTCGCATGGAGCTGGAGGAGTGCGATCCCGAGCGGCTGGCGGCGGCGCTGGCGCGTCTGGGCGCGAGCGAACTGGTGGTGCCCGACGGCTGGGAGAGTGCCCCCGAAGCGGCGATCCGGCGTTCGGCGCACGAGTTCTCTTCCGACGGCGGCGATGCGCGGTTGAAGCTGGTCCATGGTGTCGCGACGCTCGACGGCTTCGGCGCGTTCACGCGGGCGATGCTGGCGGCGGCGGGGGGGCTCATCGCCTATCTCGACCATGTGGGCCGCGGCTCGCTGCCGCTGTTGCTGCCGCCCGAGGCGCGGGCCGGTGATGCCGCGCTGGCGATGGACGAGGCCACGCGCGCCAGCCTGGAGATTCTCGAAGCCGCGCAGGGCGGGCGCAAGGGCAGCCTGATCGACGCCATCGACCGCTGTGTCACCGGCGCGGGCGCACGCCAGCTGGCGGAGGATCTCTCCGCGCCCCTGACCGACCGCATGGCCATCGCCGAGCGGCTCGAACTGGTCGAATGGCTCCACGGCGATGCCCTGCTGCGCGAGGACATGCGCGCAGCGCTGCGGGCGCTGCCCGACGTCAGCCGCGCACTGGGCCGCGTGGTGGCGGGACGCGGCTCTCCGCGCGACCTCGGCCAGCTGCGTGACGGCCTGAGTGGTGCGCGCCGCATCGGCGAGCGGCTGTCGGGACGGGACGACCTGCCGGTGCTGCTGGAGCGGGTGCTGCCCGATCTCGGCGGCCACGGTGCGCTCGTCGATCACTTCGCCCGCGCGCTGGTGGAGACGCCGCCGACCGAGCGCGGGCAGGGCGGCTACATCGCCAGCGGCTACGACGCCGCGCTCGACGAACTGCGCGTCATGTCGGGCAATGCCCGCCGCGCCATCGCCGCGCTGGAGGCGAAGTACCGCGACGAGACCGCCGTTGCCTCGCTCAAAATCAAGCACAACAACGTGCTCGGCTACTTCATCGAAGTGCCGCAGCGCCATGCCGACAAGCTGATGGAGCCCGAGAGCGGCTTCTCGCACCGCCAGACGATGGCAGGCGCGATGCGCTTCAATGCGCTGGCGCTGCACGAGGAAGCCGCACGCATCACCGAGGCGGGCGGGCATGCCCTCGCCGCCGAGGAAGCGCATTTCGAGGGGCTGGTGGCCGAAGCCGTCGCCGCCCGTCGCGCCATCGCCCGCACCGCCGCCGCGCTCGCCCGCATCGACGTTGCCGCCGGGCAGGCCGAGCGCGCCGCTGAGGGCGGCTGGACGCGCCCGCAGGTGGTCGACGGCCTCTCGCTCGATATCGAGGGCGGGCGCCATCCGGTGGTGGAAGCGGCGCTGAAGGCGCAGGGCGAGCGTTTCGTCGCCAACGACTGCCGCCTTGCCAGCCACGACCGGCTCTGGCTGATCGGCGGCCCCAACATGGGCGGTAAATCGACGTTCCTGCGGCAGAACGCGCTGATCGTGCTGCTGGCGCAGGCGGGCGGTTTCGTGCCTGCCAAGTCCGCGAGGATCGGCATGGTCGACCGCCTGTTCAGCCGCGTCGGCGCCTCCGACAACCTCGCGCGCGGACGTTCGACCTTCATGGTCGAGATGGTGGAGACCGCCGCCATCCTTGCGCAGGCGAGCGAGAAGAGCTTCGTCATCCTCGACGAAGTGGGGCGCGGCACGTCCACCTATGACGGCCTCGCGCTGGCATGGGCGGTGGCCGAGGCGGTACACGAGAGCAACCGCTGCCGCTGCCTCTTCGCGACGCACTACCACGAACTCGCGCGGCTGGCCGAGACCTGCGAGGCGCTCTCGCTCCACCACGTCCGCGCGCGGGAATGGAAGGGTGAACTCGTCCTGCTTCACGAATTGTCCGAAGGCCCGGCGGACCGCAGCTACGGCCTTGCCGTCGCGCGGCTGGCGGGCGTGCCGCCCAAGGTCATCAGCCGTGCCAAGTCGGTGCTGGAAAAGCTGGAGAAGGGTCGCGCCGAGACTGGTGGCCTCGCGGCGGGCCTCGGCGACCTGCCGCTGTTCGCCGCCGCGCAGGATGTGCGCGAGGAACAGTGCGACACCCTGCGCGACAAGCTGCGAGACATGGACGTCGATGCCCTGTCGCCGCGCGATGCGCTGGAGATCCTCTACGACCTCAAGCGCGAGGCGGGAACCGAAGGCTGATCCGCTTCCCCGTCCGTCATTGCGAGCGCAGCGAAGCAATCCAGAGCCATGCGCCCATCATGGATTGCTTCGCTGCGCTCGCAATGACGAAGTGAGGGGCCCGCGAAAGGGCGGCACGGAGTCTTAACCGATCGGCGTTATGCTGCGCGCATGTTCGGCATAAAGATCGCGCATGTCTTCCGCAGCCGCTGGCACGCGCTGCTGTGGTCGGCGGGCATCCTGATGACCGCATACTGCTCCATCCCCACGCCAGACGACGACAGCGACACGCCGACCCAGGATCAGGTCTTGCAGGCGCAGCAGGCGGCATCGGCCTGGAGCGCGGCGAACGGCAGCCACTAGGCGCGCGCCGCGCTTGACTTTCCCTGCCTCATCCGTCATTGGCCCGCCCTGACCGACGGGGTGATTCCCGCCGATCATCCGTCCGAGACCGCTGCTGAGGGTTCCCCTCTTAATTCGCAGCCTAGACGGGGACAAGGAAATCACCCGGCCCAGGCTCCTTGGAGCGTGGTGCCAACTTCGTGCTCAGGCACGAAACTCCTTCCCCTTCGACGGACTCGCCCGGAGTGCCTTTGGCGCTTCGGACAATACGTAGCCGGCCGTCTGGGGTTCGCCCCTTGCGGCCATTGTGAAGGAGTATGGCATGGATCGTTCGCAGAAAGCCGAATCGGTCGCCTCGCTCAACGCGGTCTTCTCCGAGGCCGGCGCGGTGGTCGTCACCCGCAACCTCGGCATGACGGTGGCCCAGTCCACCGCCCTGCGCGGAAAGATGCGTGATGCGGGCGCGACCTACAAGGTTGCGAAGAACCGTCTTGCCAAGCTTGCCATCGCGGACACCGACTACGTCGGTATCGGCGACTTCCTGACCGGCCCCACGGGTATCTCCTCTTCGGTGGACCCCGTTGCAGCCGCGAAGGCCGTCGTCGAATTCGCCAAGACGACCGACAAGATCGAGATCGTCGGCGGCGCGATGGGTTCGCAGGTTCTGACCCCCGAAGGTGTCAAGGCTCTCGCCTCGATGCCCTCGCTCGACGAACTGCGCGCCAAGCTCATCGGCCTCGTTCAGGCTCCGGCGACCAAGATCGCCCAGCTGCAGACCGCCCCGGCGGCCAAGCTGGCTCGCGTCTTCGCTGCCTACGCCGACAAGGCTGCCTGAGCGCTCGCTTAAGCAGAACGTTTCTAACGATTTATCCCGTTGCCGCATGAGGCGGTCTTCGGGACCACAGATCAGGAGTTATAATCATGGCCGATATCGCCAAGCTTGTTGAAGAACTGTCGCAGCTGACCGTCCTCGAGGCCGCTGACCTCGCCAAGGCTCTCGAAGAAGCATGGGGCGTTTCCGCCGCTGCTGCCGTCGCCGTTGCCGCTCCGGCTGCCGGTGGCGACGCTGGCGCCGCTGCTGAAGAGAAGACCGAATTCGACGTGATCCTCACCGGCGACGGTGGCAAGAAGATCAACGTCATCAAGGAAGTCCGCGCCATCACCGGTCTGGGCCTGGCTGAAGCCAAGGCTCTGGTCGAAGGCGCTCCGAAGGCCGTCAAGGAAGGCGCTTCGAAGGCTGAAGCCGAAGAAATCAAGAAGAAGATCGAAGAAGCCGGCGGCACCGTCGAGCTCAAGTAATCTTCTTCTCGGTTCCTGCCGAGCAGATACGGGAAAGGGCGGTGCCGCAAGGCGCCGCCCTTTTCTTTTGTCCTTGCCCTTGTTCCTCCCCGAGCTTGTCTCGGGGAGGTGGCAGCGACGCAGTCGCTGACGGAGGGGGAATTTCCCGAACTCTCCCCCTCCACCACCGCCTGCGGCGGCGGTCCCCCTCCCCGAGACAAGCTCGGGGAGGAACTATCTCACTTCGTCATTGCGAGCGCAGCGACGCAACCCAGCCGCGTCTCAGGCCGCGTCCTCGCGCCCCTTGAAGCCCTTGGCGATCACGTACCACTCGGACGAGTCCTTGCGGCTGGCGGGCGGCTTGGCGTGCTTGACGCTGGTGAAGTGCTTCTTGAGCAACGCCAGAAGCTGCGTATCCGTGCCCCCCGCCAGCACCTTGGCGATGAAGGTGCCGCCCGGCGCAAGGTACTGGATGGCGAAGTCTGCCGCCGTCTCGACGAGGCCCATGGTGCGCAGGTGGTCGGTCTGCTTGTGGCCCACCGTGTTGGCCGCCATGTCCGACATCACGAGGTCGGGCGCGCCTTCCAGTGCGCCGTCGAGCGCCGCCGGGGCCTCGTCGGCCATGAAGTCCATCTCGAAGATGGTGACGCCCTCGATCGGGTCGGTCGGCAGCAGGTCGATGCCGACGATCTTGGCCTTGGGGCGCTTGAGGCGCAGCACCTGGCTCCAGCCGCCGGGCGCGATGCCGAGGTCGACGGCGCGCTCCACGCCCTTGAACAGCTCGAACTTCTCGTCGAGTTCCAGCAGCTTGTAGGCCGCGCGGCTGCGGTAGCCGTCAGCCTTGGCCTTCTTCACGTAAGGGTCGTTGAGCTGGCGCGTGAGCCAGCGCGCCGAACTGGTCGAGCGCTTCTTGGCGGTCTTCAGCCGCTCGCCGGGATCGCGGCCGGAGCGGCTCATCGGGCGTGGACTGCGTTGCGGATGGTGTCGGTCATGTTTCGGATTCCAGATGCGGGACCGGGCGAGTGCGTGGCGATCAGGCTGCGCAGGATGCCCTCGCGGATGCCGCGGTCGGCGACGCCGAGGCGCGCGGCGGGCCACAGGTCGAGGATGGCTTCGAGGATGGCGCAGCCGGCGACGACGAGGTCGGCTCGCTCGCGCCCGATGCAGTTGAGTTCGCGCCGTTCCTCGATCGCCATGGAGGACAGCCGTGAACTGATCCCGCGCATCGATTCGGCGGGGACGATCAGCCCGTCGACCATGCGCCGGTCGTACTGCGGCAGTTCGAGGTGCAGGCTGGCGAGCGTGGTCACGGTGCCGCTGGTGCCGAGCAGCCGCAGCGGGCCGTCCTGGCACGCGCTCTCGCGCGCCGGGCCGACGCGCTTGGAGAAGGCCGAGAAGCTCTCCGCCACGAGGCTGTGCATGTGGCGGTAGCGTTCGAGGCGTTCGGCCTGGGTGTCGCCTTCCGGGCCGCAGCTTTCGGTAAGCGAGACGACGCCCCAGGGCACGCTCTGCCAGTCGAGGATGCGCGGTACGGTGCCGGTGCTCTCGATCAGCACCAGTTCGGTCGAGCCGCCGCCGATGTCGAAGATCATCGCCGGGCCAAGGCCGTCCTCCAGCAGCACATGGCAGCCGAGCACGGCTAGCCGCGCCTCCTCGCGGGCGGAGATGATGTCGAGCGCGATGCCGGTTTCCTGCCGCACGCGCTCGATGAATTCCGGCCCGTTGGCGGCGCGGCGGCACGCCTCGGTCGCCACCGAGCGGGCGAGATAGACGTTGCGGCGCATGAGCTTGTCCGCGCAGACGCGCAGCGCCGACAGCGTGCGCTCCATCGCCGCGTCGGACAGGCGGCCCGACTGCGCTATGCCCTCACCCAGCCGCACGACGCGGCTGAAGGCGTCGATCACGGTGAAGTTCTCACCCGAAGGACGCGCGATCAGCAGGCGGCAGTTGTTGGTGCCGAGGTCGATCGCGGCATAGGCCTGCCGACCCGACGGCTGGCCCGTGAGGACCGGCAGCGTCGGAGCCCTACCCGAAACTGGGCCCGAACCCGGGCCCGATACCGGAGCTGAAACCGGAGGCGGAGCGGCGGCTTCTGGCCGACCGGATTGGTTCTCTGCGCGCGGCGCCTTGCCTGCCTCGGTCTTGGCGGCGCTGCCATTCCGGCGCGCCTTTCCCTTGGCTTTCGTGCCGGGCGGCTGGGGGCTTGCCGGCGTCTTCGCCTTGCCCCTGCGGCCCTTGCGCCGCCGCGACGGACGACCCGGCGCTTCGGCTTTTCCCGACACTTCGACTTTGGCAACCGGCGGATCTTGGTCCGCCATATTCATGATACTCGTTCAAATGTCTTCCCGCCGATCGGGCGGGCACCTGACGTCGATGCTAACGCCCTGCAGCCAAAGGAGCAAGGGGCGCACATTTCTATGCATCTAGACGCTTGACCCGAATCAGAACCCCTCCTAAAGGGCGCCCTCCGGTTGCCCCGTCGTCTAATGGTAAGACTACGGATTCTGATTCCGTCTATCGAGGTTCGAATCCTCGCGGGGCATCCAACTTCCTCAAATCGCTGGTTTTATATGCCCTTTCAGGGGCTGTTTTCGCGCGTGTTGCCGACATATTCGTCGCAATAGCGTCATGAAGCGGGGCTAGCCGCGGGGCGGCCTCCAGCGATTCGAACGATCCCATGAACCACCGCTCCACCCGCGCCCTGGCCGTCGTCGGCCGCGAAGCGCGACTGTTCGCCTATTCCTCGGGGAATTTCGGCAAGGCGCTCGTCTTTGCCGGGGCGGACATGACGATCCTGTTCCTGATGACCGACCTCATCGGCCTGTCCGCCACGGCGGCGGGATCGCTGATGCTGGTGGCGCTGGCGGGCGACCTCGTGTTCGATCTTGTCGCCGCGGCGCTGGTGATCCGGTTGCGGCGCGGCGGCAGGGGCTATCGCTGGCTTGTCTCGGCGGGGACGGTGCCCTGCGCGATGGCCTTCGCGATGCTCTATGCCATGCCCGCTTCCGGCCTGCGCGAAGGCTGGCTGCTGGCGGGGGCGATGCTGGTGTTTCGCGGGGCCTATGCGGTGATCGACGTGCCGCACAACGCACTGATGGCCCAGATGACGAGCGACAGCCGTTCGCGCGGGCGGGTCTCGGGCTATCGCCTGCTGTTCAGCACCGCGAGTTCGCTGTGCGTCGCGATGATCCTGACGCCGCTCGTCCAGCATGCCGCGCGCAGCCGCGCCTTCGATGCGCTGGCGGTGACGGGCGCGGTGGCGGGCGGACTGTTCGCGCTGACGATGATCGCCTGCGTGCTGACGTCTGGCGGGAGTCGTTCCAGTCCGCGCGACGCGGCGCAGGACGGCATCCGCGTGCCGCTGCGCGATCCGCTGGTCATGGGCATGGGGCTGCTCGCGCTCGTCACCGGCTTCGCGATGCCGAGCTTCGGGCGGATGATGCTCTACATCGGGACTTACGTGGTCGAGCGGCCCGACCTCGTTGCCACGCTGATGCTGGCGATGACGCTGGGGCAGTTCGCCGGGGTGCTGTGCTGGACGGCGCTGACGAGCCGCGTCGATCAGGCGCGGCTGCTGGCGATGGGGCATGGGGTGAGCGCGGTGGGTCTGGTGCTCTTCGCGCTGTGCCTGAGGTCGCCCGAGGCGCTGCTGGGCTGCGCGGCGGTGATCGGCTTCGGGCTTGCCTCGGTCTTCATGCTGCCCTGGGGGCTGCTGGCGAACGCGGTGGACTTCGTGGCGCTGCGGCATGGGCGGCGGCTGGAGACGGGGCTCTTCGCGTTCTATCTCGTCGCCGTGAAGGCCAGCGGGGCGGCGGCGACCGCGCTGATCGGCTGGGTGCTCGGCGGTCTGGGCTATGTGCCCGGACAGGCCCAGACGGCGGGCGTGGAGGCCGGGATGCTGGCGCTGGGGATCGGGGTGCCCTTCGCGGGCGCGCTCTGCGCCATAGCGCTGCTGCGGCGCTTCGGGATGGGCCATGCGCGGCACGCACGGGTGCGCGCCGCGCTGGACCGCAGAGCTCAGTCGGGTGCCGAGCCGGTCTCGGGGTTGAACTTCGGATTGGCGAAGTCGATCGGAGAGGGCTCGACCGTCGCGGGCGGCGTCGCGCTTTCGGCCCAGGCGCGGCAGAGCATGTCGCGCAGCATCGCCGCGCCCGCCGCCGTGCGCTCGTAGACCATCGCGCGCACGTCCTTGTCGGCAAAGTTGGCGAAACCGTCTCGCTTTTCCAGCGTGTAGACCGCTTCCAGCCTGTCGCCCGAGGTGTCGAGATAGGCCAGCACCGCGTCGAACATGTCGCCGGTGACGTGGCCGGGCTTGCCGATGCGCGGGGCGATGTCGGCTACGGTGAGCTTCATGCCGTCGACGAACCGGCTCTCGAACCGGCCGTGGACGGTGCGGTCGGTGGTGAAGCTGTGCGGGTTGGGGCCGCGCCAGCCGTCGCTGCTGATCGAATCATGCATCGGGTTGGCGCCGTCGCCGATGTAGTGGCCGAGGCGGATGACCTGGAAGGCGCAGTGCTGCTCGGGCACCGAGACGTCGCCGCCTTCAGCCTGCGCCTTGCGCACGTAGCGCATGCAGGTGACGAGGCGGTCGTAGGATTCGATGGCGGCGTAAGGCAGCGTGCCGGTCCAGCGCACGTTGGTGCGCGCGGCGGTGGCGGGGTCGCTGTCCTTGATCTTCTCGTAGTGCTTGTAGAGCGCCAGCACGAATTCGTAGCGCGAGCGCGGGATCGGCTTCACGAACGTGAACTGCTCGCGGAACCAGCCATGGTTGGGGTCTTCCTCGATCTTGGAGAAGTTCTCCGAGTTGCCGCGCCACGAATCCGGCAGCGAGGCGGAAGCGCCGATATAGTCCTCGTACTTGCGCAGGAAGATCGGGCCGTCCTCGGGGATGGCCTCGATCGCGGCGCGGTCGATCACGGTATGGCCGGTGCCGCCCCACGCCTGCGCAGCGGCGGGGCTGAGGGCGAGTGCGGCTGCGGCGGCAAGGAGGAGGGAACGCATCGGCAGGCTCCGGATCAGGGGTCGAGCGGGTCGCGCGGGTCGACGCGCGCGGACTGGGCGGAGGGGCGGAATTCCAGTTCTGTGGGCGAAACGCGGGCGCCGATCCTGCCGGGCTGGTAGCCCAGTTCGCGCTGGTTGCGCGCCACGAACTCCGGGTTCTCGATCATCGCGCTCTGGGCGGGATTGCAGACGATCAGCGCGTCCCTGTCCAGCGGCGCGCCCATCGCCATGAGCAGGCGGGTGGCGTTGCGCAGGTTGGTGGTGGTGTGGCGCGCGTAAGGCTCGATGACGATGGCCTCGGCGGGGACGCCGTAGCGATCGATAAGGGCGCGGCGCATCTGCTCGGCCTCGGCGAAGCGGGTGGCGCGCGGGTGGGCGCGGCCGCCGGTGAGGATCAGGAACGGCACGTCGCCTGCCGCGAAGCGCTGCGCGGCAAGGCGCATGTGGTACTTGCCGAAGGGGCTGAGCGGCATGTCGTCCACTTCCGGGCCGACCCCGGTGACGATCATCGCGCTGTAGCGGAAACGCTTCCAGTCGAGGCCCTTGGCACGCTTCATGGCCGGAGCGTTGAGCCCGCCGAGCAGCGGCTCGTAGCCGATGGCATCGGTGCGGTCGCTGCCGTCGAGGAGGGCGAGGGCGAAGTCGATGCTGGGATCGAGCGCCTGTACCGATCCCGCCCGCACCGTCTGCGAGAGCCACGCGGCGGCCTGGAGGCGCGAGCGGGCTTCCTGCGGGTCGATCGTGCCCGCACCGTCGATCTGCGGGTAGGCGGGAACCTGCCCGAGCCCGTAGGTCCGCACGATGGCGTTGACACCCGCGATCTCGCGCGCGGCTTGCGCGGCGGCGCCGTCGTCCATGCCCTGTCCCGGAACGGCGGCGGCGAGGACTTGCGCCTCGCCGTCGGTCCAGATCATCGCCTGCGCCACGCAGCCGACGTCCGTGCCGCAGGCCGCGCGCCGGTCGTACCGGGCGCGCAGCATGGCGGCGACTTCGGGCCGGGCCTGCAGCGCGTTGAGCGCCGCAGGATCGTGCCCCAGTGCGTCGAGCAGCGGGAACAGCCGCTTCGACAGGCTTTCCGCCACCGTGTCCCTTACGATACCGGTATCGGGGGCCCCGGCCGAAGCCGGGACCGTCGTGAAGGAAAGCGCCGCCGCAGCAGCCATCACCGCCATCCGCTTCATCGTTCCGCCCGTCTTACCAGGACTTGCCGATGACGAGGCGGAAGTTGCGGCCGAAGATCGGACGCCCGTAGATCGCCTCGGCGCTGCCCTGACCGGCCAGCGAGTCGGTGCGGGTGTTGCCTTCGGTCAGGCCGTGCGCGTTGAACAGGTTGTCGCCGACGACCTGCAACTGCCACGTCCCGTGCTTCACCGTCACGCCCGCGCCCACGGTGCCGTAGGCGGGCAGCGCGGTGTTGTTGTAGAGGTCGACGTAGCGCTTGCCCATGTAGGTGTAGCGGCCATAGATCGACACGTCGGTGTCGCCGGTGGTGAAGTCGAAGCTCGGGCGGATGTTGCCGTAGACCTTCGGCTGGCGGACGATCTGGTTGCCTTCGGCCTGTTCCGGATCGGCGCCCGTCGCGCTCTGGAAGTTCTTGTACTTCGGATCGCTGATGGTCAGCGCGCCGTTCAGCGTGAACCAGGGCACCACGTTCCAGGCACCGTCGAACTCGACGCCCTTGACCTGCGCCTCGCCGATGAAGGGCACGTTCACGTCGTTGCGGCCCGTGGTCGGGTCGTAGGCGAGGAACGAGGCGTTGAGCGGGTCGAAGTTGGTGTAGAACCCGGTGACGTAGAGGTACGAGCGGCCCGACGCGAGCTTGAGGCCGGCCTCGAACTGGTCGGCGACGGTGGTGATGATCGTCGGGTTGATGCTCATCACGGTCTGGACGTTGGGCGGCGTCTCGAGGTGCGAGGCGCGGCCGTATACACCGATGTGATCCGAGAAGTCGTAGTTCGCGCCGACCGTCCAGTTGGTGACGTTGGGCTTGAGCTTCTGGTTCAGGATCACGCCGGTGAAGGCGCGGGTGGCGTCGTCGGCCAGCGTGGTCGCATCGCCGAGGTTCGCCTGCGTGGTGAGCGCGGCCCAGCCCTTGTAGTTGTAGCGTTCGTGGCGGATGCCGCCGTCGATGCGCAGGCCCGGCACGATCTCCCAGGTGTCGTTGGCATAGAGCGCGAACATCTTCGCGTCGCTGTCACCCTGGTTGAGCGTCGCGGCGTAGTTGAGCACGCCGTTGTCCGTCACCTTGCCGATCACGTTGCCCGCCGCGTTGTAGGCGACGAGGTCCAGCGTGCGGGGCTCGCCCGCCACTTCGATCAGGTAGTTCTGGTAGAGCGTGCGGCTGTCCTCGCCATAGAGGCTGCCGTAGACGCCCAGCTTGATGTCGTGGGTGCCGATGCCGGTGTCGAACTTGCGAGCGACCGAGAGGTTGGCCTGGCCCGAGTAAAATTTCGAGTGGATGTCGCGGTACTGGCCCTGCATGACGAGGCCCGATGCCGAATAGGGATCGTAGACCGTGTTGGTGCCCGCGAGCACGTAGCCCATGCGGCTGACCGCGCCGAACGCGGTGGTCGCGCGGGCGAGGTAGCTGTTGGCGAAGGTGGTGCCGTCCGCCGGGTTGGTGGTGGAATAGAACGCCGAGAAGTCGTTCTTGCCCTGCGTGTAGCCCGCTGCCGCCGTCACCAGCCAGCCGTCGAAGTCGCCTTCGTAGTGGACCCCGAAGTTCAGCATCCGCATGTGGCGGCCGTCCGACAGGTCACCGTTGCGGCTCTGGATCTGGCCGTTGCCGTCACGGTACTTGAGGTTGACGTGGCGGAACGCCGGGGAGTTCATCGTGCCGTTGAAGTAGTCGATGTACTGGTCCAGCGACTTGCTGGGATCGCGCGGATCATTGGTCGGGATCGGCAGGTAGAACACGTTGTGGTCGTTGACGTAGTTCAGGTTCAGCTTGATGAACCCGTTGTCCGTGACGTGCTTGATGTTGGCGCGGATCTGGCCGCCCTTGTCGTTGGGGAAGCCGTTGTCGCGGTAGCCGTCATGGTGGCGGATGAAGCCGCCCACTGCGTAGTAGGTGTCCTTGGCCAGCTTGCCTGCCTGGTAGGCGTCGAGGCGGTAGAGGCCGGTGTCGCCCAGCGTCACCTGCGCCTTGCCGCGCGCTTCCTCCTCGCCGGTCACGGTGATCGCGTTGATGATCGCGCCCGAGTAGCTGGCGTAGACCGGGGCCGGACCGCCGCGCACGACTTCGACGTGGTCGGTCATCAGATCCTGCTTGAGGATCGCGTCGCCGCGGAAGAACACGCCGTCGTTCTCGTGGAACAGCGGCAGGCCGTCCTGCTGGAAGCTGACGAAGCCGCCGTCGTTGGGCAGGCCGCGGATGCGGTAGATGTTCTGCACTTCGCCGCCGGTGATCTCGGTCTGGAAGCCGGGAAGCTGGCCGATGAGGTCCGCGAAGTTGACCGGCGCGATCTTCTCGAAGTCTTCCTGCGAGATCGTGTTGACCGCGTAGGACACGTCGAAGCGGCGCTCGGCGCGGGTCGAGCCGGTGACGATGATGTCGTCGCCGGTGGCATCGCCGGACGCGGCGGCATCGGGCGCGGCGGCGTCGGCCGCAGCCTCGGCGGCATAGGCGGGGGTGAAGGCGGTAGCGAGCGCGACGAAGGCGGCGCCGGTGGCGAGAACGGTCTTGAGCATAAGGCCCCTCATGAATTTCGGGTCGCCGGGAGAAGGCGACGCGCGGGCCTCTGGACGCGCAATGTGACGTTTTTAATTATTGTTGTGAAAATAAATAAATTGGCTAGTCGATGGCGCATGGGCACCCCGACATTCGACAAGGACCAGCGGCGGATCATCCACGCGCTGCGCAAGGCAGGCGCGCTGTCGCGCTCGGCGCTGGCGGAGCGGCTGGAGATGAGCAACGCCGCGCTCACCCGCATCTCGCGCGAACTGCTGAGCCTCGGCGTGGTCGAGGAAGTCAGCGAGGGCGAGGCGCAGGGGCGTGGTCGCCCCGCCGTGCCGCTGCGGCTGGCGCCGACCGGCGGCTATGCGGTGGGGGCGACGGCGCACAAGGGGCTGCTCGACATCGCCCTCGTCGATTTCGCGGGCACCACCATCGCCACCCACCGCGAGACGATTGCGCCGATCGATCCGAAGCAGTTCGCACGCCGCGTGCGCACGCTGACGCACGAACTGGTGGACCGGCACGACCTCCTCGGCCGCAGGATGCTCGGCATCGGCGTTGCCGTGCCCGGGCCGGCACTCTCGCCCGAGGGGGAGCGCTGGAGCGTGGTGGACGACATGCCCGGCTGGCGCGGCACGCCCTTGCGCGAGATCCTGAGCGCCGAACTCGGCTGGCCGCTGTGGATCGAGAACGACGCCAACGTCGCCGCCATCGCCGAATTCTACATGGGCGGCCTGCTGCGCGAATTCTCGACGGTGGTGGTGCTGCTGCTCGGCTACGGCATCGGCGCGGGCGTGATCGTCGACGGGCGGCTGGTACGCGGCCAGTTCGGCGTGGCGGGCGAGATCGGCTGCCTGTTCCCCGGCAAC
Source organism: Novosphingobium kaempferiae (assembly GCF_021227995.1). Lineage (NCBI taxonomy): Bacteria > Pseudomonadati > Pseudomonadota > Alphaproteobacteria > Sphingomonadales > Sphingomonadaceae > Novosphingobium > Novosphingobium kaempferiae. The sequence continues at coordinate 4,530,785 of NZ_CP089301.1, forward strand.
CGCCCGCGCCCCAGCCCGCTCGACCTCATATCCACTCTCCGGGCGAGCGGCTGCGACATATCCTCGGTCCACGAGATCGACCCCGCCTCCGACGCGCAGCGCCCGGTGCTGGCGCAATGGATGGACCGCGCGGCGGCGCAGCTTGAAGTGGTCGCCAACACCGCCTTCGCTTGGCTCGACCCCGGCGCCATCGTGCTGGCGGGTGCGGTGCCGCATGAGGTGCTCGAAGGGCTGGCCGACCGCCTGCGCAGCGCCAACTTGGTCACCGTGATGGACGAGCGCAGCCCACCGGTGCGTGTGTCCGGCCTGAGGGGCTCTCTGGTCACTCTAGGTGCCGCTCTGTTACCCATCCACGCCATCTCCGGAGAGGCCTGAGCACGGCCAGCAACGTTTTGTAAGGATTGGAAAGTGGCGGAATTGCGCGGGTGTTGCTATTGCAAATCCATTGCATATGGTCCCGTCGCTTTCCCCCAATCTCCTGCTCGTCCTGGCGATGCTCCTGAAAACCAAGAGCGTCAGCAGCACCGCGCTCATGCTCGGCATCAGCCAGCCCAGCGTCAGCCGCTCGCTCGCCAAGCTGCGCGATGCGCTGAACGACCCGTTGCTGGTCCGCTCCGGCGGCGGGATGATCCGCACCCGGCGGGGTGACGAACTGGTCGGGCGACTGGCGGACTGGGTGGCTGATACCTCCACGCTGCTGGTGGAAAAGACCTTCGATCCCCGGCAGGTGGAGCGCCGTTTCCGGGTGGCATCCACGGATTTCGGCGTGATGGCCGTGGTCCTTCCGGCCCTGCCGATGCTGCGGGAAATCGCGCCCGGCATCGCCATCGACATACTGCCGCTCAACCACGCGACGCACCGCTCGTTGGCGCAGGGCGACATCGACCTCGCCATTTCCGGGCTGGAGCACGACCCCTCGCAACTCCATCGCCTCCACCTCTTCCGCGACCGCTTCGTCTGCGTCACCCGCCCCGGTCATCCGCTGGCGGGCGAGGGAGAAGTGCCGATCGACGAGTTTCTGGAGCACGATCACCTCGGCATAACCGTCAGCGATGCGGAACTGGACCGGGTGACGACGTTCCTCGGCGCAGGGAACCGCAAGGTGGCGGCGAGCGTGCCCTACTTCGGCCTTGCGCCTGACCTGCTGCTGGCGGGCGATCTGGTCATGGCGGTGCCCTCGCGGCTGATGAGCGCCTGCCATCATGAACTCGCCACGCGCCCGGCACCGGAGGCCATCGGCGAACTCGATTACTGGCTGCTCTGGCACGAACGCAGCCACCGCGATCCCGCCGCCGTCTGGCTGCGCGACCGCCTGCTCGAGTGCTGCCGCGAGGAAGCACCGATCCCCGCCGAATAATCGCTATCCGATATTGAGTGTTGGCCCGCCGCCTCGTGCGAGCCAAGGGCTTCTTGCAATCCATTTGCATTAGCAAACAAATCAATGGGGGTATCGTGACCAACAAGACCAAGCTGCGCCTCGGCGCGGCGGCGCTGACGCTCGCCAGCGCTCTCCATGCCGTTCCCGCCGTCGCCGATGTGGCTGCGGATGCCGAGGGCGGCACCGCCGCATCGACCATCGTCGTCACCGCGACAAGCCGCGAGCAGGAAGTGAAGGACGCCCCCGCCTCGATCAGCGTCATCACCCGCGAAGACCTTGAGCGCTTGCCCTACCGCGAAGTGACCGACGCGCTGATGGAGATCCCCGGCGTCACCGTCACTCCCGGCGAGGGCAACAGCCGCGACATCTCGATCCGCGGCATGTCGCCCCAGTACACGCTGATCCTTGTCGACGGTAAGCGCCTGAGCAGCCGCGAAACGCGCACCAACGGCGGCAACACGTCCGAAGGCGGCCTGCTGCCGCCGCTCGAATCGATCGAGCGCATCGAGGTCGTGCGCGGGCCGATGTCCTCGCTCTACGGGTCGGACGCGATGGGCGGCGTCGTCAACGTCATCACCCGCCGTATCGCCAGTTCCTGGCGCGGCAGCGTGCGGATGAACGGCACGATGCAGCTCGGTGACGACTACGGCAACTTCTACGACGGCAACTTCTACCTCTCCGGGCCGATCACCAAGGGTGTCGGCCTGCAGGTGCAGGGCTCGCTGAACCGCCGCACCGAGGATCGCGTCGTCGGCGGCACCCCCGAACGCAGGGACGAGAGCCTGTCCGGCAAGATCGGCTTCGCCGCCGGGCCTGACCATGACTTCATCGTCGAAGGCGGTTTCTACAGCCAGAAGGTTACGGCGACCGCCGGGAAGACCGTGGAAGTGACCGCCACCGTCCCCGAAGGCACGCTCGATACCCAGACGCAGGAGCGCTACGTCGCCGCACTGACCCATTCGGGCCGCTGGGGTTTCGCGAACTCGGAAAGCTACGTCCAGTACGAGGACGCCAAGAACCTCGAGACCACCAAGCGGATCAAGAACACCGTCGCCCAGTCGATCTGGTCGGTGCCGCTGCCCTCCAACATGCTCAGCGTCGGCGGGTTCTTCCGCAACGAGGATCTCATCGACACGGTCGGCAACCTGCTTTCGGGCTCGACCCGCACCGGGGCCAGCCGCACCAACTGGGCGCTGTTCGCCGAGAACGAGCTGTCGATCCTCGACACCCTGCGCCTGACCGGCGGCATCCGCATGGACAACGACGAGCAGTACGGCGTTCACTGGACGCCGCGCATCTACCTCGTCTGGAACACGACCGACCGGTTCACGCTGAAGGGCGGCTATTCCAAGGGCTTCCGCGCGCCGAACCTGCGCCAGACGCTGCCCGACTGGGGCCAGAGCAGCCGTGGCGGTACGATCTACGGCAACCCCGACCTCGAAGCCGAGACCTCGCGCACGATCGAGGCGGTGGCGATGTACGAAGGCAAGGGCTTCCAGGCGAGCCTGACCGCCTACGACACCCGCTTCGACGACAAGATCACCCGCGTGACCTGCATTTCCGCCGGAGCCTGGTGCGTCGACGAGCCGCTCAGCTCGATCGGCCGGCCGCCTACGACTTACGTCAACGTCGACAAGGCCAAGGTGCGCGGCGTCGAGGCGGCCATCGATCTAAACCTTACCCGCACTTTGCGCATCAATGCGACCGGCACACTGACCGATTCCGAACAGCTGACCGGCGCGAGCGCGGGCATGGCCCTCAACGACACGCCCAAGCAGCAGGCCAGCGCCTCGCTGAACTGGAAGCCCGACGACCGCCTGAGCCTCTATGCCCGCGCGGTCTATCGCGGCGAGGAGGCTGTGACGGAGGCACAGATCAGCGGCAACAACCTCGTCGTCGAATCATATACGGTCGTGGACTTCGGTGGATCGTACAAGGTCTCGCCCGGCTTCACCTTCCATGCCGGCGTGCAGAACCTGTTCGACAAGCGCCTGAACTACGACGAGGCCGGCTACATGATCGATCCGGCGCGCGTCTGGATGGGCGTCACCGCGCGGTTCTGAGCCATCGTGCGCGGGGCCGCCCGCCAGTGGCCTCGCGCATGGCCGTCGTCCCGGTTCTGGCCGGGACGACGGTTCCTCTCGTCATCCGGCGCAAGCCCCGCTAGGGCAGGACGCCGAGCGAGGGGAGCACCACGAAGAATGAACGTCTATCGCCAGAACGCCCGCGTGCTGACCGCGAGCCTCGTGGGCACCGCCGTCGAGTTCTACGACTTCTACATCTACGCGACCGCCGCCGCGCTGGTCTTCGGGCCGCTGTTCTTCCCGGCCGAGTCCCCGACCGTCCAGCACCTTGCCGCTTACGCCAGCTTCGCCATCGCCTTCATCGCAAGGCCGGTGGGCGCGACGCTGTTCGGGCATTTCGGCGACCGGGTGGGCCGCAAGTCCACGCTCGTCGCCTCGCTTCTGCTGATGGGTGGCGCGACGGTGCTGATCGGCGTGCTGCCGACGTATGAAAGTGCGGGCTGGATCGCGCCCGCGCTGCTGTGCCTCATGCGCTTCTGCCAGGGCCTCGGGCTCGGCGGCGAATGGGGCGGGGCGGCACTGCTGGCGGTGGAGAACGCGCCCAAGGGCTATGAGGCGCGCTTCGGCATGTTCCCGCAGCTGGGCGCCCCGGTGGGCTTCTTCGCGGCCAACGGACTGTTCCTCGTCATCAGCTCGGTCCTCAGCGACGCCGACTTTGCCGCCTGGGGCTGGCGCATCCCGTTCCTGCTGAGCGCGGTGCTGGTGGGCCTCGGCCTGTGGATCCGCTTCCGCCTGTCCGAAAGCCCGGTCTTCGCGGCCGAGGACGAGGAGAAGCACCGCATGATCCCGATCGTCGAACTGTTCCGCACGCACATGCGCGAGACGCTGGCGGGCACGTTCGCGGTGATCGCCTGCTTCGCGCTCTACTACCTCGCGACGACGTTCGCGCTGGGCTACGGCACGGGAACGCTCGGGTATGGACGCCAGCAATTCCTTGGCGTGCAGCTCTTTGCCATCCTGTTCATGGCGGTCGGCATCGTCGTCGCCGGCTATGCGGCGGACAAGCGGACCTCGCGCTCGGTGCTGATGTTCGGGTGCTTCTGCGCAGTGCTGCTGGGCACGGTGATGGGGCTGATGTTCTCGGCGGGATCGCTGTTCGTGATCGGCCTGTTCCTGTGCGTCGCGCTGTTCACCATGGGCCTCGTCTACGGCCCCATCGCCGAACTGCTGCCTCGGCTGTTCAAGGCCCGCGTGCGCTACACCGGCGCCTCGATCGCGTTCAACGTCGGCGGCATCGTCGGCGGTGGCTTCGCGCCCGCCGTGGCGCAGGGGCTGGCGGACAGCGGCGGGGTGCTGTTCGTCGGGCTCTACATCTCGGGCGCGGCGCTGCTCAGCCTGTTCGGGCTGATGTCGATCCGTGCGGAGCGGGTTGGGTGAGAGCTTAATTCCTCCCCGAGCTTGCTCGGGGAGGAATTAGTTTCAGAGTCGCGCCAGCATCTGGAGCGAGGCGCTGAAGTAGTCGGTGTCCAGCACCGCGGGCGCCGTCGTGCCGATCAGCCGCGCCGCGACCGCTGCGCCGCCGCTGGAGAGCGCGTAGTTCGCCTCCTCGCCCGTCACCACGTCGATCCACGCCGGGATCGGGCGATGCTGGCCGAGGCAGGCGCGCCACCAGTCGCCTACCGGCTGCACCAGCGCCGCGCGCCCGCCGACCGCCGCGTAGAGCGGAACACGGATTGCGTCGTAGCCGAAGCGCGGCGGCTTGCCGACCGCCGGGGCGACGTCGTCGCGGCCGGTCACCGATACCCAGTCGCTGGGCAGGTGGTGCGGACCGAAGCGCGACAGCTTCGTGATCTCCTCGCAATCGCGGATGACCGCGCCCCAGGTCGATGCGCCGTCCACCTTGGAGAACTGGTCGAGCGCTGGCCATACGAAGTACGAAGGGTTCAGCGTCACCTGCGCGGTCTCCGCGAAGCCGACGAGGCCCGGCAGCAGCAGGTTGCGCTCGTAGCGGGAGATGACGCACTCGGCGCGGATCGCCTTGCGGATTTCCCGCGCGCGGTCGCTCCATTCCGAGCGCTTCCAGCGCTGCCCCGCCAGCGCGAGCGCCCACGCGATCACGAGGTCGCCGTCGGTGGCGTTGTTGGGGTCTGAGACCGGCACCGGCTGGCGCGGATCGTAGCGCCACGCGTGCAGCGCCATGTCCTCGCGCCCCAGCGTGTCCTGCGTCCACTTGGCGATGCGCTCGAACGCCTCGCGGTCGCCGGCGCGCAGGGCCAGGATCATGCCGTAGCTCTGGCCCTCAGAGTGGCTGATGCGGCCATTGCCGGTATCCACCACGCGGCCCTCGGGGGCGACGAAGCGGTCGCGCCACAGGGTCCAGAACGGGTCGTTCACCTGCTGGGCACGGCCCTGGCTGGGTGCGGTATTGCAGGCTGCGGTGAAGGCCATGAGCGCCCCCAGCGAGAATGTGCGACGATCGACCTTCGGCCGGAACAGGGAATCAGCGGCCATGACGAAGCTCGAGCGTCTCCCCCTTCCACTCCGCGACGGTGCGCAGTGCGGGGCCGCTGCCGAGCACCCGGAACCAGGAATCGTAAGCTCCCTCCAGCACGCCGAGCAGCATGCGGTGCCAGTGGCCCGCGCGATCCGGCGCGATCTCGACCGGCAGGTCGCGATGGCGCACGACGATGGCGTCGCGGCCCACGGCCAGCTCGATCTCGCCCCAGTCCAGCGCCTGCCAGAAGGCGTTGATGCGGGCGCAGAGCACCGAGGCGTCGTTCACGCCCTCCAGCGGCTCCAGCGCGGCCATGCGATGGCCGATGGCGAGGAAGAAGCCGTGCGCCTGTTCCTCGGGAATGCCTTCGCAGACTTCCGAGGCGGTGGCGATCGCCAGCAGCGCGAGGCCGCCTACGGCATGGTCGGATGGCCCGCTGCGGGGCTGGGGAAAGGCCTGCATCTTCATTTACCGGTGCTCCCGAAGCTCTGCCGCACCCCGAGGATGGAGCGGAACTCGTCATAACTGCCGAAGGTGTTGTAACCCAGTTCGCCGCCGATGCGGGTATTGGGAGTGATCTTGTAGTAGAGCGAACCCTGCGCCGACAATGCGAAGCCGGTCTTGCTGAGGCTGTCGTAATAGGACCGCACGTCGTCGTTCTGTGCCTTGAGGGCGTTGAGTTCGGCTTGTGCGGTGTCGTCGGTCGGGAAGATCGGGCTCTGGTCTTCCTTGTAGCTCTGGAAGCCCGGCGTGAACGATCCCGAAACGTCCCAGCGTTCGTCCTGCATGGTGTAGCTCACCGGGAAGCCGACCGAGATGAAGCTCTGCGGGCTGAAGTAGCCGCCGTTGCCGAACGTGAAGTAGTTCTGGCTCTTGTCGTAGCCTTGGTAGTTCACGTTGAGGCCCACGGTGACGCGCGAATGCTGGTCGCGGTAGGCTTCGAGGTAGCCGCCGACGTTGGCTTCGAAACCGACGTTGCGGGTGACGTTGTGGCCGCGCAGGCGATAGTAGCGCCCCTCGCCGTAAACGCCCGAGCCGTTCTCGTCGTAGCTGAGGCCGATGCCGCCTGCGGTGCGCATGACCTGGCCCCAGCTCTCGCCGGTGACGGGATCGCGGGTGCCCGCGTAGGAGACGATCGAGTCGGTCACCGGTTTGTGCTCGACGAAGGCGGTGGCGCGCACGTTCTGGCCGATCTTGGGGCTGACGGCGGCGCGGCCCGCGAACTTGGTCTTGCCCATGCCGACCGGGGTGGTGCCGCCTTCGAGCTGGATCGCGTCGCTCTCGTAGCCCGCCGAGAAGGCGACGCCCGAGGCGTTCTGGCTGTCGGCGTTGACGAGAGCGGAGGGCTGCTCGGCGACGATGCCCTGTGCTTCGGGCGTGGCGTTGCGGCCAAAGCGGGCGAGACCCGATCCGGTCGGACGGCCCGCGTCGATGACCACGGCCTCGCCCTTCACGAAGACGCGGCCACCGGCGGCGCCGGTCGAGAACTTGGCCGAGCCCTTGATCTCGTCGAGCTTCGACAGGCCCGTCTCGCCGGAGCGGCCGCGATAGCCGGTCTGGACATCGACGCGCGGGCCGGTGTCCTGCGCCAGCTGGTCGATCTGCGACTGGATCTGGGTCATCACCGGATCGCCGGTGTAGGCGACTGGAACTTGCGGGCCGCCGTAGGAGTTGCCGCCGAAGCCGCCGTTGTCCACGGGTGCCGCCCATCCCGTCGCGGGCGCCGACGAACCGACCGGCGAGGCATAGCGGTCAGGCGCGGCGTAGCTCGCGGCCTGCGGGGCCTGCGTCCCGGCGTAGCCGCCGAAGCCGCTCTGGCCGCTGGCGAGGCCCGGCGCTGCGCCGAAACCGCTCGCCTGCTGGCCGCCGAAGTTGCCCTGCGGCGCGGCATAGCCGAAACCGCTCTGCTGCTGTTGCGGATAGGCGGTCGGCAGGCGGGTGCCGCCACCGAGCGCGAAGGGGTTCACCTGCTGTGGCGCGGCCTGCATCTGGTTGCGGAAGGGGTTGGAACTGCCGCCGCCCATGCCACCGGGCGCATTCATCCCGGCGAAGGGATTGCCGCCCATCGCCACGCCGCCGCTCTGGCGGGCGTAGAGTTCGCGTGCGTCCTTGAGGAGGCCGACGGCGGCGCGGTCGTTCCCGCGTGCCTGCTCGACGTTGGCGAGGGCCATGCGCACGCGGTAGTCCTGCCCGTAGAGGCGCATGACCTGCCGCTGCGCCTGCTCCGAGAGGTTGCGGTCGCCTGCGGCCTGCGCGGTATCGGCGAGGCCGAGCAGCGCGTCCTTGTCGTTGGGCTTCCTTGCCAGGACCAGCTGGTAGGTCTGCGCGGCTTTCGCGGGCATGCCGCCGGTCTGGTAGAGGCGGGCGAGGCCCGACATGATCTCGGTATTGTCCGGCGCGGCACCATAGGCCTGCTGGAGAATGTCGAAGCTTTCCGCATAGCGCCCGCCGAGGCGTGCAGCGTCGGCCTGCCCGACCATCATCCCGGCGCTGATGCGCGCATAGACCTTCTGCCCGTCCGCGCTGGTGCCCGCCATCTGCGAGGCGCGCTGGAGCGCCAGCTGGGCAAGGTCGTCGCGACCGGTGCGGGTGAGCACGCCGATCAGGCCCTCATAGTCCGCGATGTTGTCGATGCGGCCGTTGGCGGCGTTGGCAGCGACTTCAGCGGCGCCCTGCGTGTCGCCGAGGTCGAACAGCGCATTGGCGACGGCGGCCTGCTTGCCTGCCGGGATCGAGGCCATCGCACCAAGCTGACGCAGCGCGTTCACCGCCTGCGCGCCCTGTCCGCTTGCCCCCATCGCCTTGGCGCGGGCGATCGCGGCATCGGTCTTCACGCTGATCGCCAGGTTGCGCATCGGCGCGGTGCGCTGCGCCTCGGGGATCATGGTGACGAGGCGGTCGGCCTCGCTGGCGCGGCCAAGGTCGTTGTTGAGCAGCGCGGCGGCGTAAAGCGAGTCCGCGTTGCCGCTGGAGGCGAGCGAGCGGATCAGCGATTCCGCCTCCGGCACCCGGCCGCGCTCGATCTGGAACTGGGCGAATTCGTAGCGGATCCACGGGTCGCTGGGGTCGAGGACGAGGCCCTGCTGGAATTCGCGCACCGCACCGAAGTCATCCCCGCGCTCGGCAGCGGCAAGGGCGCGGCCACGCGCGGCGCGCAGCTGGAGGCGCTTGTCGTCGGCGGTGGTGCCGCCCTGCGCCGCCTGGCGGTAGAGGTCGGCGGCGTCGGCGTAGCGGCCCTGCCGCTCGTAGATGTCGGCCAGCAGTTCGAGCGCCGGGCCGGGTTCCTTGTAGCCCGAGCGGACCAGCCCCTCGACGCGGCCCTGCGCATCGGCGAGGCGGTTCTGGGCGATCAGGCCCTTCGCCTCGTCCACGCCTGCGAAGAAGCGCGCGGAGGCGAGGCCCTCGGCCCACTGGCTGGCCTTGCCGTTCGCCGATGCCTGTTCGAGCAGGCTGGCGGCTTCGGCGAACTGGCCTTCGCGCAGCCGCACGAGACCGAGGCCGCCCAGCGCATCGGGGTCGCGCCGGTTGACGCCGAGCGCGCGCTGGAACGAGGCGGTCGCGGAGGACAAGTTGCCGTCGTTGAGCGCATCGAAACCGGCGACGCGGGCGCGGCCCGCGCGGTCGGCGGCGGAGACCGGGGCGGGGGCCGGGGTCGGCGCAGGCGTTGCCCTGGGCGCGGCCGGACGCGGGGTCGCGGCGGCGGTGCGGGTCGGTGCGGGCGTAGGCTTGGCGGCGACGGCCCTGGGTGCGGGCTTCGGGGCTGGCTTGGGCGCGGGGGCCGGGGCCGGCTTCGGGGCCGCAGCGGTCCTGAGCGCCGGGTTGTTCGGATCGAGGGCGCGGGCGCGCTTCAGCGCCTGCTGGGCCAGATCCTCACGCCCCTTGGAACGCCAGTACTGCGCCTGCTTGACCAGCGCATCGACGCCTGCGCTCTGGGCTTCGACGGCAGTGGGCATTGCCCCAAGGAACACCGGCGCAGTCGAGAGCAGCAGGGCGACGCCCAGTTTCGAGGTACGCGTCATCGTCATGCGTGGTCGTCCTGGCGGGCAAGCCGCTTCTGGGCCTGTCGGCGGAAGAAGATGTAGGCGGGACCGGCAAGGAGGAGCGCCAGAACCAGCGTGAAGAGGCCGAGCATCATCGGACGCTGGCTGACGTAATAGGCGAGCTTCATCCAGATCGGCAGCGAGCCGACCCAGTAGCGCTCGCTGAGGGCGAAGCTGGTCATGCCGTCGCCGCGCGTGACGGCGAGGTCGCCCTGGATCGAGGCGTTGATCTTGACGTCGGCCATGCCGTCGACGAGCGCCGGAAGCGCCGCGCCGTCGTCCGCCAGCAGCGCGACCACGGTGCGGTCGGAGGCATAGGGCGAACGGAAGCTGACGATGCCGGAGAACCCCTGCGCGTTGTAGACGACGGGCGCGGCGGCCATCGGGTCGGTCTCCTGCGAGCCGCCGAACAGCGCGGTGATGTACTGCATCGGCGAGCGTTCGGAGACGCGCAGGCGGCCGTTCTCGTAGCGGACCGGGGCGTCGGCGAACATGTCCGCTTCGGCAAGGCCGGTGCCGCCGATGACGAGCACGTCCTGGCTGGAGAGCGCGTCACCGTCGATCGTCGAGGTCACCGTCACCGCCGTCACCGGAACGCCGGTCGAGTCCCCGAAGCGGCCCATCAGCGTCAGGAACGCCTGCACCGATGCCATCGACGGGTTCGGTGCGACGACCACGGTGGTCTGCGACAGGTCGGGGCTGGCGGTGAAGGGGAAGCCGGCGCCCGCGAACGTCGCGAGGTCGGGCATCATGATCGCGTGGTAGGCGCTGGTGAGGTCGATGGTGCTCTTGGGATCGACCGAGACGCGCACGTTATCGGGCAGGGTGCCGGTGCACTTCTTCTTGTCGGCGATGATGAGGTTGTAGTCGTAGGTCAGCTCGTTCTGGCCGAACAGGTTGTAGCGGGGCAGGACGAGAGTGGCGTCGGAATCCGCGCTCTTGGCGCCCTTGCCGCCGAACAGTTCGCTCCACCAGGCCGCGCCGAGCGGCAGGGTCTTGAGGTACTGGCCGTTGATCGAGACGTCGAGGCGCGAGGCGCGGCGGTCGAGCCACTGGGCGACCGGATAGCGATAGCCGAGGTTCAGCTTGCCGCCTTCGCGGGGCCAGAAGAACAGGTCGGGCGAGACGCGGAAGCGCGTGGTCAACGGACCCGGCGGCAGGCCCATGCCCTGCAGCGCGTAAGGCTCCATGATCGAGCCGAGTTCGACCGGCTTGTCGGTGGAGAGCCAGCGCAGCGCGCCGTAGCGAGGCCAGGTGGGGATGCGCACGCCGTCGAAGCTCATGCGCTGGCCGCCGAACACGCCGCGACCGAGCGCGACTGCCGAGGCGGCGATGCGCAGGTCTTCGTCGTTGCGGCCCATGATGACGAGCAGGGTGCCGTTGGGGTCGTTGGGGTTGCGCACGGCGGCGGCGACGGGGCCGCCGGCAGGTGCGATGTCGAGGCCGGCGATGCCCTGCGTGCCCTTGAGGAACACGATGGCGTTGCCGCGCGGGATCGAGCCGACGACCGGCTGGAAGGTGAAGCCGCGATAGCTGGCGAGCGCGCCCAGCCAGCTGGCGGTGGCGGCGGCGGCCTGAAGTTCACCGGCGCGCGGCTGCGTCGCGAAGACGAAGGGCATGCGCAGCGGCACGTTCTGGCCCTTGTCGAAGAACGGCAGCGGCAGGCGCGACAGGTCCGGCCCGTAAGGCAGCGGCTGGTAGCTGAAGTCGAACCACGAGCGCGTGTTCGAGATGTTGGCCCAGAGCGAGGAGTGGAACGGATCCTCGCAGTCGCGCGCATAATGGCCGACGAGGCGCAGGTTGAGCTGGTTGTCGCCGGGCAGCAGCAGCGCCGGGTTGACCGGGATCTCCATGACCTGACCGGCGGCGTTGGCGCGGGTCAGCGGCACGGTCTGCGCGACTTCGCCGTTGACGATGACGACGAGCTGGCTGAGGTCGTCCAGCATCGAGGGCGACCAGGCCATCTGCAGGCGCAGCACGGCGCCGGTGGCGACGCGGTCCTGCCGCATGCCGAAGGGGATGCCCATTTCACCCTGCGTGCCACGCAGGCGGATCGGCTGGGCGACACGAAGATCCTTGAGCGTCAGGCGCTCCGACATGCCGCCGGTCGCTGCGGGAGCTGCGGCAGCGGCGGGCGTCGCAGCTGCGGCGGCGGCAGGCTGCGCGTGGACTTCGGAAGTGCCGAAGAACAGGCCAGCGGCGCCGATCGCGACGGCTCCGGCCAGCATCGCCGCCTTGGCGAGCGGCAGGCCGGACTTGCCGTCCTTGCCCTTGGCGGCCTTCTCGGCTTCCTTCTCGGCCTTGGCCAGCGCGGCGCGCTTGGCGGCGTTGGCGGCCTTCATCTGGCGACGTTCGGCGAAGTTCAGACGCAGCAGGCGCTTCAACGTGAGCATGTCCACCCTAAGAATGTCACCGAAGGAACGTGCGGTGCCGACCATCGCCGGCGGGCCCCACGGCTGCCACGCATCGGCGCGGCCCATGACGGCGCGCACGAGATGGCGGCCGGCGAGAATGTCGAGCTTTTCGAAGCGGACGAAGGCGTTGGTGGCGTTCGTGCGCATGGTAGTGACCGGGATCGAGAGAACCTCGTCGCCCATGGCCATGGTGATGTGGCGCACCGTGCGGTCCTTGGTCGGCAGCTCTTCCGGCAGGCTCAGCGCCGCGCCGCCCATCGAGATGTCGATGGTCTCGGCCGGGACCGTGTGGCCCGAGGCGAGGTAGGCGGTGACGGGAAGCTGGACCGGGATGCGGATGTCCACGCGCTCCTGCCGGGTCTCGCGCGCCACCGAGACGGCGGCGAGCAGGATGGCGAGGGAGAACAGCGCCCAGGCCACGTTCAGCACCAGCGTATCGGTCTGGATGTTGAACATGTAGGGGAAGAACGCCCACTTCACGACCGCCATGGTGATGCCCAGGATCACGAAGCCGATGCAGATCAGGTGCGGCTTGACGATGGCCCAGTCGAAGTAGGTCTGGTCGAGCAGCGAGCCCTTGTCGGTCACGTTGAACTTGCCCTTGCGCGGCTGGAACCAGGTCATGACGGTCGGCTTGACGAGGTGGAAGGCAAGGATCGTTTCGTAGACCTCGCCCCAGTACGGGCGACGCCAGCCGCCCTGCGTCTTCTCGTTGGCGACCGACGAGCAGAACAGGTGGGGCAGGGCGTAGGCGAAGATCAGCGAGGCCGAGGCCTGGATGATGTTCTGGCCGAAGATGAGGTAGGCGAGCGGGCTGGTCAGGAACACGATGCGCGGCAGCGGATACTGGAAGTGCATCATCGCGTTCAGGTAGCAAAGGCGCTGCTGCCAGGTCAGGCCGCGGCCGAGCAGCGGATTGTCGATGCGCAGGATCTGCGTCATGCCGCGCGCCCAGCGGATGCGCTGGCCGACGTGGAGGACGAGGCGCTCGGTGGCGAGACCGGCGGAGAGGCGCGCCGAGATGTAGGCGGTGTTCCAGCCGGTGCGCTGCAGCTTGAGCGCGGTGTGGGCGTCCTCGGTCACGGTCTCGCCCGCGAAGCCGTTCGTCTCCATCAGCGCTTCGCGGCGGATGATCGCGCAGGAACCGCAGAAGAAGGTGGCGTTCCACAAGTCGTTGCCGCCCTGCACCGGGCCGTAGAACAGGTCGCCTTCGCCCGGCATGTCGCCCATGGTCTGCGCCAGATTGCGCTGGACCGGATCGGGCGAATACATGTGGTGCGGGGTCTGGAGCAGCGCGAGGCGCGGATCCTGTTGGAACCAGCCGACGGTGAGCTGCAGGAACGCGCGGGTCGGGACGTGGTCGCAGTCGAAGATCGCGATCAGTTCGCCGTCGGTCTTCTTCATCGCGGCGTTGAGGTTGCCCGCCTTGGCGTGCAGGTTGTTGTCGCGGGTGATGTAGCCGCAGCCGGCTTCCTTGGCGAAGGCGCGGAAATCGGGGCGCTTGCCGTCGTCGAGGATGAAGACGCGGTAGCGATCGACCGGATAGTCGAGGTCCATCGCCGCGAAGACCGTGTTGCGCACGATCTCAAGGCTCTCGTTGTAGGTCGGGATGTAGATGTCGACGGTCGGCCAGGTGTCGGGCTCGCCCTCGGGCTCGATCACCGGGCGGTCGAGCGGCCAGGTGGTCTGGAGGAAGCCGAGCAGCAGGATGACCCAGGCGTAGAGCTCCGCGATGTACAGCACACCGCCGAACAGGAATTCCAGCGGGGTGTTGAACTCGATCGTTTGCGTCGTGCGCCAGAACAGATAGCGGGTCGACACCAGCACCGCGAGGATGCCGAGCGCGACCGCGCCCATGCGGCCCTTGATGCGACGCATGACCAGCGCTCCGGCCATCGTGACGCCCGCGCAGACCCACTGCGCGGTACCGTCCAGCGGCACGCCGATCACGACGGCGGCGATCCCGATGATCGCGGCGACGGAGGCATAGCGGGCGAGCCGGTTGTCCAGCACGCGGGCGGAGAGCTTCTCGATCATGCAGCGCGGCTCGACGAGGAAGAGGGAGCGGAGGAGCCACGCGCCACCCACGGGCGGCCGGGCGTCTCGAGCGCGGGAACCAGCGCGGTGCCGATCGCCTTGGCGTCGGCCAGCGCGGCGCTGGAGGGCGCGTACTTGGCGAGCGGCTGGAGCATCGCGATCGCCTCGGGCACCGATTCATCCAGGCGGACGCGGCCAAGCAGGCGCTGGCCCACCAGTTCGCGGATGAACGCGGATGAATGGCGCGACAGGCGGCGCGTCTCGTCCAGCGCGTTGATGACGAAGCGGGTCGCGGCGATGGCCTCGGGGCTGGCCTCGTCGAGCACCTGCGGCATCAGCGCCAGCATGTCCGGCGCGGCGTTGAGCACGCAGACCGAGGCGCTGGCGTGCGGGATCACGCGGCGGGCGAAGGCGAAGTCGGCCGAGGGGACGTCGATCACCATGACCTTGTCCTGCCCGGTCTCCAGGAAGCCGAGGTCGCGCAGGGCGGGGACGAAGTCGTTGTCCTCGGGCGCGGTGGTCAGGCTGCGCAGGTCGATGCCCGCGACCAACACCGAATCCTCTGCCGGGGCGAACAGCGAGGGCAGCGACATCGCGGGCTGGAGGCCGAAGTGCAGCGGCATCGTGTCGCGCTTGGCGATCGTCAGCACGGTGACGTCGGCGCCCGCTTCGGACAGCGCCATCGCGGTGTGCGCGGCGATGAAGGTGTTGCCGGAGCCGCCCTTCAGGCTGTGGGTGACGATGACGGGCATCAGATCTTCCCCTGCGAGCCGAGGTCGGACAAGTGGCGGAGCATCGCGCGCACGTCCTGCTGCTGCCCGCCGCCGCGCCGGTCGGCGGGGGTGTCGGCGGCGGCAGGTCCGCGCCCGTAGCGGCTGAACAGCGAGCTCAAGCTCTCGCCCGAGTAGGTTTCGACGATGTCTGCGGGAGCCGGTTCCGGCGACGCGGCGATGGCGACTTCGGTCTGGTCGATCGCCTGCAGGCGCGGATCGCGCAGCAAGGCTTCGAGGATCGGCCAGAGTTCGAGTTCGCTGAAGCGATCCTCGAATTCCTTGTAGGCGAAGTCGTTCTTCCCAAGCCGGTCGAGCAGATTTCTGGCATCGATGCGCATAAGAACCCCTGTATGAACACGTAAATTCTGCCCAAAGAATGGTTAAGAAAGGGTGTTCGGGGTTTTGCGGCTCGTCGATTCAACGCCTCTGCAAAGCACGGATCGCCGCCGTTTCGGGCGGAAAACTCAGGAAAACGGGCTCGATCCGGCGCCAGTTGGTGCAATCCTTTGCAGATTAACCATGCCTTATAACCAGACAAACGGGCACGCCAATATGTGATTCGGAAAAATACGCAGGCGCTTGGAGAGCGGTGCGGCAAGGATTTGCCGGGTATGAAGGACACTCACTGAAACCGGTTAACGCTGCTGGAAGGATACGCCACCCATGCCGGAGTTCCTGGCCCGCCCGGAAGAGCCCCGGACCGGGGATATGCCCCGGATCGATCCGTCGCCGGACCGCCCGTCCGACCGTCGCCATTCGCGCCGTCGGGTGGAGATGCTCGCCCGGTTCCGGCGCGGTGTTGCCAGCACGACGGTCATGCTCAAGGATCTGACCCCGCTCGGCGCGCGGGTCGAGGGCGTGGGGTTGCTGGAGTCCGAGGAAGTGGTTTCGCTGACGCTCCCCGGCTGTCGGCCCGCGATGGCCTTCGTCGCCTGGGCGAACGAACACTGCGCGGGTCTGGAGTTCCTGGAGCCGCTGGGCGATGGCCTGTTCGGTGAATTGGTGGCGCAGTACGGCCTCAGCGGCGGTGGGAGCGCGCTAGCGCCCCTGCGCCTGATTCCCTAGACCACCGCCGGTTCCAGCAGCCGCAGCGTTCCCGCATCGGCGTCCATCTCGGCCATGACGCCCACCGGTACGCTGACCTGCCCAGCGACGTGCCCGATCATCAGCCCCTGGAAGGCGGGGACGCCCAGCGCGGCGAAGCGGCGGTCCATCACTTCGTAGACGGTGAGGTTGGAATAGCCGCCGTCCGGGTTCTCGCAATGCGTGCATTGCCCGAAGATCACGCCCGCGACCTTGCCGAGAATGCCCGAGAGCGCCAGTTGCGTCAGCATCCGGTCGATCCGGTACTCGGCCTCGTTGGTCTCCTCCAGGAACAGGATCGCGCCGTCGAAGTCGGGCAGCCAAGGCGTGCCGACCAGCGCGCTCAGTACCGCAAGGTTGCCGCCGAGCAGCCGCCCGCGTGCCTTGCCGCGGTGGAAGATCTTCACCGCCGGGCCGCGTCCGAAAAGGTTCGGCCCGGCATAGGCGGGCACCGAATAGCTGGCGAGCGCGCCCTCGAAAGCGACTTGCCGGAACGATTCCCACGACGACGGCGGCCACGATGTCGCGGCGGTCGGCCCGTGGATCGAGGCGACGCCGTTGTGCGCCAGCGCGAGGCACAGCGCGGTGTTGTCGCTGAACCCCGCGAAGAGCTTGGGCGCCTTGCGGATCGCCGCGAAGTCCAGCAGCGGCAGCAGGCGCGCCGAGCCCCAGCCGCCGCGCACCGCCATGATCGCGCGCACGCTCTCGTCGGCGAACATCGCCGTGAGATCCTTGGCGCGCACTTCGTCAGAGCCCGCAAGGTAGCCGTCGCGCGCGGTCAGGTGCGGGGAGAAGCGCGGTTCGAGGCCCATGGCCCGCACCGTCGCGCCGATCTCGTCGAGGCCGAAACGGTCCGCCACGAACCCGGCCGGCGCCACCAGCCCGAGCACGTCGCCGTTGCGAAGCCTTGGCGGGCGCACCATATCCTGCGTCGTGATCGGCGGTTTCCCGCGTGCAACGGCGCCCAGAGCAGGCAGGGCACAGAGCCCGCCGCCAATCCCCACCAGAGCGCCGCGCCGCGTGATCGCCGTTCCGTTCATCATGGCGGCAACCTAGCCGCTGTACCCATGCGTGCAACACGGTCCGGACATATCCGTTCTCGACGCGCGCCCCGCGCCATGCCTATGAAGAGCCAATGACCGAAAAAGAAGACAAAGACGTCACCGAACGCCGTTTCTACAAGGCCGAGCAGGAAGCCGGTTTCGCCGAGAAGCAGGCCGATACCATCCAGACCGGCCACCCGGCCTACCAGCTCGCCTTCCGCGACACCGATTTCCTGCTGCGCGACGAGCTTCGCCCCGTCCGCTTCCAGCTGGAACTGCTCAAGCCCGAGATGCTGCTCGAGGAAGCCAACATCGGCTCCACGCTGGTGATGTACGGCTCAGCGCGCATCCCCTCGCCCGAGAAGGCCGACGCGGTGCTCGCCGCCGCCGCGACGGACGAGCAGAAGGTCGTCGCCGAACGTCTCGCCGCCAAGGCGAAGTACTATGACGAGGCGCGCAAGCTCGCCCGCCTCGCCAGCCAGTGCGCCATCGTCGAGAAGGGCATGCGCCAGTTCGTCGTCTGCTCGGGCGGCGGGCCGTCGATCATGGAAGCCGCCAATCGCGGTGCGGCGGAAGTCGGCGCGGAATCGCTGGGCCTCAACATCGTGCTCCCGCACGAACAGGCGCCCAACCGCTTCGTGACGCCGCGCCTCTCGTTCCAGTTCCACTACTTTGCGCTCCGCAAGATGCACTTCCTGCTGCGCGCCCGCGCGGTGGCGGTGTTCCCGGGCGGCTTCGGCACCTTCGACGAGTTCTTCGAACTGCTGACGCTGATCCAGACCGGCAAGATGAAGCCGATCCCGATCCTGCTCTACGGCCGCGAGTTCTGGGAGCGCGTGGTCAACTTCGAGGCGCTGGCCGAGGAAGGCGTCATCAACGCCAAGGACCTGGAGCTGTTCCGCTGGTGCGAGACCGCCGAGGAAGGCTGGAGCCACGTCAGCGACTTCTACGGACTCGACTGCGGGTAAGGGACGGTAGCCCGTCATCTTGATTGCGACCTCGGCCTGGACCGGGGTCGCAATGATAACACGATGAAGCGGAGATGAAGCGTCGCCGTCGCTCAACGGCAACGAAGTACCTGAATGGGTGGGAAAACCGTCACTGTTCGGATTCTTCGAACACAATAAGCGAACTTATCCGAGTGCACTGGAAGGCGGGATGAGCGCATAGGCGTTCTCACACGAAGCCCCCGCACAGGATCACCGCCATGAGCCAGTTCATCCAGCCCCTCAACGATCGCGCCCGGTCCCTCGCAGACTATGCGCAGCCCGTCATCGTCGCCCTCAGCACTGCCGGCCTCACCGGTGGCGCCATGGCTGCCGTGGGCCTGCTTGCCGATACCGCGCTGCGCCGCAACCGCACGACGCTGAACTGAAATGGTCCTTGCCCGTCCCCTCCGTTCGTCATTGCGAGCGTAGCGAAGCAATCCAGAGCGGTGTGTCCCGCGCTCTGGATTGCTTCGCTACGCTCGCAATGACGAAGGTAAGACCGCCTCAGCGGACGGCGTGGTGCCCCATCGGCCCGTGCCCTTCGCCGAAGCCCGGCGCGGCCAGCAGCGCGGCGCGCACGAAGTCTCGCGCATCCTCGATCGCCTCGGCCAGCGGAGCCCCTTGCCCGAGGAACGTGGCGATCGCGCTCGACAGCGTGCAGCCGGTGCCGTGGGTGTGGCGCGTCTCGACGCGCGGCGCGGTCCAGATCACCGGCTCCTGGCCCGGAAGGACCAGCCGGTCCTCCACCACGTCGCCCGGCGCGTCGCCGCCCTTGGCGATATAGGCCACGCCCTTGGCCGTCAGCGCCGCGTCACCGCCCAGAGCCGCCAGTTCGTTGAAGTTCGGGGTGGTCAGGCAGGCGATGCCCATCAGCCGCTCGAATGCGGCGATCGTGGCGTCGTCCGCCAGCACCGAACCGGCGGTGGACACCATCACCGGGTCGAAGATGATCGGCACACCGAGGTTCTCCAGCCGATCGGCGACGACCGAGGCGATCTCCGGGCTGCCCAGCATCCCGATCTTCACCGCATCGACGCCGATGTCGCTGACGCACGCATCGATCTGCGCCGCGACCATCTGCGCGGAAAGCGCGACGACATCGGTGACGCCCGTGGTGTTCTGCGCGGTGATCGCGGTGATCGCGGTCATGGCATAGCCGCCCAGCAGCGTGATCGTCTTGATGTCGGCCTGGATGCCGGCGCCGCCGGAACTGTCGGATCCGGCGATGGAAAGGATGCGGGGAGGCTGGTTCATGGCCGCGCTCCATACCCGCACAGGGCGGGCGGTGTCGAGCCTCGCACAAATAGCCCCAGATCACCCCTTGTAGTGGCGAACCTTGGACGGCGGCGCGGAATCGTGGTGCCGCTTCGCCCGCGTCGGGCGGTCCACCAGTTCCCCTCCGCAACTGGGGCACATGTCGTCGAGCGCATCGGCGCATTCCGCGCAGTAGGTACACTCGAACGAGCAGATGAACGCGCCGGGGGCCTCGGCCGGAAGGTCGGTGCCGCAGCGTTCGCAATCGGGGCGCATTTCCAGGGGCATCAGGCGGCGGCCTTCTCTACGGCGTGACAGATGGATGCGACGGCGGCCTCCACTTCGCCCGCATCGTCGCCCTCGGCCATGACGCGGATGACCGGCTCGGTCCCGGAGGGGCGGATAACCAGACGACCGCGCCCGT
The DNA here is from genome assembly GCF_021227995.1 of Novosphingobium kaempferiae. Lineage (NCBI taxonomy): Bacteria > Pseudomonadati > Pseudomonadota > Alphaproteobacteria > Sphingomonadales > Sphingomonadaceae > Novosphingobium > Novosphingobium kaempferiae. Next base: position 4,550,738 of record NZ_CP089301.1, read on the forward strand.
TGAGCGAAGCCTCGGCATCGGCGATGGCCGCCTTGACGCTGTCGGTTTCGAGTGGCTTCCCGCCGCCGAAGCGGACATTGCGCAGAAGCTGCGGCACGGGGTCGAACAGGTGGAGCAGTTCGCTCGCCTGCTTGCCCGACTGGACGAGCGCGGAGAGCACCTGCAGCGCGGCGACGGTGCCGTCGCCGGTGGTCGCATGGTCGAGCAGGATCATGTGGCCGGACTGTTCGCCGCCGACGTTGAACCCGCCGCTCCTCATGCGCTCAAGGACATGCCTGTCGCCCACCGCGGTGCGTTCCAGTGTCAGGTCAATGCCGTTTAGGTACCGTTCAAGCCCCAGGTTCGACATCACCGTGGCGACCACGCCGCCGCCGCGAAGTTCCCCGCGCGCGGCAAGCTGACTGCCGATCAGCGCCATGATCTGGTCGCCGTCGACGGTCTGTCCCTTCTCGTCCACCACGATCAGCCGATCCGCATCGCCATCGAGCGCGATGCCTATGTCGGCACCTGCGGAAACCACGGTTTCCTGCAGCAATTCGACGTGCGTGGAGCCGCAGCGCTCGTTGATGTTCTTGCCGTTGGGGGAGACGCCGACCGCGACGATCTCCGCCCCAAGCTCCCAGAAAGCCGAGGGTGCGACCTGATAGGCGGCGCCATTCGCGCAATCGACCGCGATCTTCAGCCCGTCGAGCCGCACGGTCGAGGGCAGCGAGGCCTTCACCGCATGGATATACCGCCCCCGCGCATCGTCAACGCGCCGCGCACGGCCGATTTCGGGCGATGCGGCGAGGGCAAGCTCCTCGCCCACTAGCATGGCCTCGATCGCCAGTTCGTCCTCGTCGGACAGCTTGAAACCGTCGGGACCGAACAGCTTGATCCCGTTATCCTCATAAGGATTGTGGCTGGCGGAGATCATCACACCCACGTCGGCACGCAGTTCGCGGGTGAGCAGCGCGACGGCAGGTGTCGGCATCGGGCCGAGCAGCACCACGTCCATCCCGACACTGGTGAAGCCCGCGACCATCGCGTTCTCCAGCATGTAGCCCGAAAGCCGCGTGTCCTTGCCGATCACCACGCGATGCCGGTGCGTGCCGCGCAGGAAGCGCGTGCCGGCAGCCTGCCCGACCTTCATCGCCATGGCGGCGGTCATCGCGCCTTGGTTGGTGCGGCCGCGAATACCGTCGGTGCCGAAGAACTGCTTACCCATTCCGTGTCCTCTTGCGCGAAGCCCGAATCTCCAGCCGCGCTCTGCAACCCGAGGCGTTACCGCCTACTGAACGCTGCCTTACAGTCTGGTTAGGATTCCGTCGAACGGGGATTTTCGTCGCGCTCTATCGGGCGGCTTGAGCAACGCCAAATTGCCAACCGGTGCGCCGCCGCCTATCTGTCGGCCCGCATGACTCCTCCCCCTCCTGCCCCGCCGAGCGCTTCGCGCATCCCCGAGATCCGCGTGCCGGGAACGCTCACCCTTGTCGGGCTCGTCGCCGGACTGGTGATCGGGCTGCTGTTGGCGGGTAAACCCCTCGCTGATGCGGCGCTGAAGGTGACGGGGCCGATCGGTTCGCTGTGGCTGCAGGGCCTGCAGATGACCATCCTGCCGCTCGTCGCCGGGCTGTTGTTCTCGGGCATCGTTGAGACGGTCGCCGCGGCAAAAGCAGGGGCGATGGCGCGACGCACGCTGGGCATCATCGTCGGTTTCCTCGCCTTCAGCGCCACGCTCGGCGCAGTGGCGATGCCGGTGCTGCTGGACCTGTTCCCGGTGCCCGCCGGGGTCAGCTTTCCCCACGGCGCCGACCCGGGCAAGGCGCCGGGAATCTCGGAATTCCTTGCCTCGCTGCTGCCCGACAACGTGATCTCCGCAGCGGCGGCGAGCGCGATGCTGCCGGTGATCGTCTTCGTCGGCCTCTTCGCGCTCGCCTCCACCCGCCTCGCCGACGAACCGCGCCGCGCGCTGGCGGTGCTGTTCGAGGGGCTGGCGGGCGCGATGATGGTGGTGATCGGCTGGGTGCTGATGCTCGCGCCGATCGGCGTCTTCGCGCTCGGCCTGACGCTGGGCGTGCGCAGCGGCGGCGCGGCGCTGGGGGCGCTGGCGCATTACATCGTCCTGGTTGTCGCCGTGGGCACCGTGGTGATGATCGCGGGCTACTTGATTGCGGTTTTCGGCGGCAAGCGCAGCCTGCCCGCCTTCGCCGCCGCGATCCTGCCGGCGCAGGTGGTGGCGATCTCCACCCAGTCCTCGATCGCGACGGTTCCCGCGATGCTGGCTTCAAGCCGCAAGCTGGGCGTGAGCTCCACAACGGCGGAGTTCGTCCTGCCGCTCGCCGTCACGCTTTTCCGTGCCACCGGACCGGCGATGAACATGGCGGTGGCGGTCTATGCGGCGAAGCTTGCCGGTTTCGAGTTAACCACTGGCGCGCTTGCCGCCGGCGCGTTCGTAGCATTTGCCACCACGTTCGGCGCGGTATCGCTTCCCGGCACGATCAGTTTCGTGTCGTCCATCGGACCGATTGCCGCAGCCATGGGCGTGCCGCTGTGGCCTTTGGGCATCCTCGTCGCCGTGGAGGTGCTGCCCGATCTCATGCGCACCGTGGGCAACGTCACGATGGACGTCGCAGTGACGACGGCAGTCGATGCAAGCGTCGATGCTGAAGGACACAATGCGGCGGAAACGACTGAAACTATTCACTGAACGCTTCGTCGCACAGAGATGCAACCGGATCGGATGTAATTCGCTGACAGGGTGTAAGCCAGCCAGAGGAGCCCCCCGCCTTGGTCACATCGGCATCGCTCGCCCACGACGCTTTCGCCCAGCCGGAAGCGTTGCGAAGCCTCCCCGTTTCGCACGCTCGACGGTTCCTTGAACCCGGGCCGGTAGTGCTCCTGACGACCCGCGACGCGGGCAACGACAACGTGATGACGCTGGGTTGGCATCAGGTTCTGGAGAGCAGCCCGTCGCTTGTGTCCTGCGTTGTTTCACGTGGAAGTCGCAGTTTCGAAATGCTCTGCGCCACGGGCGAGTGTGTCCTGAACGTGCCAACGGCGGACATGCTCGACACCGTCGCGCGTGCGGGCAATTGCTCGGGCGAGCAGATCGACAAGTTCGCTGAACTCGGCCTTGACCGCGCCGAAGCCGAGGAGGTGGATGCGGCGATCCTGCCGCAGTGCCATGCCCATATCGAGTGCCGCATGCGGGACGACCGGGCGGTCGATCGCTACAACCTGTTCATCCTCGAAGTCATGCACATCAGCGCCCGTTTCGAGCCGGGAGAGCCTGACTTCCTTCATTATGTGGGGGATGGAGTGTTCATGCACTCAGGCAGGCGTGTGTCGCGCCGTCGCCTGTTTCGCCCGGAAATGCTGGGCTTCTGAGCCCTATTCCTCCAGCTCGATGTCCCAGTAGAGCCAGTCGCGCCAAGTTTCGTGCAGGTAGTTGGGCGGGAAGCCGCGCCCGCGTTCCTGCAACTGCCAGCTCGTCGGCCGGATCGGCGGGACGAGAGGAGGCATGTTCGCCTGCTTCGGCGTGCGCCCGCCCTTGCGCAGATTGCAGGGCGCGCAGGCGGTGAGGATGTTTTCCCAGCTTGTCCGCCCGCCGAGGCGGCGCGGGACGACATGGTCGAACGTCAGGTTGTGCGGGCTGCCGCAGTACTGGCAGGAAAACCTGTCTCGCAGGAACAGGTTGAAGCGCGTGAAGGCGGGAAACTCGCTCGGCTTCACGTACTGGCGCAGCGCGATCACCGAGGGAATCTGCATCGTCCAGTTCGGCGAATGCACCGCGCGTTCGTAGCTGGAGATGATGTCCACCCGCTCCAGAACCACGGCCTTTATGGCGGTCTGCCAGGGCCAGAGGCTGAGGGGGTAGTAGGAAAGCGGCGTATAGTCCGCGTTCAGGACAAGGGCAGGGCAGTCTGAAAGACTTCGGGAGGGATCACCCTCCGCGCTGCGGAACCGGGCCGCGCGCTCGATCAGCTCCGACTTGAGCATGGCCTCCTGTCGCAGGCCGGGATTGCGGTTTGATGGCAGTCCATGCGCTATTTCCAGCACTTGAGCGAGTCTGCGTCAAGATATGGGATTCGCAAGGCACATGCGCAATCCACAGGCGTGTTTGCGGATGGGCTTGCCGGCGCTAGGACGTGGCCGATGCGCACCCGCTTCGCCCCCAGTCCCAACGGCCCGCTGCACCTCGGTCACGCCTACGCGGCCATTGTCGCCCACGACACGGCGCGGGCACGGGGCGGGGAGTTCATCCTGCGGATCGAGGATATCGACGGCGAGCGCAGCCGAGCGGAATTCGTCGAGGAGTTCTTCCGCGATCTCGAATGGCTGGGGCTCGAATGGGACGGGGAGCCGGTGTTCCAGTCGCACCGGCTGGAGAGCCATGCGGCGGCTGGAGAACGGCTGAAATCCATGGGTCTGCTCTATCCCTGCATCTGCACCCGGGCCGAGATCACCGCCGCTGCAACCGCGTTCGGGCCGGACGGGCCGGTCTATCCCGGCACCTGCCGCCATCGCGCGGTCGATCCCGTCAATGCGGCGTGGCGGCTGGACGTGGGCAAGGCCATGGACCTTGCCGGGCCGCTCGAATGGGTGGACGAGCATGCGGGTCCGCAGGTCGCAAACCCGCAGATTTTCGGCGATGTCGTGCTGCTGCGCAAGGACTTGCCCGCCAGCTACCACCTCGCGGCGACGCTGGACGATGCCACGGACGGGATCACTCTGGTCACGCGGGGCATGGACCTGTTCCCCGCAAGCCACGTCCACCGGCTGCTCCAGGCGCTGCTCGGCCTGTCGGTGCCGACCTGGTTGCATCACCCGCTGCTGGTCGAGGCGGACGGGCGGAAGCTGGCGAAAAGGCGCGGTTCTCCGTCACTTAGCGACCGTCGCCGGGCCGGGGAGGACGGGCGCGCCATCGCCGAGGCATTGCGCGAAGGGCGCTTGCCCGCTGGCCTTTCGCTGTCGCAGGGCGTAGACCACGGGGCATGAGCTATATTCTCGTTCCCGTTATCATCGTGCTGGTGGTCATGGTCATCGTCAGTCTTGTGCGTGGTATCATCGCGTTCATGAACAGTACGCGGGACGATCTGCATCGCGATCCCAATGAAACGGGGCCTTCGCCGAACCAGATCCTGCAGAACAAGATGATGTTCAACCGTATCAAGTACCAGGCGGCCGCCGTACTCGTCTGTGCTCTTCTTCTGGCAATGGCGCGCTAGGTCTTGGTAAAGCTAAACAAGATCTACACCCGCACGGGTGATGACGGCACCACCGGCCTCGTCGACGGATCGCGACTGCCGAAATACGCCGCCCGCATGGAGGCGATCGGTGCCGTGGACGAGACGAACAGCGCGATCGGCCTCGCCGCATGCGCACTGAACGGCACAGAGCACGCACCGAACGGCACCGGGCGACACCGAGCAGTGCTTGTGCGCATCCAGAACGACCTCTTCGACCTCGGAGCCGACCTCGCGACGCCCGCAGGGGAGGACGAGGACTTCGCGCCCGGCGAAATGACCCTGCGCATCGTCCCCTCGCAGGCCGAATGGCTCGAGCACGCGATCGACGCGATCAACGACAACCTCTCCCCCCTGCGCAGCTTCATCCTGCCCGGCGGGAGCGAGGCGGCGGCGCGCGTCCATGTCGCCCGCGCCTCCGCCCGGGCGGCCGAGCGCCGCGCCACCGCGCTCGCCGCCACCGATGCGGTCAACCCCGCCGCGCTCGCCTACCTCAACCGGCTGAGCGATTACCTCTTCGTCCTCGCCCGGGCGCTCAATCGTGACGGCGCCGACGACGTGCTTTGGGTGCCGGGACAGAATCGCTAGGTTCCCTCCCCGATGCCGAGATGTTAAGCGCTCGGTTAAATCATCGAAGGGAGTTTGGCAGTGCAGTCAGTCGGCATCATCGGCGCGGGCATCATGGGTTCGGGCATCGCGCAGACCGTGGCGAGCAAGGGCATGGACGTGATCCTCACGGACGTCAGCCTGGAGAATGCGGAGAAGGGCAAGGCCGGGATCGCCAAGGGGCTGGCGAAGCTGGTCGCCAAGGAGAAGATCTCGCAGGCCGATGCCGACGCGCTGCTCGCCCGCATCACCCCCGCCGCCGACTACACCGCGATGTCCGGCTGCGACCTCATCATCGAGGCCGCGACCGAGCGCGAGGACATCAAGCACAAGATCTTCGAGGCCGCCGGTAAGGTGCTGGGCGCCAATGCCATCATGGCGTCGAACACCAGCTCGATCCCGATCACCCGCATGGCTGCCAGCTCGCCCGATGCGGCGCGCTTCTGCGGGCTGCACTTCTTCAACCCGGTGCCGCTCATGGGCCTCGTCGAAGTGATCCCCGGCCTCGCCACCTCGCAGGACACGATCGAGAGGATGAAGGCGTTCGGCGAGAAGCTGGGCAAGACCGTGGTGCTGGCGGGCGACGAGCCCGGCTTCGTCGTCAACCGCATCCTGTGCCCGATGCTGAACGAGGCGATCTTCGTCCTCGGCGCGGGCATCGGCTCGGTCGAGGATATCGACGCGGGCTGCAAGATCGGCCTCAATCACCCGATGGGCCCGCTGACGCTGGCGGACTTCGTCGGCCTCGACACCCTGCTGGAGATCATGAAGGTGTTCCACTCGACCACCGGCGATCCCAAGTACCGCCCCGCGCCGCTGCTCCAGAAGTACGTCGAGGCGGGCTGGTACGGCCGCAAGAGCGGCAAGGGCTTCTACGACTACTCGGGCGAGACGCCGGTCCCGAGCCGCTGACGAGATAGCGGGGAGAGATACAGCGGCAAGATACAGGGGCGCAGGAGCGCACAGGCCTCCTGCGCCCTTTCCTCTCGTCATTGCGAGCGCAGCGAAGCAATCCAGCGTCACGGGCCCACCGTGGATTGCTTCCCCCGGCCTGCGCCGGGGTCGCAATGACGAAAGGGCAGGATGATGATGAAAGGGTAAGCGCGGCGGAACCCGTCACTCTCTCCGGCCGTTCACCCGGCATAGGAGATACCCCGATGATCGACCGCCCCGAAGACGCCGAAACGGAAAATCCTGAACAGGACGACGAGGAGGAGCAGGCCCAGACTTTCGCCGAACTGGCGCAGGGCCGCTCGTCCACCGGGTTCGGGCTGCAGGATACCGAGAAGGTCAAGGGCGGCATTCGCGACGAGGACGATGTCGTCGATCTGGTCGACCGCATGAACCAGATGGATTCGAGCGGCACCATCGATATGTCCGCCTACGACGGCGAGGAGACGATGGACGACCTTGAGAACCGCTACGGCGAAGACAACGCCGCTGACGATGAATTCTCCGACGACGATTCCTGACGCCGGTTCGTGAAGGATGGCGAGAGGCGGGCTATTGACCCGCCCCGGCCTCGTACCCCAGCAGATCGCCGGGCTGGCACTCAAGCTCGCGGCAGATCGCTTCCAGCGTCGAGAAGCGGATCGCCTTGGCCTTGCCGGTCTTGAGGATCGACAGGTTGGCGAGGGTGATGCCGATGCGCTCGGCCAGTTCGGTCAGCGTCATGCGGCGCTGGTGCAGAAGATCGTCGAGACGGACCACGATATTGGCTCCTTCGGTTTCGTCGCCCATCACACCATGCCTTCCAGGTCGGCGCGCATTTCCGCACCCTTGCGGAAGACGCGGGCGAGGATGAACAGGATCACCGCCAGCAGCAGGCCGCTCATCGAAAAGCCCACCTGAAGGTCGGAATGGCCTTCGGGGAAGGCGCGCGCGATCCACAGCGCCAGACCGCCGATCGGGAAGGTGAGTGCTTCTATGGCAAGCGTCAGCCAGGCCATCGCCGCAAGCCGCGTGGCGTTGATCGGCACGAACGGGTCGCCGAGGCCGACGGAGTCGATGATCCGCAGCAGGTGGCGCAGGAACAGGAACCCCAGCACCGCGCCGACCGCGACGAGCAGCATGACCGCGCCGATGGCGAGGAAGGTCTGGCTGGTGAGCCCCTCCACGTCGCCCGAGGCCTTGGCCATGATGTCGAACCGGCCGAAGACCATGAACGGGGCCAGGACCGTCATGATCGCACCGACGAGCACGCATAGGCCCATGGAGAAGAAAACCACGCCACGGGCGATGGCGAGCAGGGGATCGCGGGTGATCGAACGCATCGTCGCTCTCCTCACATCATCGCCGGCGCGTGGCCGACGACCAGCACGACCGCTGCGGGACTGCGGGCCGCCTGCACGTCGAGTGCGGGCAGGGCGGGGATGAGGGCCATCACGGCAAGACCGGCAGCGATACCGGCGACGCGTGAACTGGAAATCCGTAAGGCTCGTTGCATTTGTCGTTCTCCGATATGCGTCATATCGAAATTCAATAAATGCGATTCGCCTTATCGTCAATCGATAATATCGAAAAACGATATGTCGCCGATGGAGGCAGGGCGGTGCCTGGTATGGTGCGCAGCGCGGTGCTCTGGGCGCCGCGCATAAAAAAGGGGGCGGCTCCTTGTGGAACCGCCCCCAATTGGGCCTGAGCTATCGCCGGGCGTGACGGCCGGCAGTTCAGGCCTTGGTTAGCTCCCGGTCGGTTGCAGGGGTGGAAGACCCGGGAGCCTGCTTGGTAGTGGGCTTGTAAGTGCGGAAGTCGAAGGAGCGGTCGGTCGTTGCCTGCGGACGCTCCGCCTCCATATGCTCGCGATGCTGGAGCTGCAGGCGGGCGCGACGCAGACGGCCCTTGCGCGAGGTGAACGGATTGCCTTCGTCCGGCTCGGCGGCGGCCATGCGGTCGAGCAGCTCGTAGCGCTCCTCGGGCGTCTCGGGCAGCGGCGCGGCGGCGAGGATCGCGGTGGCGCCCATGCCGGTTCCGGCCAAAGGCGCGGGGGTGGCCGGTCGAGCTGCCGGAGCGCGTTCGACCACTGCGGGTTCGGGCATGGCCGGTTCCACGGCCTCGACCACCGGGGCGGGCGGCGGCACCGGCTCCATTGCGCCGACCGGCTCGACCGGCGTCGGCGCGTAGGCCGCTTCCTCGTAGACTGGATCGTTGCGGCGACGACGCGTCATGGCGACGACGCCGACACCCGCGATGCCGAGCGCGGCAAGGATGCCGGCGATCTCGGCGACGGGCAGGTTGCCGTCGTCAGACGTTGCGGGCGCCGGGGGCGGCGGCGGAGCGGTGGGGTTTGCGAGCGGAGCCTCGGCGCGGGCCGGGGCCGGGCTAGCGGGCGGCACGGCGCCACGGGCCAGCGCGCCATCGGCGGCGGTTCCGGCGTCCTGCGCGGTGGGCACGCTCGGGCGAACGGGGCTACGCTCGGCGCGCGGTGCGGCCTGCGTGCGGCTCGCGGTGCGGGCGGGCGCGGGTTCGCTCACCGCCTCATCGGGCGTTGCGGGCGGCGCGGCATCGGGCAGCACGACGGTCTGCTGCGTCGTCGGAGCCTGCTGTGCGGTCGGCGCGGCAGCCGGGATCGCCGGGGCGGCAGGGGTCGACTGCGGCGAAGTGCCTGCGGTCGTCGCGGTGTCGGTCGGCGTATTGACCGGCGCGGTGGACTCCGGCGGCAGCGTCACGGTCGGCGTCGCGGGCGTGGTGCTGTTTTGCGCAGTCGCGGGCGAGCCGGTGTTGACGTCCTGCGGCAGCGAAAGCGAGGGCGTCGTCGCGGGCTGGACTTCCTGCGCGACGGCAGGGGCCGCAGCGGGGATTGCGGAAAGCGCGAGAACGGCGGCAATCGCCGTAAGGGCGCGGGGCGGGCGGGGGACAGCTACGTTCATCATGCGAGAAGCAATGCGCCCGAAGCCCGAAGGTCATTTCGCACCTGCGAAATACAGGACAAGTCGACTGCAAGTTTGCGACGAGTTGATGCTTGCCTAGTTTAGCGCGGTATTCTGGAGATTTACGCCAGATTAACGTGGGGCCGCTCGCCGAAGGGTGCTCCGGCAGCGCTGGTCGGCGGCATGCCGTACATGCGTTCGACAGGCCCTTTGACATCATGGGGGCGGGCTCCTATATGGCGGCCTCGCTCGATCGCTTCGAGCAAGGCGGGTCCATGCGCGGGGACACGCCCGGGAAGGAAGCGGTCGGGATATCATCCGACGTGGCAGGCTGCAGGCCGCATGGGCTCTCGGTATCGGGAATCCGCGCGCCAGCGGCCTTTACTGCGTTCCGGATGGTCCGTTTCACGACGGGCGACGTCACTCGCGACGACGAATTTTTACGGGGTCGATTCCGTCCGCGAATCGGTCCTCACACGAAGAGGCAAAGACCAGCTCATGGCCACCAAGCCCATCGACACCGCTCCGCTGGTGCGCACTGCGAAGAAGCGCATCCGCAAGATCTTCGGCGACATCCACGAAGTCGTCCAGATGCCCAACCTGATCGAAGTCCAGCGTGAGAGCTACGAGCAGTTCCTCCGCTCGGATCCCTCGACGGGCTACGTCTCGGGCCTCGAGAAGACCCTGCGCTCGGTGTTCCCGATCCGCGACTTCGCGGGCACCAGCGAGCTGGACTTCGTTCACTACGAGCTGGAAGAGCCCAAGTACGACGTGACCGAATGCCGCCAGCGCGGCATCACCTACGCCGCGCCGATGAAGGTCACGCTGCGCCTCATCGTGTTCGAGGTCGACGCCGAGACCGAGACCCGCTCGGTCCTCGATATCAAGGAGCAGGACGTCTACATGGGCGACATGCCCCTGATGACGGAGAACGGCACCTTCTTCATCAACGGCACCGAGCGCGTCATCGTCTCGCAGATGCACCGCTCGCCGGGCGTCCTGTTCGACCATGACCGCGGCAAGACCCACGCCTCGGGCAAGTACCTCTTCGCCGCCCGCGTGATCCCGTACCGCGGTTCGTGGCTGGACTTCGAGTTCGACGCCAAGGACATCGTCAACGTCCGCATCGACCGCAAGCGCAAGCTGCCCGTGACCTCGCTGCTCTACGCGCTGGGTCTCGACAGCGAGGCGATCCTCAACCACTTCTACTCGACGATGTCGTGGAAGCGCGGCAGCGGCGGCTGGCAGCTGCCCTACGCCGCCGAGGCATGGCGCGGTGCGAAGCCGACTTTCGACATCGTCGACGCCAAGTCGGGCGAGGTCGTGTTCCCCGCCGGCACCAAGATCAGCCCCCGCGCCGCCAACAAGGCGCAGAAGGACGGTCTGGAAGAGCTGCTGCTCCCGACCGAGGAAATCTTCGGCCGCTACTCGGCGCGCGACCTGATCGACGAGTCGACCGGCCGCATCTACATCGAGGCCGGCGACGAAGTGTCGCCCGAGAACCTCGAGGCGCTCGACAAGGCGGGCTTCGACCAGATCGAACTGCTCGACATCGACGAGGTCAACACCGGTCCCTGGATCCGCAACACCATGAAGGCCGACAAGGCCGAAGGTCGCGACATGGGTCTGGAAGCGATCTACAAGGTCATGCGTCCGGGCGAACCGCCGACGAAGGAGACCGCCGAGTCCCTGTTCGACGGCCTGTTCTTCGACGCCGACCGCTACGACCTCTCGGCCGTGGGCCGCGTCAAGATGAACATGCGCCTCGGCCTCGACGCCGAGGACACCGTCACCACCCTGCGCGTCGAGGACATCCTCGCCGTGGTGAAGGAGCTTGTCGGCCTGAAGGACGGCAAGGGCGAGATCGACGACATCGACAACCTCGGCAACCGTCGCGTGCGTTCGGTGGGCGAGCTGCTGGAGAACCAGTACCGCGTCGGCCTGCTCCGCATGGAGCGCGCCGTGAAAGAGCGCATGTCGTCGGTGGACGTGTCGACGGTCATGCCGAACGACCTCATCAACGCCAAGCCCGCCGTGGCCGCAGTGCGTGAGTTCTTCGGTTCCTCGCAGCTCTCGCAGTTCATGGACCAGACCAACCCGCTCTCGGAAGTCACCCACAAGCGCCGCGTCTCGGCGCTCGGGCCGGGCGGTCTCACCCGTGAGCGTGCCGGCTTCGAAGTCCGCGACGTTCACCCGACCCACTACGGCCGCATCTGCCCGATCGAGACGCCGGAAGGCCCGAACATCGGTCTGATCAACTCGCTGTCGACCTTCGCCCGCGTCAACAAGTACGGCTTCATCGAGACGCCGTACCGCAAGGTGATCGACGGCAAGGTGACCAAGGACGTCGTCTACCTCTCGGCGATGGAAGAGCAGAAGCACACCGTCGCGCAGGCTTCGGCCGAACTGACCGGTGACGGCTCGTTCGTCGAGGAACTCGTCTCGGCTCGCCAGAACGGCGAATTCGTGATGAGCCCGCGCGACCAGATCACGCTGATGGACGTTTCGCCCAAGCAGCTCGTTTCGGTCGCCGCCTCGCTCATTCCGTTCCTGGAAAACGACGACGCCAACCGCGCTCTCATGGGCTCGAACATGCAGCGTCAGGCCGTGCCGCTCGTCAAGGCCGATGCGCCTTACGTCGGCACCGGCATGGAAGAGACCGTGGCCCGCGATTCGGGCGCCGCGATCTCGGCCCTGCGTGCGGGCATCGTCGACCAGGTCGACGCGACCCGTATCGTCATCCGCGCCTCGGGCGACATCGAGCCCGGCAAGTCGGGCGTCGACATCTACCGCCTGCAGAAGTTCGAGCGTTCGAACCAGTCGACCTGCATCAACCAGCGTCCGCTGGTGAAGGTGGGCGAACTGGTCGAGGCCGGCACGATCATCGCCGACGGCCCGTCGACCGAGTTCGGCGAGCTGGCGCTGGGCCGCAACGTGCTCGTCGCGTTCATGCCCTGGAACGGCTACAACTACGAAGACTCCATCCTCATCTCCGAGCGCATCGTGAAGGACGACGTGTTCACGTCGATCCACATCGACGAGTTCGAGGTGATGGCCCGCGACACCAAGCTCGGGCCGGAAGACATCACCCGCGACATCCCGAACGTCGGCGAGGAAGCCCTGCGCAACCTCGACGAAGCGGGCATCGTCTACGTGGGCGCCGAAGTGCACCCGGGTGACATCCTCGTCGGCAAGATCACGCCGAAGGGCGAAAGCCCGATGACGCCGGAAGAGAAGCTCCTGCGCGCCATCTTCGGCGAGAAGGCTTCGGACGTCCGCGACACCTCGCTGCGCCTGCCGCCGGGCGTTTCGGGCACCATCGTCGACGTGCGCGTCTTCAACCGTCACGGCATCGAGGTCGACGACCGTACCCGCGCGATCCAGAACGAGGAAATCGAACGCCTCGCCAAGGACCGTGAGGACGAGCGCGCGATCCTCAACCGCGCCACCTACAACCGTCTGAAGGACATGCTCCTCGGCCAGGTCGCGACTGCCGCGCCCAAGGGCCTCAAGAAGGGCGTCGAGATCACGGACGAGGTGCTGGACGAGGTCGAGCGTCACGAGTGGTGGAAGTTCGCGGTCGCCGACGACCACGTTCAGGGCCAGCTCGAAGCGGTCAAGACCCAGTACGACCTGACCGTCAAGGCGATCCAGGAGAAGTTCGAGGACCGCAAGGAGAAGCTGGAGCGCGGCGACGAGCTGGCTCCGGGCGTGCTCAAGATGGTCAAGGTCTTCGTCGCGGTGAAGCGCAAGCTGCAGCCGGGCGACAAGATGGCCGGCCGTCACGGCAACAAGGGTATCATCAGCCGCATCCTGCCGCTGGAGGACATGCCCTTCCTGGAAGACGGCACCCCCGTCGACTTCGTCATGAACCCGCTGGGCGTGCCTTCGCGCATGAACGTGGGCCAGATCTTCGAGACGCACCTTGGCTGGGCCGCACGCGGTCTGGGCAAGCGCATCGGCGAGGCGCTGGACGCATGGCGTGCCGCCAATCCGAACCCGGTCGCAGGCCAGCCGCCCGAGGCCGTCCGCGAGATGCTCACCGAGATCTACGGTGACAACTACGCGGCCGACATCGCCAGCCGTACCGACGACCAGATCGTCGAGTTCGCCGACTCCGTCCGCAAGGGCGTGCCGATGGGCTCGCCGGTGTTCGACGGCGCGGTGGAAAAGGACGTGTCCGACATGCTCAAGCTGGCGGGCCTCGACGAATCGGGTCAGGTTGACCTGTTCGACGGCCGCACCGGCGACCGCTTCGACCGCAAGGTCACGGTGGGCATGAAGTACGTGCTCAAGCTGCACCACCTTGTCGACGACAAGATCCACGCCCGTTCGATCGGTCCGTACTCGCTCGTCACCCAGCAGCCGCTGGGCGGTAAGGCGCAGTTCGGTGGCCAGCGCTTCGGTGAGATGGAGGTCTGGGCTCTCCAGGCCTACGGCGCGGCGTATACCCTGCAGGAAATGCTGACGGTGAAGTCGGACGACGTGGTCGGCCGCACCAAGGTCTACGAAGCGATCGTCAAGGGCGACGACACCTTCGAGGCCGGCATTCCCGAGAGCTTCAACGTTCTCGTCAAGGAAATGCGCTCGCTGGGTCTCAACGTCGAACTCTCCTCGCTCGACAACGACGAGGACGACGACGGCGTGGCGCTCGCGGCGGAGTAAGGGATTTCGGGCGGGGCTTCGGCCTTGCCCGTTCCTCCCCGCCCGCAGAAGAATTCACCCTCTAGAGGGATAAAACTATGAACGACCTGACCAAGTTCACGAACCAGATGGCCAAGCCCGAGACGTTCGACCAGATCCAGATCGGTCTGGCGAGCCCCGAGCGCATCCGCTCCTGGTCCTTCGGCGAGATCAAGAAGCCGGAAACCATCAACTACCGCACGTTCAAGCCCGAGCGTGACGGCCTGTTCTGCGCCCGCATCTTCGGCCCCGTGAAGGACTACGAGTGCCTTTGCGGCAAGTACAAGCGCATGAAGTACAAGGGCGTCGTCTGCGAAAAGTGCGGCGTCGAAGTCACCGTCACCAAGGTGCGCCGCGAGCGCATGGGCCACATCGAGCTGGCCGCCCCGGTCGCGCACATCTGGTTCCTCAAGTCGCTGCCCTCGCGCATCGGCCTGCTGCTCGACATGCAGCTCAAGCTGCTTGAGCGCGTCCTGTACTTCGAGAGCTACATCGTCATCGAGCCGGGCCTGACCCCGCTCGAGAAGTACCAGCTCCTGACCGAAGACGAGATGCTCGACGCGCAGGACGAGTATGGCGAAGACGCCTTCTCGGCCGGCATCGGTGCGGAAGCGGTCAAGCAGATGCTCATCGCGCTCGACCTCGAGCAGGAGCGTGCGGACCTGCTTCAGGAACTTGAGACGACCAAGTCGGAACTCAAGCCGAAGAAGATCATCAAGCGCCTCAAGGTCGTGGAATCGTTCATCGATTCGGGCAACCGCCCCGAGTGGATGATCCTCGACGTCGTGCCGGTCATTCCGCCGGAACTGCGCCCGCTGGTTCCGCTGGACGGCGGTCGCTTCGCGACCTCGGACCTCAACGACCTCTACCGTCGCGTCATCAACCGCAACAACCGCCTCAAGCGCCTGATCGAGCTGCGCGCGCCGGACATCATCGTCCGCAACGAAAAGCGCATGCTGCAGGAAGCCGTTGACGCGCTGTTCGACAACGGCCGCCGCGGCCGCGTCATCACCGGCGCCAACAAGCGTCCGCTGAAGTCGCTGTCCGACATGCTCAAGGGCAAGCAGGGCCGCTTCCGCCAGAACCTTCTGGGCAAGCGCGTCGACTACTCGGGCCGTTCGGTCATCGTGACCGGTCCGGAGCTCAAGCTGCACCAGTGCGGCCTGCCCAAGAAGATGGCGCTCGAACTGTTCAAGCCCTTCATCTACGCCCGCCTCGACGCCAAGGGTCTGTCCATGACCCTGAAGCAGGCCAAGAAGTGGGTCGAGAAGGAGCGCAAGGAAGTCTGGGACATCCTCGACGAAGTCATTCGCGAGCACCCGGTCATGCTGAACCGCGCGCCGACGCTGCACCGTCTGGGCATCCAGGCGTTCGAGCCGGTCCTCATCGAAGGCAAGGCGATCCAGCTGCACCCGCTCGTCTGCTCGGCGTTCAACGCCGACTTCGACGGTGACCAGATGGCCGTCCACGTGCCGCTCTCGCTGGAAGCCCAGCTGGAAGCGCGCGTGCTGATGATGTCGACCAACAACATCCTCTCGCCGGCAAACGGCAAGCCGATCATCGTGCCTTCGCAGGACATGGTGCTCGGCCTGTACTACCTGTCGCTGGATCGCACCGGCGAGCCGGGCGAGGGCATGAAGTTCGCCGACATGGCCGAAGTTCACCAGGCGCTGCATGTCGGCGCGGTGACGCTCCACTCGAAGATCGAGGCCCGCGTGCCGCAGACCGACGAGAACGGCCAGCAGTACATGAAGCGCTTCGAGACCACTCCGGGCCGCATGCTGCTGGGCGAGTGCCTGCCCAAGTCGCACACGGTGCCCTTCGACGTCGTCAACCGCCTTCTCACCAAGAAGGAAATCGGTGACGTCATCGACCAGGTGTACCGTCACACCGGCCAGAAGGACACGGTGCTGTTCGCCGACGCGATCATGTCGCTCGGCTTCCGCAACGCGTTCAAGGCGGGCATCTCCTTCGGCAAGGATGACATGATCATCCCGGACTCGAAGGTGGCTCTGGTGGCCGAGACCAAGGAACTGGTTGCCGACTACGAGCAGCAGTACCAGGACGGTCTCATCACCCAGCAGGAGAAGTACAACAAGGTGATCGACGCCTGGAGCCGTTGCGGCGACCAGGTCGCGAACGCCATGATGGACGAGATCAAGGCCCAGCCCGTCGATCCCGAAACCGGCCGCATGGCGCAGATCAACTCGATCTACATGATGAGCCACTCGGGTGCGCGTGGTAGCCCGGCCCAGATGAAGCAGCTTGCCGGTATGCGCGGCCTCATGGCCAAGCCGTCGGGCGAGATCATCGAAACGCCGATCATCTCGAACTTCAAGGAAGGTCTGACCGTCCTTGAGTACTTCAACTCGACTCACGGCGCCCGCAAGGGTCTGGCCGACACCGCGCTCAAGACGGCGAACTCGGGTTACCTGACCCGCCGTCTGGTCGACGTGTCGCAGGACTGCGTCATCGTCGTCGATGACTGCGGCACCGAGCGCGCGCTGGAAATGCGTTCGATCGTGCAGGGTGGTTCGACCATCGCCTCGCTCGGCGAGCGTATCCTGGGCCGTACCCTGGCCGAGGACATCGTCGACAAGGAAGGCAACACCATCGCCGTCAAGGGCCAGCTCCTCGACGAACCGGCGGTTGCCGCGATCGAGGCCACCGGCCTGCAGAACGCGCGCATCCGCTCGCCGCTGGTCTGCGAAGCGACGCAGGGCGTCTGCGGCAAGTGCTACGGGCGTGACCTCGCCCGCGGTACGCCGGTGAACATCGGTGAAGCTGTCGGCGTCATCGCCGCGCAGTCGATCGGTGAGCCGGGCACGCAGCTGACCATGCGTACCTTCCACATCGGTGGTGCGGCGCAGCTGAACGAAACCTCGCACCTCGAAGCGATCAGCGCGGGCCATGTCGAATATCGCGACATCCCGACGATCGTCGACAAGCGTGGCCGCCTGCTGTCGCTGGCGCGCAACGGCGAGATCGTGCTGTTCGACACCGAGGGCCGCGAACGCGCTCTGCACCGCGTGCCTTACGGTACGGTGCTGCTGCACAAGAACGGCGCCAAGGTCGAGCAGGGCGAACGCCTGGCCGAGTGGGATCCGTTCACGCTGCCGATCATCACCGAAACTTCCGGTATCGTGAAGTATCAGGACCTGATCGACACCCGCACGCTGACCGAGCACGTCGATGACGCCACCGGCATGACCAGCCGCGTCGTCACCGAGGACCGCTCGACGGCCCGCGCCAAGAAGAAGGAAGACCTGCGTCCGCGCATCACCCTTCTCGACGACGCATCGGGCGAAGCCGCGCGCTACATGCTGGCGCCAGGCACCACGCTCTCGGTCGAGGACGGCCAGGCGGTCGAAGCGGGCGACATCGTTGCTCGTGCCAGCCGCGAAGCCGCCAAGACCCGCGACATCACCGGTGGTCTGCCGCGCGTCGCCGAACTGTTCGAGGCCCGCAAGCCGAAGGATAACGCGGTCATCGCCAAGGTCTCGGGCCGCGTCGAGTTCGTCCGTGACTACAAGGCCAAGCGCAAGATCGCGATCATCCCGGAAGAGGGTGATCCGGTGGAGTACCTGATCCCGAAGTCGAAGGTCGTCGACGTTCAGGAAGGCGACTGGGTCAAGAAGGGCGACAACCTGGTTTCGGGCTCGCCCGATCCGCACGACATCCTGGAAGTCCTCGGCGTGGAAGCGCTGGCGGAGTACCTGGTGGCGGAAATCCAGGAAGTCTACCGCTTGCAGGGCGTGAAGATCAACGACAAGCACATCGAGGTGATCGTTCGCCAGATGCTGCAGAAGGTCGAGATCACCGATGGCGGCGACACCACGCTGCTGGCGGCCGAGCAGGTCGACTACGAGGAGATGGCCGAGATCAACGGCAAGCTGCCGGAGGGCAAGCGCCCCGCCGTCGGTAAGCCGGTGCTGCTGGGCATTACCAAGGCGTCGCTCCAGACCCGCTCGTTCATCTCGGCGGCCTCGTTCCAGGAAACCACCCGCGTGCTCACGCAGGCGGCGGTCGAAGGAAAGAAGGACTCGCTGATCGGCCTGAAGGAAAACGTCATCGTCGGCCGCCTCATCCCGGCGGGTACCGGCGCGGGCATGAACCGCGTGCGTGTTGCGGCTTCCAGCCGTGACGCGGCCCTCCGTGCGGCGACCCGCCGCATGCAGGAGGCCATGATCCTCGCCAACACGGCCGAGGAAGAGCACAAGGCCGAACTGGCCCGCGACGTGCGCGACGACCTCGGCGACAGCCCGCTCGCGGCAGTCGAGGGCGAGACCCACGGCACCGACGCGGACGCCGGCGACTACCTGCTGAAGGGCGACGAGGCCGAATAAGCCTCGCCATCCCGGCTGACGAAAAAGGCCCCGTCGGAGCGATCCGGCGGGGCCTTTTTGCATCCGCTATTCGTTGCATGAATGTCACACATCGGTCGGCATCGACGAGTTGAGCGGAACCGCACCTGTCCGTGCCGGGTTCCCTGCATGAGATGATCGAAGGTAGCTGACACAAACGAACTGTTGTTAATCAGGAGCATGGGTCTTTTCCGCCAAGGCGGATCGGCAGCGCGACAGCCGCCCTCCCATGTCGTGATCCCCGACATGCACAGTCCTCGTTGCCGCACGGCGCTGCGGTGCCGCGTGCCTGTCCCTTGCGGACACGGCACCGATGCCGCGCCTCCCGATCGCTCGCAAGGAACTGGCGGCGCCTCCCCCCGGCCCGTCATGATTGGAGTACGGAAATGAAGAAGATTGCACTCTGCGCGGCAGCCCTGATCGCCGCCATCCCCGCCGCCAGCTTCGCGCAGGAGGCAGACAGCACCGAGGCCACCGCGCCCGACGGCACCCGTGCATTCGGCATCGAGCCCTACATCGGCATCATGGGCGGCTATGACAGCTACGACAAGCGCAGCGAGTTCGGCTCCCCCCGTGGCGGCAAGATGAACGGCGCGCTGATCCAGGGCGTCGCGGGCGTGAACGTGCCGATCGGCCCGGCCTTCGTCGGCGTCGAGGGCAACGTCGCCAAGGGCTTCGGCGATATCGACTGGGAATACGGCGTGAAGGGCCGCGTCGGCGCCCGTGCCGGTGAAAGCGGCATGATCTACGCTTCCGGCGGGTACGAATGGGTCAACGGCAAGCGCGCCTATTCGGACCAGAAGGACTGGATCTACGGCGTCGGTGTGGAAGTCGGCCCGAAGGACATCGGCCTTGGTGGCGTGACCGGCAACAGCGGCGTGCGCCTGCGCTTCGAGGTCGACACCTACGACTTCGACAGCATCCGTCCGATGGCGGGCGCGGTCGTCCACTTCTGATCGACGGTCGATAGCAAAAAGAAAAGCGCCCCCGGAGCGATCCGGAGGCGCTTTTTCGTGCGCGGATGGTGCGGCGTTACTCTGCCGCGACGGCGGCCTGTGCCTCGTTGGCGGCCTCGATCTCGGCCGCCTTGGCTTCCACCAGCGATACGATGTGGTCGAGCATGGCTTCGCTCTGCACGGTGTGATCGGTCACGCCCGAGAGGTAGACCATGTGCTTGCCGTTGCCGCCGCCGGTGAGGCCGATATCGGTCTCGCGCGCTTCGCCCGGCCCGTTGACGACGCAGCCCAGCACCGAGAGCGAGAGCGGCGTCTTGATGTGCTGCAGGCGCTCTTCCAGCGCCTCTACCGTGCGGATCACGTCGAAGCCCTGACGTGCGCAGCTCGGGCAGGAGACGACGCGCACGCCGCGGGTGCGCAGGCCGAGGGCCTTGAGCATCTCGAACCCGACGCGCACTTCCTCTTCCGGTTCGGCCGAGAGCGAGACGCGCAGGGTGTCGCCGATGCCCGACCACAGCAGCATGCCCATGCCGATCGAGGACTTGACCGTGCCGCCGATCAGGCCGCCCGCCTCGGTGATGCCGAGGTGCAGCGGACAGTCCACCGCGTCCGCCAGCCCCTGATAGGCGGCGACGGCGAGGAACACGTCGCTGGCCTTCACCGCGACCTTGTATTCGTGGAAGTCGTGGTCCTGCAGCAGCTTGATGTGATCCATCGCCGATTCGACCAGCGCCTCGGGGCAGGGCTCGCCGTACTTTTCGAGGAGGTGCCTTTCGAGGCTGCCCGCGTTGACGCCGATGCGGATCGCGCAGCCGTTGGCCTTGGCGGCGCGCACCACTTCGGCGACGCGGTCGGACGAGCCGATGTTGCCGGGATTGATGCGCAGGCACGCCGCGCCCGCGTCCGCTGCTTCGAGCGCGCGCTTGTAGTGGAAATGGATGTCCGCGATCAGCGGCACGCGGGCTTCCCGTGCGATCTCGCGGAACGCCGCCGTGCTCTCCACATCGGGGCAGGAGACGCGGATGAGGTCGGCCCCGGCATCCTCGCAGCGGCGGATCTGCTCGATCGTCGCCTTCGCGTCGGACGTCAGGGTGTTGGTCATGGTCTGGACCGTGATCGGCGCATCGCCGCCGACGGGGACGCTGCCGACCATGATCTGGCGGCTCTTGCGGCGCTCGATATCGCGCCAGGGACGTACGGAGGACATGCGTGCCTCTATAGGCGCTTGGAGTGACGGTTTGAAGCCGCTTTCCATCTCGACGAACGTCATCGGCGGATCGGCGGGCGCATTGGCCCGTCGCGCCGCATTCGGGCAATAGACTGGCCGAGACAACGAGAGAGATCCCGACCGTGCCCCAGAGCTTCGCCCAGACCGTCCTCAGCCCCATGGCCATCGTCGCCGCACTGGCTGCGGGAGCGGCGACGGTGGCGGTTCCGGCGCTCGCGGCGGATCGCTCCTGCGCCAAGCCCGCGCCCGAGGGCAGCGATGCCGCCGCCTGCGAACTGGCCGACAAGCTGGAGCGGCTTTACATCTATCCTGAGCAGGGCAGGCGCTATGCCGAGGCTCTGCGCGAGGGTGTGGCCTCGGGCCGCTACGCCGCGCTGCCGAGGGAGGACGCCGCCGCTGCGATGACGCGCGACCTTCAGGCGAGCGCGCCCGACGGCCACCTGCGCGTCTTCGTCCCGCGCCCCCACCCGCCGGAGGGCGCCGCTCCGCAACCGCCGGAATACCCGCCGATCGAGCAGCCCGGCTGGATCGCGCCCGGCATCGCCTACGTGCGGCTCAACGAGTTCCCCGACGATGCGGCAGTGACCGGGAAGGTCGCCGCCTTCATGCGCGAGCATGCCACCGCCCGCGCGCTGATCTTCGACCTGCGTTCGCACCACGGCGGCGGGCTGGAGCAGATGGACGTGATCCTGCCCTGGCTTTTCGCCAGGCCGACGCGCCTCGTCACCATGGAGACGACACAGGCGACCGAGCGGGAAGAGGCTTCCCCGGCTGCCGAGATACCGTCGCTGCGGCTCGTGCCCGATCCGGTCATGGCGCGGCGCGAGCATTGGGTGACGCCCAATGCGGAGACTTCGCTGCGGGGGGCCAAGGTCTACCTGCTGACCGGCCCGCGCACCGCATCCGCCGCCGAGCATTTCGCGCTCGCCATGAAGGCGACCCACCGCGCCACGCTGGTGGGTGAGCCGACGGCGGGGGCAAACCACTTCGGGGGGCAGGTCGGACTGCCCGGTGGCCTCGTCGCCTTCCTGCCGGTGGGGCGCACTTTCGATCCTGCGACCGGCAAGGACTGGGAGGGTGATGGTGTCGCTCCCGATGTCGCCGTATCCAAGGAAACGGCGCTGGAATGGGTACTTACCGACCTCGGCCTGCCCACAGCGCAGGCGCATGCCCTCGCGGAGGCGCACCGCCCGACGCTGCCGACAGAGCGCCGCAAGCGGACCTGACGGGGCCTTTTGCCGCGCTCTGATTTCGGGCATTGAGGCGCGATGAGCCCCGACCTGCTGACCGACGACGAAGACTGCCACCTGCCGCTCCTGTTCGGGCGCCTGCTCGACGGGAAGGGCGGGGCGCGGCTGATCCAGTGGGAAGAGGCGCAGGGCTGGCAGCCCGGACACGAAGGCGAAGTGCTGTGGCTGCACCTGCTGCGCACCCATGCGGGCGTGCAGGAATGGCTGGAGGACAGCCTCGGCCTGCCCGAGCCGACCGCCGAACTGCTCACCGGAGACGCCACCCGGCCGCGCGCGTTCCGTGAAGGCCAAACGCTGGTGGCGACGCTGCGGGGCATCAACTTCAACCCCGGCGCCGCGCCGGAGGACATGCTCTCGCTCCAGCTGTGGAGCGATGGGCACCGCGTCGTCACGCTGCGCCGCGCGCCGCTCCAGACGCCGCGCCTCGTGGCCAACGACCTTGATGCGGGTGAGGGGCCGGAGGACGCGGGCGCGCTCATCACCGCACTCACCGAGCACCTGATCGACCGCATGAGCCACGCCATCGTCGACATGAACGCGGTGATCGACGAGCTTGAGGATGATACGACGCCGAACGACCCGGACGAACTGCTCGACAAGATCGTGACGATCCGCCGCAACTGCCTGGCCCTGAAGCGCCACATGTCGCCGCAGCACGAGGCGCTGACTGCGATCGCCAACGGCGCGCCGGGCTGGTTCGAGGATCACGACCGGCGCGAGATCGCCGAATCCATCGCCCGCCTGCGCCGCTATCTCGACGACCTCGACATCAGCAAGGAATCGGCGGTGGTCCTGCAGGACGACATCCGCGCCCGCGCCGCCGCGAACACCCAGCGCACGCAGTACGTGCTGGCGGTGGTGGCGGGGGTGTTCCTGCCGCTGACCTTCATCACCGGCCTGCTCGGCATCAACGTCGGCGACATCCCGCTGGCGGAGCAGGGCTCGCACGGGTTCTGGATCATCGTCGGGCTCTGCGGCGCGATACTGGCGGTGGAGGTGCTGCTGCTGCGCCGGTTGAAGTGGTTCTGAGTTCAGCGTCGTCCCGGACTTGATCCGGGCCGACGTCAGAGCACCTTCGCGAAGAGAAACTCTTCGTCGCGCTGCTCGCCTACCATGAAGTGAATGTCGGCAACTTTCTCGAAGCCGTAGCGGGCATAGAACTTCTGCGCGCCGGGGTTGTCCGAATAGACCGACAGCTGGATTTCGTCCGCGCCGAAAGTGACCGCCTCGCCCAGCGCCCATTCCATCAGCGCCGCGCCGATGCCCTGTCCGGTGGCCTCGGGCGCGGTGTAGAGCTGCTTCAGTTCGATCGCCCGCTGGCCGCGCGCGTGTTCGGGCCAGCCGCAGACCATCACCAGCTTGCAGTAGCCGAGCAGTTGCCCGTCCTGCTCCGCCAGCATCACGCGCATCGTCGGCTCGGTGATCTCCTTCGCCACCTTGCTCTCGCTGTGCGACCCGGCGAGGAAGTTGGCCAGATCCTCCGCCGTGTAGAGATGCCCGAACTTGGCGACGAAGCTGTCGGTGCCGAGGCGGGAGAGGGCGGCGGCGTCGGCGGGAGTGGCGGGGCGCAGGTTCATCGCAGGTCTTTCGTCATGCAGATCGAGAAGTCATCGGACACGTAGTCGCCGAAGGGCGGGCACTCCACGAAGCCGTGAGCGCGATAGAGGCCGTGGGCGGGGTGGAACGGCTCCGGCCGCCCGGTTTCGAGGCTGACGCGGGCGTAACCGCGGGTGCGAGCCTCTTCCAGCAGGCGGGCTAGGATCGCCTTGCCGACGCCTTTCCGCCGATATTCAGGGGCGGCGCGCATGGATTTCAGCTCGCCGTGATCGTCACCGAGGTGCTTGATCGCGCCGCAGCCCGCCAGCACCTCGCCGTCCCATGCGGAGAAGAACGCGACGTCGGGCTGGCGCAGCCGCTCGGCGGGCATGGCGTGGACGCTCTCGGGCGGGGACCAGCGGTGCATCTCGTCGAGGTGGAACTGGAGCAGCGCCAGCACCGCCTCGCCGTTGAGGTCGTCGGGGACGATGGTCAGGTTCATTGGTGCCTCAACCGGAATGCCTAAAGGCTGGAATGTTTATCGGCCTTGCGCCGTCCCATCCGCATGCCCGCTTCCAGCCGCGCCCGCAACTGGGTGTAGTAGTCCGAGAGGAAGCGCTGTTCGGCGCCCCAGCCGTCGTTGCGGCCGATCTTGGCGGCGATGGTCTGGTACACGGTGTCGAGCGAGTCCGCCCGGTCCTCGCGCAGGACGCGTTCCAGCGCCTGAAGCTCGAACTCTCCGTAGACCGCCAGTTCGTGATCCTCGAAGCGGAACATGAAGCGCTCGGCGGCGGGGGCCTCGGACGTGGTCATCGCCGCCTGCAGCTTCTGGCGCGGGCGTTCGAGCACCCAGCTTCCCGCGATCACATCCCCGGCGCGCAGACCGTCGCGGTTGAACAGCGGGAACAGCATGAAGATGCCGAACCAGCCCGCCGCCGCCAGCCAGGCCATCCCGCTGTCCACCCCGGCCATCATGATGAGCGGGATCGGCAGGAACATCTCGATGTCGCGCAGCAGGTTGCGGGCGATCACCATCTCGGCGGTGAGGCGCCCCCCGTCGCGCGCGGCGATGCGGATGCCGGTCATGCGCTTGCCGGGCGTCGCGCCGCGCGGGCCGAGTTCGAAGAACAGGAAGTAGGCGTTGCGGAACAGGAACATGACCACGATCCACACGATCATCAGGAACTGCAGCGCCTGCGCCGCCGCGCCCTTGGCCTGGCTCGCCTGCCCGAACTGGGCCGCGCCGCCCGCGATCTGGACTAGCGCTATGGTGGTGCCGACCATCAGCACGAAGATGATGATGAGGTCGAGGATCAGCGCCCCCAGCCGTGCGCCGCGCCCCGCCACGGTGACGGGCAGCGATATCCCCTCGGGCGTGACCAGTACGCGCTCCTTGCCCTGCCGGCCGAAGCGCTTGCGGGGGGTGGCGCTCATCGGCCCGCCCTTCCGCGATAGGCGAAGAAGTAGGCGCACCACAGCAGCAGCATGAAGCCGCCCACCGCGAAGCGCCCCGGCGTCTGGTCGACCAACTGGCGCGCGAAGCCTTCGAGCAGCGCGGCGACGACCAGCATCAGCACGACGCCGGTCATCACCAGCGCCGAGCGTCGTCCGGCTTCCGCCGTCGCGGTCAGCACTGGGCGGTTGCCGGGAAACGCGATGGCGCGGCCGATGTGCAGGCCCGCCGCGCCGGACAGCAGGATGGCGAACAGCTCGGTCGTGCCGTGGATGCTGATCCAGCCTGCGAAGTCGGTCAGCAGTCCGGCCTTCCAGTAAAGCCAGCCCATCGCGCCGAGGCCTGCGAGGTTATGGACCAGCAGCAGCAGCGAGGGGATGCCGAGCGCGAAGCCCAAGGCGAAGGCGAGGATCGAGACTTGCGCGTTGTTGCTGAACAGCTGCGCGGCGAAAACGCTCATGCCGTCCTTTTCGGCATTGCCGAAGATCGTGCCGCGCAGCGCTTCGACGCTGGCGCCGGGGACGCGGTTGCCCGCCATGTCGCGCCCGACGATGGCATAGTACCATTCCTGATCGTGGGCGACGAGCAGCCAGCCGACCACCGTGCCCGCCACCATGACCAGCAGGGCAACCGCGATCTCGAAGGCGATGCCGCGCACCGCCGCGCTCCACCCGCCGCCGAGGAACCCCCGCAGCCACTCCCATAGCGAGGAGCGCGGTCCGTAGACGACGAACCACGCGCGCTGGACCAGCGATTCGAGGTAGGCGAGCGTCGCCGCATCCAGCGAAGTCTCGCGCGCGATGGACAGGCTGGAGGCCAAGGTGCGATAGAGGCCGGGCAGGGCGAGGAGGTCTTCGTCGGAGATGCCCCGCAGACGGCCCTTCTCCATGCGCACGACGATCGATTCGAGGCGTTGCCAGTCCGCCTCGCGCTCCAGCCGGAAGCGGTCGGAGCGCAGCGCGGCGATTTCGATGGCGGCGTTTGAAAGTGCGTTCATCCGATCGCTCCCGACCGCTTGATGGCAAGGTAGGCGTCGATCAGGCGCGTGCCGATCTGCCGCCAGGGCGCCTCGACCACGTCGACGCCGATCTGCCGCAGCCGCCGGGTGACGAGCGCGCGCTGGCGCAGCAGGCCGTCGGCGGCGACCGCCATCGACAGCACTTCCATGTCGTCCGGGTCGGCGGCGGAGAGCGTCTCCAGTTCCTCGTCCGCCATCGTCACGAACAGGACGACGTGGCGCGAGACGAGGCGGCCGATGCTCTCGATCATCAGTTCGGCGCTGGTCGGGTCCGAGAAGTCGGAGAAGATCACGATCAGCGAGCGGCGCTGCAACCGGCCCGCCAGCGTCGCCAGCGCGAGGGTGAAGTTGGGCTCCTCGGAGCGGTACTCCAGCCCGGCGGCGGCGCGTTGCAGGCGATGGAACTCGCTGCTGGCGGCGATGAAGGGCGTCGAGACTTCGGGGCGCGAGGCGAAGCCGAACAGCGAGACGCGGTCGCCGCCCTTCAGCGCCACGAAGGCCGTCGCCAGCGCTGCCGACACCGCACGGTCGAGGCGGGGCATACCGGCGATCGGCTCGCACATCGCCTGCCCGCAGTCGAAGGCGAAGACGATCTGATTGTTGCGCTCTACCTCGTATTCCTTGGCGTAGAGGTGGACGTGGCGGGCTGAGCTTTTCCAGTCGATCCGGCGGCGGTCCATGCCGGGCTGGTACTCGGCGAGCGATTCGAACTGCGTACCCTCGCCCCGGATGCGGCGAGCGAGCAACCCGTACTGTGCGTCCTTGAGGAAGGTCTGGAGCGTGGGGGAGCGGACGGCGGCGATGTTGGGCCAGACCCGCACCGCCTCGTCCAGCGTGCCTGCGGTCTGCCGGGCCCCGAAGCCGAGCGGCCCGGTCCAGCGCAGCCAAGCGCGGGTGACAGCGCCGGTCCCGCGTCGCGAAGGAGTGAAGGCGCCTTCGCCGCGCCAACCTGCCTCGCCGCGCAGCAGCGGGAAGACGAGGCGGCCGCCGGGGGCGAGGCGCGGGTCGCATTCCAGCGCCATTTCCGCGCGTGAAGGTCTGCCCGAACGCAGGGAAACCTCCGCCTCCATCAGCGCCTGCGCGCCGACCTCCACATCGCCGGGGACCGTGACGCGCAAGTCGGCGATGCGGCCCGCCAGCAGCGCGTCGATCACCACCATGACAAGCACGGCCAGCCCCGCGACGGGCGCGATCACCCACAGTTCCGGGCGCGCCGCCGCGATCACCAGCGCCACCGGAGCGATGGCCGCCAGCGTCACCGCAGCGCGGGCGGTGGGGACAATGGGGGCGAGGCGCGCCTTCACCGGGTCAGCGCGGCGCTTCGGTCTGCTCGACCAGCTGGGCGACGAGCGCCTCGACCTGCTTGCCCTCGATCTCCGCCGCCGGGCTCAGTAGCAGGCGGTGGCGCAGCACGGAGGTTGCCAGCGCCTTCACATCGTCAGGCACCACGTAATCGCGTCCGTCCAGCGCGGCGCGAGCACGGGCGGCGCCCGCCAGCAGCACGGCGGCGCGCGGGCTCGCACCGGACGACAGGTCGGCGCTTTCGCGTGTCGCGCGGATGAGGCGCACGATGTAGTCGGTCACGCTGTCGGCCAGCTTCACCGAGGCGACTGCCTGCGTGACGGCCTCAAGCTGCGCGGGGGATGCGACGGCGGCGATGCCGACCTCGGCAGGCGTCGGTGCGCCGCGGTTCTCGCCATAGCGCGCGACGATGTGGCGCTCCTCTTCGGCGCTGGGATAGTCGACCAGCACCTTGAACAGGAAGCGGTCGAGCTGCGCCTCGGGCAGCGGGTAGACGCCCTGGCTCTCGATCGGGTTCTGCGTGGCGACGACGGTGAAATGCGCGGGCAGCGGGTGCGCGGTGCCGTCCAGCGTCACGCGGCGTTCCTGCATCGCCTCCAGCAGCGCGGCCTGCGTCTTGGGCGGGGTGCGGTTGATCTCGTCCGCCAGCAGCAGGTCGCAGAAGATCGGGCCGTGCGTCAGGGTGAACTGGCTGGTCTGGAAGTTGAACAGGTTGGAGCCGAGGATGTCGCCCGGCATCAGGTCCGGGGTGAACTGGATGCGCCCGAAACGGAGCCCCAGCGTGGCGGCGAAGCACTGCGCGAGGAAGGTCTTGGCCGTCCCCGGAGGGCCTTCGAGCAGGACGTGCCCGCGCGCCATCAGTGCGATCAGCAGGTGGTCGACGGTCTCGGCCTGCCCGATCACGCCCTTGCCCACTTCGGCGCGGATCGCCTGCGCGAGCGCGCCCACCTGCGCGATATCGGGAGCGAGGGTATCGGTCATCGGATCAGCATCCTTTCGAGCGCGTGGAGATCGCGCGCGGCCTTGAGGAGATCGTGTGAACGGCGCGCCGCGCGGAGGCGGGCGGCGATCACGGAGAAGGGTTCGGCGTCGTGCCCGCGCGCGGCGAGGGCGCGGTCGATGGCGGCATCGGCGCGTTCGGCATCGAGCGAGCGGGGCAGGGCGAGCGCGGTCATCAGTCGCTCGCGCGCCCGGTCCGCGTAAGGCGGGCCAAGTAGGTGCAGGCGGCGGGTACGGCGCACGAAACCGGCGGCATTGCTCACCAGCGCGCGCTTGCCGAAGGCGATGGCGCGTTCGGGGGCGAGCGGTGGGCCGAAGCGCAGGAAGGCGCGCCAGCCGACCACTGCCGCTGCCAGCAGCAGGCACAGCGTCGCGGCAAGGAACGGCGGCGTGAAGGCGAGCGTCAGCAGGTTCTGCTCTCGTCCATAGCCGGGCAGCGTCATGTCGAACACGACGGGATCGCCGGGTTCTACCCCGGTTGCGCGCACCAGCGCGTCGGCCAGCCGCGCATTCTCGAAGCGGGCCATGCCATAGTTGTCGAGAAGGTCGGGCTCGAAGACGAGGACGACGGGATAGCGATCCTCGTCATCTTCCTCGCCCGAATGGAGCACGCGGTCGAGCGCGATGGCTTCGAGGCCGGGGTAGGTGCCGCCGTCGTCCATGAAGCCCGCCAGCGTCAGCCGCTCGCCCTGACCGGCGACGATGCGGACGAGGCCGGTTCCTGCGCCGGACATGACCTGCCGCGCGTCGGGGAGCGTGCCCGAGAGGCCCAGGCCGTTCCACCTTGCGTCGCGTTGCGCCACCTTGGCGGTCCGCACCGAGAGTTCGTCGAAGAAGCCCGGCCATTCCAGCGGCGCGGGACCGGCGAGCCGGACCCAGCCCTTCTTCGCCTTGTCCTGCTCCTCGCGGCCTGGAGGCACGGCGAGCCATTTGGGCGCTATGACCAGCGTCGGCCCCATGTAACGACGCGCGAGGACGATCTTGTTGATGTCCTCCCCCTTGGCGATCGCAGGCGGAGTGAGCACCAGCAGCCCCGGCCGATCGAGCGCGCCGGGGTTGCGCGTGGTCTCCACCGCGAAGCCGCGCCGTTCAAGGTAGTCGGCCATCGCCGCATAACCGTTGAGGCCCTTGCCCTCGGCATGGGCCTTGCCGTCGTTGGCGGAACCCAAGCCGACGCCGGTGCCGATCATCCACAGCAGCGCCACGAAGAGCAGCGTGCCGAGCAGCACGATGGCCAGCACCGCCCAGAGCGAGAACGGGTTGGCCCCGACCGCGACGCCCTTGGCCCTGCCGTTCATGCGCGAAGCTCGATCCGCGCGAACTGCGCATAGGCGGAGCGGGCCTCGGTCCAGTCGTTCGCGTCGAGGTCGCGCAGGGCGAAGACGGCGCGTTCGACCCGCTCGGCGATCACGGCGAAAGCGCGTCGGCCGCCTTCGGGCAGCATCGGCAGCACGGCGATCTCACGCGCGGTGCTGGCGGCGTTCAGCCAGTCGGGCCGGGCGTCGGAAATCTGGCGGACACTGCGGCGCAGCAGCAGGTGCGCGGCTTCGCCATAGCGGCCCTCGGCGGCGAGCCGGTCGGCATCCTCCAGCAGCGCCACGGCTTCCGCACGGGTCGGGGTCCAGTGGATTTCCTCGGCCGGACGGCCGACGCGCCACTGGTCGAGCAGCGGCTCCATCACCAGCCGCCAGAGGATGAACAGGCCGAGCGCGATGGCGGCGGCGATGAGCACCCACTGGAAGATCGGCCATGATACGCCGAGCATCCGCCCTAGCGGCTCGAACATCGCCTCAATCAGCCGTCCGAGGGCTTTGAGCCATTCGGGCACGTCGGTTGGCGGGACAGGCTTGGGGGCGGGCAGCGGGGTGAACTGGATGTCAGCGGCGTCGCGCACGGCTTTCCAGTCGTCCGCCGACGCTGCCGCCGCGCTTGCGGCCGAACCCGCGCCATTGCCCCCGCCAATCGTCACGGGCGGCACGATTGCATGGCCGCGAAAGCCACGCAAGCGCTTGAAACGCTTCGTCGTGCTCTGCTTATCAGCCCCGCTTGCGCGCCTGCCGGTAAGTGCCGAGCGGGCGGACGTACTTGCAGTGGAACGCCAGCTCCTGCAGTGCCGAATCGACGCGCGGGTCGCCCGGCGCGCCCTCGATGTCGGCATAGAAGGTGGTGGCCGCGAAGCTGGCGCCGATCTGGTAGCTCTCGAGCTTGGTCATGTTGACGCCGTTGGTCGCGAATCCGCCGAGCGCCTTGTAGAGCGCCGCCGCGATGTTCTTCACCTCGAAGATGAAGGTCGTCATCGCCTGCTGGCCCTTGAGGTCGAAGGGATCGAGCGGCTCGCGCGCCAGCACCACGAAGCGGGTAGTGTTGTCCGCTGCGTCCTCCACGTTGTCCTCGACGATGTCGAGGCCGTAGAGTTCGGCGGCGAGCTTGGGGGCGATGGCGCAGGCGGCGGGGTCGCCCTGCTCGCGCACCAGCGCGGCGGCGCCGGCGGTGTCGGCATAGGCCATCGGGATGATGCCGCGCTCGCGCAGGTAATGGCGCGACTGGCCGAGAGCCTGCGGGTGGCTGTAGGCTGCGGAGAACGGGCCTTTCGCGCCGGGCAGGGCCATCAGCGCATGGTGGATCGGAGTGAAGTGCTCGCCCACGATCGACAGGCCGCTCTCGGGCAGCAGGAAGTGGATGTCGGCGACGCGGCCGTGCTGCGAATTCTCGATCGGGATGATCGCGCGGTCGGCGCGGCCTTCCTTCACCGCGTCCAGCGCGTCCTCGAACGAGAAGCACGGCAGCGGCAGGCAGTCGGCGTCGTATTCGAGCGCGGCGCGGTGTCCGTTGCAGCCGGGCGCCCCCTGCAGCGCCACGGCGCGGGAGGGTTCTGCCGAGGCGGCGGCTTCCATGTCGCCGACGAGGGCGATGGCGGGCTGGGGATAGGCATGCATGACGTGCGCGCGATTAGGATGCCCGGCAACGTTCTGCAATGGCTCAAATCCTCAATCACTCTTGCGCTGGATCAAGGCGGACAGTAGAGCCCCAAGCCAACAGGATGAGCTAATAATCACCCGCGGGGCATGCTGAATGGACGATCGTTTCAATACAATCGCCGGTTGGACTCTGTTTGCAGGCATCGTTGGCCTGGGACTGAGTATCGCCAGCTCAATGTATTTTCAGGCTGACAAGCACCATGCTCCCGAGACTGCCGGGTATGCAGTTGAAGGTGTCGCCGAGGAAGGCGAAGGCGGCGGCGACCCGCCGATTGCGACGCTTCTGGCCACTGCCGACGTGGCGAAAGGCCAGGCGACGTTCGCCAAGTGTACCTCGTGCCACACCATCAACGCGGGCGGCGCCAACGGCATCGGCCCGAACCTCCACGGCGTCGTCGGCGAGGCGGTCGGCAAGGGCGTTGGCGGCTTCGCATTCTCGGATGCGCTCAAGAGCAAGGGCGGCAACTGGACGTTCGACGCGCTGAACGACTGGCTCAAGAGCCCCAAGGCCTACGCGCCGGGCACCAAGATGACCTTCGCGGGCCTGTCGAAGCCGGAAGACCGCGCCAACATCATCGCCTATCTGAATACGCAGGGCTCGAACCTGCCGCTGCCTGCCGCCGATGCGGCTCCGGCTGCCGATGCCGCCGCCGCTCCCGCCGAGGGTGCCGCAGCAGGCGAAGCGGCGCCGGAAGCCTCCGAGGCGGCCGCGCAGTAATCCTATCCGGCGCCCTCTCGGGCACGCCGGTTGAAAACGGTCTGCAAGCGTCGCCGAGTCGCTTGCAGGCCGTTTTCGTCTTTCCGGCGCGGATCGCCGGTGACATTCCTGTAATCCTGCGTTCAGCTTGAGGGAGGCAGCTTCGTTCTCGCAAAGGGTCGAGTCACGAGGAGAGCCCCCCAATGCGAATGCGCCCCAAAGCTTATCTCGTCGGCGCCGCAGCGCTGGCGCTGCTCGGTGCCGGAGCGGCCGAGGCCGCCAGCGCCGGAATGCATACCATGAAGGTCGATGCGCCCGACGGCTCAGTCGTCCACGTCCAGTATTCCGGCGATGTTGGGCCCAAGGTCGAATTCGTGCCGATAGAGGCGATGTCGCCTGCCGATATGCCGGTGATGGCCGATCCCTTCGCGCATATGGAGCGCATCTCGGCGATGATGGACGCGCAGATGAACGCCATGATGCAGCGCGCCGCGATGATGCAGCAGGCTGCGGCGCAGATGCAGCAGCACGCGGTTGCGGGCGGTAGCTCGAGCACCGGCGGCGCCCCGGGTTTCACCGTCGTCGGCGACATGCCGCAGGGCGCGCATGTCACTTATTATTCGTCGAGCACCGACGCCAACGGCTGCACCCGTTCGGTGTCCTACAGTTCGGACGGCTCCGGAGCAGAGCCGAAGATGACGCAGGCAACCTCCGACGGGTGCGACGCCACGAAGCCGCAGGTTCAGGCGATCCCGGCCAAGGCCGATGCTCCCGTCGAGCAGGCGCCCCCTCCCGGCCGCAAGGTCTGAGGCGACACGATATCCCCGCGGCGTCCCCGGTCCCCTGGACGCCGAGTGACAGGGCCTTGTGCACGGGAGCGCACAAGGCCCTTTTCATTGGTCCACGCCTCGTCATTGCGAGCGGCGCAGCCGCGCGGCAATCCGGTGTCGCGCGGGCCGTCCGGATTGCTTCGCTGCGCTCGCAATGACGAGCTTTAAGCGATGTCAGCGCCCGTGGAGTACGCTGGCCGAACTGATCCAAAGCGTGCGCGGGCGGCGGTGGGCGATCAGCCATTGCCCCTGCTCGCGGCGTAGGCGGTCGACGTAGAAGCCGTTGTGGTCGAGCCCGGTGGCGCTCGTCACCAGCCAGTAGGTGCGGGCCACGGCCTCGACGGGCGCATCCTCCGGGCCGGAAAATTCGACGTGGCAGGTCGTCAGGTGGTGGCTGACGAAGCCCGGCGCGCCGTCCGCCGGTGGCGGGATCACCGAGGGCGCGCCCATCCACGCGCGGATCGCCTCGCGGCCGGGGATCGTCTCGTGCGCCAGCTCGAGCACGCCGTCCTCGGTGAAGCACGCCGCATAGGCGTCGCTGCGCCGGGCATCGCCCGCCTGCGTGCAACGGGCGAGGTGCTGGCGGATCTCGGCGAGCGCGTGGACCTGCGCGGGGCTCATCGCGGTCATTTCAGGGTTTCGAGGTAGTCGATGATCGCCTTGCGCTTCTCCGGGTCGGGGACGGGCAGCACCATCTTGGTGCCGGGCACCATCCTGATCGGCCCCTGCAGCCAGGTGTCGAGGCTCTTGCGGTCCCACACGATGCCGGATTCCTTGAGCGCCGGGCTGAAGGCGTAACCTTCGACCTCACCCGCTTTCGAGCCGACGATGCCGTGGAGCGTCGGGCCGATGCCGTTCCGGCCGGGTTCGGTCGAATGGCACGAACGGCAGCTTGCGAAGGCGATCGGCGCGGGGTCGGTCACGGCCGGGGACGATGCGGCGGGAGTCGGCGCCTGCGCCTGAGGCGAGGGCGTGGCGGCCTGATCGGGCGCGCTGCCGCCGCAGCCGCCGAGGGCAAGCGCCGAGGCGAGCGAGAGGGCGAAGATGGTCGCCGGCTTCGTCATGGGGGCGTTCTCCTTGTCCTGTGCTGGGTAGTATAGCGCGCCGCGCGGGGGAAGCCGGGACATCTCCGCCCGTGCTTTGGGGGAGGCCGCGCGCGGGCCCCTATGCGGGCATCAAGCGGGCATCAAATCGCTTCCCCTCCCGCCCCGCACGATCTATCGCCCCGCCGACATGAGGGAGAGCGAGACAATCCACCCGTTCCGCGCCGAACTCGGCGCGACGCTGCGGCTTGCGGCGCCGCTGGCGCTCGCCAACATGCTGCAGATGGCGGTCTTCGCCATCGACGTCATCTTCGTCGCGCGGCTGGGGCAGGAGGCGCTTGCCGCGTCGAGCCTCGCCGTCGCCATCGTCGCCGTGGTGATGATGGGGCTGAACGGCGTGACCGGATCGGTCGCCCCGCTGATCGCCGCCGAGATCGGCCGCAAGCATTACTCCGTGCGCGAGGTGCGTCGCTCGGTTCGCATGGCGCTGTGGCTGGCGATCGGGCTGGGCCTCGTCGCGGTGGGGGTGTGCTTCCTGGGCGAACAGATCATGCTTCTGACTGGCCAGAACCCGCGCGTCTCGGCGATTTCCGGGCACTTCATCCGGGTGATCTCGCTGGCGCTGGTGCCGATGGCGATCTCCAACGTGCTGCGCACGTTCGTCTCGGCACTGGGTCGCCCGATCTTCGCGACGATGATCACCGCGCTCGCCATCGGCGTGAACGCGCTGGGGAACTACGCGCTCGTCTTCGGCAACCTCGGCATGCCCGCGCTGGGGCTGACCGGCTCGGCACTGGCGAGCACGATCACCGCCTGCGTCACCGTGCTCGCCTACGTAATCGCGATCCGCACCAACCGGAACCTCAGGCGCTATCACATCTTCGGACGCTTCTGGCGGCCCGAGACGCAGCGGCTGCGCCAGATGCTGCGCCTCGGCCTGCCGATCTCGGCGACGCTGATCGCGGAGGGCGGGCTGTTCTCCGGCGCGGCGTTCCTGATGGGCCGCGTGGGCGAGACGGAGCTGGCGGCGCATACGGTCGCGCTCCAGATCGCCGCGTTCGCCTTCCAGGTGCCCTTCGGCATCGGGCAGGCAGCGACGATCCGCGTCGGCTATCACTTCGGCGCCGGGGACCGCGACGCGATCGGGCGAGCGGGCTGGGCCGCCATCGCCATCGGCATGGCCTTCGTCGGGCTATCGGCGTTCGCCATGCTGACGATCCCGCGCACGATCATCGCGGCCTATGTCGATGTGTCCGACCCGGCCAACATCGGGATGGTCGCGCT
This sequence comes from Novosphingobium kaempferiae, assembly GCF_021227995.1. Classification (NCBI taxonomy): domain Bacteria; kingdom Pseudomonadati; phylum Pseudomonadota; class Alphaproteobacteria; order Sphingomonadales; family Sphingomonadaceae; genus Novosphingobium; species Novosphingobium kaempferiae. The sequence continues at coordinate 4,586,062 of NZ_CP089301.1, forward strand.
GGCGGTGCAATACCTCTTCGTGGCGGCGATATTCCAGCTGACCGATGGGCTTCAGGCGGTCGCCGCAGGGGTGCTGCGCGGCGTGCAGGACACCCGCGTGCCCGCCGTCATCGCCATCGTCGGCTACTGGCTGGCCGGCTTCGCGACGTCGGTGGTGCTGGGCCTGTTCACGCCGCTGGAGGGCGTGGGCGTATGGATCGGCCTTGCCGTGGGCCTCACCGTAGCGGCCATCCTGCTGCTGGGCCGCTGGCACTGGCGCGGGCGATTCGGGCTTGTACCGAGCGGGCAGGGGCCTATCTCTGCGTTGCCGGATGCTCCGGTCGCCGCGCTGTCATAGTGCGATCATCTTTCCGGCGCACCACTTCGCCGCGAACCTGAACGGTCGCTAAATTTTTCTGGCAGGGCCCCTATTGACGGCCCCCGGGCACCGGACCATATCTCCGCCCGTTGGCACTCTCCTTTGCTGAGTGCCAAAACCGTTTTATCATTCGTTGGATCTAGGGAGACACCCAATGACTTTCCGCCCGCTGCACGACCGTGTTCTCGTGCGCCGCGTCGAAGCCGAGGAAAAGACCGCCGGCGGCATCATCATCCCCGACAGCGCCAAGGAAAAGCCGGCTGAGGGCGAAATCGTCGCCGTCGGCACCGGCGCCCGCGCCGAGAACGGCACCGTGACCCCGCTCGACGTCGCCATTGGCGATCGCGTCCTGTTCGGCAAGTGGTCGGGCACCGAGGTCAAGGTCGACGGCCAGGACCTGCTCATCATGAAGGAATCGGACATCCTCGGCGTCATCGCCTGAGCATCCGACCTCACAATCTGACATTCTGAAAGGTATTTAACATGGCAGCCAAGGACGTCCGCTTTTCGCGCGATGCTCGCGAGCGCATTCTCGCCGGTGTCGACACCCTCGCCAACGCCGTCAAGGTGACGCTCGGCCCCAAGGGCCGCAACGTCGTGATCGAGAAGAGCTTCGGCGCTCCCCGCATCACCAAGGATGGTGTGTCGGTCGCCAAGGAAATCGAACTCAAGGACAAGTTCGAGAACATGGGCGCGCAGATGCTGCGCGAAGTGGCTTCGAAGGCCAACGACAAGGCCGGTGACGGCACCACCACCGCGACCGTTCTCGCCCAGGCGATCGTTCGCGAGGGCATGAAGTCGGTTGCCGCCGGCACCAACCCGATGGACCTCAAGCGCGGCATCGACCTCGCTGTCGTCAAGGTCGTCGAGAACCTGAAGTCGCGTTCGACCCCGGTTGCCGGTTCGTCGGAAATCGCCCAGGTCGGAATCATCTCGGCCAACGGTGACACCGAAGTCGGCGAGAAGATCGCCGAGGCCATGGAGAAGGTCGGCAAGGAAGGCGTCATCACCGTCGAGGAGGCCAAGGGTCTCGAATTCGAACTCGACGTCGTCGAGGGCATGCAGTTCGACCGCGGCTACCTCTCGCCCTACTTCGTCACCAACCCCGAGAAGATGACGGTCGAGCTCGAGAACCCGTACATCCTCATCCACGAGAAGAAGCTGTCGTCGCTGCAGTCGCTGCTTCCGATCCTGGAAGCGGTCGTGCAGTCGGGTCGCCCGCTCCTCATCATCGCCGAGGACATCGAGGGTGAGGCTCTGGCCACGCTCGTCGTCAACAAGCTGCGCGGCGGCCTGAAGATCGCTGCCGTCAAGGCTCCGGGCTTCGGCGACCGTCGCAAGGCGATGCTGGGCGACATCGCCACGCTGACCGCCGGCGAGATGATCTCGGAAGACCTCGGCATCAAGCTTGAGAGCGTCACGCTCGGCATGCTGGGCCAGGCCAAGAAGGTCACCATCGACAAGGACAACACCACGATCGTCGACGGTTCGGGTTCGGCCGACGACATCAAGGGCCGCGTCGAGCAGATCCGCGCGCAGATCGAAGTCACCACTTCGGACTACGACCGCGAGAAGCTGCAGGAACGCCTTGCAAAGCTGGCCGGCGGCGTTGCCGTCATCAAGGTCGGCGGTGCGACCGAAGTCGAGGTGAAGGAGCGCAAGGACCGCGTCGACGACGCTCTCCACGCGACCCGCGCTGCCGTTGAAGAAGGCATCGTCCCCGGTGGCGGCACCGCGCTGCTCTACGCAACGCGCGCTCTCGAGGGCCTGACCGGCGCCAACGAAGACCAGACCCGCGGCATCGACATCGTCCGCAAGGCGATCACCGCACCGGTCAAGCAGATCGCCGAGAACGCCGGCAACGACGGTGCCGTCGTCGCGGGCAAGCTGCTCGACCAGTCGGACGAAGGCATCGGCTTCAACGCTGCTACCGAAGTCTACGAGAACCTGAAGGCCGCCGGCGTCATCGACCCGACCAAGGTCGTGCGCACCGCGCTGCAGGACGCCTCGTCGGTTGCCGGTCTGCTCATCACGACCGAAGCCGCGATCGTTGAGCGCGCCGAGGACAAGCCCGCAATGCCGGCGATGCCCGGCGGCATGGGCGGCATGGGCGACATGGGCTTCTAAGAAGCCCGGTCGACGGGGCGGGCCTTCCGGTCCGCTTCGTCACCCAGCGTCAAAAATCGCGAAGGCCGGGGGAACGCTCCCCCGGCCTTTTCGTTTGTCTTTCGATCGCGACGCATGCGGGATCGGCCGGGGAATGCGCCGATCTATACCACTGCCAATCTATACCACTGGATGATTCCCGGGCGCGGGCGAAGCGGTCATCAGGGACAGGGGAGTGAGCCATGGAGCCATGCCCCGATGAAGATCGAGACCATCACCGCCGCCAATCCGCGCTTCGACGTGGTTCCGGCACCACGCTACGAGACTTTCGACAAGGCCGCCGACAGCGCGGCGGTCAAGTACGGCAAGCGGCTGCGCAAGCCGCTCAACCGCTGGCTGGAGCGGTTCTCGCTGATGCCCGTTGGCCCGGTGCTCGATGCGGCGGAAGTACCCGGCATTTCCATCCTTCGCGACAACTGGGAAGTCATCCGCGACGAGGCCCGCGCGGTGCTGGCCGAGCGCGGTTCGGTGCCCGCCTTCGCGAAGATTTCCCCTGACCACCGCCGCATCGCGCCGACCGCTGCGTGGAAGAGCTTCTTCTTCCGTGGCTACGGCTACGATGCCCCCGCCGGTCGCGCGAAATGCCCGAAGACCGCCGCTTTGATCGACCGGGTGCCCGGCGTCGTCGTCGCCTTCTTCTCGGTGTTCGAGCCCGGAACCGAAGTGCCGCGCCACCACGGCGTCACCAAGGCGATGCTCAACGTCCACCTCGGCCTCATGGTGCCGGGTGACGAGCGGGTCTGCGGCATCAGGGTCGCCGGGCAGGACCATGGCTGGAAGGAGGGCGAGTTCTTCGTCTTCGACGAGACCAACGACCACTCGGCCTGGAACCGCGGACAGACGGCGCGCGTGGTGCTGTTCCTGCAGGTGCGCCGCCCGATGCGCTGGCCGGGCCGGATGGCGGGCTCCCTGTTCCTCAACGCGGTGAAGCGCACCAGCTACGTGCAGGACGCAAGGAAGGCGATCGGGGCCTGAGCGGCGTTCAGCCCACGGCCATGCCGCCTCTGTCACATTACCGTGATCACGGATGGCGAAGAAAACTTCGTTCATCTGCGTGAAAGGAAAGTGCGCATTTCGGAAATCGCCGCAAGATAGACGCGGTTCGTCGCTGGACTCTGGCGTTTCGTCGCTCAGGCGTTAACCGAATGGGAGTATGGACGAAGGTAGGGTGTGGGCTGCATGACCGGGGCAGACCGACTTTTCGCGCGGTGCCGCACAGGCACCGGACGCTTTCTCGCCGCTGCGACGCTGCTCGCAGCCGCCGCGCTGCCGCTTGGCGTGCAGGCCAAGCAACTCGATCCGCTGGAGCATCCCAGCGAGAAGGTGGTGCAGGTCCAGAACAGCTTCGATGATCTGTTCGGCACCGAGCAGCGTGGGCCGCGTACCTATTCCTCGCCGTTCGGGCAGCAGCTTGCCGCGGTCGCCAATGCCTCGCAGGGCCGCATCGGCGTCGCCGCGATGGACCTCACCAGCGGGCGCATGGTCGACGTGCTGGGCGACCAGCGCTTTCCGATGGCCAGCACCAGCAAGATCGCCATCGCCGCGACCTTCCTCGAGGGCGTGGACAAGGGCAAGTGGAGCCTCTCCAGCGAATTCCCGCTGATGGTCCCGGTCGCCTCGCGCCCGTTCTCCAGCGCCATCGCACCCGTGCGACCGGGCGAGTACATGACCGCCTCGCGCCTGATCGAGCTGATGATCACCCGCTCGAACAACTACGCCACCGACGCGCTGCTCAAGGTCGTCGGCGGCCCCAAGGCGGTCAACGCCTGGATCGAGCGCGCGGGCATCGACGACTGGCACATCGACCGCGACATCGCGACGCTGGTACGCGACGACGGCGCCATCGACCCCGCCCGCGTGGTCGACAAGCGCGACAGCGCCACCCCCAAGGCGATGGTGAGCCTGCTCGCGGGTATCTATCAGGGCAAGTGGCTCAGCCCGTCGAGCCGCGGCGTCATCATGGGGGCCATGAGCCGCTGCCTCACCGGCAAGCGTCGCATTCCGGCGGGCTTGCCCGCCGACGTGCAGGTCTCGCACAAGACCGGCTCGCTCAACAACACGTCGAGCGACGTGGGCATCATCCAGACCCCGGACGGGCGCGTCTTCGCGGTCGCCATCTACGTCACCGGGCAGGGCGGTCGCCCCGGTCGCGAGACCCGCATCGCCAGTATCGCGCGCACGATCTACAACGGCTACCTCGCCGAAGGCCCGAACTTCCCGCGCAGCGCGTCGTCGCGTTAATTCCTCCCCGAGCTTGTCTCGGGGAGGTGGCAGTCGCGTAGCGACTGACGGAGGGGGGATTGCCTTGCCTCTCCCCCTCCACCACCGCTTCGCGGCGGTCCCCCTCTCCGAGACAAGCTCGGGGAGGAATAAAAAAGGGGCCCGTGAAGGCCCCTTTCCCATTTCAAGCTGACCCGAAAAGATCAGTTGGTATGCGGGTTGCCGTCGGTGTGCTCGTCGAGTTCCTTGGCAACGTCGTTCGCGGCCTTCTCGGCGTCGGCGGCGATGTCGTCGGTGGTCTTCTCGGCGCTCTTGGCGGCGTCCTTGGCCGCGTCGGCGGTGTCGTTGGCGGCTTCCGAAGCCTTGTCCCCGGCAGAGCCGAGCGCGTCGCCCACGTCCGAAGCGGTGGCTTCGATGTCGTCACCGGCGGACGATGCGGCTTCGCTGGCGGAATCCTGGGTCTGCTGCGAGCATGCGGCCAGCGACATGGCGGCCACGGCTGCTGCGGCGGCGAAAACGATCTTGCGCATTGGTCTTCTATCCCTCTTTCTGCGAGTTACCCCGTCGGCGTTGCCGCCGCGTGAGCCTCCTTGTCAGTGGGCTCAGACCCGTGGGTAAGAGGGGCCGTGCGGCGTTTCAAGCGCAGCGCCAAAACTCCTATGGACATGCACGGTTCCTGCACATCCAAGAAATCACCGCTGCTGACGGCGGCACCATGCGCTGCTAGGGATCGAGGATGGATTCCAAGCAGCACCTCTACCTCGTCGACGGCTCGGCCTACATCTTCCGCGCCTATCACCGCCTGCCGCCGCTCACCAACCCGGAAGGGGCGCCCGTGGGGGCAGTCTACGGCTACACGACGATGCTGTGGAAGCTGGCGGACGACCTCAACAAGGCTGACGGTCCGACGCACCTCGCGGTGATCCTCGATGCCGGGAGCCACTCGTTCCGCAACGACATCTACGAGGACTACAAGGCCAACCGCCCGCCGCCGCCCGAAGACCTCGTCCCGCAGTTCCCGCTGATCCGCGACGCGACTCGCGCCTTCTCGCTGCCCTGCATCGAAGAAGTGGGCTTCGAGGCGGACGACCTCATCGCCTCCTACGCCCGCGCCGCCACCGCGCAGGGCTGGGACGTGACGATCGTGTCGTCGGACAAGGATCTGATGCAGCTCGTCGGCAAGTGCGGCATCGGCGGCGGCTGCGTCGACATGCTCGACACGATGAAGAACCAGCGCATCGACATCCCCGAAGTGATCGAGAAGTTCGGCGTTCCCCCCGAGAAGGTGGGCGACGTCCTCGCGCTGATGGGCGACGCGGTAGACAACGTCCCCGGCGTCTACGGCGTCGGCCCCAAGACCGCGACCAAGCTGATCCAGGACTACGGCGATCTCGAAAGCGCGCTCGCCGCCGCACCGGAGATGAAGAAGTCCAAGCTGCAGGAGCGCCTGATCGAGCAGGCCGAGCAGGCGCGGCTGTCCAAGGTGCTGGTGACGCTGAAGGAGGACTGCATCCTCCCGATGGCGCTGGAGGACTTCAAGCTCGACGCCATTCCGCCCGAGCCGCTGGCCGCGTTCCTCAGTACCCACGGCTTCACCAGCCTGCTGAAGCGCCTCGACACCGGCCACGGCAGCCCCGAGCGCGCGACGCAGCTGAACCCCGCCAAGGCGGTGACCGCCGCCGCCAACCCGCTCGAAGGCGCGGCTCGCCAGCCTCTGCCCGAATGGCCCGCGATCGACCGCGAGGCCTACAAGTGCGTCACCACCGAGGCCGAACTGGACGAATGGATCGCCAAGGCTTTTGCCGCGCGTCTGGTCGCGGTGGACACCGAAACCTCGATGCTGGACGCGATGCGCGCCGACCTCGCGGGCATCTCGATGGCGGTCGGCCCCAACGAGGCTTGCTACATCCCTCTGGGCCACGGCGGTTCCGACATGTTCGCCGAGAAGCCCGTTCAAGTGCCGCTAGGTGTCGCTCTGTCCCGTCTCAAGCCGCTGCTGGAGAGCGATGCGGTGCTGAAAGTGGGCCAGAACATCAAGTACGACCTTAACGTCCTGTCCCGCCACGGCATCGAGGTTGCCCCCATCGACGACACCATGATCGTCAGCTTCTGCCTCGATGCCGGTCGCTCGATGGACGGTATCGGCGGCGGTCACGGCATGGACGAACTGGCGCAGCGCCACCTGCTCCACACCACGCTGACGTTCAAGGAAATCTGCGGCACCGGCAAGAAGGCGATCCCCTTCGGCGAAGTCCCGCTCGATCGCGCGACGCAGTATGCGGCGGAGGACGCCGACGTCACCTGGCGACTCCACAGCGCCCTTAAACCGCGGCTTTCCTACGAAGGTGGCACACGCATCTATGAGCGCGTCGACCGTCCGCTGATCCCGGTCGTCGCGCAGATGGAGCGCAACGGCGTCAAGGTCGACCGGGAGAAACTGTCCGGCCTCTCCAGCCAGTTCGCCGAGGCCATCGGTGCGCTGGAGAAGGAGATCTTCGAGAAGGTCGGGCAGGAATTCACCATCGGCAGCCCCAAGCAGCTGGGCGACATCCTGTTCGACAAGCTCGGCTACAAGGGCGGCAAGAAGGGCAAGAGCGGCCAGTATTCCACCGACCAGTCGGTGCTGGAAAAGCTGGCGGCCGATGGCGAGGTGGTCGCCACCAAGGTGCTGGAATGGCGCCAGCTGTCCAAGCTGCGCTCCACCTACACCGAGGCGCTGCAGGCGGCGATCAACCCGGCGACGGGGCGCGTCCATACCAGCTACAGCCTCGTCGGCGCGCAGACCGGGCGGCTGTCCTCCACCGACCCGAACCTCCAGAACATCCCGATCCGCACCGAGATCGGCCGCCAGATCCGCGACTGCTTCGTGGCCGAGCCGGGCAACGTCCTGCTCGCCGCCGACTATTCGCAGATCGAGCTGCGCCTCGCCGCGCACATGGCCGACGTGCCGAGCCTCAAGGACGCCTTCGCGCAGGGTGAGGACATCCACGCCCGCACCGCGACGGAGATGTTCGGCACCGTCGACCGCGATACGCGCGGGCGGGCGAAGACGATCAACTTCGCGATCCTCTACGGCATCTCGCGCTGGGGCCTCGCGGGCCGTCTGGGCACGTCTTCCGACGAGGCGCAGGCCATGATCGACCGTTATTTCGAGCGCTTCCCCGGCATCCAGCGCTACATCCACGAGACGCTGGAGAGCGTGCGCGCCAAGGGCTATTCGGAGACGCTGTTCGGCCGCAAGACGTGGTTCCCGCGCATCAACTCCAAGAACCAGGCCGAGCGGCAGGGTTCCGAGCGCGCGGCGATCAATGCGCCGATCCAGGGCACCAGCGCTGATATCATCAAGCGCGCGATGGTCCGCATGAACCCGGCGCTGGCCGAGGCGGGACTGCCGAACGTGCGCATGCTGCTGCAGGTCCACGACGAACTCGTCTTCGAGCTGCCCGAGGGCGACGTCGCCGCCGCGTCCCCGGTGATCGAGCGGGTCATGGCCGAGGCGGCGCTGCCCGCCGTCACCCTCGACGTGCCGCTCGGCATCGAGATCGGCCACGGCGCGAGCTGGGGCGCGGCGCACTGAGCCTGCCGCGAGGCGAACCGTTCAGGGGCTGAAACTGCTGCGTTGCAGCATAGTTTCAACCCCATGATCGACTTCATCGAACGTAACGTCGCCGGGCTGCCCAACTGGGCCGAACAGCCGGTGCTCGCGATCCTGGCCGGGCTCGCGGGCGTCGTGATCGCGCTTGCCGTCCATGCCGTGCTGTTCCGCGTGCTCCACCGCGTCGCGCGGCAGAGCACGGGGGAGGCGGACGATCTGGTCGTCAATCGCCTGCATCGCCCGACCCGCTGGGCCTTCGTCTCGATCGGCATCGTGCTGGCGGCGCGGGAGACGCCCGCGCTCGAATCGGTGTGGGAGCGGTTCGCGCCCTTCGTCATGCCGCTGCTGACCGGCTGGGTGGCCATCGCCATCCTGCGGGCCTTCATCGAGGCGATGATCGTGCGGGCCGACATCACCGTCGAGAACAACCGCAACGCCCGCCGCCGCCGGACGCGGCTGGGGATCATGAGCCGCCTCGGCACCTTCCTGATCGTGTTCCTCACGATCTCGGGCATGCTGGCCTCGATCCCCGGGGTGAAGGAGATCGGCGTCACGCTGATGGCCTCCGCGGGCCTTGCCGCGCTCGCCGTCGGCGCCGCCGCGCAGCCGGCGCTCAAGGCGCTGATCGCGGGCATCCAGATGGCGATGACCGAGCCGATCTCCATCGACGACGTCATCATCCTCGACGGCGAGTGGGGCCGCATCGAGGATATCCGCACCACTTACGTCGTCGTGCGCCTGTGGGACGACCGCCGCCTCGTCGTGCCGTCCAACCGCTTTCTGGAGGACACCTTCCAGAACTGGACCAAGACCACCTCGCAACTGCTCGGCACCGTGTTCCTCTACCTCGACCACGGGGTCGACATCGGCCCGATCCGCGAGGAGTACACCCGCCAGATCAAGGCCCATCGCCTGTTCGACGGGCGGGCGCAGATCCTCCAGGTTACCGACTGCCGCGACGCCACGCTCGAAGTGCGCCTGCTGATGAGCGCCCGCGACGGACCGACCCTGTTCGACCTGCGCTGCGAGATCCGCGAGGGCATGATGGACTGGATCCGCCGCGAGATGCCCGAGGCCCTCGCCCGCCGCCGCCAGTTGCAGGTCGCCCCGATGGAACTCGCCGCCACACCCTCGATGATGGATGCCTTCGCGGGGAAGGGCAACGGCATCGGAGACGTCAGGCCCGGGCCGCCGAACTGAGGCTTTCGTTCATACAGAAGCGGGTTGATGTGTCGCGGGGTGAGGGGACTTGCGGTGACGAAAAATCGTTAATTTGTAGTTATTTGCCGGTTATGCTCGGTTAAAATCCGCCTTGTGATGTGTGACCTTCCGCGTGCAAGGCGCGTGGCTTTGTCATGCGCGCAGACGACTGGCGGAGATATCGCCACCTCCCGCGGCGGCGCCGCAGCCCCTCCGATCCAGCATCTCAACGCAGGCATGAATGCTGGCTCTGGTCCAACGATATTCGGCGTTCGTCCGGCGGTGCGATCTGGATGCGTGAGGCTGGGTCATGCCGGGGAGGGTATGACGAGGCGGGGGATGTAGGAAAGTGGCGGCCAATGTGAAGGGGCTACAATACGCCGTTTGTCGCCTTCCCACACTTGGGCGCGCTCATATTGAGCGCAATATCCCTTCAAAATGGAGCAATCGCCGATATAGTTCCCTCAAAGCGCTGGGGGCAAAATGTCGGAAATCGGTAAGAACTGGAACGGCTACATATTTGGCACAAATACTGGAAAAGTGTCTGTGCAGATGGAGGGCGAAAATAACGCGCTCACCGGAATTATCAGGATCGCCGACGATAATCACGGTGTATCGGTCTTCAATGTCACTGGGACGTATATAGACGGGAAAATTGAACTTAAAGGAAAGGTTGTCCCAGCATCGCAGGCGTCCGACATCCAATATGGTGAAATCACTGTAAGTGGTGCGCTAACTCCTGAGGGCCGTCTCAATGGTCAGTGGTCGTCTACGATTGGAACCGGCGGTACATTTCAACTATATCCACATCTCGTTCCAAGTGCGCCATTAGTGGGGCCAGAATTGGAGCAATTGAATACTGCGGTTAGAACGTTAGGCGCGGTTAGGCTTTATGCCGATAATGTTCGGGCGCTCATTCAACAGATATGTAAAGACTTCACAGCAAAGCGGCCTATCGTAACTTATTTTGCAAATACCGGCGAGCGGACCGTATATGCGGAAGATTTTGATGCAATTTTGGATACGCTCCCCGACCTCCAATATTTGAAAATAAATATTCAAGAGCCAGAGAAAAATGGGATAAATAAAGTTGTAATAATAGAGCTAACCTCTAGTGGGGAAAATGTTATTCGAGTGCAGAGCGCACAAGAATCTTGGGCTATAGGGAAGGCTGAGGCGTTGCTTGCGCATTTACGCGATCATCAACGTAGTCTTGCGACACATTTTAGGAAATTTGGTCTAACGCCAAATCTTATTTTAAATGTAGTGTCGCTTGCGGCTCTTCCGGGTCTGTCGGATTTCTGGAGAAGGCTTGCTTTTGCTATCAGCGTTCTTTGCCTTCAAACGCTGTATGCCTTTTTGCATCAAAAGTTTGTGCCGAATTTCGTGCTGTATTCGGCTGTTACGAAACCATCACGATTGGCAAAAATTTGGCCTGGTGCGGCCTCTTGGTTTCTCGCACTCGTCGGAACGGTTCTGGGCGCGATAATCTACGGCGTCTTGCAAGGCGAGCTTAATGGGAAATCACCACTTTTGAAAGTCATACACGAGTTTTTGAGGTTTTAACAAAATCCGCTGCAAATGGGGTATTAGAAATAAATGGAGTCTGCAAAAGATTAGATACTAATAGAATATTCCTCCAGTAATCCGATAATCCGCAATCGTTCAGAACAGTCTCCGAATACCGCAAGTTCGCCAATTCGCGGGAGCGCGAGGGCGATGGCCCTCGCATCTCCTCTTCTCCATTCCTCCCCGCCTGAAACAGAAAAGCCCGGCCGAACCGACCGGGCTTTTGCATTCCATCCCTATCGTCATTGCGAGCGCAGCGAAGCAATCCGGCGTCAGGCTCTGCCGCTCTGGATTGCTTCGCTGCGCTCGCAATGACGAAGTTTGGGGTGTGTCGAAGTTTGGGATTTGCCGAAGCGACCGCCTGTCGCTGAGAAACGCGGCGGGAGGCGGGTTGTCCTGCCTCCCGACCGTCGTCAGTGCTTCCGTTCGCGCGTGCTTTCGACCATGCCGGGGGCGATGAAGCCGATGGGCGTCACTTCCATGGCGCGCTTTTTCAGGTCGGTCTTCATGCGCTTGTATTCGGCTTCCATGTCCTCGGTCACGGTGGCGCGGCTGTCTTCGAGGGCTTCCTCGAAGTCCTGCATGGTCACCGCGTCCACCGCCGCGCCGCGCTTGCGGATGGCGATGAGGCCGGCGCGGCGGACGACGTCCTCGAGGTCCGCGCCGGTGAAGCGTTCGGTGCGGTCGGCGATCTCGCCGAGGCGCACGTCTTCGGCCAGCGGCATGCGGCTGGTGTGGATGCCCAGGATGTGTTCGCGGCCCGGTGCGTCGGGGGTGCCGACGTAGACCAGTTCGTCGAACCGGCCGGGGCGCAGCAGGGCGGGGTCGACCAGTGCCGGGCGGTTGGTGGCGCCGACGAGGACGACGGACTGCAGTTCCTCCATCCCGTCCATCTCGGCAAGGATGGTGTTGACCACGCGGGCCGTCACCTGCGGTTCTCCCATGGAGCCGCCCATGCCGCGGGCGGGGACGAGGCTGTCGATCTCGTCGATGAAGATCACGCAGGGGGCGACCTGCCGGGCGCGGGCGAAGAGCTTGGCGATCTGCTGCTCGCTCTCGCCGTACCACTTGCTGAGCAGGTCGGACGACTTGATCGAGATGAAGTTCGCCTCGGCCTCCTTCGCCACGGCCTTGGCCAGCAGGGTCTTGCCGGTGCCGGGCGGGCCGTAGAGCAGGAAGCCCTTGGCCGGGCGGATGCCCAGCGTGTGGAACGCCTCGGGGTTCTTCAGCGGCAGCTCGATGCCTTCCTTAAGCTTGAGCTGCGCCTCGTCGAGCCCGCCGATGTCGGCCCAGCCGATGTTCGGCACCTGCACCATGACCTCGCGCATGGCGGAGGGCTGGACGCGCTTCAGGGCGGCGAGGAAATCCTCGCGGTAGACCTGCAGGTTGTCGAGCACTTCGGCGGGGATGGTGCGCGCTTCGAGGTCGAGCTTGGGCATGATGCGGCGCACCGCCTCGATCGCGGCCTCGCGCGTCAGGGCGGCGAGGTCGGCGCCGACGAAGCCGTGCGTGGTGCGGGCAAGTTCGTTGAGGTCGACGCGCTCGCTCAGCGGCATGCCGCGGGTGTGGATGCCGAGGATCTCGCGGCGGCCCTTCTCGTCCGGCACGCCGATGACGATCTCGCGGTCGAAGCGGCCGGGGCGGCGCAGGGCCTCGTCGATGGCGTCGGGCCGGTTGGTGGCGGCGATGACGACGACGTGGGCGCGGCTGTCGATCCCGTCCATGAGCGTGAGCAGCTGCGCGACGAGGCGCTTTTCCGCCTCGCCGTGGACCTGGTCGCGCTTGGGGGCGATCGAGTCGATCTCGTCGATGAAGATGATCGCGGGGGCGGCCTTGGTTGCTTCCTCGAAGATCTCGCGCAGGTGCTTCTCGCTCTCGCCGTAGCCGGAGCCCATGATCTCGGGGCCGTTGATCGAGAAGAAGCTGGCTTCGCTCTCGTTGGCGACGGCTTGGGCGAGGCGGGTCTTGCCGGTGCCCGGCGGGCCGTGGAGCAGCACGCCCTTGGGCGGGGCGACGCCGAGGCGGGTGAACAGCTCGGGATAGCGCAGCGGCAGCTCCACCATCTCGCGCAGGGCGCGGATGGTGTCGCCCATGCCGCCGACGTCGTCGTAGTTGACGTCGCCGCGGGCGTCGTGCGCTTCCTCGAAGGTCTCGCGCAGTTCGACCTCGGTGTTCTCGTCGATGTGGACGATGCCGCGCGGGGTGGTGGAGACGACGTTGAGGCGGATCTGCGTCAGCGCGTAGGCGGGGGCGTTGAACATGCGGCGCAGCTGGGGCGGGATGTCCGCGACCTGCTGCTGGCCGGTGGTGGCGACGAGGTCTCCCTGCACCATCGGGCGCTGGAAGAAGTTGCGCTTCAGTGCGGCGGACGGGCCCTGCAGGCGCATGTCCTTCTGCGCGGGCGCGAAGACGACGCGCTGGGCGGGGCGCGATTCGGCCTTGCGGATGGTGACGTGGTCGCCCGATCCGACTTCGGCATTGCCGCGCTGGAGGCCGTCGAGCCGGATGACGGAGAGGCCCTCGTCCTCGTCGTAGGCGAGCACGGCGCGGGCCACGGTGACGGCCTTGCCGGTGATTTCCAGCACGTCGCCTTCCATCGCGCCGATCTCGGACAGCGAGGCGCGTGAGAGGCGGGCGATTCCCTGGCCGCTCTCTTCCTGACGAGCGGCGGCGACCTGCAGCCTGACGGTGCGGTCTTCGGTCTTGGTGTCGGTTTCCGCCATGTGCGGGGTGTTCCTTCCTCGATCCCGATCCCGGTCATCCTGTGATCGACCGGGCGGTGACGGATAGCTGGGTATGCCGCCACCGGATTGCAAACCAACCTGTGCGAGTCGGTGCGGTTCCCTGGACGGATGGCACGGAAGGACGGACCGGGGAACGGCGCGCGAATCGCCATTACTCGGACAAGAAAAAAGGCCCAGTCGTTGCCGACCGGGCCGTGGAAGTTTTGGGAGAGGATGCCTGAAAGGCACTGTCTGTATGACCCAGACTCGGGTTTTGTGCAAGTGCGAAACGGCCCTCTATCATTGCGAAAACTACAACCATCGTTGCGAAATGTTGCAGGAGACGCAGATACCTGAACAAAATGTCAGGGTTTCCGCCATGTATGATAATGAACTAGCCTTCAGGTTCGGCTTGACGCTTACGTCAGATCACAACGCCGGGGCGATGGGCTGCAATCCTTTGCCTGTTGCGCCGCGACAATTGCTTGCCGAGGTAAGCATATGACCTCAAATCGTAATATGACCGCGGCGCCGAGCCCTTTCGGACCGGCGCCGCGCGTGCATTTGTGGGGCGTATGTCAGTGCGCGAGGAGCAGCGCGGGTGCGGTCTCTTCCTTGAGGAAGAACTCGGTCACGCCTCCGAACAGGAATTCGCGCACACGGCTCTTGCCATAGGCCCCCATGACGAGGAGGTCGGTGCCGCGCACCGCGTTGGCGAGCGTCTCCTGTGTCGAATCGCGGCGTTCGTGCTCCTCCAGTTCGGCGCTGACGCCGTGGCGGGCAAGGTAGCGCAGCGCGTCGGTGGCGGGAAAGCCGCCCTCCTTCTCGACCACGCAGATCAGCTTCACCGACGAGCACTGTGCCAGCAGCGGCGCGGCGGCGCGCAGGGCGGCGGCGGCCTGCTCCCCGCCATCCCAGCCGATGGCGGCGCTGTTCACCGGGATGTGGAGCGGCGCGTCGGCCAGCGCCAGCACCGGTGCGCGGGCACGCAGGGCGAGGTCTCCGGCCAGCCCGCCCGAGCGCGAGACGACGATGAGGTCGGCCAGCCGCGCGGCGTAGGCGAAGGCGGTGACGGGGTCGTCCTCGCAGCGCACCACCTCGAACGGCACGCCTGCCCCGGCGAGGCGGGTCTCGGCGGCGGCGGCGATCTCGTCATCCGCCTCGCGCGCCTTGTCCAGCGCGCCGGAGATCACGTAGCTGCCGCCCATCGGGTCCATCGCGATGTAGCGCGAGACGGGCGTATCGACGAGCACGGTGACATGGCCGTTCTCGCGCCGCGCGATGTCCAGCGCGGTCTGGAGGCGGGCATCGCTGCCCGGCTTGCGGTCGGCGTTGACGAGTATCGAGCGCATGGTCTTTCTCCCTTTCGAGCCTGTCCAGTCTAGCCCGTGACGGTGGGGGTTCCATGACCGGGATCAAACTTGGGTCGTGAAAGCGAAACGTGCAGGCCAGCGCGGGGTTGCGGCGGGGCGGGGGGCGGCAATGCTTTGAAATTCACTCGTCATTGCGAGCGTAGCGAAGCAATCCGGCATCGTGCGCCGACCGTGGATTGCTTCGCTACGCTCGCAATGACGAAAATTGACAAGGGCATCGTGGCGCCTTGTTCCGGGGGCTTCGACAGGCTCAGCCTGAGCGGGTTTGAGAGCGAATCTTTAAATTCCGCTCTGGCTGAGCTTGTCGAAGCCCCCGAAGGCCAACAATCACCCGATCCGCAACCGCCCCGCGCGCTCGAACAGGTCGAGGATCACCGGATCGCGCTCGCGGGTGCGGATGGCGGCTTCGAAGTGGACGTGGTGGCGCGGGCGGGGGAGGACTTCGCGCAAGTGCCCGGCGGCGAGGCGGTCCTGCACCATCGTCGCGGGAAGCACCGCCGCGCCCTGGCCGCTCACGACGATCTCGATCAGCGTGCGCACGTTGTTGCAGGTGTGGAGCGCGCGCGGGACGATGCCGTGCTCTTCCAGCGTCTCGTGCGTGACGGCATGGAGCGGCGAGTGATCGGGCAGCGACCACACCGGCAGCGGACTGGCGAACCCGCCCGCTTCGGCCACCGCAGCGCCCGCCGCCCAGACCAGTTCGACCGATCCGATCGCAGCGGTGCGCATGCCGGGGCTCGCCACCGGCCCGGCCAGGAACACGATGTCGCGTGTGCCCGCCAGCAGTTGCTGGAGCAGCGGCGCGGTGAGGTCGATCTCGATTTCCATGGCGACGCCGGGGCGGTCGCGCTCGATCGCCTGGATGAACGCGGGCAGGCAACTGGCCGCCGCGATCTCGCCCGAACCGATGCGCACGGCGGCGGTGGCCCCGGCGAAGTCGCTCGCCTCCAGCAGGACCTGTTCGAGCCCATGGTAGAGCGGCTCGCTCGCCTGAACCAGCCGCCGCCCGCGCGCCGAAAGCACCATGCGCCGCCCTTCGCGCTGGAACAGGGGCACGCCAAGCTGCTCCTCGATCTCTCGCACGCGCGCCGAGATCGCGGGCTGCGTGGTGTTGAGCCGTGCCGCTGCCGCCGCGAAAGTGCCCAGCCGGTCGATCCACATCAGCGTTTCCAGATGGAATAGCGCGATCCGTTTCATCACCATTTCCTATCGGAACCGATAAAAAACAATCGCTATTCGTGATGGGAGAAGCTGTCTAGATTCCCGTCGAAACCACAAAGAGGATGGCCCTCGATGAAGAAGATCTATCCCAGCGCCGAAGCCGCGCTGGAAGGCGTGCTCAAGGACGGCCTGCTGATCGCCAGCGGCGGTTTCGGGCTTTGCGGCATCCCCGAGCGGCTGCTCGATGCGATCCGCGATTCGGGGGTGAAGGATCTCACCTTCGCCTCGAACAATGCCGGCATCGACAACGAGGGCATCGGCAAGCTGCTGCGCACCAAGCAGGTGAAGAAGATGATCTCGTCCTACGTGGGCGAGAACAAGGAGTTCGAACGCCAGTTCCTCGCCGGAGAGCTTGAGGTAGAGTTCTGCCCGCAGGGCACGCTGGCTGAGCGCATGCGCGCGGGCGGCGCGGGTATCCCCGGCTTCTACACCAGGACCGGCGTCGGCACGCAGGTGGCCGAAGGCAAGGAAGTGAAGCAGTTCCGGGGCGAGGACTACATCCTCGAAGAAGGCATCTTCGCCGACCTTTCGGTGGTGAAGGCATGGAAGGCGGACGAGACCGGCAACGTCGTGTTCCGCAAGACCGCACGCAACTTCAACGTGCCCGCCGCCACTTGCGGCAAGGTCTGCATCGTCGAAGTGGAGGAGATCGTCCCCACCGGCTCGCTGGACCCGGACGCGATCCACCTCCCCGGCGTCTTCGTCCAGCGCATCGTGCTGGGCGCGCCTTACGACAAGAAGATCGAGTTCACGACCACCCGTGAAAGGGAGAGCGCGTAATGGCCTGGAATCGCAATGAAATGGCCGCGCGCGCGGCGAAGGAGCTTCAGGACGGGTTCTACGTGAACCTCGGCATCGGCATCCCGACGCTGGTGGCGAACTACGTGCCCGAGGACATCACCGTCACTTTGCAGAGCGAGAACGGGATGCTCGGCATCGGGCCGTTCCCCTATCCGGACGAGGTGGACCCCGATCTCATCAACGCGGGCAAGCAGACGATCAGCGAACTGCCGCACTCCGCCTATTTCGACAGCGCCACCAGCTTCGGCATGATCCGCGGCGGGCACATCGACCTGACCGTGCTGGGCGCTATGGAAGTGGCCGAGAACGGCGATATCGCCAACTGGATGATCCCCGGCAAGATGATCAAGGGGATGGGCGGCGCGATGGACCTCGTCGCGGGCGTCAAGAAGATCATCGTCGTCATGGAGCACACCTCCAAGAACGGCGACCCCAAGTTCATCCCCGCCTGCACGCTGCCGCTGACGGGGACCAACGTGGTGGACATGATCGTCACCGACCTCGCGGTGTTCCAGCGCCCGGACCACGACAGCCCGTTCAGGCTGATCGAACTGGCCCCCGGCGTGACGGCCGAGGAAGTCGCCGCGAAGACGACCGCGCATTACGTGAGTTGAAAATTCCTCCCCGAGCTTGTCTCGGGGAGGGGGACCGCCGACGCAGTCGGTGGTGGAGGGGGAGAGGCCCGGCAATTCCCCCTCCGTCAGCCCTGACGGGCTGCCACCTCCCCGAGACAAGCTCGGGGAGGAACTGTCACCCTCTCGCCACCGCAGCAAGTTCGCGTTATCCCTCGCCCACTCTTCGCAGGGAAACCATCCATGACCTACACCCTCATCACCGCGAACCGGAACTATTCCAGCTGGTCGCTGCGCCCCTGGGTGCTGATGAAGGCGCTCGCCATCCCGTTCGAGGATGAGCTTGAGCTCTTCACGATGCCGGTGAACTACGACGCCTTCCGCAGCTTCTCCCCCACCGGACAGGTGCCCGCGCTGATCGACGAGGATCGCACGGTGTGGGATTCGCTGGGCATCGCGCTCTATCTGGCGGACCGCCACCCCGGTGTCTGGCCGCAGGACGAGGACGCGCGCGCCTTCGCCCAGAGCGCGGTATGCGAGATGCACGCGGGCTTCCCGGCGCTGCGCAGCGCCTGCACCATGAACGTGGGCGTGCGCGTGAAGCCACGCCCGATGAGCGGCGCGCTGGTGCGCGAGGTGCATCGCGTGCGCGAACTGTTCGAAGAAGGGCTGGACCGCTTCGGCGGCCCGTGGCTGGCGGGAAGCGCGTTCAGCGCGGTCGACGCGTTCTACGCCCCGGTCGCCTTCCGCATCCGCACTTATGGCCTTGATGTCGGCGGCGGGCAGGCGTGGGTCGATGCGATGCTCGCCCACCCGGCGATGCTCCAGTGGGAGCAGGAAGCCCTCGCCGAGACATGGCGCGAGGAAAGCCACGAGGCCGAGATCGCCGAGGCGGGCGAGATCATCGCCGACTACCGCGTGCAGGCCTGAACCAATGCGAGTGCTGCTGACAGGCTCCTCGGGCTGGCTCGGCAGGCACCTCGCGCCGTTGCTGGAGGCGAAGGGGCACACGGTCGTCGGCCTCGACGTGGCTCCGGGCGCGGCGACTTCGGTGATCGGGTCGGTCGCCGACCGCGCTTTGGTGTTCCGCACCGTGGCGGAGCACGGGATCGAGGCGATCGTCCACTCCGGCGCGCTGCACAAGCCGGATATCGTGCGCTTCCCCCGGCAGGCCTTCGTCGACGTCAACGTGACCGGGACGCTGAACCTGCTGGAGGCCGCGGTCGAGGCGGGGCATGCGCGGTTCCTGTTCACTTCCACCACTTCGCTCATGGTCCGAGACGACGTGCGCGCCGGGGCGGGGGAGGCGGGCGCGTGGTGGATGGACGAGCATTTCGGCCCGATCGCTCCGCGCAACGTCTATGGCGTGACCAAGCGCGCGGGCGAGGACATGTGCCGCCTGATCGCGCGCGAAAGCGGCATGGTGGTGGCGATCCTGCGCACCGGGCGCTTCTTTCCCGAGGACGACGACACCCATGCCATCCCCTCCGGCCCGAACCTCAAGGCCAACGAATTCCTCAACCGCCGCCTGACCGTGGGCGACGCTGCGCTGGCGCACCTCGCCGCGCTGGAGCGGGCCGAGGGATGCGAGACTTTCGTCCTCTCCGCCCCGCCGCCGTTCACCCGCGCCGATGCGGTCGAACTGGCGGTCGATGCGCCTGCGGTGATCGCGCGGTACTTCCCGGATGCCGCCGAACTCTACGCCCGCGCTGGGTGGGTGCTGCCCGAGCGGATCGAGCGGGTCTACGATCCCGCGAAGGCCGAGCGCCTGCTCGGCTGGCGCGCGCGGACAGACTTCGCCGCGATCCTCGCCGCCCTGCGCGACGGAGCGGAAATGCCCTTCGCGCATGATCCCGACTGGATTTCACCGGTCCTCGGTGACGCGACGGCGTAGTCGGGCCGGACAGCCTTGCGGCGGTCACACCGCAGCCCCATAAACCGCACGCAACTTCTGGGAGAATCTCGAATGGCCGATCTCGCCTCCATCCCGCTCACCCGCATCGACGGCAAGCCCGACACGCTGGGCGATCACGCCGGCAACGTGCTGCTGGTCGTCAACGTCGCCTCCAAGTGCGGCCTCACTCCGCAGTACGAGGGCCTCGAGGCGATCTACGAGGAGTACAAGGGCAAGGGCTTCGAGATCCTCGGCTTCCCCGCCAACGACTTCGGCGCGCAGGAGCCCGGCACGCACGAGGAGATCGTCGAGTTCTGCAAGCTGAACTACGGCGTCTCGTTCCCGCTCTTCGCCAAGGCCGACGTAACCGGCGACGCCAAGCAGCCTCTCTACGCCGCGCTGACCGAGGCGGTGCCGACCAAGCAGGGCGACGTCGAGGGCATGAAGGAGAAGTTCCGCGGCTACGGCATGACCCCGAACGACGATCCCGAAGTGCTGTGGAACTTCGAGAAGTTCCTGATCGCCCGCGACGGCTCGGTCGCCGGCCGCTTCGCGCCGGGCACCGACCCCAAGGATCCGCTGTTGACCGGCGCGATCGAGGCCGAACTGGCGAAGTAAGGCTGCGTATGCCGGGGCGGCGCGATGCCGCCCTGGATTGCTTCGCTGCGCTCGCAATGACGAAGCAGTGCGTGATAGGCCTTTCGCTCGTCATTGCGAGCGCAGCGAAGCAATCCACAGCGGCCCGCGCCGAGGTCGCCCCTCAATCCCCCACCAGCACGAACGGCGCCCATGTAGCCGGGTGCGCCGCACCCGCAACGTCGCCGCTTTCCAGCACTTCGAGCTGCGCGCGCCGCAGCGCTTCGGCGCGGGAGAGGCCCTTGCGTGCGCCTTCCAGCGTGCGCAGGGTCAGTCGTCCGGCCACGTCGTCGCGCACCGGCCAGTGCGACAGCAGCAGCGCCCGCGATCCCGCCGATATGAAGGCGCGCGCGAGGCCCGAGTAGGTCGGCGCGTTCTCGCTGTCGCCCGCGCTGGTGTCGCAGGCGGAGAGGATCACCCAGTCCGCATCGAGCCGCAGCTGCGCCACTTCCGAAGCGGTCAGCAGCCCGTCGTCGAGCGGCGTCGCCACGCGCGGCGGGGTCATGACGAGGCCCGGCTCCACCACCCCGCGCAGCGCCCCGCCGACGAGGCCGTGCGTGGCGAAGGCGATCACCCGCGCCTGCTCCAGCGGGGCGGCCTTCACCGCAGTCTCGGTCGCGTCCGCGCCGATCAGGAGCTGGCTGCCGCCGTCGAAGCGGCTCGCCATGGTGCGCAGTTCCAGCGCCGCATCGGGCAGGCTGCCGAGTTCGGCCAGCGCCTTGACGCCTACGTCGCCCGCCTTCACGCGCGGGGCGGAGCGCATCGCCAGCAGCGTCGGCGGCCCGAGCACCGGCGCGCCGATGCCCGCGAAGGTCAGCTTGCGGCCCGCCACGGCGGGGCGGCTGGGTAGCGGCTCGGCGCTTATCATCACGCTCGTCGCCAGATCGCGCGCCAGCCAGCGGGTGCGGCGCAGCGCCTGCGGATCGGTGTCCGCCCCCTCCGGCGTGCGGGTGACGAGCGCGGCGAAGGGGACCGTCGAAAGGCTGCCGGGGGCGAGGATTTCCAGCTCGCGCACCGAACGCAGCGCCTTGCGCACGGGGTCGGGGAAGATCAGGCGGAACAGCTCGAACGCGGCCTGCCGGTCGAACCCGGCGGCGTCCTCGTCGAGCAGCCCGTTCTCCACCGAGGCGCGCAGGCGCTGCTGCAACTGCATCAGGTGCCGCCCGGACACCCCCGCCTCGCCCGAGACCACGCCGTCATGGGTGACGAGCTGCGTCACCAGCCCGGTCTCGTCGCTGCCGATCAGCAGGAGACCCTGCCCGCGCCTGAGCCGCGCCTGCGCATCGGCAAGGCGGGCAGGCTCGACGGCGGTGATCGCGCGGTATCCCGGCACCAGCGCCGCCAGCCGTGCATCGGCCTCGCGCAGCTGTGCGTCGCTCGCCGCGACTTCGGCCTGAAGGCTGCGCGTCGCCGCCTGATCCCCGGCGACCAGCGCGCGGTCGAGCCGCTTGTGCAACTGCCGCCCCTGCGCGGCGAGCGCGAGGTAGCTGCGGATCGCCTCGCGCGCCTCCGGTCCGTATTCGTCCTGCAAGGCCGCGAGCGACGAGAACGCGCCCTGCAGGTCGCCGAGGTTGGCCATCTGCAGCGCGTCGAAGGCGCGGTCCTGCGCCGGGCCGCGACTGGCGATGCGGGCAAGCTGCATGAACGCCGCACGCGATTCCGCCGCGATCGAGAGCACGTCGCCGCGCGCGGTCGCCCGGTCGAGCAGGCGGGTGCGCAGCGGGGCGAGCGCTTCGCCGAGGTCGCTCACCGCCTGCGCATTGCTGCCGCGGATCGCCTCGATCCGGGCGGCCAGCAGCTCGGCGGAGATGCGCTGGCGGGCGGTGGGACCGACCTTGAGGTTGGCGCGCACATGGGCGAGCAGTGGCGCGGCCTCCGCATCGCGGTCGGCGTCGAACAGTGCGGAGGCGAGGTTGTTCTCGGCCGCCAGCACGATCGGGTCTTCGGGCGAGGCGGAATAGCGGCGCGCCGTCGCCAGCGCCTTCTCGCGCAGGGCAAGGCCGCGCGCCTCGTCCCCCTCCCACTGCGCCACGCGCGCCTGCTGGCCGATCATGGTGGAGAGGCCGTTGGCCTGGATGCGGTCGGGGTTGGCCTCGAAGATCTCGACCGCGCGGTCGTAGAGCGGCCCGGCTTCCGCCCGCATCCCCGAGTTGTCGAGCGCGTAGGCGAGCGCGTGGAGCGACATCGCGATCTTGGGATCGCCCGCAGGCAGCATCGCTCGGCGCTTTTCCAGCGTGGCGCGCAGGATCGGGATCGCCTGCGAATACTGCCCCGCTTCCGACAGGATCGCGCCGAGCTGCTGGGTGGCCTGCACGCGCAGGCGGTGGTTCTCGGGCAACCGCTCCTCCGCCCACGCGGCGATGTCCCGCGCGGTGACGACGGCGGTCTCGGCATCGGAAACGTTGAGCTGGAGCGCCGAGAGGCTGACGCCGTAGACCACCACGCTGTCGAGGTTCTCGCCCGTCGCCGTCGCGTGGGCGCGCGCGATCGACAGCGCCTCGGCGATGCGCGGCAGCGCGGTGGCCTGCGCGCCGCGCTGGTAGTCGAGCAGGGCGAGGCCGTAGAGCGCATCGGCATATTCCGGGCTCTGCCTGCCCGCGACCCGGTCGGCGAGGTCGAGCGCGCGCTGGGTATAGTCCTGCGCCTCGTCGAGCTTGCCCAGCGCGCCGAGTTCGGAGCCGATCTGGAGCAGCAGGCTGGCGCGCTCCGCCGTGACCGGGGCCTTGCGTGCCGCAAGCCCGGCATCGACCTGCCGGAACAGCGCCAGTGCCTCCTCGGTGCGGTCGAGCGAGGACAGCGCGCGGGCGCGCACCGCCTGCGCGTAGAGCAGGTCCACCGGGTCGCTGCGGCCTGTGCGCGCGGCGCGGGCGAGCACGTCCTCGACGTGGCGCAGCGCCGTTTCCGGGTCTCCGGTAGTGTCGTAGCCGCGCAATTCGCGCAGTTCGTCGGTAGCGGCAGGCATGGGAGCAGCAGTCAGGGCAACGGCGGGCAGGGGCGTCGCCGCCCGGCTTCCCGCAACGGGCGTGGCCATGGCCACCGTCGTCGCCAGCAATATCGCGCAGAGCGCCTTGCGCATGCCTGTCCCTATACTCGCGTCAGGTGACGGAAATGGCGCACCTTTCCCCTGCGATGCAATGAACAAGTGCTGTCATGGACCCGTTCCGGACCTTACTCGGACCCGGTGGCGACGGGGCGGGCGGGATCGGCGATCCATTCGCTCCACGATCCGGGGTAGAGCCGCCCGGCGGGGAGCCCCGCGACTGCCATGGCGAGCGCGTTGTGGCAGGCGGTGACGCCCGATCCGCACTGGAGGATCGCCGGTTCGTCGCCCAGCACGGCGGTAAAGGCTTCGGCCAGTTCATCGGCAGGGCGGAAGCGGCCGTCAGGGCCCAGGTTGTCGCGGAAGAAGTGGTTGCGCGCACCGGGGATGTGCCCCGCCACCGGGTCGAGCGGATTGGGATTGCCCGCGAAGCGCGAGGGATCGCGCGCGTCGAGCACGCGGGCATCCTGCGTCTCGATGTTGGCGAGCACGTCGGCGGCGTTGACGGGCGTGGGCACCAGCGGTTCGCCCGGCTCGAAATCGCCTGAGGCGGACGGCTGCGGAGAGCCGGTCTCCAGCGGCAGCCCGGCGTCCATCCATGCAGGCTTGCCACCGTCGAGCACCGCGACCGGCGCATGGCCCAGCCAGCGCAGCAGCCACCACAGCCGCGCCGCCCACGCACCGCCGTTGCTGTCGTAGGCGACGACCTGCTGCTGCTTGCGCAACCCCTGCGAGCGCAGCCAGGCGACCAGCGCCACCCGCGCGGGCAGGGGATGGCGGCCGTTTTCGCCGTCGGGCGGGGAGGCGAGATCCTCGTCGAGATGGGCGTAGCGTGCGCCGGGAATATGGCCCTTCGCGTAGATTTCCGCGCCCTTGTCAGGTGCGCCGAGTTCGAACTCGCAGTCGAAGACGAGCACGTCGGAACCCGACGCGAGCATGTCCTTGAGCGCGTCGACCGCGATCAACGTTTCGTAGGCCATCGATTTTCCCTGCCCCCCGGCAAAGTATATGTGATTTGGTGAACATATAAGAGGATAGGCCCTGCGGCCGGGGGAGTCGATGATTTAGGTCGATCTGACGGTGCTTTTCATCGATGCTGCCCACTCTCCGAATACGTGGATGCGCTCCCACAGCAGCGCGCGGGTGCCCGCCATGTTGTGGACGTGGCCCATGCGCGGGCAGACGAACACATCGATGCTGGGGGAGGAGGCATAGGCGCGGGGCTCCGCACGCGGGTCTGGCACGAGGTCGCGTTCGCCCATCGCGGCAAGGACGGGGACGGTGATCGCGGCGGCTTCCGGGGCGACGACGCCGGGCGTGAGCGTGGAACGCGCGGCTCGCTGCGGGGTACGCCGGGCATACCATGGCGGCGAAGGCGCGTCCGGCTCGCCGCCCTGCGCGATGCCTTCGTAGTGGGAGAGATCCTGCTCCACCACGTCGGCGGGTACGTCGTCGTAGTGGAAGCCCCAGGCGATCGCCTCCCAAGCGGCCTGCGCCGCCGCGCCGCCCGCTTCGGCGAGGAGCGCGGCGTTGAGCGGTTCGGCGCAGTCCTCCAGCCGGGCGTCGCGCGGATACCAGGCGACGGTGACGGGAGCGCCGCCCGGCGGCGTGGTGGGGTGCGAATGGATCGCGCTGAAGCCGAGCACCGCGATCCCGTCGAAGCTGCGCCGGTGCGCCTGCTGGTGGATCAGCAGCGCTCCGCCCAGCGACTGGCCGATCCCGATCACGCAGGCGGCACTGACCGGCGGATAGTCGGGCGCCAGCACGCCGTTGGCGAGGCGTAGAACGATCTCCTCGCGCGCGGCATGGGCGGCGGCGGTGAGCGCGGCGTAGCCCAGATCCTCCGGGTCGATGCCGCCCGCTGAATCGCAGCCCAGCCAGTCGAGCGCGACGAAGATCCAGCCGCGCGCCGCGTGGAAGCTCGCCTGCGCGCCCTTGCCTGGGCCCGGCAACTCGTGCGTGTAGTAGCCGCGCGCGTAGCTGCTGCTCGGCAGGGCGAAGCACACGACGGGGCGCTCGCCCAGCGCTTGCGGGTCGGGCAGGACGACGCTGGCGCTCACCGTTGCGGCGATGCCGAGGCCCACCGCGTCGCTGACGTCGATCACCACCTCCACCTGCCGCATGCTTCTCTCTCCCTGCATTTAAGCAGGGGTTTCGCGCGGATTGACCGTCCTGCGCAATCCCATATCCTCCCCGCACGCGACCGATCGTCCACGGGATCGGCGGGAGAGAGACACATGCCTGCTGCGGGATTCAGCCTGTCCGAGCTGCTGGGAGACTTGCGCCTGTCGGGGCGGACCTGGTGCTATGCCGACCTTGCGGACCGCGCGGGGTGCGCCGTGGCCGGGGGCGACGGAGTCTTCTTCCATGCGGTGATCCACGGTTCGGTGCGGCTGGCCTGCGCGGGCGGCGCGATGGCGCTGCTGGGGCCGGGCGAAGTCGCCATGGTGCTGTCGGGAGAGGCCCATGCCCTGCGCACCGACGCGAGCGCCTCCACCCGCCCGCACGATGCCCTGCGCGGTGACGGCTGCGGTGACCTGCCGCTGGTGCGCGGCTTCGGCGAGGGACGCGTGCGGGCGCGGGTGCTGAGCGGTCGCCTGCGCGCCACATGGCCGGATGGAGTCTCGCGCGCCGGGCTCCCCTCGCTGCTGCGCGTGGGGGTGGATCTGCTCCGTGCCGATGCGCTGGCACTGTCGGGCATGGGCGCGGGATCGACGGCGCTGCTCACGCGGCTGGCGGAGGCGGTGATGGTCGCGGGACTGCGTGCCGATCCGGCCTGTCGCAGCATCCTTTCGGGTGAGAAGCGCGATCCGGTGGAGGAGGCGATCCAGCTCATCTCCGCCAGCCCCGCGCAGCCGTGGACGGTCGAATCGCTCGCCCGCGCGGTGGGCATGGGGCGCTCCAACTTCGCCGCGCAGTTCTCCGGCCGGGTCGGCAAGGCGCCGATGGAACTGGTGGCGGAGCGACGCATGGACCACGCCGCGATGCTGCTGCGGCAGGGGCGCATGAAGATCGCCGAGATCGCCGAGTTGGCGGGGTACGGCTCCGAAGCTGCATTCTGCCGCCGGTTCAGCCGCCACTTCGGCGTGACGCCGAGCCAGATGCGCGAAGCCGCCCGCATCGCCCGCGCCGGTGCCGCCCCGGTGCCCTCGTTCCGCGCCCTGCTTGCGGGAGCGCGGGAACGGGCGGAGCGCAGCCGGCCGCAGGTGACAGGCGCGAAGGCGGAACGCATCGCCCCCGGTCATGTGCTGGCGGTGCGCAGCAAGCCGCACTGAGCCCGCGTCGCTGGACGATCGGTCAAGGCAGGTGGGGGCACGGGACTTCTCCGCAGCAGCCGACGGGAGGAAGCAGTCTTCAACCACGAACACGGGAGAAGACCATGGCCACTGCCGCACTCGATCGTCCGCACGCCGACACCGCCTACAAGGTGATCGACGCCGACACCCACCTCACCGAACCGCATGATATGTGGACCCGCCGCGCGCCCGCCTCGATCCGGGACCGGGTGCCGCAGGTGAAGATGCTGAACGGCCAGCGCTGCTGGGTGATCGATGGCGACAAGTCGATCGGCACCGGCGCGCATCCCAACAGCGCGATCCTGAAGGACGGCGGCAAGGTGCGGGTGCTCGACGACTTCCTGAAGCTCCAGTTCGAGGATGTCCATGTCGGCTCGTCTTCGCTGAGGGAGCGGCTGCAGGTGATGGACGAGTGCGGCATCTTCGCGCAGATCGTCTATCCCAACATCCTCGGCTTCGGCGGGCAGGCGGCGGCGAAGGTGGATGCCGATCTGCGCCTGGCCTGCGTGAAGATCTACAACGATGCCGTGGCGGAAATGCAGGCCGAATCGAACGGCCGCTTCTTCCCGATGGCGCTGCTGCCGTGGTGGGATGTCGACCTTTCCATCAGGGAGACCGAGCGCTGCGCGGCGATGGGCCTGCGCGGCATCAACATCAATTCCGACCCGCATCTGGTCGACCTCGACGGGGAGAAGATCCCCGACCTCGCCAACGAACACTGGTATCCGCTCTGGGAAGCCTGCGAGGGGCTGGAGATGCCGATCAACTTCCACATCGGCGCCTCCGAGACCTCTATCGACTGGATGGGGCAGCAGGGCTGGCCCTCGCTGACGCGCGACCTGCGGTCGGGCATCTCGGGCGCGATGCTTTTCTTCAACAACGGCAAGGTGGTGGCGAACCTCATCTATTCGGGGCTGCTCGACCGCTTCCGCAAGCTCAAGTTCGTCTCGGTGGAGAGCGGCATCGGCTGGGTGCCGTTCATGATGGAGGCGCTGGACTACCAGCTCGTCGAGATCGCCGAGGGGCGCAATTTCGAGAAGAAGCCCTCGGAGTATTTCCAGAGCAACTTCTACGCCTGTTTCTGGTTCGAGACCGGGCAGAACGCCGCCGACATGGTGCGCAAGGTGGGCGTCGACAACGTGCTGTTCGAGACCGACTTCCCGCATCCCACCGGGCTCTATCCGATCGAGAACCTCGAAGGGCGGATGGGCGACCTGACCCATGCGGAGAAGGTGAAGGTGCTGGGCGGTAATGCTGCGAAGCTGTACCGTATCGAGGTGTGAGGTATCGTCGTCCCGGGCTCGACCCGGGACCGCTGGCGGTTTTCAGGCAGGCGCTTGCGGCGGGGGCTTCGACAAGCTCAGCCTGAGCGGGATTTAAAGGTAATTTCTCAAATCCGCTCAGACTGAGCTTGTCGAAGCCACCACCGACGCTACGCCCCGGCGGATTCTGCACCTCGCCCCCGCTCTCCGCTTCTGCCTGCGGCGATTGTCGGTAAGCCTGCGCCGCAAACAGCTTCAGGAGAGAATGCATGACCTACCGTGTTGCCATCGTCACCGGCGCGGCTGCCGGGATCGGCGCGGCCTGTTCGAAGCGGCTGGCGCAGGACGGCATTGCGGTGGGCGTGCTCGATCTCGACGAGGAGCGCTGTGCCGACACGGTGCAGGCGATCAAGGACGCGGGTGGCACCGCCATCGCGCTGGGCGCGGACATCTCCAACCGCGAACAGGCCGCTGCCGCCGTGGCGAAGTGCCGCGATGCGCTGGGGCCGATCTCGATCCTGGTGAACAACGCGGGCGTGACCGACTTCACCCCGTTCGAGGAACTGACCGACGAGCGCTGGGACTTCGTCTACGCCATCAACGTGCGCGGGCCGATGGTCATGACCCAGTTGGTCATCAAGGACATGAAGGACGCGGGCTGGGGCCGCATCGTCAATATCTCCTCTTCCTCGGCGCAGACGGGGGCGATCAACATGATCTGCTATTCCTCGTCCAAGGGCGCGGTGGTGACGATGACCCGCTCGATGGCCCAGGAATTCGGACCTTACGGTATCACCGTGAACAACATCCCGCCCGGCTCGGTGATGGGCACGATCATGTCCGAGGCCAACCGCGAGCGCTTCCAGATCCCGACCGAAGTGCTGCTCCAGACCATTCCGGTTCGCCGCATGGGCGAGCCCGGCGACATCGCCAACGCCTGCGCCTGGCTGTGCCACGAGGCTTCGGGCTACGTCACCGGCCAGACCATCGGCGTCAACGGCGGGCGCGTGGTGAGCTGATTTCCGTCGTCATTGCGAGCGTATGACCCAGACAAGCAAAGGGGCCGGTCAGCTTGCGCTGCCGGCCCCCGTCCACATGGGGAAGTGGACTCTGCTATCTCTTTACGCGTCGACCTTGGTCTCTTCGTAGCGCTCGATCGCTTCCAGCACGATGCGGCGAGCGTCGGCGGCGGTGCCCCAGGTGCCGACGCGGACCCACTTTTCCTTCTCCAGGTCCTTGTAGTGGGTGAAGAAGTGCTCGACCTGCTGGTAGACGATGTCGGGCAGGTCTTCCTTCTCGTTCACGTGCGAGTAGTACGGGAAGGTCGAATTGATCGGCACGCACAGCAGCTTCTCGTCGCCGCCATGCTCGTCTTCGAGGTTCAGCACCGCGATCGGGCGAACCTTGACGACGCAGCCCGGGATGAAGGGCGAGCGGGCGACGACCAGCGCGTCGAGCGGATCGCCATCGGGCGACAGGGTGTGCGGCACGAAGCCGTAGTTCGCCGGATAGCGCATCGGCGTGTGCAGGATGCGGTCGACGAAGAGGGCGCCGGACGCCTTGTCGAATTCGTACTTCACCGGTTCGCCGCCGACGGGAACTTCGATGATGACGTTGAGGCTCTCCGGCGCATTGTCGCCAACGGGAATCATGTCGATGCGCATAATTGTCCTTCTTTAGTACGAGCGCGGCTCATCTTCGTGCCGAGGCATCACGATGCGGGGGCTTAGCGTCGCCTTTATTGCGTCGCAACAGCCATTTCGGACGAAATGTGCCCGTAAGTGGTGGAAATCGCCGTCCCGGACTGATCCGGGACGGCGAGGAACTGTCTGCGATGCTTATTTACCGCGTGCGGTCAGCAACTTGTCCAGGCCATTGGTCTTGCCCGGCGAAGTGGTTTCCAGCCAGGGGTAACGCAGGCCGCCGTGGTAATCGATCTCGATGGTCTGGTAGACGTCGCCGCGCTTGACCAGCAGGCTGATCGGCGCCTTCGACGTCTTGGCGGCGGTGATCGCGTCGCGCAGCACGTCCTTGTCGTAGGCACGTCCGCCGACCGCGACGATCTTGGTCGAGTTCACGATACCCGCATTGTAGGCCGGGCCGTCCCACAGCGTCGATACGACATCGCCGTCCTTGTTGAGCGACATGCCCAGCGAATACGTGAGGTCGAGCGTCTTGCGCTCTTCCGCGATGCCCTTGTCGTAGACGTTGGGCTGCTCCTTCCACACCAGCTTGTAGCCGCCCATCTGTACGCCGTTCAGCGGTGCGGGCTGGTTGGTGGCGTAGAGGCGCGTGCGCAGGAAGTTCGCCCAGTCGTAAGTGTAGACGCCGTTCAGCACCTTCACGACTTCGTCGAAGTCGTAGGTCACTTCGCCCCAATCGCCATCGCGCACGCCGAAGAAGGCCTTGGCGAAATCGTCGAGGCCCTTGGCGCCCTTGGTGCCCCGGCGGATGATCTGGTCCGCTTCCAGCCAGACCAGCGCGCCCTCGACGTAGTAGTCCTCGGAGCGGGTGAGCGAGGTGTAGGGCAGCGGGCGGCGGCGCATCAGCTGCGGCGCGTTCACGGTGTCCTCGACCGAGCGCCATGCGCGGCCCGGAGTGCCTTCGGCATACTTGCCCGCGGCGGTCGCGAACATCGCCATGACCATCCCGCGCGACTGCACGCCCGAGCGCGCCGCCAGCACGTAGCCCCAGAACTGCGTCTGGCCTTCGTAGACCCACAGCATCGTGTTCTGCATCGGCTGCTGGTAGTCCGGCGTCCATGCATCGGCGCCGCGGCGGAACTTGCCGTTCCAGCTATGAACGAACTCGTGCGAGATGACGTTGCGGTCCCAGTCCATGCCGTCCCAGTCGATCCACGACTTGGGCTCCTGCTGGTTCTCGCTCGACCGGTGGTGCTCCAGCCCGATGCCGCCCATGCGGTCGGTCAGGGCGAGCAGGAAGTCGTAGTGGTCGAAGTGGCGCGAACCGAACGTCGTCGTCGCCTCGGTCACGAGGTTGCGGTAGGTCTGCAGGTTCTCGGGCTTGATGGCAAGGAGCTTGGGCTCGTCGGCGACGACGTCCATGAACACGTTCTGCCCCAGATCCCAGCGCTGCGAATGAAGCCCTGCGAAGATCGGCGAATCGACGAGGCGTTCGAAATCGATCGTGTTCCACGTCACCGTGTCCCCGGTCCGCTTGAACCCGTCGAGCGCGGTGAAGACCTGCCAGCCCTTGGGGAAGGTCACGGTCGGCTTGTACTGAATGCCGCGCGTGTAATAGCCCGCCGGGTAGAGGCTCATCTTCTCCCACTGGAGGTTGAGCATCTCCTGCGTCATCGTGATGCGGCCCTCGCTCGACTGGAGCGGCGAGGTGTGGACGAATTTGGCGACGACCTGCTTCGTGCCCTCGGGCAGCGCGAGGCGGAAGGCGTTGACGGCGACAGTGTCACGCACCCAGGCGATTTCCTTCCCGTCGGCGTAGAAATGGATGTCGGCGAGCAGGCCGTAAGGCCCGGTTTCCGAGTGGTTGCCCGGCAGCCAGCCCGCCTGCAGCAGGATCAGGTCGCGCGCGCCCGCCGCCACGGGAATCGTCTGGGTGACACGGTAGACGCCGCGCGTGACGTCGCTCGCATTGATCTTCAGGTCGATCGGCCCGGCATAGGGCACGTCCTGCGCGGCGGGCATCGCCGGGGGCAGCGGCGGCGCCATCGGGGTGGAACGGGTGGCATCCTGCGCGAAGGTCGAAGTGGACAGCAGCAGGGAGGTGAGGAGGGTCGCGCCCGCGATCAAAGTCTTCATTACGCGGTTCTTTGCGCTTGTTGCCGCATTTGGCAACCATCCAATCCCCTCAAAATGGCGGGACCACTTTTCCAATAGCGCCATTCCGGCTAAGCGCGCGCGGATGAACACCACACCTCAGGCCATTCGCGGAACCCAGGACATCTTCGGCGCAGACGCGGAGGCTTTCGCGCATGTCGTCGAGACTTTCGAGCGCGTGCGCAAGCTCTACCGCTTCCGCCGCGTCGAGATGCCGGTGTTCGAGAAGACCGCCGTATTCTCGCGCTCGCTGGGCGAGACGACCGACGTTGTGTCCAAGGAAATGTACTCGTTCGAGGATCGCGGCGGCGAATCGCTGACGCTGCGGCCCGAGTTCACCGCCGGCATCGCCCGCGCCTACCTGACCGACGGCTGGAAGCAGTTCGCTCCGCTCAAGGTCGCGACGCACGGCCCGCTGTTCCGCTACGAGCGCCCGCAGAAGGGCCGCTATCGCCAGTTCCACCAGATCGACGCCGAAGTGATCGGCGCGGCCGAGCCGATGGCCGACGTGGAGCTGCTCGTCATGGCCGACCAACTGCTCAAGGAACTGGGCATCGCGGAGGGCGTGACGCTCCAACTCAACACGCTGGGCGACGGCGAGAGCCGCGAGGCCTGGCGCGCCGCGCTGGTGGAATACTTCCGCTCCCACAAGGCGGACCTGTCGGAAGATTCGCAGGACCGGCTGGAGCGCAACCCGCTGCGCATCCTCGATTCCAAGGATCCGCGCGACAAGCCCTTCACCGCCGATGCGCCCAAGATCGACGATTACCTGTCGGCCGAGGCGCGGGACTTCTTCGGCGCCGTGACCTCCGGCCTCGATGCGGCGGGCGTCGCCTGGACCCGCGCCGAGGCGCTGGTGCGCGGGCTCGACTACTACCGCCACACCGCCTTCGAATTCGTGACCGACCGCCTCGGTGCGCAGGGCACCGTGCTGGGCGGTGGCCGCTACGACGGCCTGATGGTCGCGCTCGGCGGCCCCGAGACCCCGGCGGTCGGCTGGGCGGCAGGGATCGAGCGCCTCGCCATGCTGGTCGCCGATGCCGGGCAGGCCACCGAGGCGCCGCTGACGGCGATGCTCGCGGTGGAGGACGACGCGGCGCTGGGCTTCGCGCTCAAGACGCTGACCGCGCTGCGCCATCAGGGCATCGATGCCGAGATCATCGCCACCGGAAGCCCGCGCAAGCGCTTCGACAAGGCGGTGAAGTCGAACGCCAAGGCGATCGTCTCGTTCGTGGTCAAGGACGGCGTGCCCGTCGCCAACCTGCGCGCCGGTGAAACCACCCCCGCGCGTCTGGCGGTCGAGCAGGTTCTGGTGACGATCCAGCCGTGAGCATCTCCGACGTTCGCCTTGCCCAGTTGGGCGGCCGTCTGGCCGAACTGGAGGCGCGCCTCGCTTCGGGCACGCTGGAGGGCGAGGCCTTCGTCGCAGCCAGCCGCGACTATGCCGAGCTTGAGCCGGTGGCTCGTGCCGCCGCCGAAGTCGTGTCCATGCGGGGCGAACTTGAGGCGCTCCAGACGCTGGAAGACCCCGATCCCGAGATGCGCGCCCTCGCCGCCGAGGAAGCCGCGCGCCTCAAGGCCGAACTGCCCGATGCCGAGCGCCGCCTCGCCATCGCCATGCTGCCGCGCGATGCGGCCGACGTGCGCCCGGCGATGCTGGAAATCCGCGCCGGCACCGGCGGCGACGAGGCCGCGCTGTTCGCCGCCGACCTCTATCGCATGTACGAGAAGTACGCCGCCGAGCAGGGCTGGCGGGTCGAGATGGTCAGCGCCAATGCCAGCGACGTCGGCGGCTTCAAGGAAGTCGTCGCCAACGTCACCGGGTCGGGCGTGTTCGCCAAGCTGAAGTTCGAAAGCGGCGTCCACCGCGTCCAGCGCGTGCCCGTCACCGAATCGGGCGGACGCATCCACACCTCGGCGGCGACCGTCGCGGTCCTGCCCGAGCCCAGCGAGGTCGATGTCCAGATCGAGGACAAGGATCTCAAGATCGACATCTACCGCGCGTCCGGCGCGGGCGGGCAGCACGTCAACACGACCGATTCGGCCGTGCGCATCACGCACTTGCCCTCCGGCCTCGTCGTTACCTGCCAGGACGAGCGCAGCCAGCACAAGAACAAGGCCAAGGCCATGCAGGTGCTGCGCGCGCGCCTCTACGAGAAGATGCGCGACGAGGCGCAGGGTGCCGAGGCCGAGGCGCGCAAGGCCATGGTCGGCTCCGGCGACCGGTCGGAGCGCATCCGCACCTACAACTTCCCGCAGGGCCGCGTGACCGACCACCGCATCAACCTGACCCTGCACCGCCTGCCCGAAGTGCTCGAAGGCACGGGCCTCGCCGAACTGGTCGACGCGCTGATCGCCGAGGACGAGGCGAAGCGGCTGGCGGCGATGGATGGATAAAGGGGGGATGGCTGAGAACGTAGCCGAGGCCATCCGCGACGCCGCCCTGCGGCTCGCAGAGACCAGCGACACCGCCCGCCTCGACGCCGAAGTGCTGATGGCCCACGCGCTGGGTGTCACCCGCTCGCAGTTGCTTTTGGGCCGGATGCGCGATCCGGCGCCTGCGGTCTTCGCCGCGCTGGTCGACCGCCGCGCCGCGCATGAGCCGGTGGCCTACATCATCGGCAAGGCGGAGTTCTACGGCCTTGAACTGGATGTCACTCCGGCGACGCTGATCCCCCGTGGCGATACCGAGACGCTGATCGAGGCGGCGCGCGAAGTCTTGGCGGATCGTCTGCCTGCGCGAATCCTCGATCTCGGTACCGGCACCGGCGCGTTGCTGCTGGCGGCGCTGTCGCTCTGGCCCGAGGCGGAAGGAGTGGCCATCGACCGCTCGCCCGATACGCTGGCCGTGGCGCAGGCAAACGCCGACCGCCATGCGCCCGCCGCGCGGCTGCTGGTGGCCGACTGGACACAGCCGGACTGGTCGGCCGACCTGGGTCGCTTCGACCTGATCCTGACCAACCCGCCCTATGTCGAGGACGAGGCCCCGCTCGATGCCTCGGTGCGCGCCTATGAGCCTGCGGGCGCTCTGTTTTCCGGTCCCGAGGGGCTGGATGACTATCGCATCCTCGTCCCCCAGCTTCCCGGCCTGCTGGCGCCGGGCGGCGTGGCGATGGTCGAGATCGGCTGGCGACAGGCCGAGGCGGTCGTCAAGATCGGGGTTCAGGCGGGCCTTCGTGCGCGCGTTCACCGCGATCTGGGAGGCAGGGATCGTGTCGTCGCGTTTTCGGGGACAAACGTAGAGGGGGCGTAAGTTTCCGCTTGGAATCCTCCGCTACAACCCCTAATGATTACGGCGAACCGGCCTATG
The DNA here is from genome assembly GCF_021227995.1 of Novosphingobium kaempferiae. Lineage (NCBI taxonomy): Bacteria > Pseudomonadati > Pseudomonadota > Alphaproteobacteria > Sphingomonadales > Sphingomonadaceae > Novosphingobium > Novosphingobium kaempferiae. The sequence goes on from NZ_CP089301.1 coordinate 4,621,095, forward strand.
GACGATGATTTCCCATACCCGGTTCGCCTCCAGCATTTGCAAGCGGTCGGTGGCGTCAACGTCGCCGACAGGGCAGATGGGGAAAATCGCGGCGGCCGGGGGGCCGGCCGTGATCATGTGACGCAGCGCAGCCTGATTGATCGGGCCGTCTTATCGGGACCGGAGCGTCCCAGGGTTTGAAGGCCCGGGGTTTTGAGGAAAGTCATCCCTTGAATAACAACAATCGTGGTAACAACCGTCGGCGCGGCCGCGGTAACAACCGCCAGCAGGGCGGTCAGCAGACCAACCGGATCGACAGCAGGGCGCGCGGCAACGCGCCGCAGCTTCTGGAAAAGTACCGGAAGATGGCGCACGACGCGCACCTCAATGGCGACCGCGTGACCGAGGAATACTACCTCCAGTTCGCCGACCATTACTTCCGCGTCATCGCCGACCAGAAGCAGCGCCAGGAAGAATCGCGCCAGCCCCAGCAGCCGCGCCGCGACGACTACCGCCAGAACGATTACGGCGACGACTACGGTTCCTACGACGATCCGTATGGCGAGGCGCCTTCGGCTCCGGTCGAGCGTGCTCCCCGGCCCGAGCGCGAACCGCGCCAGGAACGTGAGCCGCGCCAGGATCGCGAGCAGCGCAACTACGAGCAGCGTGCTCCCCAGCAGCAGCCCGAGCCGGTGGCCGAAGAGGCGGGCGAGCCCGTCATCGAAGAGACCGTCGAGGCGGAGCGCAACCTCTACGAGCCTGCGGAAAACCCCTTCGTGCGTGACAATCGCGCCTCGCGCGGCCTGAAGCAGCGCAAGCCGCGCGGCCCGCGTCGCGAAGACGGGGAAGAAGCCGAGCAGGCGCAGGCCGCTCCGGCCGAGGCTCCTGCTGCTCAGGCAGAGCCCGCAGGCTTCGACGTCGACACGCTGCCGCCCGCGATCTCGGCCAAGCCCGCCCGCAAGCGCGCGCCCAAGGCCGCTGTCGAGGACGCCGCTCCGGCTGCCGAGGCGGACGTCGCAGGCGAGGACAAGCCCCGCCGTCGCCGCACCCGCAAGGCCGCGACCGACGACGCTGCACCCGAGGCCGTCAACGGCTGATCCCTTTTTCCGGCGCGAGTGCAGGGGAACCTAACTGGTCCCTTGCGTCGCGCCGGACCGGGCTTACAAGCCCTTGGCGATGCAGTCCGACCGGCGCGCTTCGCCCTTCCTCAAAGCCCTTTTGTTGGCCGTGCCCCCGCGGCCTGCCCCGCGTGCCGTCGCGGCGATCGCCGCCGGCGCGCTGGGAGCGTGCGGTTTCCAGCCGCTCGCACTCTGGCCTCTCACCCTGATCGCAGTCGTCTGGCTGCTGGAGCTGTTGGCGCGCGCGCGGGCCGGTCGGCAGGTCTTCCTGCTCGGCTGGTGCTTCGGGCTCGGCCACTTCACGCTCGGCAACAACTGGATCGCAACCGCATTCACCTATCAGGCGCAGATGCCGCACTGGCTCGGCATGATCGCGGTCTTCCTGCTGGCGCTCTACCTCGCACTGTTCCCGGCCGCCGCTACACTTGCCGCATGGCTGGTGGCGCGGCCCGACCGTAACGAAGGGCTGCGCGGCTTCGCGGCGCTGGCATTCGCCTTCGCCGCCGCGTGGATCGTCACCGAATGGATGCGCGGCTGGCTCTTCACCGGCTTCGCGTGGAACCCGCTGGGCGTCGCGTTGCTAGGCGGCTTCGAAAGCCGGGGCCTCGCCCTGCTGGCGCCGTGGATCGGGACTTACGGCCTCTCGGGCGCGCTGGCATTCCTGGCCGCGATGCCCGGTCTGGCAGCGAGGACTGGCCGCCTTCGTGCGCTTGCGGGCATCGCGGTCGTCGCGCTGGCGGGTGGTCTCGCCTTCGCCATGCACCTGCCCGGACCACGGGCGCAGGAAGGCGCCGTCCGCTACACGTTGGTCCAGCCGGACATCCGGCAGGAATTCATCGACGACCCGCGCAATTTCGAGCGCAACTTCCAGCGCCTCGCCCGCCTTTCCCTACCGCGCGATCCGGGCGACCGGCGCGTGGTGTTCTGGCCCGAATCGGGCCTTGGCGACTTCCTGCGCGACGGGTATCCGCCGTTCCTCTATCGCATCTATACCTACGCCGGAGACCCGGTGATCGCTCGTCGCCGTCTCGGCCGGGTGGTCGGCCCCTATGGCCTGCTGATGACCGGCGCGGTCGATCTGGTCATCGAGGATGGCGACGAGAAGGCGGCGCGCAACTCCGTGACCGCCATCGACGGCAACGGTTCGATCCTTGCGGGCTATTCCAAGGCGCACCTCGTCCCTTATGGCGAGTACTTGCCGCTGCGCTGGCTGCTGGAGCCGCTTGGCGCCAGTCGCCTTGTCGCGGGGCAGCTCGATTTCGAACCGGGGCCGGGCGCGCGCACGATAGACTTCGGAGCCTACGGCAAGGCGGGCGTCCAGATCTGCTACGAGATCGTGTTCAGCGGCGAGGTGACCGATCCCGCCCATCGGCCCGACTATATCTTCAACCCCTCCAACGACGGCTGGTTCGGCGCCTGGGGCCCGCCCCAGCATCTCGCGCAGGCGCGCCTTCGTGCGATCGAGGAGGGGCTTCCGGTCCTGCGCTCGACCACCACCGGCATCAGCGCGGTCGTCGATGCCGACGGCATCGTGCGCGCCTTCGTGCCATGGCACCGCGCCGGACGGCTCGACGGACTGATCCCGCCTGCGCACGAACCCACCGCCTTCGCCCGCTTCGGCAACGTCCTGCCGCTGGCGCTTGCCGTCCTGCTGATGGCGATTGCGCTTTGCGTGGTTGCACTCGGTCGCCGTCGGGGCTAGACCGCGCACCCACATAAAGCATTCTTTATATCCCAAGGGATCACATGCGCAGCAACTACGTCTTCACGTCCGAGAGCGTTTCCGAGGGGCATCCGGACAAGGTTTCCGACCAGATTTCCGACGCCATCGTCGATCTCTTCCTGTCGAAGGATCCCGAGGCGCGCGTCGCCTGCGAAACGCTTACCACGACCCAACTCGTTGTCCTCGCCGGTGAAATCCGCTGCAAGGGCGTCTACGAGAACGGCGAGTGGGCCGAGGGCGCACTGCAGGAGATCGAGGACACCGTCCGCGCCGTCGTCAAGAAGATCGGCTATGCGCAGGACGGCTTCCACTGGGAGCAGCTCGAATTCATCAACCGTCTCCACGGCCAGTCCGCGCACATCGCGCAGGGCGTCGACGCGGCAGGCAACAAGGATGAAGGCGCGGGCGACCAGGGCATCATGTTCGGCTTCGCCTGCGACGAGACGCCGGACCTGATGCCGGCGACGCTCGACTACAGCCACAAGATCCTGCACCGCCTGGCCGAAGACCGTCACTCGGGCGCGGCACCGTTCCTCGAACCCGACGCCAAGAGCCAGGTCACGTTGCGCTTCGAGAACGGCGTGCCGGTCGCCGCGACCGCCGTCGTCGTCTCGACCCAGCACGCGCCGGGCTACGACACCGGCGACAAGGAAGCCGAACTCAAGGGCTACGTGAAGGCGGTCGTTACCGAGCTTCTTCCCGAAGGCTTCGTCACCGTCGAGACGGTGTTCCACATCAACCCGACCGGCTCGTTCGAGATCGGTGGCCCTGACGGTGACGCGGGCCTCACCGGCCGCAAGATCATCGTCGACACCTACGGCGGCGCTTCGCCCCACGGCGGCGGCGCATTCTCGGGCAAGGATCCGACGAAGGTGGACCGTTCGGCCGCCTACGTGACCCGCTACCTCGCCAAGAACGTCGTCGCGGCGGGCCTCGCCAAGCGCTGCACGATCCAGGTGTCCTACGCGATCGGCGTGTCCGCGCCGCTCTCGCTCTACGTCGACACCCATGGCACCGGCACCGTCGAGGACGCCGTTCTCGAAGCCGCGATCGCCAAGGTTTCGGCCGACAAGCTCGGTGGCCTGACCCCGCGCGGCATCCGCGTCGGCCTTGGCCTCAACAAGCCGATCTACGGCCCGACCGCTGCCTATGGTCACTTCGGTCGCCAGCCCGAGGGCGACCTGTTCCCGTGGGAGCGCACCGATCTCGTCGACGCGCTGAAGGCCGCGCTGGCCTGATCCTTCGCTGAAGACACGAAAAAGGGCCGGATCGGGACTGCCGATCCGGCCCTTTTTGTATGCGGCTCCAACATCGGTGAGGTCTCGTTCAGCGCCATCGACGAACGACAGACGCGGTTCGACCGGGGGCGGGGAGGCTCTTGCCAAGCCCTGTGCGCTCGATAGCTTCGGCCGATCGTCCCGCCGCGCTTTTCCGGGCGCGGGCGAGGGCACGTTGTTGAGGGACACATCCATGATCGAAACCGACCGTCGCGGCATCATCGGCCTTGCCGCCGCGCTTCCCTTCGCCTCGCCGCTGCTGGCGAGCGCCGTCCATGCCGCCGATGTCGCCACTTCCGGCCCCGGCGCCTCGGGCGCCGCGCTCTGGGATCTCACCGAGCTTTACCCCAGTCTCGATGCCTGGGACGTCGCGCGCAAGGACGTGGTCGCCGCGCTGCCGCGTCTCGCCGCGGGCAAGGACACCTTCGGCCAGAGCGCCGAGGCCATGCTCGCCGCACTGGAGGACATCTCCGCCGTCTCGATGAAGCTGGCGCGCGTCTACCTCTATGCCTCGCTTCGCGCCGACGAGGACGTGCGCGTTTCCGCCAACCAGGAGCGCGATGCGCAAGTGACGGACCTGTTCTCCTCCTTCGGCGAGGCGACGGCGTGGACCGCGCCCGAGACGCTGAAGCTCGGCGCGGAGAAGGTCGAGGGCTTCATCGCGGCGAACAAGGCCCTGTCCGCCCGTTTCGCCTATCCGCTGCGCAAGACGCTGCGCGAGGCGGCGCACACGCTCGATGCCAAGGGCGAGCAGCTGCTTGCGGCAGCGTCCTCTCCGCTGTCGGGGCCGGGGGCGATCCGCCAGCAGCTGTTCAGCTCGGACATCCCGTGGCCCGAGGTCACGCTGTCGGACGGCAGCAAGCGCACGCTCGACGCGCAGGGCTATTCGCTGGCGCGCGACGCGGCGAACCGGGATGATCGCAAGGCGGTGTTCGATGGCTTCTTCGGCCAGATGGGCAAGTTCGAAAGCTCGCTCGGCGCGGCGATGTCGGCCAAGCTCAAGGGCGACGTGTTCGAGGCGCGGGCGCGCAGCTACAAGAGCTGCCTGTCGATGGCGCTCTCGCCCAATGCCGTGCCCGAGGGCGTCTATCGCACGCTGCTGGCCGAAGTGAACGCGGGCCTGCCACAGCTTCACCGCTCGTTCCAGCTGCGGCGCAAGATCCTCAAGCTGCCGGACATCCACTATTACGACATCTACCCGCCGCTGGTCAGCCTGGAGCGCAAGTTCACGCTGACCGACATGCGCAACGTGACGCTCAAGGCGCTGGAGCCGCTCGGCCCCGACTACGTGAAGCGGCTCGGCATGGCGACGGCGGCGAAGTGGATGGACCCCTGGCCGCGTCCGGGCAAGCGCCCCGGCGCCTACATGAACGGCGCCGCCTACGAGGTGCATCCGTACCTGCTGCTGAACCTCGGCGAGAACTACGAGGGGCTGTCCACTTATGCGCACGAGTGGGGCCACGCCATGCACTCGCTGCTGGCCAATTCCTCGCAGCCCTACGAACTGGCCGATTACCCGATCTTCACCGCAGAGATCGCCTCCACCTGCAACGAGGTGCTGCTGACCGAGTACATGCTCAGGCAGGCGAAGACCAAGGAAGAGAAGATCTACTACCTCGGCATGCGGTTGGAGAACATGCGCGGCACGTTCTTCCGGCAGGCCATGTTCGCTGAGTTCGAGCTGAAGATGCACGAGATGGCGGAGGCCGGGGAGGGCCTGTCGGGCGAAAGCCTGACGCGCGTCTACGGCGAGCTGCTCAAGCGCTACCACGGGCCGAACTTCGTGATCGACGTGCCCTATGCGATCGAGTGGGCCTATATCCCGCACTTCTACAGCACGTTCTACGTCTACCAGTACGCCACCTCGATCTCGGCGGGGACGTGGTTCGCGCACTCGATCCTGAACGGCGGCAAGGCGGAGCGGGAACGCTATCTGGATGTGCTGCGCGCGGGCGGTTCGGCCGATCCGGTGGACATCCTGAAGAAGGCGGGCCTCGATATGACCGCGCCCGATCCGTATCGCCAGCTGGTGGCGGACTTCAAGGCGACCATCGACGAGATCGAGACGCTGATGGGGTGAGCAGGTTCCTCCCCGAGCTTGTCTCGGGGAGGTGGCAGCCCGTCAGGGCTGACGGAGGGGGAGTTGCGCGCCTTCTCCCCCTCCACCACCGCTTCGCGGCCCTGCAATTCAGATACAAGGGGGACCGCCCGCCCAAAATACAGGTGGCGGGTGGTGGAGGGGGAAGGGCGTCAGTACGCCAGCGAAACCTCCACCTCGTCCCCTTCGGCAAGGTCTTCCGCGCGCCGCACCGAGGCCTTGACCGGCAGCAGCCAGCCGCCGTCCGAACTGCTCGGAAACACCGAGGTCGCAAAGCCGGTATCGCCGATCCGCGCCTTGACCTTGAGCGAGCCGAACCCGCGCGAAGTGCCCTCCAGGCGGCGCATCACGGCGGTGCCGGACAGCGCTTCGCCCGCCGGGCCGTCGATCGTCAGGAAGTGCCAGGTGCCGTTGTTGGCGCCGCCCGTCCAGCGCCAGAGGCGACCGGTATGCGTGAGATGTTCTGCAAAGGTTTCTGCGCTCACTTCTTCGCGACCCGGATCGGCACCGACGCGTTGCAGATGTCCACGCCGCCCGCCGGCTGGATGTAGAAGTCGTCCTTCCGGTTCGCGCGCTTGTCGAGGTAGGCGGCGAAGCTGGTGCTTTCGGTGGAGAGGTATTCGTAGGCAGGCAGGCCGGGCACTTCGTTGCCCATGCGCACCGAAACGATCGGCGTGCGCTCCTGCGGCGTCTCGTAGAAGCCCAGCGGCCCCGTCCCGCGCGGGAGCGAGGAGAGCAGCTCCATCCCGGAGATGATCCGCCCGACCACCGCGATGTTGCGGTCGAGCTGGCGCGGCGCCTGCCCGATCACGGTATAGAGTTCCGCCCCGGTGCCGGTATCGGGCGACAGGTTGCGGCCGACGCCGACCATGCCGTAGCAGTGCGTCGGCCACGCTGCCTTTTCGTCTCCCGCCACGGGCCACCCCGCCTCGAAGCCTGTCCGCCCGGCATAGGCATCGCTTCCGCCATTGGCTTTCAGTGCCGCCTTCGCCGTGATGTATTCGCTCTCGGGCACCTTGGTGAGCCCCCCCGGCAGCGGCTTCGCCTTGCCCGGCGTCTCGCCGTCGGGATCGCCCCATTGCACGACGTAGTTGTCCTGAACCCGCACCACCGCGATCCCGTCGAACCAGCGCGCGGCGACGAGCTTGCGGATGTTCTGCGTCCACCCTTGCGAGAACGGCGCGGGAATCAGCTGGATCACCACCCGGCGCGGCTTGCCCTTCACATCCGGGGCAAGGTCCATGACCATGAGGTCGGCAGGCGCGATCGCCTTCCAGTCCGTCGCCGGGGCAGCCTCGACGATGTCGTTGGGGGTGGCGAGCCTGTTCTCGGCAGCCAGCGAGGGAATGGCGAGGATGGAAAGGGCGAGGCCCGACAAGAATTTGCGCATGAAGCGTTCATGCCATCACTAGACCGCTTGCGAAACCCCGCGCCCCACGCTAGTGGCCGCCTCCTTACCAGTGCATGCGGAGCGGTGGCCGAGTGGTCGAAGGCGCTCGCCTGGAAAGTGAGTATACGTCAAAAGCGTATCGAGGGTTCGAATCCCTCCCGCTCCGCCATTTACCCCGACAGCATCGGCTCCATCACTCCTCGTCCGAGGCGGCGATGCGGCGGACGGTTACTTCGTTGCTGCCGTTCCTGCGCAGGAAGGTGTAGCGCTCTCCGGCCTTGAGGCGGAAGGTGCGCTGTTCGACGGGCGGGGTGCAGGCGAGGTAGGTCTGGCGGCCTTCCTCGGTCGTGAAACGGTGGATTTCCTTGCCGGGATCGACGGTCTTCCACTCGGACCAGCCTTCCACCGTGTCGCCGGTGGTGCAGCGCAGGCGCAGGTTGGTGTTGTTCTTGACGAAGAAGGCCTCGCCGCTCGTCGCCTGGGGCCATGCGGGCAGGGGCGCGCAGAGCAGGCCGAGGATGAGGGGCAGCAGCGTGGCGCGTTCAGTCCTTCGCATTGTCGTCTCCCTTTTCCGTGCGGCCGAGCAGGTAGCCCGCGATCGTGCCGAAGAAGCCGACCAAGGGCGCGATCTGCCTGGTGGTGTAGGAACTCGAGAGGACCAGCAGCGTCCCGAAGACGAGGATCAGGACGACGTAGATCCGCATCAGGAACGGCGTCGCCTTGCCGGTCTTCACCAGCATGAAGAACAGCAACAGCGCCAGCAGGCCGAAGATGAATATGATGACGGTAAGCTGGATCTCGCCCGCCGAGAAGAAGCCGCCGACATCGGCCTGATCGGCGGCATCGGCCGGAGCGATCGGCTCCGGGTCGACGACGGCATCGGTACTTGGCGGGATCATCGGCGCTCTCCCCTTCGGGGCCGATTATGCCGCTATCGCCAAATGGAGTCGAGCAGGACCGCCGCCTGCCCGACACGATGACTTGATCGATACTTCAAGCCGCTCAGCCGAGGCGCACCCGGTCTCCGTCGCGGCGGAAGGCGTCCTTGCGGATGACGCTGGTGGTGTAGTCGCGCGAGAGGACGGTGCTGACGGCGACGAAGCTCGCGGTGCCGGTCCGGCGGCCGAATTCCACGCGGACGTAGCCCTGGTGCATGTTGTCGGTCCAGACGACTTCGGGGATGTGCTCGGCATAGGCCACGTCCAGTCTGCGCGACATGTCGGCGTCGAAGCCGCTGGAGATGAAGTCGCCGGGCGAGGAGATGCCCGCGGTGCCGAACTCGATGCCCGCCGGGCGCCCTTGCGCGTCGGCGAGGTCGTTGGTCCAGAAGCTGTGGCTGTCGCCCGAGAGGAAGACGAGATCGCCTGCGCCCGCGTTGCGCGACAGGTCGTAGAACCGCTCGCGCGCCCAGGGGTAGCCACCCCATGCGTCGGTGTAGTCGGGCAGGCCCCAGCGGCCGCGCCAGGCGAAGGAGACGCCGGGATCGGCGGCGAGCTTGCCCAGTTCCTCGGCGCTCTTCGCGGCGGCGAGGCGGGGCATCGGGTCGGGCAGGATGCCGAGCTTCACGAAGTCGGGCACGATCAGGCGGCCGATCACCATCGGACAGCCGATGACGCGCCACGGCTGGCCCTGCTTGACCGACTTCGCCAGCGCGGCGGAGAGGTCCGCTTCCAGTTCGGGCGCGATCAGCGGGCGGTTCGGCGCGCCGAGCACGTCGCGCTTGAACTTCTCGGCCGAGGCGTCGTCGACGATCTCGCGCGCATGGTCGGTATATTCCACCTGCTGCGCGCGGGCGGTGTGGCGTGTCTCCAACGTGTGGACCAGGGCGAGGTCGCCGAAGCTGTAGCCGCGCCAGAACTGCGCGCGGCTGCGGCCCTTGACCTCCAGCCATTCCGGCTCGCGCACCGGCATCCATTCGTAATAGGCCCGGATCGAGGCGGCGCGGCGCGTCGCCCAGTCGCCTTCGGTGTCGGGCTGGTGATTCTGCGCGCCGCCCGTCCACGGGTTGTTGGCGCTTTCGTGGTCGTCCCAGCAGGCGAGCAGGGTGTGCTGCGCGTGCATCGCCAGCGATCCGGCGTCGGTCTTGTACTGGGCGTGGCGGATGCGATAGTCGCTGAGCGTCACGATCTCGTGCGCGGGGGCGTGCTCGCGGCCGATCCGGCGGGCGACGTCCTTGCCCCAGTCGGTCTCGCCGCCGTACTCGTAGATGTAGTCGCCGGTGTGGAGCACGAAGTCGATCGCGGGATCCTTCGCGATCGCGTCATAGGCGTTGAAGAAGCCGAACGGGAAGTTCGAACAGGAGGCGAGCGCGATGCCCAGCGTCTCCAGGTGCCCGGTCGGCAGGGTGCGCGCGCGACCGATGGGAGAGCGAGCTTTCCCCATGCGGAAGCGGTAGAAGAAGGTGCCGCCCGCAGGCAGCCCGGTGGCGAGCGCCTTGACGGTGAAGTCGCGCGCAGCGTCTGTGCGGACCGAACCGGACTTGAGGATCTTCGCGAAGGCCGGGCTGTCCGACAGTTCCCACGCGACGTCGACGGACGCGGCAGCGGTCACGCGGGTCCACAGCACCACGCTCGACGCATCGGGATCACCCGAGGCCACGCCATGACGGAATACCGGGTTCACGGCGGCTGCCGCGAGGGCGGACAGCGGAAGCGCCATGAGCGCCGCGCCCCCGGCGATACCGGCGAGCAGGGCGCGGCGGGAAACCTGGCCGGAACGTGCGGCGGTGCGGGGCGTGGTCATGGCGGGCAGTCCTGTGGTTGCGGGGTGGTTGGATAGGGGCGAAGCACCTCTTTTCGTCATCGCGAGGCTGTGGATTGCTTCGCTGCGCTCGCAATGACGAAGGGCAGGGGCGACGGGACAGAGACTACTGCTCCCTGTTTCGTCATTGCGAGGAGGCGAAGCCGACGAAGCAATCCAAAGCGGGTTTCGCTCCGCTGGCCTGCCTGCCCCGGTGCTGCACCGGGCTCGCAATGACAAAATCAGGGAAGGAACGGGTCGGCGTTCCCCCGAACGCCGACCCGTTCCGCGCGCATCAGAAATCGGCGGTGACGCTGAAGACCATCGTGCGCGGCGTGCCGAGGAAGGCGTAGTTGCCCGAGATACCGCCGAGGAACTTTTCATCGGTCAGGTTGGTGACGTTGAGCGCGAAGGTCAGATCCTTGAGCGTGTCGGTGAGGGCTTCACCGTGCACGGCGACCGACAGGTCGGTCAGGAAGTAGTTCTTCGCGGTCCAGCTGTTGTCGGCATCGACGAAGCGGTTGCCGGTGTACTTGCCGGTCAGGCCCAGGGTGACGGGGCCGTAGTTGTACGTGCCCGACAGCACCCACATGTCCTTGGGGATGCCCGCGACGCGGTTGCCCGCCGTCACGCCCTGCTCGGCGTCGAGCGCGGCGTTGCCGGTGCCGCGGTACTTCGCGTCGATGTGCGTGTACGAACCGTAGAGGCTGAGGCCGGTGACGGGGCGCACGGCGGCGAGAAGCTCGAAGCCTTCGGAGTCGATGCCGCCCGCGTTGAAGAACTGGCCGTCGCCTTCGCTCAGGTAGTCCGGGCCAGCAGAGGAGTTGCTGGGCACGAAGATCACCTGGTTGGAGAACTTGCTCTTGAACCAGGTGGCCGAGGCGTTGAAGATCGGGTTGGTGTAGCGAACGCCTGCTTCCCAGTTCTCGGCGGTTTCGGGCTCGATGCTCTCGAAGGCGTCCTCGCTGTATTCGAGCAGCGTGTCGGACAGCGCCTTGAAGTTCTCCGAATAGCCGCCGAACACGTTCAGGCCGTTCATCGGCTCGACCTGGATACCGCCCGAGAGCAGCACCTTCGACTTCGACTTGACGCTGGAGTCGGAGCTTTCGCCGAACAGGTCGGTGCGGTCGAGGTGGTTGATGAACTGCTTCACGCCGAAGTTCGCGGTGACGGGGCCGACCACGACCTGATCCTCGGCGTACCACTTGAAGGTGCTCTGCGGATACTTGCGGTCGTACTGGGTCCAGTAGGGCATGGCGTCATAGGCCGGGCCGACGCGGGTGTCGCTGACGTGGTGCCAGTCGCGCCATTCGCGGCGGTTGGTGTCCTCGTACCACAGGCCGCCGCGCAGGGTGTTCTCGACCATGCCGAACTGCATCGTCCACGCACCGTCGAGCGTGCCGCCGAGGCGGTCCTTGCGGTAGTGGGTGTGGCGGTAGGACTGCTGCTGGATGGCGCCCGCCGCCGTCGGCGCGACGATCTGGCCGGAGGCGTTGGTGGCGAAGTAGGTCGGCGTGCCCGAACCGGCGGGCAGGGTGGCCCACCATGCGGGGGTGCCCTTGACGGTGCTGGTGCCGTTGATCTCGCTCTGGACGCCCGAGGTGTCCTGCGCGACGTTGACGATGTAGGGCGGCGCCCAGTCACCGCGACCGGCCATGTCGTGGTAATAGACCGATGCCTTGAGATCGAGCGCGTTGGCGATCTTCGTCTCGGCCTTCAGGTAGGCGAAGAAGTTCTTGCGCTTGGTGTTCCAGACCTGGCGGTACTGCTGGTCGGCCACCGGCACGCCGGTCCACACGCCGACGAGGCCGTCGTTGTAGGCGCCGCTGTCGTACTGGGCCTGCGAATAGATCTGGTCGTAGTTGCTTTCGAACGCATCGTCGTAGCTGGCGTAGCCGGTCAGCTTGACGGGGGTGTCGACGATGAACTTCATCGCGAAGTTGTCGCGGCGGTTGTTGGCCGAACCTTCCAGCCAGTCGGTCGCCTGCTGGTGGCCGTAGGAGAACCATGCCTTGGCGACCCCGCCGATCAGGCCGGTGTCGAAGCGGCCGTAGTAGCGGCTGGAGGCATAGTCGCCGACCGAGCCCTGCAGGCGCACGCGCATCTCGTCGATGGGGTCGGCGGTGACGAAGTTGATCGTGCCGCCCAGTGCTTCGTTGGACCGCGAGGCGATGTCGGCGGTGCCCTGGAACACCTCGACGGTGCCGATGTTGGCGGTGTCGATGAAGCGGTTGGCCTTGGAGCCGCCGCCGTAGCCCGAGCCGCCGTTGGGCAGGCCGTCGATGGTCAGGCCGACCTGCTGGGTGTCGAGGTTGGTCTGGTAGCCGCGGATCGAGTAGGTCGTCGACCAGTCGTCGAAGCCGAAGGCGTCGCCCTCGTTCACCTGCACGCCGGGCAGGGTGCCGATGAGGTCGATGGCCGAGGCGATGGGCGACTTGTCGTCGATCAGCGTCTCGTCGAGGGCGGCGTTGTTGTAGGTCGTCTTCTGGCCGGTGACGACGATGGCGTCGGCATCGTCGAACGCAGCGTCGGCTGCGGCATCTGCGGCTGCGGCATCGGCAGCGTCCGCCGCGAAGGCGGGCGTGCTGGCGACGATGGCGGCGAGGCTCGCGCTGAGGACGGCGAGACGGCGAATGGAATTGGCGCGCATGGCTTGGTTGACCCCCTGATGCGTTGCTTTGTGCGGCGCAGCATCTGGGCGCTTAATCTGACGCCGTGCAGACAGTTCAGGGACGATTTGCGGACGGTTCGGTGACGGTGATCTGACGGTTGCGCCGGGGGCGAGCTTAGTGCTTCTCCGGTAAGCGCAAATACCCTGCCGGTGCCGTTCAAGTACCCCTAGGTGCCGTTCAGTGTCGGTTCGATGGCGGTTCGGTGTCCGCCGTTTGACCGCCTCGGCTTCGTCACAAACCCGCAAAGACGGACACATAGAGCCCGGCGGCGAAACTATCCGCCGTTCGCCCGGGACAGATGCAGACACCGTTGCGCATAGCCATTCCGATCCACAGCCTCGGCCCCGGCGGCGTCGAGCGGGTGGCGCTCGGCCTGGCGACGCAATGGCGAGAATGCGGGCATGAGGTGACCATCGTGCTCGGCCGATCGGGCGGATCGAACTTGTGCAGCGCACCACCGCTCGACTACTGGAGCCTGCCCACGCGCCTTGCCACGGCGGGCTGGCAGACGCCGTGGATGGTCCACAGCCTCTACAGTTTCCTCGTCGAAAACCGCATCGACGTGCTGTTCTGCCCCGGCAACACCTATGCCGTCATCGGCGCGGCGATGAAGCTGCTGCTCGGCCCCCACGCCCCGCCGATGATGCTGAAAGTCAGCAATGCGCTGGATCGCCCGGACATGCCCCCGGCCATGCGGCGCGGCTACGGCACCTGGCTGCGCGCGCAGGGCGGCGTGTTCGATTCGATCGTCGCGCTGTCGGAACCGATGCGGCGCGAGGTGCGCGAGCGGATGCTGGCGGAACCCGCGCAGGTCTCGGTGATCGCCAATCCCATCCTCTCGCGCCAGCGCCTGCGCCGCCTCGGCAGCCTTGAGCGGCGCGCGCCCTCGGCCTGGGGGATGCGCTATCTGGCCGCGGGCAGGCTCGCCCCGCAGAAGAACTTCGCGCTGATGCTCCGCGCCTTCGCGCAGGCCGCCCGCGCCGAGGATCGTCTGACCATCGCCGGCGACGGCCCGGAACGCGGCCAGCTCGAAGCGCTGGCCGCCTCGCTCGGCCTCGCCGACAGGATCGATTTCCTTGGCCATGTCGCCGCCATCGACCCGCTGCTGGAGCATGCCGACGCGCTGCTGCTGAGCTCCGACTACGAAGGCCTTCCCGGCGTCGTGGTCGAGGCGCTGGCGGGCGGGGTGCCGATCCTCGCGACCGACTGCTGCGTCAGCATGGCCAACCTGATCGACCACGAACGCACCGGGCTGATCGTCCCGCCGCGCTCGCTGGAGGATTTCGCCCGCGGGATCGTGCGCCTGCGCGACATGCGCGGCGATCCCGAACGCGCCCGCTCGGTCGCCGCCCGCTACGAGCTGGAAGGCGCGGCCCGCCGGTACATCGACCTCATGCGTGAAGTGACCCTGCGGCGCCAGCGCGACCGCAGCCGGGAACTCGCCGCCAGTACCCTCGCACCCTGTCGGTCCCTGCGGCGCTCCCAGTAGCACGCCCTTACATGGAGATGCCCTTGTCCCAATCCGCCGCCGTGGACCCCGCCAGCCTGCCGGCCATCGAGCTCAATCCCATCGAGTTCGTGGCGCAGGACCGTGCGCCGCGACGGGGACGCAACGCGATATTCTCCATCGTGCTGTCGCTCGCGGTGATCGCGGCGGTGGTGCTGGAGACGCGCAGCCTCGACTTGTGGCGCATGGCCGAGATGATCCCGACCTCGCCGGGGTTCTGGCTGATCTTCGCCGCTTCCTACCTCGCCGCTCCGGCGGGCGACTGGCTGATCTTCCGGCAGCTCTGGCGCATTCCGGGCAGTGGAATCCTGCCGCTGCTGCGCAAGAAGATCTACAACGAGCTGCTGCTGGGCTATCTCGGCGAAGCCTATTTCTACACCTGGGCGCGCCGCCGCGTGACGCTGACCGCGACGCCGTTCGGCGCGGTCAAGGACGTGGCGATCCTGTCGGCGGTCACCGGCAACCTGGTGACGCTGGGGCTGCTGGTCGTGGCGGTGCCGTTCCTTGGCTTCGACAAGCTGGGCATCGACGGGCGCGTGCTCACCGGCTCGCTGGCGGTGATTCTGACGATCTCGCTCGGCGCCATGGCCTTCCGCCGCCGCGTGTTCACGCTCCCGCGCGAGGAACTGTGGATGATCGCCGGCATCCATTTCGCGCGCATCGTGGCCTCCACCGTGCTGCTCGCGATGCTCTGGCACCTCGTCCTGCCCGAAGTCGCGCTGAGCTGGTGGCTCTATCTCTCGACCCTGCGCCTGCTGGTTTCGCGCCTGCCGTTGGTGCCCAACAAGGATCTGCTTTTCGCGGGCATCACCGTGGTGGTGCTGGGCGAGGAGCGGGACATCGGCGCGCTCATGGCGCTGATGGCGGGGCTGATCCTGGCCACGCACCTCGTGCTCGGCGCGCTCATCGCCCTCAACGATCTGGCCAACCCGGAGCGACGTTCATGATCGGATCCCTGCTCACGCTGGCGGCGGGCGCCGCGCTGATCCCGTCCACCCCCGATCTCGGCAAGGCCGAGGCGCGATGCAGACCGGGCGACGACGCCTCGTTCGAAGTGCAGGTGAAGGGCCTGAAGGACCGCACCGGCAACCTCAAGCTGGAGGTCTATCCGGCCAACGACACCGACTTCCTGGCCGACGACAACAAGCTGATCAGCGCGGGCAAGACCTTCCGCCGCGTCGAGGTTCCGGTGCCCGCCAGCGGCCCGGTGCGGCTCTGCGTGCGCGTACCCGGTCCCGGTCGCTATGCCGTCAGCCTGCTTCACGATCGCGACGAGAACCGCAAGTTCGGCTGGAGGATCGACGGCATCGGCTTCGCGGGCAACCCGAAGCTCGGCTGGAGCAAGCCGCATGCGAACAAGGCCAGCGCCATGGTGGAGGGCGTGCGCACCCCGATCACCATCGTCCTGAACTACCGCCGGGGCTTCGGCGTCGCCCCGCTCGCATCGAACTGAGGGAGAAGGGCATGAGGATCGTCGACGTCTGCGCCTTCTACTCGCCCTACGGCGGCGGCGTGCGCACCTATGTGGAGCAGAAGCTGCGGGTAGGCCCGGAACTGGGGCACGAGATCGTCATCCTCGCCCCAGGCGACGAGGACGCGGTGATCGAGCGAGGGCCGAACGCGCGCATCATCACGCTGAAGAACCCGCGCCTGCCGGTGGACCGCAAGTACTGGTACTTCGCTTCGGCCCCCCAGCTTCACGACGCGCTGGACGAGCTTCAGCCCGATTTCGTCGAAGCGGCATCGCCGTGGCGCAGCGCCTCGCTGGTCGCGGAATGGGCGGGACCGGCGCCGCGCAGCCTCATCATGCACGCCGACCCGATGTCGGCCTATGCCTACCGCTGGCTGGGGCAGGTCTTCGCGCGGGACACCATCGACCGGCAGTTCTCGATGTTCTGGGAGCATCTGCGCCGCCACAGCCGCCGCTTCGACCATGTCGTCTGCGCCAATTCCAGCCTGACGCGGCGACTGGCCGAAAGCGGGGTTTCGGCGACGGTGACGGTGCCGATGGGGGTCGAGCCGGGGCGTTATTCTCCGCAGAACCGTAACGCCGCCCTTCGCGCGCGGCTGCTCGCGGCCTGCGACCTGCCGGAAAGCGCCAGCCTGCTACTGGGCATCGGTCGGCTTGCCGGAGAGAAGCGCTGGCCGATGGTGATCGACGCGGTCTCCGCCGCGTCGCGCGAGATGCCGATCGGGCTGGTGCTGTTCGGCGAGGGGCGTGAACAGCGCGCGATCCTCAAGCACATCGGGGAGAACCCGCATGTCCGCCTGTTCGAGCCCGAGCGCGATCCGACGATCTTCCCCCGCATCATCGCCAGCGCCGACGCGCTTGTCCACGGCAGCGAGGCGGAGACGTTCTGCATGGTCGCCGCCGAGGCGAGGGCGAGCGGCATTCCGATCATCGTGCCCGACGAGGGCGGCGCGGTCGACCACGCCGCGCGCGGCGGCGGAGTGACGTATGCGGCCCGTGATGCGGCAGCGGCGGCGCGAGCCATCGTCGCGGTGCTCGAGGATCGCTCGCATTGTCCGCAACTGGCGCGGACCAGCACGGATCATTTCGTGGATCTGTTTGCGATGTATGAGACGACCGCCAACGGCGTGCTGCGCGCGGCTTGATCGATACAATCTGACGCTACTTACTCGTCATTGCGAGCGTAGCGAAGCAATCCATAGTCGTGGGTCGACCATGGATTGCTTCGCTACGCTCGCAATGACGAATGGTGGTTCAAATTGATGGTACTGATCTCTCCCCCCGCTCACGCTGAGCTTGTCGAAGCGCGTGAGGCGTGGCGCCCGGTCGCCGGGGGCTTCGACAGGCTCAGCCTGAGCGGAGTTGAGAGGCCTTTGGGGGATTAGAGCTTACTTCTCGTCCCCGCACTGCGTCATCGGGATCGATACATAATCCAGCTTCACGTCGGACACGCTGATGTCCGCCGCGCCGGTGGAGCGCAGGACCAGCGGTGACGTCACCGTGGCCATGTCCGCGCCGCGCGCCGCGAAGCACTTGAGCGGGATGGCGAGGCGGCCCCACTGGCCCGCGCCAGTGGCGGCGAGGGTGGCCGAGATCGGCACTTCCACTGTCTTGCCGCCGCTCGCGAAGCCCGCCGAGAGCGCGCCCGCGGGTTTGCCTTCCAGACGGTATTCGAAGACCAGGCTGATCTCGCCGTTGCTCTCACGCGCGATGTCGAAGGGGCGCGGGGCGGTGAAGGATACGGCGCCGGGGCCGCTCCAGGTCAGGCGCTTGGCGTCTTCCTGCGCACGGTGGTCGACGCCCGACTGGCGCACGCCGTCGCCCGCGACTTCCCAGCCCGGAGGCACCTGTCCGCGCTCGAAGAAGGTGGTCGGCGCGGCCTGTTCGAGCCCGGCAGGGCGTGTCTCGTCCAGCTTGCCGACCTTGCCGGGCTTCGCATAGCTGAGGCCGTAGCCGAAGGCGAACAGCGGGTCGTAGTTCGCATCGCGACGGTTCAGCACGTACTGGTCGGGGCGCTTGGGCCATGAGAAGGTCAGCTTGCCGCGGAAGTCGTGCTGCGGCTTGCCATCCTTGCCCGCGAACAGCACGTCCGAGACGCCGCCGCCCTCGCTGCCCGGCAGGAACGCGGCGACGAAAGCGTCAGACGCGTTCAGTTCCGCGTTCACCCAGAGCGGACGACCGGAGAGGAACACCGCCACGACAGGGATACCCGCTGCCTTGAGGCGGCGCAGCATCTCGACGTCCTTCTTGTCGTTCGGGCTGTATTCGAGGTTGGGGATGTCGCCCTTGAACTCGGCATAGGGCTTCTCGCCGAAGACAACGATGGCGGCGTCGGGCTTCTTCGCGAAGATGCCGTCGGGCGCATAAGTCGCGGTGCCGCCGCCTGCCTTCACGGTCTCCTCGATGCCCTTCCAGATCGACTGGGCGTTGGGGAAGGCGGAGTTCGGCAGGTCGATGCCCTGCCAGGTGATAGACCAGCCACCGGACTGCTGGCTGATGCTGTCCGCTGCCTCGCCCGCGACGAGGATGTTGGCGCTGGGCTTGAGCGGTAGCACGCCCTCGTTCTTGAGCAGCACCAGCGATTCCTGCACGGCGCGGCGGGCGATGGCGCGGTGCTCGGCGGAGCCGATGCTGTCGAACTTCCCCGCGAAGGCGCGGGTCGAGGGGCGTCCACGGTCGAAAGTACCCGCGCGCAGTTTCACGCGCAGGATGCGGCGCACCGCGTCGTCGAGGCGGGCGGCGGGGATGGTGCCGTCCT
Organism: Novosphingobium kaempferiae; assembly: GCF_021227995.1. NCBI lineage: Bacteria > Pseudomonadati > Pseudomonadota > Alphaproteobacteria > Sphingomonadales > Sphingomonadaceae > Novosphingobium > Novosphingobium kaempferiae. The sequence goes on from NZ_CP089301.1 coordinate 4,639,827, forward strand.
TCGCTTCGCGCAGGGTGTTGGCGTAGAGCGTCTTCCAGGCCGGGCCGGAGTACATGAACATGTCGAGCCCGGCGTTGATCGCCGCCGCGCAGTCCTCGTTCGAGCAGCCCTTGACCTGTCCGTGGCTGTTCCAGTCGCCCACGACGAAGCCGTCGAAGCCCATGCGATCCTTGAGCACGCCGGTCAGGAGCGACTTGTTGCCGCTCATCTTCTCGCCGTTCCAGCTGGAGAAGCTGGCCATGACCGACTGCGTGCCCGCCTCGATCGCGGCGGGATAGCCGCCAAGGTGGACGTCGCGCAACACTTCCTCGGAGACGCGCGTGTCGCCCTGGTCGCGCCCGCCGGTGCCGCCGTCGCCGAGGAAATGCTTGGTCGTGGCGATCAGGTGGTCGGGCGAGAGGAATCCCTTGGTGCCGACCTTGCCCTGCACGCCCTCGATCATCGCACCGGCATAGTCGGCGGCGACTTCGGGTTCCTCCGAATAGCTTTCGTAAGTGCGACCCCAGCGATCGTCCTGCACCACGGCGAGGGTCGGGGCGAAGGTCCAGTCGAGGCCCGCCGCCGCCGTTTCCAGCGCGGTGACGCGGCCGATCTCGCGGATCAGGTCGCGGTCGCGCGCGGCGCCGAGGCCGATGTTGTGCGGGAAGAGGGTGGCGCCAACGATGTTGTTGTTGCCGTGGACCGAATCCGTGCCCCAGATGATCGGGATCTTCGGACCTTTTGCAGCCATCGACGCATCGTAGAACTCGTCCGCAAGGCGCAGCCACTTGGCAGGCGATGCGTACTCGTCGTCGTAGGGGCCGGAATTGCCGCCGTTCAGCACCGAACCGATGCGCGTCGTGCGCACTTCCTCGGGCTTGATCGAGCCGATATCGACCTGGATCAGCTGGCCGACCTTGTCCTCGACCGACATCGCCTTGAGCAGCGCGTCGATGCGCTTCTCTACGGCGGGATCGCGGCCGGGCTGCGCCTTGACGGCGGGCCAGATGTCGGGGCGGGCGGTGGACGACGTGTTCTGGGCTGCGAGCGGCGCGGCGAGGAGGCCGATGCACAGGGCCGAAAGCGAGATGCGGGAAAAGGCGGTCATGCGGCGTCCTTGGCTTGCGATTGCGACCGGAGGATGGCGGGTCGAAGGGAGCGGGCGGCGGCCGGTCTCTTGATCGTGCCGCCGCCCGGAGTGACGGCCCGTGCTGCGGAGGAGGGTGCAGCGGCGGGCATCACCGGGAGCTATGTGGGGAGCGGTTCATGCTCCGGGAAATTGTCCCGTCGCTCCCGGGCAAGCGGGAGCGACGGGTGGATCGTGACGGGCTGTCCGGCATGATCCCGGCAGCCGGGATCGAGGGGGCAAGGGCCGGACGGCTCGCCAGGGCTTAGAAGTTGGCCTTGGCCCGCACGCCCCAGGTACGCGGCGCCTGCAGGTTCGACAGGAACACCGGATCGTAGCGCGGCGCGCCGAAGGCGCTGGCGTTGGTGCGGATTCTGCCGTTCTCGATGTTCTGCACGAAGGCCTCGACCGTGTAGTTGCCGTCAGGCGCGGTGAAGCGCAGCGCGGCATCCGAGCGGAAGTAGGCCTTCTGGCGATCCCAGTCGGTGCCGTTGGTGCCGCGATCGGGCATGTTGTCCGCAGGCAGGTTGGCGTTGACGAAGGGGTTGGCGTCGCCGTTGAAGTAGCTCAGCCAGCTTGCCGTCTCGTAGTGCGTGGTCAGGCGCGGGGTGATCGTCGCGCCACTCGCCAGTTCGAAGTCGTGCTCGTAGCTGATCGTCGCCGAGAAGCGCGGCGCGTGGGCCAGTTCGTTGCCCTTGAGCTGCGCGATCGAGGACTGCTTGCCACCGTCATAGAGGCGACCGTCGACGCTTTCCAGATCGTCCAGCTTGGTCTTCTGGAGCGTGCCGGAGAACTGCAGGCGGTCGGCGGGGGTGAAGTTGGCTGTCAGTTCCGCTTCCAGACCGTAGGCCTTCGCGCCGTCGGCGTTCTGCGTCACGATCTGGCTGCGCACGACGTTGCCCTGCGCATCGCGGAAGGTGACGGCCTGGTTGACCTGGTAGCCCTTGAAGTCGCTGTAGTAGGCCGCAAGGTTCAGGGTGACCATGCGGTCGAGGAAGCGGCTCTTGAGGCCGACTTCATAGTTCGTCAGCGTTTCTGGATCGGTCAGCCCGGCGTTGTCCTGGATGTTGCCGGACTTGAAGCCGGTGCTGATGCTGGCGTAGCCCAGCACGTCCTCGGCGATGTCCGCATCGACGCGGGCGAGGTACGTCAGCTTGTTCCACTTGCCCTTCACGTCGTTGCTGGAGATCGAGAAGCCCGGCAGCAGGGCGACGAGTTCCTGCGCGGTGGCGTTCGGATAGGCACCGAAGATGCCGCCCTGGCAGGCGCCGCCGGGGGCGAGGTCCGCCGGGGTGCAGCCCGCGCCCGAATAGGTCACGTTGCGGCCGCCGATGTCTTCCTTCTTGTCCGACGTGTAGCGCAGGCCGCCGGTGACGCGGATCGCGTCGGTCGCGTGCCAGACCACCTGTCCGAACACCGCGCGGGAATCGATCTGGCGGTTTGCCTGGATGAAGCTGCCCGCCCAGCTGAAGGTGCCGTCTCGGTAGCCGTTGCGCTGGTCGATGTCGAAGCGGATGCGGTTCTTCTCGTGGCTGTAGTAGGCGCCGAGGATCCAGTCGAAGGTCTGCTCGCCGCTCGACTTCAGCTGAACTTCGTGGCTCTGGAAGTCATAGCGCGAGGACAGCGTGCGGTTTTCGCCGAAGGCGCCGAGCGGCAGGTCGTTGCCCGCCGCGTCCTTCTGGCCCGTCGGCGGCAGCGCGCCCGCGTCGGCGTCGGTCTGGGTCGAGCCGCCGATGCGCGACCAGCCGGCGATGTAGCTGACCTGGATGCCGTCGGTCACGTCGTAGTTCATCGTGCTGCGCACGGCGGCCGAGTAGCGGTCGGTGTCGGGCGCGGTGTCGGACAGGGTGGACCAGCGCTTGGTGCCCGCGCGCGGGGTCTGGAGCAGGCCGATGACCGGTGCGCCGGTGTCCCAGAAGCCTTCTGCCGAGAGGTTCCAGCTGAACTTGTCGCTCGGCTGCCAGAGCAGCGAGCCGCGAACCGACTTCTGGTCGGCGGCGTAGTACTTCTTGCCGCGCGTGACGAAGGCCGACTTGTTGATGCCGTCGATGTCGGGCGCGGGCTGGAAGTCGGCAAAGCCGTCGTGCCGGTCGGCGACGAAGGCGATGCGCGCGGCCAGCGTGTCGGTGATCGGCAGGTTGATCGCGCCACGGATGCCGAGGCGGTCGTAGTTGCCGCCGGTCACTTCCACGTTGCCCTCGAACTCGCCCAGCTTGGGCTTGGCCGAGATCAGGCTGAGCGCGCCGACGGTGGCGTTGCGGCCGAACAGCGTGCCCTGCGGGCCGCGCAGAACCTCGACGCGCTCCATGTCGTACATCAGCACCGACGCGCCCTGCGAGCGGGGCGAGTAGATGCCGTCGACGTAGATCGCGACTTCGGGGTCGGCGACTTCGGTATAGGCGCTGTCGTTGCCGATGCCGCGCAGCGTCAGCAGCACCGCCGACTGGTCGCCCTGCTGGTTGAACTGGAGCGAGGGGACGAAGCGGGCGAGGTCGGTGACGTCCTTCACCTGCTGCTTGTCGAGCTGCGCCTGGCCGAAGGCGGAAACCGCGATCGGGGTGGACTGCAGCGTCGTTTCGCGGCGCGTGGCGGTGACGATGATGTCGCCGTCCGAGGCCGGAGCGGCAGCCTGCGGGGCGGTATCCTGTGCGTAGACGGGTGCGGCAATGAGCATTGCAGTCGCAAGCGCCGTGCTCGCGATGAGCGCGTTCCGGGTCATCTCTCTCTCTCCCTGAAGCAGACCTTTCTGCTTTCCGGCCGCTCGTAGACCAAAGCTTGACATCGTTGTCAACATTCATTCTGACATCGATGTCAAATCGACATTGTCAGAGCTTCCCCGGTCGAAGGAAGCGCGATAGGATGCCGCCGAACATGACTGCCCCGATGGCGAAGGCCGAGATTTCCTTGCGAAAACCCGATGATGAACGTGCCGCTAACCTGCTCTTCCGGCTGGCAGTGGGGGTTTTCTTCATCGGCGGATTCCTGACGTCCTCGGTCAGCCTGCTGGTGCCGCAGCTCAAGCTGATGCTCGCGCTCGACTATGCGGGCGCGCTCATGGTGCAGTTGGCGTTCCATGCGAGCTACCTGCTGTTCGCGCTGCCGATCACGGCCTTCATCGTCGCATCGGGCTACATGCGTGCCATCGCGGTGGGACTGGCGGTGATGGGAGCGGGCTGCATCTCGCTTGCCGTCGCGCAGGGAAGCCTGTCGTTCGCGCTGGTGCTCGGCGCGCTGCTGCTGCTGTCGGCGGGGCAGACGTTCCTGCAGATCGCGGCGAACACGGTGGTCACGGTGATCGGCTCGGCGCGCGGAGCGGCGGTGCGGCTGACGTTGTTGCAGGGGTTCAATTCGCTGGGCACCGTAGTCGGCCCGCTGGTGAGCGCGCCGCTGCTGCTGGCGCAGGTGGAGCGCGGCCACGCATGGCGCCCCGCAGCGACGCTGCCCTTCGTGGCGACCGCGCTGGTGACGCTGATGCTCGCCGCGGCCTACGCCCGCCATCGCGCCCTGCTGGGTGAGGCGGATCGCGGCGCGGCCTTCGTGCCCTTGCGGCGCATGTTCGGCGTCCTGCGCAATTCGCGGCGGCTGCGGTGGGGCACGGCGGCGATCTTCGTCTATGTCGGCGCGGAAGTGACGATCGGCGCGCTGCTGCCGAGCGTGCTGATGCGGCCCGATCGGCTGGGCGCGAGCGCAGTCGCGGCGGGGCAGCTTGTTGCTCTTTACTGGGCAGGCGCGATGGTCGGGCGCTTCGCGGGGGCCTGGGGCATGACGCGGGTGGTCGAGGCGCGGATGCTGCTGTGGGCCGCACTCGGCGCGGTCGCGCTCACGCTGGGCGCGGTGACGCTGCCCGGTGTCATCGGTGCGGCGGCGCTGGTCGCGGTGGGGCTGTGCAATTCGATCATGTACCCGACGATCTACGCGCTCGCGCTGCCGGGCGACGAGCGGCAGGCGCCGGTCGCCTCGATGTGGCTGTGCATGGCGGTCGTCGGCGGTGCGGTGGTGCCGGTGGCGACGGGCGTGGTCGCGGACATGACCGCGCTTCTGCCCTCGCTCGTCGTGCCTGCGGCGTGCTACGCGCTCATCGCGGTATTCGCGGCGATCTGCCTGCGGCCGGGGGAGGCGCGGGCATGAAGACGGTCACGATCAAGGATGTCGCCGCGCGCGCGGGCGTCTCCCCCAAGACGGTCTCGCGCGTCATCAACGGCGAGGACCACGTCCGGCCCGAGATCCGCGAGGCGGTGCAACGCGTCGTGGCGGAACTGAATTACCGCCCCAACGCCTTCGCGCGCAGCCTGTCGAGTTCGCGCTCGTATCTGCTCGGCCTGTTCATCGACGATCCGGTGTCGGGCTACGCGGCGGAAGTCCAGCACGGCGCGCTTCTGCAATGCCGGGAGCGCAGCTATCACCTCGTCGTCGAGCCGGTCGACCTCAAGTGCGCGGACTGGCAGGACCATGTGCGGTCGAGCCTCGCCAGCCTGCGGCTCGACGGGGCCATCGTCGCGCCGCCGATCTGCGACGACGCGGAACTGCTGGCGATCTTCGCCGAGGCCGAGGTGCCGCATGTCCTCATCGCGCCGTCCGATCCGCCGGTGGATTCGGGCGCGGTGTGGATGGACGACCGTGCCGCCGCGCGCGAGATGGCGGACTACCTGCTCGGTCTCGGCCACCGCCGCATCGGCTTCATACAGGGGCCGGAGAGCCACAGCGCCTCGGCCCGGCGCGAGGAGGGTTTCCGCGCGGCACTGGCGGCGGCCGGGATCGCGGTGGACGAGCGGGCGGTAGTGCGGGGGGATTTCAGCTTCCGCTCGGGTCTGGAGCTGGGCGACGTGCTGCTCGACCTGCCCGATGCGCCCAGCGCGATCTTCGCCTGCAATGACGACATGGCGCTCGGCGCGCTCATCACGGCGATGAAGCGGGGCATCACGGTGCCCGATCAGCTGTCGATATGCGGGTTCGACGATGTCGCGTCGTCGCGCGCGGCCTGGCCGCAGATCACGACGATCCGTCAGCCCAATGCGGAGATGGCGGCGGCGGCGGTCGACGTGCTGGTCGACCCGGCGTTCCGCAGGAACAGCGCCGATCCCGCGTTCCGGCTCATGCTGGCGCACGCGATGATCGTCAGGGGAAGCACCGGCCCGGCATAGCGAGCCGGGCGGTCAGGTGTTCCCGTCGGTCAGTTGACCCGGCGACGGTGCTTGCCGCCGTAAGTCTTGCCGCAATAGCTGTCCAGCTCGCGCATTTCCGTCGCGGCGGCAGAGGCCATGGCGGCGGTGCAGGGCAGGCTGGTTTCGTTCGCGGCGATGCGGGCTTCCACGCGGTCGCGCAGTTCCTCGATATCGGCGCGCGAAAGCACATTCTTCTCACGCAGGTAGCAGATCAGGCTCTGGAGCAGAATCATCGCCTTCTCGCCGGAATCAACTTCATTGGATTCAATCGCTTCGATCATGTCTCCGTCCTCTCGAGCGGCCGTTTCGGCCGGCGTTGAAGACAGGATGATACAACACCGAAACGATGTCCAGTGAGTCAAAAGAACAGCGTTCCCTTGTTGTAATTTATTGTGCGGCGCAATAATCGGAAAGCAAGTAGCTTTATTGCTCCAGCGCGGCGACCTCCTGCCGCAGCAGCGAGGCGAGGCGGCAGTGCAGCGCCTCGTGGTCGCTGCCGGGGGACAGTTCGCGAAGGGCCACCATGCCCCATGACATCGTGATGATGAAGTCCATCACCGTCGACTGCCGCTGTGCCGAAGCCTCGGGCGCGAGCGAGGTCAGCGCTTCCCCCAGACTGGCACGCAGGCGGGTGTCGACCTTGGCGTTCATCTGCGCGATCGCGGGATTTCTGCCGACTTCGGCCAGCAGCTCGCACATCAGGCGGCGATCATCGCAATCGGGCTCGTCGAAGCCGACGCGCTCGATCCAGGCGAGGATCGCGGCGCGGTCCTGCGCGGCGACGGCGGCGCTCAGCGTCTCCTCGTCGAGCCATGTCGTGATCTCGGATTCGCAGATGGCGGAGATGATCGCCTCCTTGTTGGCGAAGTCCCGGTAGATCTGTCCCACGGCGATGCCTGAAGCCGCGGCGATCTGCGCCATTCCGGTCTGATGGAACCCGCGCTCGACAAAAAGGTTACGCGCGGTGTCGAGCAGGTGCTGTCGGCGTGCGGCCGACTTTGCAGCTCGGGGGCTTTCCGTAGTACTCTCGGTTGTCATTTCCCTGTCCGGCTTGCTTTTCATGCTGCGACGCAATAACAGTCGCGCGAATCATGAGTGAACGCTCACTCACGCTTTAACCCTCTTGGTGGACCAACTCCATGAAAAAGATCGCTCCGGCCCTAGTGCTGATTCTCTCCGCCTGCGGTGGAGGACAGGAGCAGCCTCCTGCGGGCCCGCCAGAGGTAGGCGTGGTAGCGGTCAGGGAGCAGTCGGTGTCGCTCAGTAACGAGTTGCCGGGGCGTACCAGCGCCTACGAAAGCTCGGACGTGCGGCCGCAGGTCAATGGCCTGATCCTCTCGCGCCTGTTCACCGAGGGTGACCAGGTGCGTGCTGGACAGCCGCTCTATCGCATCGATCCTGCGCCTTATCAGGCCGCCGTGGCGAACGCGCAGGCCGCCGTCGCCCGCTCGCGCGCGGCGATCGCATCGAGCGAGGCGCTGGCCCGTCGCTACGGCGAACTGGTCAAGATCAACGCGATCTCGAAGCAGGACTACGAGAACGCCGTCACCAGCGCCCAGCAGGCGCGCGCCGACGTCGCGGCACAGCAGGCTCTGCTCCGCACCGCGCAGATCGACCTTGGTCGCACCACGATCAAGGCGCCGATCTCGGGCCGGATCGGGCGCTCGACCTTCACGACCGGCGCGCTCGTCTCGGCCTCGCAGGCCGATCCGCTGACGACGATCCAGCGCCTCGATCCGATCTACGTCGACATCCAGCAGTCCAGCGCCGACGTCCTGCGCCTGCGCCAGCAGCTGCTCGCGGGCGACCTCACCAGTGCGAGCGGCAACGTCACCGTGAAGCTCAAGCTGGAGGACGGCAGCACCTATCCGCAGGAAGGCGTGCTCAAGTTCACCGACGTGACCGTGGATCCGACGACCGGCAGCCAAGTCATCCGTGCGCAGTTCCCGAACCCGCGCGGCCTGCTGCTCCCCGGCATGTACGTGCGCGCCGAGTTCGCGCAGGCGACCAAGGCCAACGGGCTGCTCGTCCCGCAGGTCGCGGTCACCCGCGATGAGAAGGGTCAGCCGACCGTCCTCGTCATCGGGGCCCAGAACAAGCTGGAGATGCGCAAGATCACCGCTCCGCGTACCGTCGGCGACAGCTGGCTGGTGACGTCGGGCCTCAAGGCGGGCGACAAGGTCGTTGTCGACGGCGCGCAGATGCTGCGTCCGGGCATGCCGGTGAAGCCGGTCGCGCCGCAGGGCCAGGGTCAGGCAGGCGCGAAGCCCGCCGCCGCCGGCCAGCCTGCCAACAAGGGCCAGTAACCGACCATGGCACGCTATTTCATCGACAGGCCCATCTTCGCATGGGTCATCGCCATCGTCATGATGATGGCGGGCATCATCGCCATCCGCAGCCTGCCGATCGCCCAGTTCCCGGAGATCGCGCCGCCCACCGTCACGATCAACGCGACCTACCCGGGCGCTGACGCCGAGACGCTGGAACGCACGACGACGCAGATCATCGAGCAGCAGCTCAAGGGCATCGACAACCTGCGCTACTTCTCGGCGTCTTCTTCCTCGGCAGGCACGGTGACGATCACCCTGACCTTCGAGCAGGGCACCGACCCCGACATCGCGCAGGTGCAGGTCCAGAACAAGCTGCAGGCGGCGACCCCGCTGCTGCCGCAGGAAGTGCAGCGCCAGGGCGTGCAGGTCCAGAAGTCGGCGGCGAGCTTCCTGCTCGTCACGGCGGTCTATTCGGAGGACGGCAGCCACAGCGCCACCGACCTTTCGGACTACATCGTCAGCCAGCTTCAGGATCCTGTCAGCCGCATCAACGGCGTCGGCGAACTGCAGATCTTCGGCACCCAGTACGCCATGCGCATCTGGGTCGATCCGCTCAAGCTGCGCAGCTATAACCTGACCATCGCCGACGTGACGACGGCGGTTCAGGGCCAGAACGCGCAGGTTTCGGCGGGCCAGATCGGCGCGCTGCCGGCTTCCAAGGAGCAGATGCTGAACGCCACCGTCTCGGTGCAGTCGCGCCTGCAGACGCCCGAGGAGTTCGGCAACATCCGTCTGCGTTCGACGGCGGGCGGCGCCAATGTGCGCCTGCGCGACGTGGCGCGGGTCGAACTGGGCGCCGAAATCTACGGCTTCGACACCCAGTTCAACGGCAAGAACGCATCGGGCTTCGGCGTCCGCCTCGCTTCGGGCGCCAACGCGCTCGACACCGTGGATGCGGTGAAGGCCGAAGTCGAGAAGATCGCCAAGGGCTTCCCGCCCGACGTGAAGGTCGCCTTCCCTTACGACTCCACGCCGTTCGTGCGCCTCTCGATCGAGCAGGTCGTGCATACGCTAGTCGAGGCGGTCGTGCTCGTCTTCCTCGTCATGTTCCTGTTCCTCCAGAACTGGCGTGCGACGCTGATCCCGACGATCGCGGTGCCGGTCGTGCTGCTCGGCACCTTCGGCGTCATGGCGGTGCTGGGGTACTCGATCAACACGTTGACGCTGTTCGGCATGGTGCTCGCCATCGGCCTGCTGGTCGACGACGCCATCGTCGTCGTCGAGAACGTCGAGCGACTGATACAGGAGGAGCATCTTTCCCCGAAGCAGGCCGCCCGCAAGTCGATGGACGAGATCAGCGGCGCGCTGGTGGGCATCGGCATGGTGCTGTCGGCGGTGTTCCTGCCGATGGCCTTCTTCGGCGGTTCCACCGGCGTCATCTACCGCCAGTTCTCGATCACCATCGTCTCGTCGATGGCGCTCTCGGTGCTGGTCGCGCTGATCCTGACCCCGGCGCTGTGCGCCACGATCCTCAAGCCGCATGACCCCGAGCAGGGTCAGGGCAACGGCCTGCTGGCGCGCTTCTTCCGCTGGTTCAACGAGAAGTTCGACCAGGGCACGAACAAGTACCGCAAGGGCGTGCGCGGCACCGCGCGCGGCTGGAAGCGGGCGCTGCTCGTCTACGTGGTGATCGTCGGCATCATGAGTGCGCTGTTCATGCGCCTGCCCAGCGGCTTCCTGCCGGACGAGGATCAGGGCTTCATCATCGCCCTCGTCCAGGGCCCGTCGGGCGCGACGATGCCGCGCACGCAGAAGGGCCTCGACGTGGTGCGCAAGCACTTCCTCGAGGACGAGAAGGCCAACGTCGCCTCGATCTTCACCATCAACGGCTTCTCCTTCTCGGGTCAGGGGCAGAACGCAGGCATCGCCTTCGTGAAGCTCAAGGACTGGGAGGAGCGCAGCGGCGCCGAGAACCGCGCGCCCGCGCTGGTGGGGCGTGCGATGGGGGCGTTCTCCAAGTACCGTGACGCGATGATCTTCGCGGTCATCCCGCCGGCGGTACAGGAACTGGGCAATGCCACCGGCTTCGACATGTGGCTGGTCGATGAGACCAACATGGGTCACGAAAAGCTGATGGCCGCACGCAACCAGCTGCTCGGCATGGCGGCGCAGGACCAGCGCGTGGCGCAGGTCCGTCCGGTCAGCCTCGACGACGCGCCGCAGCTCGACGTCAAGATCGATCAGGACAAGGCGGGCGCGCTCGGCCTCGACATCAGCGCGATCAACTCGGAGATTTCGACCGCCTGGGGTGGTTCGTACATCAACGACTTCCTCGATCGCGGCCGTACCAAGCGCGTCTACGTGCAGGCCGACCAGCCCTATCGTTCGTCGCCCGAGGCGATCCAGAACCTCTACGTGCGCGGCACGGGTGGCGAAATGGCGCCGTTCAGTGCCTTCTCGACGCTCGACTGGAAGCAGGCTCCCGTCATCCTGACCCGCTATAACGGCCGTCCGGCCATGCAGCTTCAGGGTGCGCCGGGTCAGGGCCTGAGCACCGGCGGCGCGATGCAGGCTATCGAGGAGATGCACCAGAAGCTGCCTGCGGGCACGGCCATCGAATGGACCGGCCTGTCTTACGAGGAACGTCTCTCTGGCGGTCAGGCGCCCGCGCTCTACGCGCTGTCGCTGGCGATCGTGTTCCTGTGCCTTGCGGCGCTGTACGAGAGCTGGTCGGTGCCGATCGCGGTCATGCTGGTGGTGCCGCTGGGCGTCGTCGGCGCGCTGTTCGCGGCGTGGCTGACGGGTCTGGGCAACGACATCTACCTGCAGGTGGGCCTCATCACGACGATCGGCGTCTCGGCCAAGAACGCGATCCTCATCGTCGAGTTCGCAGAGGAGCGCGTGCAGGCGGGCATGAACGCCTTCGACGCGGCGATGGAAGCGGCAAGGCTTCGCCTTCGCCCGATCCTGATGACCTCGCTCGCCTTCGTCTTCGGCGTGCTGCCGCTGGCGGTGTCGACCGGCGCGGGCGCTGGCGGCCAGAACGCCATCGGTCGTGCGGTGGTGGGTGGCATGCTCTCCGCCACGATCTTCGCGATCTTCTTCGTGCCGATGTTCTTCGTGGTCGTCGCCCGCCTGTTCAAGCACGGGCAGACGAAGGGCGAGGAACAGGACGAGCAGCATAATGAAGGCGGCGTACAGCCGCAGGAAAGCTGAACATGAAAAAGTCGATCCTCATCCTGCTCGCCGGAACCACGCTGCTCGCCGGGTGCAACCTTGCCCCCAAGTACGAGCGGCCCGCCGGGGCCGTGCCGGTGACGCTGCCGCAGGGCGGCGTCTACCCGGCGGCCCCGACCGACGCGGTGGACGTATCGCGCATCGGCTGGCGTGACTTCTTCCTCGACGACCGGCTGCGGCAGGTCATCGAGACCGGTCTCGCCAACAACCGCGACCTGCGCATCGCGGCTGCCAACGTGCAGCAGGCGCGGGCGCAGTACCGGGTGCAGCGCGCCGACCGCCTGCCGACGGTCAACGCCACCGGCACCGGCGTCTACACCAACAACATCTTCGGCGCGGGCGGCGGTGCCGGCGGCGGCTCGCAGGATATCGAGGCCTATCAGGCGACCGTCGGCCTCTCCGCCTTCGAACTCGACCTGTTCGGCCGCGTGCGCAACCTGTCGCGCGCTGCGCAGGAGCAGTACTTCGCGAGCGAGGAAGCACAGCGTTCCGCGCGCATCAGCCTGATCGCGGAAATCGCCAACGCCTGGCTGACGATGGCCTCGGACAGCGAGCAGCTGCGCATCTCGCGCGAGACGGCGAAAGCCTTCGAGGAAACGCTCAAGCTGACGCGCGAGCAGTTCCGCGTCGGCATCGGCTCCGAACTGGAAGTGCGCCAGGCCGAGACGAGCTATCAGGGCGCGGTCAACGATATCGCCACGCTGGAAACCAGCGTCGCGCGCGACCAGAACGCTCTCAACCTGCTGGTCGGCACCACCGTTTCGGCAGCACAACTGCCGACCGGCTTCACCGGCGAGCCGATGACGCGCGACGCGCTGCCGGGCGACATCGCCTCCGACGTGCTGCTGCGCCGTCCCGACGTGCTGCAAGCCGAGCACCAGCTGATCGCCGAGAACGCCAACATCGGCGCCGCCCGTGCGGCGTTCTTCCCGACGATCTCGCTCACCGGCACGCTCGGCACCCTGAGCACGGCGCTGTCGGGGCTCTTCAAGGACGGCACCTACACCTACAACGCCCAGCCCAGCGTCTCGCTGCCGCTGTTCGACTTCGGGCGCCGCTCGGGCAATCTGGACTATGCCAAGGCATCGCAGAAGGTGGCCGTCGCGACTTACGAGAAGGCGGTGCAGACCGCGTTCCGCGAAGTCTCCGACGCGCTGGCCCAGCGTGGCCGGATCGGCGACCAGATCCGTGCCCAGTCCACCCGCGCCGAGGCGGCGGGCGTGGCGGCGAAGCTGTCCGACGCACGGTTCCGCGCAGGCGTGGACTCGTTCCTGACCACGCTCGATTCGCAGCGCAACGCCTATGCGGCGGAGCAGGCGCTGGTGGCGACGCGGCTGGTGCAGGCGAGCAACCTCGTCGAACTCTACCGCTCGCTCGGCGGCGGGCTGGAGGAGACCACGCCGGTCGGCGCGCAGTAACAAGCCTCAGACAAATCCGTAATCGCGCCGCAATCTTCCGCGGCCAATCCCGCACGCGATCTTGCCGTTCCGGCCTCGCCGGAAGCGCAGGCGGTCTTCGGACATCACCCCACCGAGCCCGGTGTCCGGAGGCCGCCTTCGCCGTGCGCAGATGCGGTCAGGCGCATGTGCAGCGCCCTTTGCCATGACGAAGTGTGTCGTTAGCGCCGAAATCGCCCTCTAGGCACTCGACAGCGGCGCTCTAACCGTGTTGGGGGAACAGCGCATCGGCGGATCGCCCTGACGATGCGCCCCAACTGATCACGCACGGGACGAACACATGGACGAGACGCTGCGCCGCGCCGCACTTGATTACCACCGCCTGCCCCGGCCCGGCAAGCTGACCGTCGAGCCCACCAAGCGCATGGTGAACCAGCGCGACCTCGCGCTCGCCTATTCGCCCGGCGTCGCCGTGCCCTGCACCGAGATCGCCGCCGACCCGTCGAAGGCGCTGGACTACACCGCGCGCGGCAACCTCGTCGCCGTCATCTCGAACGGCACCGCCGTGCTCGGCCTCGGCGCGATCGGCGCGCTGGCCTCGAAGCCGGTGATGGAAGGCAAGGCCGTCCTGTTCAAGAAGTTTGCCGACATCGACGTCTTCGACATCGAGGTCGACACCACCGATCCCGAGAAGTTCATCGAGGCGGTCGCCCTGCTGGAGCCGACCTTCGGCGGCATCAACCTCGAAGATATCAAGGCGCCCGAGTGCTTCCACATCGAGGCCGAGCTGAAGAAGCGCATGAACATCCCGGTGTTCCATGACGACCAGCACGGCACCGCGATCGTCGTCGCCGCCGCCGTGCGCAATGCGCTCGTGCTGCAGGGGCGCACGCTGGCCGATGCCAAGCTCGTCACGTCGGGCGCGGGCGCGGCGGCGCTGGCCTGCGTCGACTTGCTCGTCTCCATGGGCCTGCCGGTCGACAACGTCACGCTGACCGACAAGGACGGCGTGATCCATTCGGGCCGCGAGGGCATGCTGCCCAACATGGCGCGCTATGCCCGCGACACCAACGCGCGTTCGCTGCCCGACGTGCTGCCGGGTGCGACCGTGTTCCTCGGCCTGTCGGCGCCGGGCGTGCTCAAGCCGGAATGGCTGCCGCTGATGGGCGACAAGCCGCTGATCTTCGCGCTCGCCAACCCCGAGCCGGAAATCCGCCCCGAGGCCGCGCGCGAGGTTCGCCCGGACGCGATCATCGCTACGGGCCGTTCGGACTACCCGAACCAGGTCAACAACGTCCTGTGCTTCCCCTACATCTTCCGCGGCGCGCTTGATGCGGGCGCGACGCAGATCAACGAGGCGATGAAGGCCGCCGCCGCCGAAGCCATCGCCGGTCTGGCACGCATGCCCGCCCACGACAGCGTCGCGCAGGCCTACGGCGGCCGCAAGCTGGTGTTCGGCCCGGAATACATCATCCCGACCCCGTTCGACCCGCGCCTGATCGTCGAGATCGCCGGGGCCGTCGCCAAGGCGGCGATGGATTCGGGCGTCGCGACCAAGACGCTCGACATCGCCGAGTACAAGCGCTCGCTCGGCAACATGAACACCCGCTCGGGCCAGCTCATGCTGCCCGTCTACCAGGCCGCGCGCGGGGCGATGAAGCGCGTTGCTTACGGTGAAGGCGAGGACGAGCGCGTGCTGCGCGCGGTACAGGATGCGCTCGACGAAGGCATGGTCCGCCCGACGCTGGTCGGTCGCCGCCGCATCCTTGAGCAGAAGCTGCCCGAACTGGGCCTCTCGTTCCGCCTCGACGAGCATGTCGATCTGGTCGATCCCGAGTCCGATCACGAGATCATGAACGAGCTGGTCGCGGCCTACGGCGCCATCGCCGGGCGCAAGGGCGTGCCGACCGCCGAAGTCATCCGCCACACCTACCGTCGCCCGACCGTCACCGCCGCGATGCTGCTGCGCACCGGCAAGGTCGATGCGGCGCTGGTCGGCGGCAATTCGGAGTACTGGGGCCAGATCGAGCACGTCCTGCGCATCATCGAGCGCGCGCCCGACGTGAAGCGCGTCTATGCGCTGTCCGGCCTGATCCTCGACGCGGGCGTGCTGTTCCTCACCGACACGCACATGGTTCCGGACCCGACGCCGGAGCAGATCGCCGAGATGACCGTGCTGGCGGCGGACGCGGTGCGTCGCTTCGGTCTCGACCCCAAGGTGGCGCTGCTGTCGCACTCCAACTTCGGCTCGTCCAACAGCCCGAGCGCCCGCAAGATGCGGGCGGCGACCAAGCTGGTCCGCGCCGTCGCGCCCGAACTGAAGGTGGACGGCGAGATGCACGCCGACGCCGCGCTCAGCCAGGCCCTGCGTGAGAAGCTGGTGCCGGATTCGGCCTTCGAGGGCGCGGCGAACCTGCTGGTGATGCCGAACCTCGATGCGGCGAACATCACGCTGACGGCGCTCTCGGCCTCGTCCAGCTCGCCCACGGTCGGCCCGATGCTGCTGGGCCTGTCGCAGCCGATCCACGTCCTGACCCCGGGCGTGACCGCGCGCGGCATCCTGAACCTGACCAGCATCGCGGTCTGCGCCGCCGACGGGCATTGATTTGAGGGGGAGGGGGCTTCGGTTCTCTCCCCTTTCCCCTTCTTTCGTCATTGCGAGCGCAGCGAAGCAATCCACGGTCGGCCCCAATGCTGGATTGGGCCGCTGGATTGCTTCGCTGCGCTCGCAATGACGAGGGAGAGTATCGTCGTCCCGGACTTGATCCGGGACCGCTGGCCGTGAACGGCCTCGCTATCGTCGATGCGTCCAGCGGCCAGCAATCGCCTAAAGACAGCCACCGGTCCCGGGTCGAGCCCGGGACGACGATGGTTCAGAGCACCAGCGGCGCGTGGTTGATCTGCGGCAGAACATGCCGCGAGAACAGGTCCGCTTCCGCCGCATGCGGATAGCCAGACAGGATGAAGGCATCGATGCCCTCGGCCTGATAGGCTTTCAGCTTCGCCAGCACCTGATCCGGATTGCCGACGATCGCGGCACCGCAACCCGAACGGGCGCGCCCGATGCCGGTCCACAGGTTCTCTTCCACGAAGCCGTCGCCGCCGGCAGCCGAGCGCAGCTCCGCCTGACGGGTCACGCCGACGCTGGCGGTGTCGAGCGACTTCTGGCGGATCGCCTCACCCGCCGCATCGTCCAGCTTGGACAGCAGGCGGTCGGCATAGACCCTCGCCTCGTCCTCGGTTTCGCGCACGATGACGTGGGCGCGATAGCCGAACTTGAGCGTGCGGCCGTACTTGGCGGCGCGCGCGGTCATGTCCGCGATCGTCTCGCGCACCTTGTCCATCGTGTCGGGCCACATCAGGTAGACGTCGCAGCCCTGCGCCGCCGCCTCGCGCGCGTCTTCGGACAGGCCGCCGAAGTAGAGCGGCGGGCACTTGCCGGACACCGTGCTGATCCGCGCCGGGGCGAGGTCGAGGTTGTAGAACTCGCCCTCGTACTTCAGGTGCTCGCCCGAGAGCATGATCTTGAGGATCTGCATCACCTCCAGCGTGCGCTGGTAGCGGGCGCGGCTGTCCAGCTTTTCGCCGGGCAGGTCGGACGAGATGATGTTCACCGTCAGCCGCCCGCCGAGGATACGGTCGAGCGTGGCGATGCGGCGCGCCAGCTGCGGCGGCCAGTCCTCGCCCATGCGCACGGCCCAGAGCAGGCGGATCTTCTCCACCAGCGGGGCGATGGCGCCCGCGAACATGGTGGTGTCGATGCCGAGGCTGTAGCCCGACGGGAGCAGGATGTTGTCGAACCCGCCCTTTTCCGCCTGCAGCACGATGTTGCGGCAATGCTCCCAGCTCGACGCCAGCGCCGGGTCGGGCTGGCCGAGGAACTCGTAGTCATCGTCGCACAGCGCCGAAAACCAGCTTACCTCACAGGTCTTGTCAGTTGCACTCATGGCAGGGGCTCTCCTTTCGATGCGACCAGTACCGCGTACCAGCTGGCGCGGGTCCAGCGGACCTTCAGTGCGTCTGCTGCTTCGGCGATCCGGTCGGCCTTTTGTGATCCGACGATGGGGATGACGCGCGCGGGGTGCGCCATGATCCAGCTGTAGGCGGCCGCCGTGCGCGACACGCCGAACTCTTCCGCCGTCTGGTCGAGCAGCGCGGCGACTTCCTTGGTGCGCGCGTCCTCGGGATTGGCGATGCGCCCGCCGCCGAGCGGCGACCAGGCCAGCACCGCCATGTCCATGGCGATGGCCTGATCCAGTTCGCCGTTCTCGATCGTGTCGAGGCGTAGGGCCGAGATTTCCGGCTGGGTCGAGACGATCGGCAGGTCCACGAACTGCTGCAGGGTGGCGATCTGGCTCACGGTGAAGTTCGACACGCCGAAGCTGCGGATCTTGCCCGCCTTATGTGCCGCTTCGACGGCCTTTGCGATTTCCGAAGGGTGCGTGAGGATGTCGGGACGGTGGATCTGCCACAGTTCGACGCTGTCGGTGCCGAGGCGGGTGAGCGATGCGTCGATGGCGCTGGTGAGGTACTCGGCGCTGGAATCGTAGGGCAGCGGGGGCATGATGCCACCCTTGGTGGCGATCACCAGCTTGTCGCGCAGACCCGGCTCGCTGGCCAGCGCCTTGCCCAGCAGCACTTCCGCGTCGCCGAAGCCGCCCTTGCCGTCGAAGCCGTAGATGTCGGCGGTGTCGACGAAGTCGATCCCGGCATCCAGCGCGGCATGGAGCAGGTGCACGGCGTCGGCTGCCTCGCCTTCCATGCGCCAGTTGCCCCAGGCGAGGGCGGAGACTTCGATGCCGCTCTTGCCGAGCTGGCGGCGGGGTGCCGGGGAGGGGAGGTAGGTCATGGGTTATCCTGTCAGGGGAGAAGGTCGGGATTTATGCGGGCGACGGATGCCCGCTCGATGAGGTCGTGCGGCAGGCGGCGATGTGTCGCCTGCGCGCCTTCGAGAAGAAGCTGGGTGGCCGCCAGCGCCAGTTCGCGCGTCGGCTGGCGGATGGTGGTGAGCTGCGGCCAGACCATGCGCGCGACCATGGTGTCGTCGAAGCCGACCACCGAAAGCTGCTCGGGCACCGAAAGCCCCATGTCGTGCGCGACGGAGAGGATGCCCGCCGCCATGTCGTCGTTGCTGGCGAAGATCGCGGTCGGGCGGCGCTTGCCGGTCAGGAAGGTGCGCGCGGCGGCGACGCCGCTGTCGAAGTCGAACTCGCCCAGCGCGACGAGCGCGGGCTCGAACGGCAGCCCGGCGCGGTCGAGCGCGCGGCGGTAGCCGAACAGGCGCTCCTCCGAGGCCATGTGGTTGGAGTGCCCCTTCACGAAGCCGATCTGGCGATGGCCCTTGGCGATGAGGTAGCTCGTCATGTCGTCCGCCGCCTGCGCATCGTCCATGAAGACCGAGGAGGTCATCGCATGGTTGGTGCCCGGCGATATGCGCACGAAGGGAATGTCCATGCCCTCCAGCGCCTTCAGCACCGGCACGCAGTCGGTGACGGGGGAGGAGAGGATGATGCCGTCGACGTGCGTCTCGGTGACGAGGCCGCGCACCTGTTCGCCCACCAGCGGGTCGGTCACGTCCACCGGCTGCGCCAGCAGGCGCGATCCGGCTTCGTGGCACGCTTCCCAGCAGCCCATCTGCACCTGGTTCATGTAGTAGGGGCTGTGGTTGTCGTAGATCAGCGCGATCTGGCCGGACTTGGTGCCCGCCAGGATGCGCGCGGCGACGCTCGGCCGGAAGCCGAGTTCCTGCATCGCCTTCTCGACGCGCTCCTTGGTGTCGGCGCTGACGTAGCGGTGCCCGTTCAGCACGCGGCTGACCGTTTTGATCGACACGCCCGCGAGTGCGGAGACGTCCTTGATGTTGGATCGTTCGCTCATGTGCTCTCCCCCGAACATGACGCACACCCCCGTTCGTCATTGCGAGCGGAGCGAAGCAATCCCCGGCGGCTTGCACGCGCGCCGGATTGCCGCACCCCTGCGGGGCTCGCAATGACGAGGATGGGGGGCAGTGTCGTCATGCCTTCAACGTGTCGAAAAGAGCGGCGAACTTGCTGTTCGGCAAGTAGAAAACGGGCGGCTGGCCGTAGGGGGCGGCAATGGTGTGGGTGCCCGGCGCGAAGTCCTCGCCGGTCCAGAGGTGGCGCCAGGGCTGCTTGCCGGGGAGGATCACCTCGCGCTGCGTCGCATCGGCCTCGACGATGGGCGCCACCAGCATGTCGGCGCCGTAGAGGTACTGGTCCTGTACCGCGAACAGCGCAGTATCGAAGTAATGCAGGAACAGCGGGCGCTGCACCGGCAGGCCGGTGGCCACCGCCTCGTCGCTGAGGTGGCGCACATAGGGCGCGAGCGCCTTGTGGACGCGCGACATCGCGGCGAATGCGTCGAGCAGTTCCGGGCTGGAATCGATCTGCAGGTTGTCGTCCGGGCGGTTGCCCTCATGGCTGCGCATCACCGGCGAGAACGCGCCGAGTTCGCACCAGCGCAGGATTAGGTCCGCCGTGCGCACGTTGCCGTGGAGGCTGGTATAGCCGCCGACGTCGCTGTGCGAATAGGCGTTGCCGACCAGACCCGCCGAGAGCGCGGCGGTGAGCACGGTGTTGATGCCGTCGTGCCGGGTGAAATCAACCGACTGGTCGCCCGCCCACAGCAGCGGGCAATGCGCCTGCACGCCCGAGAACCCGGCGCGCATGAAGAACACCGCCTCGCCGGTCTTGCCGCGCGACGCCACGGCGCGCGCGTTCGCCTCAGCCCAGAGCACCGGCCAGCGGTTGTGCATCAGCATCGGGTCGCTGCCGTCGTGGAGGCGCAGGTCCACGGGAAGGTATTCGCCGAAGTCCGCCATCCAGCCAGAGAGGCCGAAGTCCAGCATCTCCCGGCCGATCACGCGGTCCGCGAACCAGTCGAGCGCGGCGGGATTGGTGAAGTCCACCACGCCGCAGTCGAACTCGCCGAAGTCGACGAGGTAGACATCGTCCGAATCCTGCCGGAGCGCGAGATAGCCGAGCGCCTCCGCCTCGACGTACTGCTTGCCGTCGTTGGCGAGGTAGGGGTTCACGTAGCCGAGGAATCGCACGCCCTTTTCGGCCAGTTCGGCGATGCGCGCGGGGAGGGCGGGATAGCGGGCCTCGTTCCACGACCAGTCCCAGAACAGGCGGCGACCGAAGCTGGTCTGGCGGATGCCGATCCAGTCTTCGCACCACAGGCCGGAGACTTCCGCGCCCGCGTCCATGATCGCTTCGAGGCGGGCAAAGCTGTTTTCGCCTTCTTTCAGGCCGACGATGGCGCCGCCGATGGCCCAGTCGGGCAGGGCGGGCTGGCGACCGAAGCGGCTGGAAAGCGTGCCGACCAGCGCGGGCAGGGTATCTTCGGCAAAGAATTCGAGGGTGAAGCTGCCTTCCCACACCTCGATCCGGTGGCGGGCGGCATCGGTGAAATCGAGCACCGAATAGGCGCTCGATCCCAGATGGCAGGCCCACAGCGTCGAGGTCAGGAAGGTGGGTTGGGGATAGTTGGTCCACCAGTAATCGCCGCCAGCCATGCCGTTCTGGTCCATCAGGCGGGTCAGTTCGGTGGACTTGTCACGCCCGACGCCGGGCTCACTCGTCCAGATCGGGAAGCGACGGCCCGAAAGGTCGAGGTAGCTCATCTGCTCCCCGCCGCCCCAGATATGCTCGCCCGGCTGCGCGACGAGATCGACCCAGACGCGGTCATGGGCAGGGTCGAGCGCCGTCACCGTCAGCGAGTCGCCCGCCGTGGCGAGGCGCAGCAGCGGGGCACTTCCTGTCCCGGCGGACAGGAGGATATCGCCGTCATCGGCCCATGCGTGGGAGAGCGAAACGCGGTCCTGCGGGGCGTCCTCGATGGAGAAGTTGCCGCGCACCATCTTCACGTCGGGATCGCCGCGAGCCACGGAAAAGGCGGGATTCTCCGGCGAACTGCGCAGGATTTCCCGCCCAGCGATCACGCAGACAAATCCATCTTCCCGTAAGGTGAAGGTCAGCGGCAAGGCCCAGCTCCCATGGTGTGCTTCTTTTGCAGCACTGGCGTGGCCGCCGCGCTGTCCTGATGTGACAACGCTTGACAGAAATGATCGAGCCAATCAAGAGGGTCGAAACCGACAGGACCACCTGAGGTGTCAACACCCAGGCTCACTGCGCAAGGAGGGGAGAATCATGATTTCCACACACGCCACATCTACGTTCGCACGCGCTGCGCTGGCGCTTTCCGCGTCCGCCGTCGCAATGATCGCGGCGACGCCCGCGAACGCGCAGGTGGACGAGATTATCGTTACTGCTCAGAAGGTTCAGCAGAACGTTCAGGACGTTCCGATCGCGATCAGCGCGGTCACGGGCGAGGCGATGGCCCGCGCCGGCGCCAAGAGCCTGGAAGACATCACCTCAATCGTCCCCTCCGTCACGTTCCGCAAGGGCACGACCAACGCCAACAGCGCCATCGTGATGCGCGGCGTCGGCACCATCAGCTTCTCGATCGCTGCCGAGCCCAGCGTGTCCACCGTTGTGGACGGCGTGGTGCTGAGCCGTTCGGGCCAGTCGTTCCTCGACCTCGTCGATTTCGAGCGTCTTGAGGTTCTGCGCGGCCCGCAGGGTACGCTGTTCGGCAAGAACGCCTCGGCGGGCCTCGTCAACATCGTGTCGAAGGGCGGCACCGACCGTTTCGAGGCCGAAGCCAACGTTTCCGGCACGACCGATGACGAATACCGCGCGAAGATGACGCTTTCCGGCCCGATCGCCGAGAACCTGACCGGTCGCCTGACCGGCTTCTACGGCAACTTCGACGGCAACATCAAGAACACCTACTACGACAAGACCGTCAACGGTTACGAGCACTACGGCGCGCGCGGCCTGTTGGACTACGACGGCAACGGCGGTCGCTTCCGCCTGATCGCGGACTACTTCAAGGCCAACGACGACTGCTGCGCCGAAGTGACCGGCGTGTCGCGCGGCACGGTGATCGACAACGAACTGGGCATCGTGCCGCAGGGCGAGGACACCCGCGACGTCAACCAGAACCTCATCACCCGCTCGCTGGACCGCCAGTACAGCGTGACGATGAGCGCCGATATCGACACTTTCGCGGACCACACGTTCTCGATCGTCACCGGCTACCGCAACTGGAAGAACACCGAGATCCGCGACGGCGACTTCCTGCCGCGCGCCATCGTCGGCACGCCGCAGCTGCATGACCGCGGCACTGTGGAGACCGACCAAGTTTCCGCCGAAGTCCGCCTCGCCTCGCCGCAGAACCAGGCACTGACCTACCAGGTCGGCGGCTTCATGTGGTATTCCAAGAACACGCAGGACTTCACCCGCAGCGACGTGACCTGCGCGACGTCGACCTCGCCGATCGATCCGGCGACGGGCGCGCGTCCGTGCAACCTGACCGACACGGTGAACACCCTGTTCCCCACTGCAACCTCGCGGTCGGACGTCTCGTTCCGCAACTGGGCGGTCTTCGGACAGGCGACTTACGAGTTAACCCAGAGCCTGCGCCTGACGCTGGGCGGCCGCTTCACGCATGACAGTGTGAGCTTCGTCCACACCCGCGCCCCTGCGGTCAACGCCACCACCGGCCTTCCGGCCACCGGCGCGGGCCTTTCGGGCGTCGGTGCGGGCGGCACGCTGGCAAGCGGCGGCAACGGCACCAACACCTCGCGCGGCAGCACCAACGCCGATAACTTCTCGGGCAAGGCGGTGCTGCAGTACGACGTAATGGACGACGTGATGGTCTATGGCAGCTACACCCGCGGCTACAAGGGGCCGGCGTTCAACGTCTTCTTCAACCACACTGCACCGACCAACTCGACCCCGATCGATCCCGAGAAGTCGGACAGCTTCGAGGTCGGCTTCAAGAGCCAGTTCCTCGACCGCATGGTGCAGCTGAACGCGGCGGCATTCCTGGTCGATTACAAGGGCTTCCAGGCGAACAACTTCGTGCTGCTGAACGGCGCGGTGGTGACGAACCTGACCAACGCGGGCACCGTGCGCTCCAAGGGCTTCGAGGCTGACCTGACCGTCGCGCCGACCGAGGGCCTGACCTTCCGCGCCAACGCTGCCTATGCCGACGCCAAGGTCCGCCGCTTCAACCCGAACCCGCTGACCAACGCGCCCGACGCCCGCGACGGCACCCGCCTGCCGCTGGCGCCCAAGTTCAGCTACACCATCGGCGCGGACTACGACGTGCCCGTCGGCCCGGTGAAGCTGTACCTGTCGAGCGACTGGCACCACGTCTCCAAGCAGTTCTCCGACCTTGGCCAGAGCGGTGAGATCGACCCCTACGGCATCTGGAACGCCAGCATCGGCGTGTCGGACGCGGACGACAAGTATCGCCTGACCTTCATGGTCCGCAACATCCTGGACGACAGCTACGTCCTGCTCAACACCACAAACGGCCAGCGCCTGATGATCCCGCGCGATGCCGACCGTTACGCAGGCCTGAACCTGCGGGCGAAGTTCAACTGAGGCCAAGTTGAACCCCGGGGGCCGCAAACGTCCTAGGCTGAAAGCCCGCACAAAAGAACCCCCGGCGGATCTCCTCTCCGCCGGGGGTTTTCTTTTGCCTTTTAAGCTAGTTCCTCCCCGAGCTTGTCTCGGGGAGGTGGCAGCCCGTCAGGGCTGACGGAGGGGGAATTGCGCGAGGTTCTCCCCCTCCACCACCGCTTCGCGGCGGTCCCCCTCCCCGAGACAAGCTCGGGGAGGAATTCAGGTTACTCCGCAGCTTCCAGCTTGGGCTGCATGAGGTGGATGAACGCGGTCGCCACCAGGTACGCCGAACCGCACACCACGAACAGCGGCGCGTAGCCGAGGCCGGTGTCGAGCGACCAGCCGGCGAACTCGATGATCCCGGTCCCGGTCAGGTTCCCCGCGACCGCGCCCAGCGCGATCACGGTGGCCATGCGGCGGGCCGGGATGATCTCGGTCGCCATGCCGAAGATGTTGGTCGAGAAGCCCTGGTGCGCGAACAGGCCGAGGCCGATGCACACCGCCGCGATCCACGGATCGCCGGCGATCAGGGCCAGCGGCATGACCAGCACGATCAGCGCATAGGCCAGCATAGAGCCCTTTCGCGCAAGGTTCATCGACACGCCGCGCAGCAGCAGCGCGGGATAGAGCGCGCCCGAGGATACCGCGCCCAGCGCCGCAAGGACGAAGATCACCGCGATCGGCCAGCCCAGCTGTCCCTGACTGAGGTTGAACTGGCGCGCGAAGAAGTCCGGGGTCCAGAACAGCACGAACCACCAGACGAGGTCGGTGAAGGCCTTCGCGCCGATCACCGTCCAGCTGCGCCGGTCGGAGAGGATTGCGCCCCATTCGACCTTGCCGCGCGTGGTCGCGGCCTGCCCGGCGACGGGCGTGAGCTTCGCGGTGTTGAGCTTCCACAACGCCAGCCAGACGAGGCCGAGCCCGCCGGTGACGAGGAACGCGGCCTTCCAGCCGAACGCCATCGCGAAGGGCGGGATGATGAGCGGCGTCAGGATCGCGCCGATGTTCGGCGCGGTGTTGATGATGCCGATGCCGACCGAGCGGCGCTGCACCGGGAGGTAGATCGCCGCGGTCTTCATTGCCGCGGGCGTGTTCACCGACTCGGCGGTCGCCAGCACGGCGCGGGCGATGACGAACTGCTGGACGCTGGCGGCCAGTGCATGCGCCATGCCGGCTAGGCTCCACACCGTCACGGCAAGGCCATAGGCGAAACGCACGCCGAAGCGGTCGACGAACCAGCCGACGCCGAGCAGCGAGACAGCCGCCGCCAGCTGGAAGATCGAGCCGAGGTGCGCGAACTGCTGGTCGCTCCATTCGAACTCCGCCTCCAGCATCGGCTTGAGCAGCGCCAGAACCTGCCGATCGACGTAGTTCAGCGCCGTCGCGAAGAAGATCAGCGCGATCAGCACGTTCTGCGCGCGGGCAGCGGCACGGTCAGCGCCGGGATCGGGGGGAGGGGCGTGCACCTGCGGCGCCGGGTGTTCGTGAATAGTCATTCCTGCTCTCCCCTATCCCGCCGTTGGTCCGGCGGCAATTCGTCCAGCCTTTTGCGCAAAGCTCTTGCTCCATGGCGCGCATGGCCATAGAGGTGGATATGACAGCGTAGGACATACGGCAAGCGCCTTCGTCTAGGACGCGCCGATTTGAACGCCAGCATCTTCCCAAGAAGGATGCGGCGAAAGGACGGGGACCAGTGAGCGCAGACCACGCAGGCGATCTTTACGGCGAGATGTTCCTGGCCGGACTCGACGGTCCGGCCACGAAGCCGAGCCGGATCGAGATATGGAAGACGCTGTGGCCCGGTCTTGCCATCTGCGGCATCGCCAGCATCGCCGCCGCCTGGCTTTCGGAGCATTACGGCGCGCCGATCATCCTGATGGGTCTGCTGATCGGCCTGTCGCTCAACTTCGTGACCAGCGAGGCGCGCACGCATCCCGGCCTCGATTTCGCGTCGAAGGCGTGCCTGCGCTGGGGGATCGTGGTGCTGGGCACGCAGGTGACGCTGGCGCAGATCGTGGCGCTGGGGCCGGTGCCGTTCCTGGCGCTGCTGATGGTCATGGCCGCTGCCATGGCCGCCGCGCTGCTGGTGGCGCGGGCGACCGGGGCCTCCACCGCCATCGGCATCCTTGCGGGCGGGGCGACGGCGATCTGCGGCGCCTCCGCCGCGCTGGCGCTGTTCGGCGTGCTGGGCGCGAAGCGCGTCAGCCAGGCGCAGTTCGCGCTGACGCTGGTGGTGATATCGATGGCGAGCGCGCTTGCCATGTCGTTCTATCCGCCGCTGGCAGGGCTGATGCACCTCGACGACCGGCAGGCGGGCTTCCTCATCGGTGCCTCGATCCATGACGTCGCACAGGCCATCGGCGGCGGCTATGCCTATTCGGACATTGCGGGCAGCTATGCCACCATCGTCAAGCTGAGCCGCGTCGCGCTGCTCGCGCCGATCGTGGCGGTGGTCTCGCTGATGTTCACGGACGAGGACGCGGGCCAGCGGCACTGGATCCGGAAACTCGCGATGCCCTGGTTCATTACCCTGTTTCTGGCCGTGGTCGTCGTCAATTCGCTGGTGACGATCCCGCCCTTCGTGGTTCACCTGAACCTGACGCTGTCGAAGTCCCTCCTCCTGCTGGCGGTGACGGCGACGGCGATGCGTTCGCGGCTCGATCTGGTGATGCAGATGGGCTGGCGGGCGGCGATGCCGGTGGTGGCCGCGACCCTCGCCTCGCTGGTGGTGGCGCTGGGCTTCAGCATGATGATCCTGTGAGTACCTGAATGACCGAGACTATCTACGACATCGCGATCATCGGCGGCGGCGTGAACGGCTGCGGCATCGCGCGCGATGCGGCGGGACGCGGCGCCAAGGTGCTGGTGCTGGAGCAGGGCGACCTTGCCGGCGGCACCTCGTCCGCATCGACCAAGCTGATCCACGGCGGCCTGCGCTATCTGGAGCATTATGAGTTCGCGCTCGTGCGCGAAGCGCTGACCGAGCGTGAGCGCCTGTGGAAGATCGCTCCGCACATCATCCATCCGATGCGCTTCGTGCTGCCGCATGTGAAGGGCCTGCGCCCGCGCTGGCTGCTGCGCCTCGGCCTGTTCCTCTACGACCACATCGGGGGGCGCAAGGCGCTGCCCGCGACCGAAAGCATCGATCTTCACCGCCACCCGGCAGGCGCGCCGCTCAAGCCCGGCTTCGGCAAGGCTTTCGTCTATTCGGACGGCTGGGTGGATGATGCACGCCTCGTCGTCCTCAACGCCCGCGACGCGGCGGACCGGGGCGCGACGATCCTGACCCGCACCGGCGTCGAGCGTCTGGAGCGCGAGGGCGGCGGCTGGGTGCTGCACACCAGCGGCGGCACCTTCCGCGCGAAGGCGGTGGTGAACGCGGCAGGGCCTGCGGTGCTCGACCTCGTCGGCCGCGCGGGCGAGCGCACAAAACGCGCGATGCGGCTGGTGCGGGGCTCGCACATCGTCGTGCCGCGCCTGTTCGATCACCCTTACGCCTACTTCTTCCAGATCCCCGATGGCCGCATCTTCTTCGCGATCCCCTATCAGGGCGACTTCACGCTGATCGGCACGACCGACCGCGACCATGAAGGCCCATTGAGCGAAGTGAAGGCGAGCGCGGAGGAGATCGCCTACTTGTGCGACGCGGCCAACGCCTACTTCGCCAAGGCGATCACCCCTGCCGACGTCGTGTGGAGCTATTCCGGCGTGCGCCCGCTGGTGGACGACGGTTCCGGCAAGCCCGAGGCGGCGACGCGCGGCTACGATTTCGACGTCGATCTGGACGCAGAGGGGCGCGCGCCGTTCCTCTCGGTCTTCGGCGGCAAGATCACCACGTACCGCCATCTCGCCAAGGATGCGGTGGAGAAGCTGCAGCCGCTTGTCCCCGCGCTTTCGGGCAAGGACTGGACCGCCACCGCGCCGCTGCCGGGCGGCGATTTCGCGACGGGCGCGATCGACACGCTCAAGGCCGAACTCGCCCGCGACTATCCGCGCCTCGATGCCATGACGGTGGACCGCGTGGCGCGGGCCTATGGCACGAAGGCGCGCGCGTGGCTTTCCGCCACGCCGGGTGAGGACTTCGGCCATGGCCTGACCGGGGCGGAAGTCGACTATCTCATGGCGAATGAGTGGGCCATGACGGCAGAGGATGTGCTGTGGCGGCGCACCAAGCTGGGGCTGCGGCTGGATGCCGCGCAGGTCGAACGACTGAAGAACTACATGGGTGAGGGACGGTGACGGGCGAATACATTCTGGTCCTCGACGAAGGGACCACCTCGACGCGGGCGATCGTCTACGACGCGGACGGCGCGGTGCTGCATGTGGCGCAGCAGGAACTGACGCAGTATTACCCCGAGCCCGGCCGGGTCGAGCATGACGCGGCGGAGATCTGGGACCGCACGCTCGCCTGCGCGCGCGAAGTCATCCGGAAGGCGGGCGGTGCGGGTCGCATTGCGGCGCTCGGCATCACCAACCAGCGCGAGACGGTGGTGGCTTGGGACCGCCGCAGCGGCGAGCCCGTGACGCGCGCCATCGTCTGGCAGGACCGCCGCACCGCTCCGATCTGCGCGACGCTGCGCGAGGGCGGGCACGAAGAGATGATCCAGTCCCGTACCGGGCTGGTGATCGACCCCTATTTCTCCGGCACCAAGATGCGCTGGATCCTCGACAACGTGCCCGCCGCGCGCGACCTTGGAGAGAACCTCGCGCTCGGCACGGTCGAGAGCTGGCTGGTCTGGAAGCTGACCGGGGGCCTGCACATAACCGACGCCAGCAACGCCAGCCGCACGCAGCTGCTCGCGCTAGACGGGGCGGACTGGGACGACGAACTGCTCGGCCTGTTCGGCGTGCCGCGCGCGGCGCTGCCCCGTGTGGTAGACACCATCGGCACGGTCGGCACCTGCGACCCTGAGGTGCTCGGCGCGGCGATCCCGATCAGCGGCCTTGCCGGAGACCAGCAGGCGGCGACGATCGGCCAGCACTGCCTCAAGGCGGGGGAGACCAAGGCGACCTTCGGCACCGGCGCGTTCATCCTCACCAACATGGGCGAGACCTTGCCGCGTTCGTCGCACCGTCTGCTCGGCACCGTGCTGTGCCAGCAGGACCGCAAGCGGATCTATG
Organism: Novosphingobium kaempferiae; assembly: GCF_021227995.1. Lineage (NCBI taxonomy): Bacteria > Pseudomonadati > Pseudomonadota > Alphaproteobacteria > Sphingomonadales > Sphingomonadaceae > Novosphingobium > Novosphingobium kaempferiae. The sequence goes on from NZ_CP089301.1 coordinate 4,668,618, forward strand.
CGCTGGAAGGCTCGATCTTCGTGGCGGGCAGCCTCATCAAGTGGCTGCGCGACGAACTCGGCGTGATCCGCGAGGCGCGCGAGAGCGAGGAACTGGCGCGTGCGGTGGCGGACAACGGCGGCGTGCTGTTCCTGCCCGCGCTGGCCGGACTGGGCGCGCCGCACTGGCGTCCGGACGCCAAGGGCGTCGTCACCGGACTCACGCAGGGGACCAGCCGCGCCCATATCGTGCGCGCCGCGATGGAATCGATGGCGCACCAATGCCACGACCTGCAGGCCGCCTTCGCCGCCGACGGCGCCGCCTGGAAGACCCTGCGCATCGACGGCGGCATGAGCGCCAACGACTGGATGGCGCAGGACCTGGCCGACGTGCTCGCCATCCCCGTACAGCGCCCTGCGGACACTGAGACGACCGCGCTCGGCGCGGCGATGCTGGCGGGGGTCGGCGTCGGCATCCACGCTTCGTTGGAGCACGCGATGACCATGGGCGGCGGCGGACGGCGGTTCGTGCCGGACATGGCCGACGGCGTGCGTTCAACGCGCATCGCGATGTGGCAGGCGGGACTGAAGCGGCATATCGACGGGGTTTGAGCCCCGGCGCCCCACGAAAAACGGGCGGGGACCCTTACGATCCCCGCCCGCCTCTCGTTATAGCTTCAGCGTCGTTCAGGCCGCCTGCGCAGCAGCCTGCGCGGCTTGGGCGATCTCCTCGGGAGCCTCGTTGCGGATCAGGTAGTCGAATGCGGACAGCGCCGCCTTCGAACCCTCGCCCATGGCGATGATGATCTGCTTGTAAGGCACCGTGGTCACGTCGCCCGCCGCGAAGATGCCGGGCAGGTTGGTCGCGGCCTTCTCGTCGATGACGATCTCGCCGCGGCCGGTCAGTTCGATGCCGCTGTCCTTCAGCCATTCGGTGTTGGGCACCAGGCCGATCTGGACGAACACGCCTTCCAGCTCGACCTTGTGCTCCTGGCCCGTGTTGCGGTCCTTGTAGACGAGCGCGTTGACCTTCTCGCCGTCGCCTTCGACCTCGGTGGTCTGGGCGCTGGTGAAGATGTCCACGTTCTTCATCGACTTCAGCTTGTCGACCAGAACCTGGTCGGCGCGCAGCTTGGCGTCGAATTCGATCAGCGTCACATGGCCGACGATGTTGGCAAGGTCGATCGCCGCTTCGACGCCCGAGTTGCCGCCGCCGATCACCGCCACGCGCTTGCCCTTGAACAGCGGGCCGTCGCAGTGCGGGCAGTAGGCCACGCCCTTGTTCTTGTACTCGGCCTCACCGGGGACGCCGAGGTTGCGCCAGCGCGCGCCGGTGGTCAGCACCACAGAACGGGCTTTCAGCGAAGCGCCGTTCGCGAACACGACTTCGTGATAGCCGCCCACTTCGCTTGCCGGGATCAGCTTCTCGGCGCGCTGCAGGTTCATCACGTCGATGTCGTACTCGGCCACATGCGCCTCGAGCGCGGCGGCGAGCTTCGGACCTTCGGTGTAGGGGACCGAGATGAAGTTCTCGATGCCCATGGTGTCCTGCACCTGCCCGCCGAAACGCTCGGCGGCGATGCCGGTGCTGAAACCCTTGCGCGCGGTGTAGACCGAAGCAGCCGCACCGGCAGGACCACCGCCGACGACGAGAACCTCGAAAGGCTTCTTCTCGGCCAGCTTGGCAGCCGCCTTGGCATCCGCGCCGACGTCGAGCTTGCCGAGGATTTCCTCGATGCTCATCTTGCCCGAACCCCACATCTGGCCGTTCAGGAAGACCGCGGGCACGGCCATCACGCCGCGCTCCTCGACCTCGGCCTGGAACGTGCCGCCTTCGATCAGCGTCACGTCGGCGTGCGGGTTGTTCAGCGCGATCAGCGTCAGCGCCTGCACCACGTCGGGGCAGTTGTGGCACGACAGCGAGAAGTACATCTCGAATTCGAGGCTGCCTTCCAGCGCCTTGGCCTGCTCAAGCACCTCGTCCGAGACCTTGGGCGGGTGACCGCCGGTCCACAGCAGGGCGAGGACGAGCGAGGTGAATTCGTGGCCGAGCGGCAGGCCTGCGAAGCGCACCCAGGCGCTCGCGTCGCTCGCGCGGCGGATGATGAAGCTGGGGCGGCGCTTGTCGTCGCCGTCGAAAGTGGCGGTGACCTTGTCCGAGAGCGAGGCGATGGTCTCGAGCAGCTCGCGGGTCTCGGCGGACTTCTGCCCATCGCCCAGCGAGGCGACGAGCTCGATCGGCTCGCGCAGCATGCCGAGATATTGCGAGAGCTGTTGCTTCAGGTTGGCGTCGAGCATGTCAAAGGTTTCCTTTCACGATCTCACGATCCTCCCCCTTGATGGGGGAGGGATACGCAGGCTTGGTCGCGGTAGCGGCCTAGCCGCAGTTGGGTGGGGGTGTGGGGCGGGGTGCGCCGTTCGCACCCCCATCCAAGCTTCGCTAGACCCTTCCGGGTCAAGCTACGCTATCCTTCCCCCATCGAGGGGGAAGGCAGGTAGGCGGGCGGCCGAAGTTTCCCCGGCCGCCCGGAACAATCAGATCTTGCCGACGAGGTCGAGCGAGGGAGCAAGCGTTTCAGCGCCTTCTTCCCACTTGGCCGGGCAGACCTGGCCGGGGTGCTCGCGCCAGTACTTGGCGGCCTTGATCTTGCGGACGAGTTCGACCGCGTTGCGGCCCACGCCCTCGGGGGTGATTTCGACCAGCTGGATCACGCCGTCCGGATCGACCACGAAGGTGGCGCGGTCAGCAAGGCCGACGCCTTCGCGCAGCACGCCGAAGTTGTTGGTCAGGGCGTGGTTCTGGTCGCCGAGGAAAGCGTACTTGAGCTTGCCGATGGTCTCCGAGGTGTCGTGCCATGCCTTGTGGCTGAAGTGCGTGTCGGTCGAAACGCCGAACACTTCTACGCCGAGGCCCTGCAGGGTCGCGTACTGGTCGCCGAGGTCTTCCAGCTCCGTCGGGCAGACGAAGGTGAAGTCGGCGGGGTAGAAGAAGAACACGGCCCACTTGCCCGCGATGTCCGCTTCGGTGACGTCGAAGAAGTCCTTGCCGGCCTGGAAGGCGGTGTTCTTGAACGGCTTGATGGTGCTGCCGACGATACCCATGGATGTAAGCTCCCTCAGTTGGGTGGTTGAAACTGGTGAGAGGGAGATAGGCCGGAGGTGTGACGATTAGTAGGGTCTTGATCCGATTGGCTTGATCGAATGTGTCGATAAATGAGCGTCAGATTGTGCGGCTTTGTCGATGAGATGCTGCGGGCCTGCAATCCACCCCGACTCAGCCACGGAAAGGCGAAGAATGCCCCCGATTCGGGGTGATACGATCTAGGAAGGGTTGCCAGGCCCCATTTGTCCCAGCCTTCAGATCGGAGAAAATATCGATGAGTCCCAAGCTGATCCTGCTGCTTGCCGTCGTACTGGCTCTCGCGATTTCGGCCAGCGTGATGACAGGAAACGTGGGAGCCTTCGTCGGCGCCCTGGTGGGCGCGGGCGTAGTCGGCATGTTCGCCTGGCTCAAGAAATCCGACCGACGCTCCTGACGGCAGCGTTCAGGTCCGCCGCATTCAACCTCGGCGCGCCATCCTGACCAGCACTTCGTCCAGCGCCGAAAGGAAGCGGGAGCGGTCCTGCTTCGAGAACGGTGGCGGTCCGCCCACGACGTCGCCGCCTGCCCGCAGGTCCGCCATGATCGCGCGCGTCGCGATGGCGCCTCCGATAGAGGACGTGGTGAAGGGCTTGCCGTTGGGCGCGACGACGCTGGCGCCAAGCTTCAGGCAGCGGTCGGCCAGCAGGATGTCGGCAGTGATCACGACCGTTGAGGCGTCCGTATTCTCGACGATCCAGTCGTCGGCGGCATCGAAGGCGTCGCTCACCAGCTTGCGCGATATCAGCGCGCTCTGCGGCACGCGGATCGGGCTGTTGCTGACGACCGTCACCGGCACCTTGTGGCGCATGGCGACCTTGTAGGTCTCGTCCTTCACCGGGCAGGCGTCGGCGTCGATGAGGATACGGATCATGGCGCGGCCTTACACCGGGGCGTGGGGTATGGCCATATCGGGGGCATGGTGCAGGTGGGGGTTCAGCGTCAGCTTCGCCGAAGGGGCAAGGAAGAAGGGGTTCGCACAAAGGCGCAGAGGTGTCGGGCTGCGCCGCAGACCCGTTCTCTCGTCAACGCCGATAAAACCGCACCGCTGAAAGGAGGAGCTTCGCTGCCAAATGCACGACACCTTTGCGCGAACCCGATCTTTTCCGTCATCCCGGCGCAGGCCGGGATCGCTGGCAAAACCGCCCGAGCTTGAGTGCCAGCGCCACGTCGCAGTGACTCATTCAAAGCTATCGCCTCAAGAGCAGCCAGCGGTCCCGGATCGAGTCCGGGACGACGATTGCGTTGCGTCCGGCAGCAGGACGTTTGTGGTCATGGGCGTTCAAGAAAATTTTATCGAACCCGTCTAGAATTGCGGCATGACTGTCGAGCGGAACCCTCTTTACGCATTCGCCATTCCCGGCTTTTCTGCGGCAATCGGAAGCACTGTTGCGTCATTCATTTACGTATTATGTGTTTCCTGGCGCAATATGGCGGAAGACGATTATCTTGTGGGGTTATTCTTTGCTGCCACGCAGCTTGCGCTTATAAGCGTAATTCTGACGGGTCCGCTGATATTGCTGGTTGCCGTGCCGGTCGTCTATTTCCATGGCGACAGCTTTATTCAGCAGCCCGTGGTCGACTTCTTTATCGTCTCACTCATTGGTGGCTTGCTTGGCCTTGTAATTCAAGGCCTGTTTTTTGACGGTTCGTTCATGCGCGGGGTCTGTCCGCTGTTCGGCTCTGTGATCGCAGGTCTGCATGTTCCGATCGCCTGTCTTGTCCTGCGCGGCAAATCGCGTGCGCGGCAAGATCGTTGAGACGGTCGAACCGAACCCTATCCCGACAGCCCGCTTTCCTACAGCCCCATGCCCACGGTAGCCTGCGCGAATGTCCCGCCCAGCCACGTCATTCTCCCGCACGCCCGATGCACGCCGCCACAAGACGACACTTTCGGCGCACAAGGCGACACATTTCCCGGGGAAGGCGACACTCTGCACCCACAAGGCGACACATTCCGCCCCAAGGTGACAGGTTTGCCCTCTGGACCGTGTAAACCGTGTAAACCTGTCGCCTTGCGGCACGACCCGAGGCGGTCAGTTCAGCCGCCCGATTACCCGCACTGCCCCCGGTGGAGCAGTTTGTGGTCGGCGAGGACGAGCGCCATCATCGCCTCCACCACCGGCACGCCGCGGATGCCGACACAGGGGTCGTGGCGGCCCTTGGTGAACATTTCGGTCGCTTCGCCGGAACGGTTGATGGTCTGCTGCGGGGTCAGGATCGAGCTGGTCGGCTTGAACGCCACGCGGCACGTCACCGGCTGGCCGGTCGAGATGCCCCCGGCGATGCCGCCCGCGTGGTTCGCCAGGAACTCCGGCGCGCCGTCCGGTCCTTCGGCGCCCTGGACTTTGGCGGGCCGCATCGGGTCGGCGTTCTGCTCGCCCGAAAGGCGCGCGGCGGCGAAGCCGTCGCCGATCTCGATGCCCTTGACCGCGTTGATGCCCATCATCGCCGCCGCAAGGTCCGCGTCGAGCTTGCCGTAGAGCGGCGCGCCCCAGCCGGCGGGCACGCCGCTGGCGTAGCATTCCACCACCGCGCCAACCGAGGAGCCGGACTTGCGGGCATCATCGACGATCTTCTCCCAGCGCTGCGCGGCGGCGGCATCGGGGCAGAAGAATGGGTTCTGGGTGATCTCGGCCTCGTCGAACTTGCCGGGGTCGATCATGTCGCCGCCGATCTCGGAGACGTAGGCGAGGATCTTCACCTCGGGGATGACGAGCCGCGCCACCGCCCCCGCCGCCACGCGGCTGGCGGTTTCGCGCGCGGAGGAACGCCCGCCGCCGCGATAGTCGCGGAAACCGTACTTGGCGTCATAGGCATAGTCGGCATGGCCCGGGCGATAGGCGACCGCGACCTCGGAGTAGTCCTTGGAGCGCTGGTCGACGTTCTCGATCATCAGGCTGATCGGGGTGCCGGTGGTGCGGCCTTCGAACACGCCCGAGAGGATGCGGACCTGGTCCGGCTCCTGTCGCTGGGTGGTGAACTTCGACTGCCCCGGACGGCGCGCGTCGAGGAAGGGCTGGATCACGCTCTCGTCGATGGAGAGGCCCGGCGGGCACCCGTCGACGACCGCACCGATGGCGGGCCCGTGGCTTTCGCCCCAGGTGGTGAAACGGAAAAGGCGGCCGAAGCTGTTCACGCTCATGATGGCTCTGCGCCTTGTCGGCAAACGCGCGGTTTGTCCAGTGGAGTACACTGCGGCGGTCGGATCGGGGCGATGCGCCCGCATTGGACGTAATCGTTCCCATGACGAGACACTTCCCGCTCAAAACGGTCCCTTTGAACACTTGTCGATTCGGTTTGGCATCGGCAGGGGAGAACGATGTTTCTGGTCGTATTCCGCAACCGCAAGCGTGCCGACATCGACGTCGACGCCTATATCCACGATTCGATGGAGATGGAGGCGCTCGCCGAGGCGCAGCCCGGGTTCCTCCTGTTCCGCAGCTACACGGCGGACGACGGGGAAGTTCTGTCCATGTCGGAATGGGAAAGCGCGGAGCATGCAGCAGCCTGGGCGCGCCATGCCGAACACGTCGTCGTCCAGCAGCGCGGGCGTGCGGAGTACTATCAGGAATACACGCTCTACGCCTGCGATGTGCCAAGGGTGCAGCGCTTCGACATGAGCGCCGCGCCGCAGGGCTGAACGCGGGTATTCACCGCCCACGGCTTCGTGTATCGCCCCGTGCAAGGCAGGCGCATTCCTTGCGATTATCCCTGCGATCCAGCACGATAGGTACGGCATGGCGATCGAGGTCTACGGCATCCCCAACTGCGACACCGTGAAGAAGGCGCGTGTCTGGCTCGATGCGCAGGGGCTGGCCTACACCTTCCACGACTACAAGAAGGAAGGCGCGGCTCCCGAGAAGCTGGCGACGTGGATCGACGCGGCCGGTCTCGACAAGGTGCTGAACCGCGCGGGCACCACTTTCCGCAAGCTGCCCGATGCCGACAAGGCCGACCTCGATGCGGGCAAGGCGATCGCGCTGATGGTCGCCAATCCCAGCACGATCAAGCGGCCCGTGGTCGAGCATCCCGGGGGCGTTCTCGTCGGCTTCAAGGAGCCCGAGTGGGCGGCGGCGCTGGCCTGATTCGGGTCTGAAGCCGTGAACTGGGTCGAATGGATCGCGGCCGCGCTCGGCCTTGCGAACATCGCGCTGCTGGTGCGGCGCAGCGTGTGGAACTACCCGTTCGGCATGGCGATGGTGGCGCTCTACGCCGTCGTGTTCTTCGAGGCCAAGCTTTACGGAGAGGCCGGGCTCCAGCTGTTCTTCTTCGCCGCGCAGGCTTGGGGCTGGTGGCTCTGGGTGCGCGCCGGCGAGGGCGATTCGCAGGTGCCGGTGCGCTGGCTGGGCAATCTCAGCCGCCTCGTCTGGGCGACGGCCACGGCGGCGCTGGCGCTCAACCTTGGTTGGGTGATGCACCGCTTCACCGACGCCTCGCTGCCTTATGCCGATGCGGCCATCGCCGGGGCCAGTATCGCCGCGCAGATCCTGCTCGGCTTCCGCCGGATCGAGAACTGGGTGCTGTGGATCCTGATCGATGTGGCATCGGTCGCGGTCTACGTCACCAAGGGCCTGTGGCCGACCGCCGCGCTCTATACCGTGTTCCTGGTGATGTCGGCGCTGGGCCTGCGCGAATGGATCGCGGCGTACAGAAAGCAATCATGAAGACCGTCTGCCTCCACGGCGCCGAGAGCACGGGGAAATCCGTGCTGTGCGAGCGCTTCCTCGTCACCCGCGGCTGGCCTTTCGTGCCCGAATACGGGCGGACCTATTGCGAGGAGAACGGCATCGACCTGACGATGACCGACCTTCTCGTCATCGCCGAAGGTCAGGCCCGCGCCAATCGCAGGGCGATGCAGGACGCGCCCGAGGTGCTGCTGTTCGACACCGACCAGCTGATGACGGCGGCCTGGGCGCAGATGCTGTTCGGCGAAGTGCCGGAGCAGCTTCTCACTTATCCCAAGGCCGACCTCTACTTGCTGTTCGAGGCGGACGTGCCCTGGCGCGAGGACGGCACCCGCTTCTTCGGCGAGGACCAGACCCGCGCCCGCTTCGCCGCGCTGGCGGAGGAGGCGCTTCTGCACGCCGGGGTGCCCTTCGTGCGCATCGCCGGGACATGGGAGGAGCGCGAGGCGAAGGCGGTGGCCGCGATCGAGGGGCTGCTAGCGGCTTAGCGGCGCGCCCGCTTCCATTCACCCACCGGAGCGACCGGCAGGCCGGCGTCGAGCAGCCCGAGCACGCCCGGCCTCGCCGCCTTGATCTGCGGCACCGCGCTGACGGCGGGCAGGGCGGTCATGATGTCCCAGTCGTGGTTCTTCCAGTGCTCTGCCGGGATCAGGCGCATGCGGGTGTCGATGCTCGGCTCCCCTTCGACGACGAGGTGGTACTGGTCGTCGTCGATGGCCCAGCCTTCGGCGAGCTTGCGGGTGAGATACCAGATCACCGTCAGGCTCACGACCGTCTCGCCGCCCAGCTTGCCGCGCCAGCCACCGCGCAGGGCGGCATTGGTGCCCTTGTCCATCCGCAGCCAGCCAAGGTCGACGTCCTCGGCGGCGGTGGCGTATTCGCAGAAGAACTCGATGTCGTCGAAGGCGAGGCCCAGCGCGTCGCCGATCCTCTCCACCGCGTCGCGGAACAGGATCAGCCACGCCTGCGCGCGCCCCGCCAGTTCCTCGGTCATGCCGCCGGGCTCGCCGATGCCGAGGAAGCCCCAGGTCTCCACAGATTCATAGACCGAGCAATCGGCCGATTCGGTGATCGCGACCGAGCGCACGTCGCGGCAGATCGCGGTCATGCTGGCGATGACCGAGTTGATCCAGCCGGGGTTGATGCCGGTGATGTAGAGCGAGGAACCGCCCTTCGCGCAGGCCGCCTCCAGCCGGTCCTTCACCGCGCCGCGAATGCCGCCGACGTTGAGGAACAGGTTGGTCGAGATCACGTCCAGCCCACTCTCCAGCAGCCGCACGGCATGGTCCAGATCGGCCTCGAACGGCGTATAGAGCACCGTATCGGCGCCGAGTGCGATGAGGGCGTCGATGTCGTTGGTGGCGGCGATCCCGGTGTCGGGCCGCCCGCACAGCGCACCGGCATCCTCACCCTTCTTGGCGTCCGACCACGCATAGCAGCCCGCCAGTTCCAGTCGCGGATCGTCGAGGATGGCGCGCAGGGCATGCTTGCCGACCTTGCCGGTGGTCCACTGGATGACGCGCAGCTTGTCCATCTCACTCTCCCGCTTCGGCCCGTTTCGGGCGAGTGTCGGGCGGGCGGCGCGGGGAGGGTAGTCCCCGCGCGGGGATCAGGCCTTGCGCGCGGTCGCGATGAAGTTGAGCGAGAGATCGTCCGAGAGGTGCAGCCCCTTTAGCGGCGACCACGAGATGCCGCGCGGGGTGCCGAGTTCCAGACCCGCGCCCGCCGCCAGATCGTGCAGTTCCTCAGGGGTGACGAACTGGCTCCATTCGTGGGTGCCGCGCGGCACCTGGCCGAGCCGTTCGGCGGCCTCCACCAGCAGCACGCGTGAGCGGGCGGTGCGGTTGGGGCAGGAGAGGATCATCAGCCCGTCATCGGCCAGGGCACCGGCAAGCTGGCCGATGAAGGCGGCCTTGTCGGTGACGTGCTCGATCACTTCGAGCGAGCAGACGAGATCGAATCCAGAGAGGCCGAGCGACCCGAGTTCCCCTGCGCGGTAGTCGATGGAGAGGCCGCCCGCTTCGGCATGGGCGCGGGCGGCGGCGGCGTTCTCCGGCGCGGCGTCGACGCCGGTGACGGCGGCGCCCATGCGGGCCAGCGGCTCGCACAGCAGGCCCGCGCCGCAGCCCGCGTCGAGGGCGCGCTTGCCCGCGAGCGGCTTCAACGACCGCGAATCCGTGCCGAAATGGCCGTCGATCGCCTCGCGGATAAAGGCGAGGCGGACCGGGTTCAGCTTGTGGAGCATCGCCGAAGTGCCCTTCGGATCCCACCATTCGGCGGCGAGCGCGCCGAAGTGGGCGGCCTCCTTCGGATCGATTGTTGCGCCGGAAGGGGTAAGAGAGGCAGTTGCATTGTCCATGATCCCCCCCTAACAGCGCCGCCGACTCTTATCCACACCCGGGCATGTCGCGCGGGTGTTTTACGCAGGGGAGCAACGGCGCCTTGGCTCGTATCGTGATGAAATTCGGCGGCACTTCCATGGCCGGGTCCGAGCGAATCCGGCGCGTGGCGGGGATCGTCAAACGCCAGCAGGAAGCCGGGCACGAAGTGGCCGTGGTGGTTTCCGCGATGGCGGGCGAGACCGACCGCCTCGTCAACTTCTGCCGCGAAGCCAACGCGCTCTACGATCCCGCCGAATACGACGTGGTCGTCGCCTCGGGCGAACAGGTCACCTCCGGCCTGCTGGCGCTGACGCTGCAGTCGATGGGCTGCAAGGCGCGTTCGTGGCTGGGCTGGCAGGTGCCGATCAAGACCGACGACGCCCACGCCAAGGCCCGCATCGAGGAAATCGATTCGGACGCCCTCATCGCCTCGATGGCGGCGGGCGAGATTGCGGTGATCCCGGGCTTCCAGGGCGTTTCGCCGGACAACCGCGTGACCACGCTGGGCCGTGGCGGCTCGGACACTTCGGCGGTGGCGGTGGCCGCGGCGGTCAAGGCCGACCGCTGCGACATCTACACCGACGTCGACGGCGTCTACACCACCGACCCGCGCATCGTCGCCAAGGCGCGCAAACTGCCGCTGGTGACGTATGAGGAAATGCTGGAACTGGCCTCGGTCGGCTCCAAGGTGCTGCAGACCCGCTCGGTCTCCCTCGCCATGAAGGAGAACGTGCGCGTGCAGGTGCTGTCCTCGTTCATCGACGAGACCGCCCCGGCTGCGGACACCATCCCCGGAACCCTGATCGTCAGCGACGAAGAACTTGAAGGAAGCGATATGGAACGCCAGCTCATCACCGGCATCGCCGCCGACAAGAACGAGGCGAAGATCACCCTGACCCGCATTGCGGACCGTCCGGGCGCGGTGGCGTCGATCTTTGCGCCGCTGGCGGAATCGAACATCAACGTCGACATGATCATCCAGAACGTCGCCAAGGACAAGGGCGAGACCGACGTCACCTTCACGGTGCCGCAGGCCGACCTCGCCCGCGCGCAGGCGATGCTGGAAGAGCGCAAGGAAGCCATCGGCTTCTACCGCATGATCGCCGAGGGCAACGTGGCGAAGATCAGCGTCGTGGGCGTCGGCATGCGCAGCCATGCGGGCGTCGCGGCGACGATGTTCAAGACGCTGGCCGATCGCGGCATCAACATCATCGCCATCTCGACCAGCGAGATCAAGGTCTCGGTCCTGATCGACACCGACGAGACCGAGCTTGCGGTGCGCGTGCTGCACACCGCCTACGGGCTTGACGCGGCGGCCTGACGGTCCCCGTCACTACGGTAATGCGGAAGAGGCGGCGCGACGAGCGCCGCCTTTTTCGTATCAGAGCGCCTTTGCCAGTTCGTCCCTGAACTTCGGGTCGGCCAGCCCGATCAGCAGCTCCGCCCTCTCATGCAGCGACTTGCCGCGCAGATTCGCGGCGCCGTGCTCGGTGACGATCCAGTGGACGTCGTTGCGCGGCGTCGTCACCGGGCCGTCGAGGCGCGGGACGATGCGGCTCAGTGTCCCGCCCTTTGCGGTGGAGCGGCAGGCGATGACCGATACACCGCGCTTCGAGGCAGCGGCCCCGCGCACGAAATCGAGCTGGCCGCCCGCCGCGGAATGCTGGCGACCGCCCATGAATTCGGAATTGCACGCGCCCTGCAGGTCGACCTGGATGGTGGCGTTGACCGAGACGACATGTTCGTTGCGCCCGATTTCCGCAGGATCGTTCACCACGTCGACGGGCAGGGAATAGAGCTGCGCATTGCCGTCCATCCAGCGGTAGAACGGCGCGTCGCCCATCGCGAAGGCATAGACGCTGCGGCCCGGATGCGTGGCCTTGCGGCGGTTGGTGACGGCGCCCGACTGCGCCAGCGCGGCCAGCGGCGGTGTCAGCAGCTCGGTATGGATGCCGAGGTCGGCGCGGTTGCCGATGCGGCTGCACACGGCGGCGGGCAGGTTGCCGATGCCCATCTGCAGGCAGGCGCCATCATCGACAAGCGCGGCGATGTGGGCGGCGATGGCCTCGTCCTCGGGCGCGGCGGCCTGCTCCCCGAAGGCGAGGAGGGGCACGGCGTTCTCCACCACCGCGCTCACCTGCGAGACATGGAGCGGCGTCGAGCAGGCCACGCGCGGCATCGCCGGGTTCACTTCGACGATGACAGTCCGGGCACAATGCGCCGCGACCGACGTGTAGTCGTTGGCGACGCCGAAGCTGAAGTATCCGTCCTCGTCCATCGGCGAGACGGTGAGCACGCAGGCGTCGAGTGCAAGTTCGTCGCGCAGAAGGCGGGGCGAGCCGCTGAAGGCGCAAGGCACGAAGTCGATCAGCGCAGCGGCGGTCGGGTCGGCGGCGATCAGCTTGCGCTCCACCCCGCTCATGAAGATGCAGCGCGGCCGGATCGCGCCCAACAGGTCGCGGCGCAGGATCGTCGATCCGGCGTGGGACTGAGAGAGCAGATACCAGACGCGCAGGTCGTGGAGCGTTCCCGCTTCGGCCCGGCGGGCAAGGGCGGCGAGGATCGCGGGCGGTTCGGCCACGGCCATGCCCATCGCCATGTCGCTGTCGCTGGAGATCAGGCGCACCGCCTCGTCGGCGCTCGCCAGCTTCTCGGCATATAGCCGCCTTGGGTCCATCGTCCCGCTCCCTTCGTATCTTGTGGGTGCAGGATAGGCTTGCCGTTGCGAAATGCGCAAATGCTGGCGCCGCAATCGCCCAAACAAAAACCTCACGCGCCGGGGGTGGCGCGTGAGGCTTTGTGCGGCGCTTGCCGCCGCTGCCGGGGCCGCCCGTGCGCGAGGGGGAACGCGCGGGCGGCTCGCCGGAAGGTCAGTCCGCCAGTTCAGGCTCCGGCGAAAGCTGGGCGCTGACGCTCATGCCCAGCGCTGCCGCCACGCCCGCGCCGTAGGCGGGATCGCAGCGGGTGGCGTTGTCGATGTGGCGCTGCTTGATGAACTCCGGCGCGTCGCCCATGGCGCGGGCGGTGTTGCCGAACAGGCGCTCCTTCTGCGCGTCGTCCATCAGGTGGAACAGCGCGCGCGGCTGGCTGTAATAGTCGTCGTCATCCTCGCGGAAGTTCCAGAAGTCCGCATCGCCCGAGACGCGCAGCGGCGGTTCGCGGAATTCGGGCTGGCCCTGCCACTGGTCGAACGAGTTCGGGTGGTAGTGCGGACGCCCGCCGTAGTTCCCGTCCACGCGGCCCTGACCGTCACGCTGGTTGTTGAATACCGGGCAGCGCGCGGCGTTGACGGGGATCTGGTGGTGATTGACGCCGAGGCGGTAGCGCTGCGCATCCGAGTAGGCGAACAGGCGCGCCTGCAGCATCTTGTCGGGCGAGACGCCGATGCCGGGGACGAGGTTGGAAGGGCTGAAGGCGCTCTGCTCCACGTCCGCGAAGAAGTTCTCCGGGTTGCGGTTCAGTTCCATCATGCCGACCTCGATCAGCGGATAGACCTTCTGCGACCAGACCTTGGTGAGATCGAAGGGGTGGAAGCCGCAGGTCTCGGCCTCGGCCTCGGGCATGATCTGGACCATGACCTTCCACTTCGGGAACTCGCCGCGCTCGATCGCTTCGTAGAGATCGCGCTGGTTGCTCTCGCGGTCACCGGCGACGACTTCGGCCGCTTCGGCATCGGTCAGGTGCGCGTGGCCCTGCTGGGTCTTGAAGTGCCACTTCACCCAGAACCGCTCACCCGCCTCGTTGTAGAAAGAGTAGGTGTGGCTGGAGAAGCCGTCCATGTGGCGGTACGACTTGGGAATGCCGCGGTCGCCCATCACGTAGGTGACCTGATGGAACGCCTCGGGCAGCAGGGTCCAGAAGTCCCAGTTGTTCGTGGCGCTGCGCATGTTGGTGCGCGGGTCGCGCTTCACCGCCTTGTTGAGATCGGCGAAGTGACGGGGATCGCGCACGAAGAAGACCGGCGTGTTGTTGCCGACCATGTCCCAGTTGCCTTCCTCGGTGTAGAACTTCACCGCGAAGCCGCGAATGTCGCGCTCAGCATCGGCCGCGCCGCGCTCGCCCGCCACGGTGGTGAAGCGGGCGAACATCTCGGTCTGCTTGCCCTTTTCCGCCAAGAACTTCGCGCGGGTGTACTTCGAGACGTCACCGGTGACGGTGAAGGTGCCGAACGCGCCCGATCCCTTGGCGTGCATGCGGCGTTCGGGAATGACTTCGCGGTTGAGGTTGGCGAGCTTCTCCAGCAGCCAGACATCCTGCATCAGCAGGGGGCCGCGCGGGCCTGCGGTCATCGAGTTGGAATTGTCGATGACGGGCGCGCCGAACTGGGTGGTCAGCGGGGTCGCGCTGTAGGGGCACTTGCCGTCTTCGGGGTTGGATCCGTGCATCGCTGGGGCTCCTTCTCGGTCATGGTCGATTTTATCCGCCCAGAGGCGTCATACCGAAGACCTATCGGAGCCCCCTGGGTCGGAGAAGCTATACGAACATCTAAGAGTAATCGAAGAAAACGATGGAACTGGGGCTCAATCTTCGGAACTCGTCGACCACACCGCTGTGCGCAGCGCGGTCAGCGAATCTATTACGCCCAGTTGCGCCTCGCGAACACCCATGATGTTGCCGGCCTGCGTGGCCGCGCGGATATCGTTGGCGAATTGCTGGAGGCGGGAGCCGGCCGGTTCCGGCAACTGGCGGCCCAGCGCCTCAATCTCTCCCGCACGCGGAGCGCCGAGACCGGCGGTCGCCTGCGTGGTGAGGCGCAGCGCACCTTCCAGATCGAGGATATCCTCGAACAGCCTTTCGTCGATGGCCGATGATGTAGCCTGCGGCCCTGCGCCTGCGTTTTCGGGCGCGCCGGAAGGCGTCGTGACTCCACCCAGCGGCTCGTCGTCGTGCTGCATATTATATGTGACCCCTGTTTTGCACCTTGCAAGTATGCCTCAGCACAATGCGCCTGTCCGCGTTCGGTTCCTTCGCTCGCCGCTTGTCTGGGGCGTTTCGTCACCCTATGGCGCACGGCTGTAGAAAAATCCGGGCTATGGGACCTTCATGACCGCTTACTCCAAGACTTCCGCGCTGATGGCGCGTGGCTGCGAATTCCTCGGCAGCGAGACTGCCATCCTGTGCGGCGCGATGTCCTGGGTGTCCGAGCGCAACCTCGTTTCGGCGATCAGCAATGCGGGCGGCTTCGGCGTGATCGCCTGCGGGGCGATGACGCCCGCGCTGCTCGATGCCGAGATCGCGGCGACCAAGGCGCTGACTGGCAAGCCGTTCGGCGTCAACCTCATCACCATGCACCCGGCGCTGTTCGAACTGATCGACGTCTGCGCCAAGCACGGCGTTACCCACGTCGTCCTCGCGGGCGGAATCCCGCCCAAGGGCAGCGTCGAGGCGATCAAGGCCAACGGGGCCAAGGTCATTTGCTTCGCGCCCACGCTGGCGCTCGGCAAGAAGCTGCTGCGTTCGGGCGCGGACGCGCTGGTGATCGAGGGCATGGAAGCGGGCGGCCACATCGGCCCTGTCTCGACCTCGGTGCTGGCGCAGGAGATCCTGCCGACGCTTGCCGCCGACAACCTTGTCTTCGTCGCGGGCGGCATCGGCCGGGGCGAGGCGATCGCCGGATATCTGGAGATGGGCGCGGCAGGCGTGCAGCTTGGCACCCGCTTCGCCTGCGCAAGCGAATCGATTGCCCATGCCGACTTCAAGAAGGCGTTCTTCCGCGCCTCCGCCCGCGATGCCGTCGCTTCGGTGCAGGTCGACCCGCGCCTGCCGGTGATCCCCGTCCGCGCGCTCAAGAACAAGGGCACCGAGGAGTTCACCGCCAAGCAGATCGAAGTCGCGCGCCTGCTCGATGCCGGTGAGGTGGACATGGGCGAGGCTCAGCTCAAGATCGAGCACTTCTGGGCCGGAGCCCTGCGCCGCGCAGTGATCGACGGCGACGTGGAGAGCGGCTCGATCATGGCGGGCCAGTCGGTCGGTATGGTCGGCAAGGAAGAGCCGGTGGCCGAGATCATCGCCGCACTCATGGCCGAGAGCGAAGCCGCCCTGACCAACCGCGTCGCGGCCTGAGGACCGGCAGCATGACCGAACCGCTGATCCTCGCGTTCTCCTGCGCCGATCGTCCGGGCATCGTCGCACGGGTGACGGGCTACCTCGCGCAGATGGGGGCCAACATCATCGAGGCGCAGCAGTTCGACGACATCGAGCAGCGCCGCTTCTTCATGCGCGTGGCGTTCGATCCGGGCGCAACCGACCGCGAGGATATCCGCGAGGGGTTCGGTCCCATCGCGCACGAATACGGCATGGCCTGGTCGATGCAGCGCCGTGACCGTCCGCGCCGCGTGCTGCTGATGGTCAGCAAGTTCGACCACTGCCTTGCCGACCTGCTCTATCGCCATCGCATCGGCGAGATCGGCATGGAGATCGTCGGCGTCGTCTCCAACCACCCGCGCGAGGCGATCAACACGCTGATGCTGGGCGACATTCCCTTCCATCACCTGCCGGTGACGAAGGCGAACAAGGCCGAGCAGGAAGCGCAGGTCCGCGCCATCGTCGACGAGACGCGCGCGGAACTGGTGGTGCTGGCGCGCTACATGCAGATCCTCTCGGACGAGATGGCGGCGTTCCTCTCGGGCCGCTGCATCAACATCCACCACTCGTTCCTGCCGGGCTTCAAGGGCGCCAAGCCCTACCACCAGGCCCACGCGCGCGGCGTGAAGATGATCGGCGCGACGGCGCATTACGTAACGGCGGACCTCGACGAAGGGCCGATCATCCATCAGGACGTGGAGCCCGTGACTCACGCCGACACGCCCGAGGACATGGTCCGCACCGGCCGCGACATCGAACGCCGCGTGCTGGCCGAAGCGGTGCGGTTGCACCTTGAGGACCGCGTCCTCATCAACGGCGCGCGCACGGTGGTTTTCAGGAGCTGAGAGGTCGTCGTCCCGGACTTGATCCGGGACCGCTGGCCAGGAACGGGCCAGTTCGCGGTGGGGTGCCTTGCACGCCGGGGCTTCGACAAGCTCAGCCTGAGCGGATTTGATAGATTTGCTCTAAATACCGCTCAGGCTGAGCTTGTCGAAGCCCCGGCGGCAGGACGCAACCTCACCACCCTTGCCCCAAGGCCCGCCATGCGCGACAACACCGGCAACCACGGGAGAGCACGGCATGCAGGTCAGCGGAATCGATCACGTCAACATCCTGACCGACGACCTCGAAGCCACCGCCAGCTTCTACGAGGCCGTGCTCGGCCTGATACGCAGCGAGAACCCCTCGATCCGCGCGGGTACGGCGGGCTACTGGATGCGCGATACCGGCGGGCTGCCGATCATCCACCTCGTTGACCGCACGACGGCGCCGGGCCGCTACGACGACTACCTGCCCGGCCAGTCCACCAATGGCTTCCACCATGTCGCGCTGCGCTGCCAGGGTTTCGAAGCGATGCGCGACAAGCTGGACGGCATGGGCATCGCCTATCGCTTCAACGACCTCACCCACATCGGCCTGCGCCAGCTGTTCCTCGCCGATCCCAACGCGGTGAACATCGAGCTGAATTTCAACGGCGATTGAGTTCCCGTCAGCTCTGGTTAGGTTGCACCCGCAACCAGCGGAGACCAGTGCCATGTGTGACGATCTTGCCCCCGAGGATTTCGCGGAAACGGGCGGTATCGACCGTCGCACCTTTGCCGTGCTCGGCATGGGCGCGGCGCTGGCGGGCTGCGGCGCGGTCGCGGCGGAAGGCGGTTCGGTGAGCGAGCGCATGGTTTCGATCACCACGACCGACGGCGTGTGCGATGCGTTCTTCGTCCATCCGGGCAAGGGCGCGCATCCCGGCATCGTCATGTGGCCGGACATCGCGGGTCTGCGCGAGGCCAAGAAGATCATGGCCCGCAACCTCGCCGCGCAGGGCTTCGCGGTGCTGGTGGTGAACCAGTACTACCGCTCCGGCCCCGCGCCGGTGATGCAGAGCTTCGCCGAGTACCGCACGCCCGAGGGGCAGGCAAAGATCGGCCCGATGCGCGCGGCGCTGACGCCCGATGCTATCACGCGCGATGCCAAGGCCTATGTCGCGTTCCTCGACACGCAGGACGCGGTGGACAGGAAGCGTGGCATCGGCAGCAACGGCTATTGCATGGGCGGGCCGTTCACCGTGCGCACGGCGGCAGCGGTGCCCGCGCGCGTCGGCGCGGCGGTGTCGCTCCACGGCGCCGGGCTGGTGACGGAAGCGGCGGACAGTCCGCACCGCGTTCTGGCGGGCACGAAGGCCAGCTTCATGTTCGCCATCGCCCGCAACGACGACGCCAAGCAACCCGATGCCAAGACCGAACTGAAGAAGGCGGCGGAAGCCGCGAAGCGCCCGGCGCAGGTCGAGGTCTATGCTGCCGACCATGGCTGGTGCGTGCCGGACTCTCCCGCCTACGATCCGGGCGAGGCGGATCGCGCATGGAAGGCGATGGTGGCGACGTTCGCGAAGTTGTGAGGGGGTGGGATACTCCTCCCTTCGTCATTGCGAGCGTAGCGAAGCAATCCAGCGTCGCACGAGCCGCTCTGGATTGCTTCGCTACGCTCGCAATGACGAACGTTAGGGGCTAGCGCCGCTCGTACCGCAACAACCCCGGCCCCAGCGTGTTCTCGCCCAGCTTGACCGCATCGCCGGACCAGTCCGCCACGAAGGCGCTGCGGCGGTCCACGCCGGGGGCGAAGCTGGCGTCGTTGCCTGCGATCAGCAGCCCGCCCGAGGGATGGTTCCGGTGCTCGGCGGCGATGGCGATGAAGGCGGAATAGTTCTCCTTGTCGCGCCCCTGCACGAACCAGTTGCCGGTGATCTCTCCGGTGGCGCCGTCGGCCATGTCGATCATGTAGTTGGTGCCGGTGCCGTGCGTATCGTCGAACCAGCAGTTGACGATGGCGGTGCGCGCCGCGCGGCTCTTGGCGTAGTGGCCGCCGGTGCCCGCCTCGAAGCGGCTGCGCGTCACCGTCAGCGCACCGTAGTTGCCGATGTAGATCGAGTGCGCGCAGCCCGCGCCCTCGCAGGTGCCCAGCCGGGTGAAGGTGGACTTGTCGATGGCGATGGTGCCCTCGGGATCGTCGCCGGAGAGGATGCCCTGTTCGCTGTCGCGGAACCAGCTCTGGCCGACGGCAAGGTCGCCGTGCTCCAGCCGGATGCCTGCGCCGTTGCGGTCGGAGACGCGGATGTTGGCGAAGACCAGCCCCTCTATCCGCGCCGCGTGGCCCCGCAGGACGAGGGCGGCCTTGCCCTCGCATGCTACGCCGTCGAGGATCGACTGGCCGGGCACGGCGGCCTGGTAGGTCACGTCGCCGCGATCCTGCACCGCGCAGTCGGCGAAGCGCATCGAGGCGAGGCGGATGGTCCCGCGCTTGCCGCCGATGGCATCCACCGCATCCTGCAACCGGCTGTAGCTGCGCCCGGTTTCAACTACGGTGTACGGCCCGTCGGGCGCGGATGTGGCGGGAGCGGACATGGCAGCGAGCAGGGTGGTGAGCGGCAGCGCGAGTCGGGAAAGGCGGATCATCGCCGCAGGTTAGGGGGAGGCGGCAACTGACAGGTTAACGTCAGTCCCGCTGACCCCAGCGCCACTTCCACCCGCCCTGCGTGCGTCGCGCCACCGCGATGAGAAAGCACGCCGTCACCACGATGAACAGCGCGAGGGCCAGCGCCCGTCCGCCCGGCATCCCGGACCTGTCGAGCAAGGCGATGCCCGCAAGCGTGCCGAGATAGCTCGCCATCAGGAACCAGCCCTGCCACGCGATCGGCAGGCCCGCGCCGTAGCCGTAGCGCTTCGGCGGGAACCAGTCTCCGCGCTCGAACAGCTTATGAAGCATCGTCCGTCTCCTTCGGTGGGCGGCCGCGTTTGGCGGGCTCGCCGCTCTCCACCTTGACGCCGCGCCGGGCGAGGGCCTCGCGCAGCAGCACTTCGACCTGTGCGTTCACCGAGCGGAAGTCGGCCGCCGCCGCCCGCTCCAGCGCTGCGTAGAGCGCCGGATCGAGACGGAGCGCGAAGGCCTTCTTGCCGGGGGACGCCATGGGACCGCTTACGAGTAGAGCGTGCCGGTGTTGACGACGGGCTGGGTGTCACGCTCGCCGCACAGGACGACCATGAGGTTCGACACCATCGCCGCGCGGCGCTCGTCGTCGAGTTCGACAACGTTCTTTTCCGACAGCTGGGCGAGGGCCATCTCGACCATAGAGACGGCGCCTTCCACCAGCTTGCGACGCGCGCCGATCACGGCTTCGGCCTGCTGGCGGCGCAGCATGGCCCCGGCGATCTCGGGCGCGTAGGCGAGGTGGGTGAGGCCGCACTCGTCCACGGTCAGGCCCGCCACCTGCAGGCGCGCGATCAGTTCGGTGCGCAGTTCGGCGTTCACCTGCTCGTGGCTGCCGCGCAGGGTGATCTCGGCGTCCTCGACATCGTCGTAGGCATAGCGCGAGCCGATGGAGCGCACTGCGGCCTCGATCTGCACGTTCACGAAGGCCTTGTAGTCGTCCACGTCGTAAAGCGCCTGCGCGGTGTCGGCCACGCGCCACACCACGTTGGTGGCGATCTCGATCGGGTTGCCGCGCAGGTCGTTCACCTTGAGCTTTTCGGAGACCACGTTGTTGGAGCGGACCGAGATCTTGGTCTTGCCCATCCACGGCCAGACCCAGCGCAGACCGGCGGTGCGGTCGGTGCCCTTGTAGCTGCCGAACAGCGTGATCGCGGCGGCCTGGTTGGGCTGGATCATGTAGAAGCCGCAAAGGATCAGCACGTTCATGATGATCGCGGGAATGATGAAGGCCAGGAAGCCGAGGATCGTGCCCTCGCTCGGATCGCCGCTCGACGCGAGCGTGATGACGCAGAATACGATCGCAGCGGTCAGCATCAGGAAGATCAGGAGCATCAGGTAGCCGCTCTGGGTGGAGGCGGTGCTCTCCCGGCTGGCGTTGATGGGCAGATGCGAATCGGACATCGGTGGCACCCCTCTAAAAGTGATATCACTTTAATATCGAATTGAGGTGGGCGGTCAAGAGTGAGCGCATTCCTCCCCGAGCTTGTCTCGGGGAGGGGGACCGCCGCCGCAGGCGGTGGTGGAGGGGGAAAATCCGGCAAATCCCCCTCCGTCAGCCCTGACGGGCTGCCACCTCCCCGAGACGAGCTCGGGGAGGAATGGGTTGAAGCTGGAGCGATTTGATCGTATCTAGGCCTCTGCGGGCCGGGCCCCTCTGGCGCGGCGTGAACGGGATTTGTCCCGCACGCCTCGTGATGTCGGACCGCATCGGGTGATCCCGGTGCAGGTTCAGCATTGATTCATTACGCAACCACAGCGCCGCTCATCCGATCGAACCACAACCCGTTCGATAGGGATACGACGATGACCGACCGCATGTTCCGCCTGCTTGAGCTGCACCAGAAGCTCGACGCCGCGATCCGCCGCACCAGGGCGAGCCGCTTTGCCGATCCGATGGAGATCGCCCGGCTGACCAGAAGGAAGCTCCGACTGAGGGAAAGGCTGGCGCGCCTGCTGCCGCAGCAGCCCGCCCTGAGCCTGTAACCCTTCCGTTTCCCTCCGGATTCGATCCAGTTCCCGTCAATCGTCATTGCGAGCGTAGCGAAGCAATTCAGCGGCACATCCTGCCGTCTGTGGATCGCCACGGCCATACGGGCCTCGCGATGACGAAGGCGGGCACGATCGGTCCGGCCTTCTGGATGTGAACCCATGGAATTTCTCTTCGCGGACTGGCTGGGCACGCCTGCCTGGTTCTGGCTGGCCTTCGCCGGCGTGGTCCTTCTCCTCACCGCCTTCGACCTTGGCGTCCTGCACAAGGACGACAAGGAGATGGGCATCGCCGAATCGCTGAAGCTCTCGGTCTTCTACATCGGCATCGCCATGGCCTTCGGCGCGTGGATCTGGTGGGCCAAGGGATCGGCCCCGGCGATCGACTACTACACGGGCTACTTCATCGAGAAGGCGCTCTCGATCGACAACGTCTTCGTGATCTCGATGATCTTCGGCTACTTCGCCGTCTCGCCCAAGTACCAGTACCGGGCGTTGCTGTGGGGCATCCTTGCGGTGATCGTGCTGCGCGGACTGATGATCGCGGGCGGCGCGGCGCTGGTCGCCCATGCCTACTGGGTGATGTACCTGTTCGCCGGGTTCCTGATCTTCACCGGCATCAAGATGCTGTTCACCAGCGACCATGACCCGGACATCGGCAACAACGCGGCGATCCGCTGGATCTCGCGCCACATGCGCGTGACCAAGGTCCACCATGCCGAGCACTTCTTCGTGAAGGAGCCTAACGCCAACGGGCGCCTGGTCTGGGCGGCGACGCCGCTGTTCCTGGCGCTGGTGGTCATCAACCTGGCCGATCTGGTCTTCGCCATCGATTCGGTGCCGGCGATCTTCTCGATCACGACCGACACCTTCATCGTCTACACCTCGAACATCATGGCGATCCTCGGCCTGCGCGCGCTCTACTTCGCGCTGGCGGCGATGGTGCACCGCTTCCACTACCTGAAGTATGCGCTGGCGCTGGTGCTGGTGTTCATCGGCGGCAAGATCCTGATCGCGGATTTCGCCCTTGGCGGCGCCAAGTTCCCGCCGCTGCTCAGCCTTGGTGTGACGCTGGCGCTGATCGCGGGCGGCGTGTTCTGGTCCTTGTGGAAGACGCGGGGCGAGGGGCCGATCGTCGCGGAAGAATTGCCGCACTGATCCCTCGTTCTTGATGATGCGCGCGGGGCGGCAATAAGCAGGTGCGCCGCCCCCGCCATGCCGCTACGAGGCGGCGGATGAGCACCACCGCCGAAGCCCTTGCCCCGGAGGCACAGCCCGCGAGGTCGGGCCCAGACTGGGCGCCGCGTCATCTGCTGGCGTTGCTGGCGGCCAACGTCGCGCTGGCGCTGGGGGCATGGCTGGTCCGTCTGGCCGATACCGGCCCGGTCGCCGCCGGGTTCTGGCGGCTGACCCTCGCGCTGCCGGTGCTGGTGCTCCTCGCCGCGCGCGAGCCTGCGGAGCAGCGCCGTATGCCGCGCGGCGTCGTGGCGCTGGTGCTGGGCGCGGGCGTGTTCTTCGCGCTCGACCTTGCCGCATGGCACTTCGGCATCGTGCGGACCAAGGTGGGCAACGCCTCGCTCTTCGGCAATTCGGGCAGCCTGATCGTGATGGTCTGGGGCCTTGCCACCGCTCACCGCGCGCCGCGCGCGCTGGAGATCGGCGCGGTGCTGTTCGCGCTCGTCGGCGCGGGCCTGCTGATGGGCGGGTCGCTGGAGATCAGCCGCACCAACCTTGTCGGAGACCTGTTCTGCCTGCTGGGCGGCGCATTCTACGCGGTCTACATCATCATGCTGAACGGTGTGCGGCAGGGGCGCGGCTCGTACTCGCTGCTGGCCGTCTCCACCACCGCCAGCGCGCCGACCATGCTGGTTGTCGCGGTGCTGCTGGGCGAAGTCGTCATGCCGCACGACTGGACGCCGCTGGTCGCGCTGGCGCTGTCGAGCCAGCTGATCGGGCAGGGCTTCCTGATCTATTCGCTGCGGCACTTCACCCCGCTCATCATCGGCCTTGCGCTGATGGCGCAACCCGCGCTGGCGGCGACGGTGGGCTGGCTGGCCTTCGGCGAGACGCTGAGCGCGATCGACGTCGTCGGCATGGTGCTGCTCGCCGTCGCGCTGACGATGGCGCGTGCCTCCGACCGGCCTGCAAAGGGATAACGACGATGGCGCGACTGATCCTGTTCAACAAGCCTTACGACGTGCTCTCGCAGTTCACCGACCTCAAGTCGCCGAGCCCGCGCGCCACGCTGTCGGACTTCGTGAAGGTGCCGGGCGTCTACCCCGCCGGACGGCTGGACCGCGACAGTGAGGGGCTGCTGCTGCTGACCGACGACGGGCGGCTGCAGGCGCGCATCGCCGATCCGCGCTTCAAGATCGCCAAGACCTACCGCGTGCAGGTAGAAGGCGAGCCTGATGCCGCCGCGCTGGAGGCGCTGCGCAAGGGTGTGGTGCTGAACGACGGCCCGACGCGCCCTGCCGAGGCGCGGCGGATCGACGATCCGGACCTGTGGCCGCGCAACCCGCCTGTGCGTTTTCGCAAGACGGTGCCGGACTGCTGGATCGAACTTTCCATCCGCGAAGGGCGCAACCGGCAGGTCCGCCGCATGACCGCCGCCGTCGGCCATCCGACGCTGCGCCTCGTGCGCTGGCGCATCGGCGACTGGTCGCTCGACGGGATCGCACCGGGAGAATGGCGCGAAGTGGCGGTGTGATCCGCCTGCGCCTACATGGGCGGTAAGGAGGCCTGTCCCATGTCCGATAGCAGAATCGTCGTCTGTCCCACCTGCACCACCGCGAACCGCGTTCCGGTGGAGCGGCTGGGCGCGGGCGGCAAGTGCGGGAAGTGCAAGTCTGAGCTGTTTGCGGGCGAGCCGGTGAAGCTCACCGCCGCCAACTTCGATGCCCATGCGACGAAGAGCGACATCCCGCTGCTGGTGGACTTCTGGGCCGCATGGTGCGGGCCGTGCCGCCAGATGGCCCCGGCCTTCGCGGCGGCAGCGGCGCAGCTCGAGCCCGAGATGCGCCTCGGCAAGCTCGACACCGAGGCCGAGCAGGCCATCGCCGCGCGCTATGGCATCCAGTCGATCCCGACGATGATCCTCATCCGCAAGGGCCGCGAAATCGCGCGCAAGTCCGGCGCGATGCCACCCGCCGCGATCGTTGCCTGGGCAAGGCAGGCGGCTGCGGGCGGGTAATTTACAGTCGTCATTGCGAGCGTAGCGAAGCAATCCAGAGGCGAGCGGTACCGCTGGATTGCTTCGCTACGCTCGCAATGACGAAGTGCCGTTGGCGATCACGCTCAGGCCCCGCGATGGACGGCATTTAACTTCCCGTGCTATATGTGATTCACATAGTCACGCGGCATGGAGTTCGAATTCGACCCCGCCAAGGACGACGCCAACCGCGCGAAGCACGGGCTGGGACTGGCGTTCGGGATGCGGGTTTTCGACGATCCGAGGCATGAAGTCCTGCCCTCGTTCCGTCCTGTCGATGGAGAAGACAGGTACAAGGCGGTCGGTTTGGTGGATGGCAGGCTTTTCACGCTGATCTATGTCTGGCGAGACGAGCGGATCAGGCTGATTTCGGTACGACGGAGCAACACCGGTGAACAAAGAGACTATGATCGCCATTCCGGCTGATCCCAACGACCCGGAAGACTTTCCCGTCAGCGTCGCCGGGCTCGAGCGCGCGAATATGGGCCGCCGCTTTCGCATCCTGCGGCACCATCTCGGCATGACGCAGGTGGAGTTCGCCGATGCGTTCGGCATTCCCGTCGCCAACCTCCGCCAGTACGAACTCGCCCGGCACATGCCTCCGCCCGCCGTGCGCGCCTATCTCACGGTGATCGAGGCGGAGCCGGAGATGGTGCGCCGGGTGATGGCGCAGGCCGCCGCGAAGGCAGCGGCCTGACGCCTTAGTGCGCGAACGCAGGCAGGGCGTCGTATCCCGGCAGCTGCCCGTGGTTCATGACGCAGGCGGTCGGCACGGCGACCGCCAGCAGCATCCCGCCCAGCACCGTCCACTTGAACCATGCCGGGGGTTTGCGCCGTGGAGTTGTGGGCGGTTTCATGCCGACTTCGCCCCCTGCGGCACCGCCGCGATGCGGCTCGCCCCCGCGCCGATCAGTTCGAGCATCTGGCGCGCGATCTCGCGCTCGCCCAGCACCACGCGGTCGCAGCCGTGCTGGACGAGGTGGTCGAACTGCGCGTCGCTGTGGGCGCGGGCCATGACCGAGAGGTCGGGGCGCAGCTTCTTCGCCTGTTCGCAGATCGCGCCCGCCTCGAAGCCCTCGGGGATGGCGATGAGCATGCGGTGGGCACGCTCGATCCCCGCTTCCTTGAGGACCGAGGGCTCCACCGCGTTGCCGGTGACGACTTCGAACCCGTCGGCGCGGGCCTCGCGGGCGAGATCGCTCTGCGCCTCGATCAGCAGGACCGCGGTCGGCGTCGCGCGCAGGCCCTTGGCGACGAGCTTGCCGACGCGGCCGTAGCCGACGAGGATGACGTGCTCCTCGCGCTTCTTCTCGTGCTCGATCTCGTCCTCGACCTGCTTCTCCTTGACCGCGCTGGTGCTGCCGACGGCAAGGTTGAAGATGAACGGGTTGAGGAAGATCGAGATGATCGCGCCCGCCAGGATCAGGTCGCGGCCTGCCTCGGGCAGCAGGCCGAGCCCGGTGCCGAGCCCGGCGAGGATGAACGAGAACTCGCCGATCTGCGCGAGGCTGGCGGAAATCGTCAGCGCCTTGTCGTTGGTATGGCCGAACGCGCGCACGATCAGCCAGGCGGCGAGCGACTTTCCGACGATGATCGTCAGGACCGTCACCAGCAGCGGGATCGGCTGCTCGGTGACGACCGAGGGGTCGAACAGCATGCCCACCGATACGAAGAACAGCACCGCGAAGGCGTCGCGCAAGGGCAGCGTCTCTTCCGCCGCGCGGCGGGAAAGCTGCGTCTCGCCCAGGATCATCCCTGCGAAGAAGGCGCCCAGCGCGAAACTGACGTCGAAGGCATAGGCCGCGCCGAAGGCGACGCCCAGCGCCACGGCAAGGACGGCAAGGCGGAACAGCTCGCGCGATCCGGTATGGACGACCCAGTGCAGCGCCCATGGCAGCACCCGCCGTCCGACGATCAGCATCAGCGCCACGAAGCCCGCGACCTTGAGCAGCGTCGTCGAGATGACCCACGGCAGCGTCGCCGCGCCTTCGCCGCCCGACAGCGCGGAGGCGAGCGCGGGCAGCAGCACCAGCGCGAGGACCATCACCAGATCCTCGACGATCAGCCAGCCGACAGCGATGCGCCCGCGCTCCGTCTCGACGAGGTTGCGGCTCTGCAATGCGCGCAGCAGCACCACGGTACTGGCCACCGACAGCGCAAGGCCGAAGACGAACCCGGCGGCCAGATCCCAGCCCATCATGTAGCCGATGCCGATGCCCAGCAGCGTCGCCGCCGCGATCTGCACCAAGGCGCCCGGGATGGCGATGTTCTTCACCGCCAGCAGATCGCGCAGCGAGAAATGCAGGCCGACGCCGAACATGAGGAGGATTACGCCGATCTCGGCGAGTTCCTGTGCGAGCCCGGCATCGGCGACGAAGCCCGGCGTGAAGGGGCCGACCATGACCCCGGCGAGAAGATATCCTGCAATGGGGGAAACCCGCAGGCGATGGGCAAGCGCCCCCATGAAGAAGGCGATCACCAGACCGGCGACAATCGTGCCGATGAGTGGTGTGTGATGTGGCATTGAACGTCCCGTGCTTCGCTGCCGGGCTCATGGCCCGGCCTTGCTGAAACTCACGGACCGGAAGGCGTTACCGGTCCGGCTGCGTGTCAGGCGAAGGGGGGAGCGCGGGGCTGGGAGAGGGCGCAGCGCCAGCCGGAACGGGTGGACACCTGCGCCGACGAAGCGGCGCTGCGTAGGGCGGCAGCGTCGGGGGCGAAGGCGACCGCCTGCGCGATCGCCTGCCCCCCGCCGAGCGGATCGCGTTGCGGCGCGACATGGCGCACCACGCTGGCACGGGCGACGTGCCCGGTCGAGACTTCGACCGTCGAGGGGCTGAACGGCGAGCCAGAGGCGCGCGCCTCGGGGATGGAGATCGGCAGCAGGGCGTGCGCGAAGACGGCGGCCAGCAGCAGCAGGCACCAGACCTTCAGTTTCCTCAGGATGAGGATGTCGCGCAAGTTTTCCTGTTCCCCTTGGTGTGCGTTTCGCACTCTTAACTTAGAAACGTTGCGCCGGTTTCGCCAGCCGATGGCGAAACCTTAATTCCTCCCCCAACGGGTGAGCTCTAGTTCCTCCCCGAGCTTGTCTCGGGGAGGTGGCAGTCGCGCAGCGACTGACGGAGGGGGAATGGCGCGAGGTTCTCCCCCTCCACCACCGCTTCGCGGCGGTCCCCCTCCCCGAGCGAGCTCGGGGAGGAATTTGTCGTTCAGCGTGCGCCGAGGTCGCCCTTGCCGACGGTGCCGCTGGCCATTTCCAGCATGCGGTCGAGGCTCTTCTTGGCGGCGAGGCGCAGGGGCTCCTCGATCTCCACGCGCGGGGTCAGGTCGCGCAGGGCGATGTACAGCTTCTCGAGGTTGTTGAGCGCCATGTAGGGGCAGATGTTGCAGTTGCAGTTGCCGTCCGCACCCGGCGCGCCGATGAAGGTCTTGTCGGGGATGGCCAGCTGCATCTGGTGGATGATGTGCGGCTCGGTCGCCACGATCAGCGTGTCGCCGGGCATGGTCTTGGCATACTGCAGGATGCCGCTGGTCGAGCCGACATAGTCCGCGTGATCGACGATGTGCGGCGGGCATTCCGGGTGCGCGGCGATCGGCGCGTTCGGGTGCTGGGCGCGCAGCTTGAGCAGCTCGGTCTCGCTGAAGGCTTCGTGGACGATGCAGACGCCGGGCCACAGCAGCATCTCGCGGTTGAACTTGCGCGCGAGGTAGCCGCCGAGGTGGCGGTCGGGACCGAAGATGATCTTCTGGTCGAGCGGGATCTGCTGGAGGATCGTCTCGGCGCTGGAGCTGGTGACGATGACGTCGGACAGCGCCTTAACCTCGGTCGAGCAGTTGATGTAGGTCAGCGCGATGTGATCGGGATGCGCCTCGCGGAAAGCCTTGAACTTCTCGGGCGGGCAGGAATCTTCGAGGCTGCACCCGGCGTTGATGTCGGGCAGGACGACGATCTTGTTGGGCGAGAGGATCTTGGCGGTGTCGGCCATGAACTTCACGCCGCAGAAGGCGATGACGTCGGCATCGGTCTCGGCGGCCTTGCGGCTCAGTTCGAGGCTGTCGCCCACGAAGTCGGCCAGATCCTGAAGCTCGGGCTTCTGGTAATAGTGGGCGAGGATGACCGCGTTGCGTTCCTTGCGCAGACGCTCGATTTCGGCGCGCACGTCGATGCCGGAAAGGTCGGCGGGCATTACGGTCATGGCAGTTCCTGATCCTGTCCCGGACCTTGCTCCGGGCGGGGCCTATCTAGGGACGGCGGCCCGCAGACCCAAGCGGAAATTTCACATTGGTGGGGGTCGTGAACAAGCAAAAATGGAATCACGCGGAGGCGCGGAGACGCGGAGGAACAGGCGCTTGCGGCGAAGCCGCCTTTCGCATCGACGCTGCGGTTTGCGATGGGTCGAATGTGCAGAAGGAGCCTGCGGCTCGGCTCAATTTCTCCGCGTCTCCGCGCCTCCGCGTGATCCCGTCTTTTCTCGACCCGAGCGCTCAGGCCGCGAACTGCGCCGCGAAGGCGATCCATGCGGGGGTGACGGCCAGCACCTCGACGGCGACATGGGCAAGCACGATGGCCGTGGCGACCACGCCCGTGGCGGGGTGGATCGCGCCAAGTTCGCGCCGGTCGTGGCGGACGATCAGGGCGACCATGCCGAGCTGGATCACCATCGACAGCCACTCGCCCCACGGCATGATGAGCGGCATCGGCAGCACGCGGCCGAGCGCGGGCTCCATGATGAGGATGGTGGAGCCGAGGATCAGCCGCTTGTGCCAGTCCGAACGGTCGCGCCGGGCAACGGCGGCGATGACCAGCGCGGCGAAGATCAGCACCGAGACGTGGACGAGCGCGAGGAAGTAGCCGGGGGTGAAGAACGGCGGGAACATCCCCGCGCGAAGGCCCGCAAGGCAGGTGAGGCTGGCGAGGACGACGATGGTGGGCAGCATCACGGCGCTTGCCCAGCCGAGCTTGCGGTGGAGTTCCAGTCCCGCTCCCCCAGCCAGCAGCGCCTGCGTGCAGACGAGGCCGAGCCATGCCAGCATCGCCATGCCGTGGATGTGGAAGATCACCGGCACCTGCGTGTACGGCACGAAGCCGCGCAGGCCGAACTGCGCGAAGCCGAAGACGATGAACAGGCTGATGCCGATCGCCATCTTCGCCCAGAACGACAGGCGCGCGGCGCGCACGCCGGGAACGGTCGCCATGAATTCCCTCCACCCTTGTGATGGCGGCGGAGAATAATGGATCGGGCTATACTACGACAATACTTGTCGACGAACGCCTATTGCGCGGCGACCAGCGTCCACTCGTCTTCATGGCGCGTTGTAATGCCACGCTTTTCGAGATCGATCAGGTGGGCAAGCACCGAACGCCCGGCGGCGGGCCAGAGCCTCTCGTCGACGCCCCGGTACATGAGCGGCACCATCGCGGCGATGGTGGTCACGCCCGATTCGATCTGGCGCACGATCTGGTTCTCGCGCTGGCGGCGGTGGCCCAGCATGCCGCGCACGAGCTGGCGCGGGCGGGTCACTTCGGGCCCGTGCGCGGGATAGTACACGGTGTCCTGCTCGCGCTCATAGAGGCGGGCAAGGCTGGCGAGGTAGGCGGTCATGTCCCCGTCGGGCGGGGAGACGACGCTGGTCGACCAGCCCATGACATGGTCGCCGGTGAACAGCGCGCCGGTTTCCTCAAGCGCGAAGCACAAGTGGTTGGACGTGTGCCCCGGCGTCTCCACCGCGCGCAGGGTCCAGCCCGTTCCGGTCAGCGCCTCGCCATCGGCCAGCACGCGGTCGGGCGCGTAAGTTGCGTCGAAGGACGCATCGGCGCGCGGGCCGTCGTCGCTCAGCACCAGCGGCGCGCAGCCGACGATCGGCGCGCCGGTCAGCTTGGAGAGCGGCGCGGCGGCGGGCGAATGGTCGCGGTGGGTATGGGTGCAGCAGATCGCCACCACCCGGTCGCCGCCGATGGCCGCGATGAGCGCGTCGAGATGCTCAGGCTCGTCAGGGCCGGGATCGATGACCGCGACCTCGCCCGCTTCCCCAACCAGATAGGTCTGGGTGCCGGTGAAGGTGAAGGGCGAAGGGTTGCGCGCTAGCACGCGCCGGACCAGCGGTCCGATGCTTTCGGCGACGGTATAGGGCCGGTCGATCTCGGTGGAGCCGTTCATGCGCGTCATATGGGGTTTCAGTCGCGCTCTGTCGACCTTGGGTAATGTTCAGGTGCGTCTAGGTGCCGTTCAGTGCAGGGGCGATCCTACACCGCAACGCGGCCCTCGACACGTTCGCGAAGGCGCGCAATTGCGCCGGTTGCGGCGGGAGACGTCAGCCGCCACGACTGGTCGAGGCGCAGCAGCCGCTCGTAGAAACGCCGTGTCGCCTCCACCAGCTGCGCCGTCGCGGGTTCCAGCAGAGCGGCGTGCGCAGGGTCGGACTGGCGCATCGCGGGCGACAGGCGGCCATGGCGACGCAGCTGCAAGTCGCTGATCTCGCCCAGGAAAAATGCCCGGTGATTGAGCAGCCAGGCGATCGCGTGCATCATCCGCGTCGTCGTCCGCAGCCCCTCGCTCGACAAGGCGATGCGCCCGGAATCCCCGTCGATCGCCATCCGCTCCAGCCGCCCCGAAAGCGTGAACGCGCAGCGCACCTCGTCCGAAAGGACAAGCGCCTCGCAGTAGAGCGCCTCGACGATGCGCGGGTTGATGGTGGCGGGTTTGGACATGGCGCATTCATATTTCTTAACCCGGAATCCGCCGCAACCGCCCGCCGCCCGATTTCCCGCGCAAAAAATCCCCATGTCCCCGAACGGTACGCCGCCGGGACATGTTTAAGCGATGATGTCGGGGATCAGATAGTCCTCGATCTGCGCGATCTGGTCCTTGAGCCGCAGCTTGCGCTTCTTGAGCCGCGCGATCTGCAGCATGTCGCCCCCGCCGGCGTTCATCAGGGCGTCGATCGCGGCGTCCAGATCGCGATGTTCGACCTTCAGGATTTCGAGGCGCTTTCGCATTTCCTCTTCGGTCACGCCGGAATTCCTCAGTATTCGAGCCACTTGGAGCGTTACCGGAGCCGCAGGGATCCGATTCCTGCCGACGCAGGATTCACGCACCTCACCGAATATGAAGCATGAGAGGTCTTCGCAAGGTGCCCCGGATGTGGTTCCCTCTGTTTTGCGCCGGATCGTCAAGGCGAGTCGTCAATCAGGCGCTCGTCATACCGCCCACCCAGCAATCGGCTCGGGGGCTCCGTTCGCAAGGGTCCGGCCCCATAAGGAGGAACGTCCAATGGATAATTCGCACGTCAGCGCTCTGCAGCTCAAGCATGCCGGTATCGAACGGCAGATCCACGAGGAATTGAGCCGCCCGATCCCTGATGCCGCGGTCGTCCAGTCCCTCAAGAAGCGCAAGCTCAGGATCAAGGAGGAGATCGCGCGGTTCTGACCGTCGATCGACAGTCTTGAGAGGGTTCTGAACGCGGAGAATTCCACCGGACAACCGGCAGATTTCCGATATCACCCGCATAAGCTGATTCGACGGCATCCGTTGCGTTCCCAAAGCGATGACTTTGCGTTACGCCAGAGGAATGAGCATCGGAGCCGTCGAAGCAGCCCGCACCATCCTCACTCGTCTTCACGAGGTGATGGCCTCGCGCAGTAATGCGCAGGCCAAGCTCAACACCGTGGTCGAAGTGATCGGCGAATGCCTCGATAGCGAGGTCTGCTCGATCTACCTCCTGCGTGAGGGCATGCTCGAACTCTTCGCGACGCGAGGACTGGCGCAGGAAGCGGTTCACGTCACCCGCATGGCCATAGGCGAAGGTCTCGTCGGTTCGATCGCCGACCGGATCGAGACGCTGAACCTCGCCGAGGCGGCCGCGCATCCGGACTTCATGTATCGCCCCGAAACGGGTGAGGACAAGTTCCACTCCTTCGCCGGCGTGCCCATCGTGCGGCGCGAGCGGGCCGTCGGCGCGCTCTGCGTCCAGCATGTCGAGCCGCGCCGCTACGAAGAGGTGGAGATCGAGGCGCTGCAGACGGTGGCGATGGTTCTCTCCGAACTCATCGTCAACGCCGACCTCATCGACGAGGAGGACGCCCGCGCCCTCAGCGCCGCGCAGACCGGGCCGGAGCAGCTTCGCGGCCTGACGCTGGTCAAGGGCCTTGCCTCCGGCGTGGCCGTTTACCACCAGCCCCGCGTCACCATCGAACACATCGTCGCCGAGGATACCGAGGCCGAGCGCCAGCGCGTCATCCTCGCCTTCGACCGCATGCGCGAACAGATCGACCGCATGGCCGGGCAGGCCGAGTTCGGCATGGGCGGCGAGCACGAGGAAGTGCTCGAGACCTATCGCATGTTCGCCTACGACGAGGGCTGGTCGCGCCGCATCAACGAGGCGATCGACAGCGGCCTCACCGCCGAAGCCGCTATCGAGCGCGTGCAGCAGCGTACCAGAATGCGCATGCGCCAGATCGACGATCCGCTGCTCGCCGACCGCATGCACGATCTGGAGGATCTGGCGAACCGCCTGCTGCGGATCGTCTCGGGCCAGCTCGGCACCGCGGCATCGATGGGCCTCAGGAACGATGCGATCCTGATCGCGCGCAACCTCGGTCCGGCGGAACTGCTCGAATACGACAAGCGGCGACTGAAGGGCGTGATCCTTGAGGAAGGATCGCTCACCAGCCACGTTGTCATCGTCGCGCGCGCCATGGGCATCCCGGTGCTCGGCCGCGTGCGGTCGCTGCGGGGGCTGGTGCGTGAAGGCGATCCGCTGCTGCTCGACGCCGATCAGGGCACCGCGATGGTGCGCCCTTCGACGGGCGTGGTGGAGGCCTTCGAGGCGCGCTTCGCCAAGAACCGCGAGCGGCAGGCAGTCTATGCCGGCATGCGCGACGTGCAGGCGACGACGCGCGACGGCACGCGCATCAACGTCATGATAAACGCGGGGCTGCGCGACGATGTTGCGAACCTCAACCTGACCGGGGCGGACGGCATCGGTCTGTTCCGCACCGAGTTCCAGTTCCTCGTCTCCGCCACGCTGCCCCAGCGCGAGAAGCAGACCCGGCTCTACCGCGACGTCATGGACGCAGCAGGCGAGCGCCCGGTGGTGTTTCGCACGGTCGACATCGGCGGCGACAAGTCGCTGCCCTACCTGCGTCACGACGACGGCGAGGGTGAGGAGAACCCGGCGATGGGCTGGCGCGCGCTGCGCGTCGCCCTTGAGCGGGAGACGTTGCTGAAGGCGCAGGCCCGCGCGCTGCTGGAGGCCGGGGCAGGGCGCAAGCTCAACGTGATGTTCCCGATGGTCGCCGAACCATGGGAATTCGACGCCGCGAAGGCCGTGTTCGACAACCAGCTGGCCTTCCTGCGTCGCCAGAAGAAGGTGTTGCCCGAGGTGATCCGCTACGGCGTCATGCTTGAAGTGCCTTCGCTGGCCGAACAGCTCGACCTGCTGGCGCCGAAGATATCGTTCCTGTCGATCGGCACCAACGACCTCACACAGTTCCTGTTCGCCGCTGACCGTTCCAATCCCAAACTGGCCGAACGCTACGACTGGCTGAGCCCGGCGATCCTGCGCTTCCTGCGCCGCGTCGTGCGCACGCTGGACGGCACTTCGGTCGATATCAGCGTCTGCGGCGAGATGGGCGGGCGGCGGCTGGAGGCACTGGCATTGCTGGGCCTCGGCGTCCGGCGGCTGTCGATCACGCCCGCTGCGGTCGGTCCGATCAAGGAACTGGTCGGCAAGGTGGACCTTGCCGAGATCGCTGCGGCCATGGAAGGCTGGCTCGCCGCGCCGCCCGCGGATTTGCGCGGGGCGATGGCAGCCTGGGCGGCGGCACGCGAGATTTCGGTGGATTGATCCGGGAACGTTGGCTGGATCGTGACCTTTTCCGGTTTAGGGTGTGCTTGCGGTATGATTTGCCGTATAAATTTAACCGGAATGAACGCGGCCTGATTGACTTTGCCTTGTCAGAAGGTTTGGTTAGGCGCCGGTCAGGTCGCATTAACCACGCTTAACGGAGCGGAATGGAAAACGTCGAAACCCAGGATCTTGCGCGTGGGCCGCAGAGCGTAGGAAGCCAGCTTCGCGAGGCACGCGAAGCGCTGGGCAAGACGCGCGCCGACATCGCCTCGCAGACCAAGATCGCCGAACGGCATCTCATCTCGCTGGAGGAGGATCGCCTCGGCGACCTTGCCGCGCGGACTTATGCCGTGGGTTTCGCGCGCACTTACGCCCGTGCCGTGGGGCTCGACGAACGCGTGATCGCGTCCAAGGTGCGCGAGCAGCTCGACAACGAGTCTGGTGAGCGTGTCGAATACGTGCCCAGTTTCGAGCCTGGCGATCCCGCGCGCGTTCCCACTCGCCGCCTTGCATGGGTGGCGGCGCTGGGCGTGGTCGTTGCCGTCGGCGCGCTGCTGGTATTCTGGAGCAATTTCCTCTCGCCTGAAGGTGAGTTGCCGGATCTGGTGGCCGAGCAGGCTGCTACGCCGCCCGCACCGGTCCCGGTTCCGGTCGGTCCTCCGCCAGTTGCTGTCGCGCCGAACGGTCCGGTGGTGCTGACGGCGACCGGCGATCAGGTCTGGGTCAAGGTGACGGACGCCAAGGGCGATCAGGTGCTCCAGAAGGAACTCGCCAAGGGTGAAAGCTGGACCGCGCCGGGCGATGTCGCGGGCCTCCAACTGCGCACCGGGCGCCCCGACGCGCTTCAGATTTCCGTTGGCGGCAAGGCCATTCCACCGCTGTCGACCGAGCCGAAGCTGGTTTCCGGCGTGTCGCTCGCGGCGACGGACCTGCTCGCGCGCGGCACTCCGACCGTTCCCGGAGCGCCCACCCCCGCGCCGAGCGCAGCGCCTGCTCCGGCAACGCCCGTGGCTGCATCCGCTCCGCGCCCGGCAGCCAGCGCGCCGGTCCGCCGTCAGGCCGAGCGTTCGCCGGTTCGGCAGACCCTGCGCGCCGTCGCGACCTCCGCCGCGCGCGAGCCGACCGAGATTCCGACGCCCGAATCCCTGCTGCCGCCTTCGGTCCAGTAAGCGCTTTCCACGGATTTCCGACGCGGACCACCTCGACACTTGGGGGCGGCTCGGGCAACACCGTTAGCCGGTCCATTGGTTAATCCCCGGTTTCACCCGCCGCTGCCAAGGCGCGGCAACGGGCTTTCCGGCGTGACTTGATTCTTGGGAGTTGATTTGGCGATGACACGTACCCTTGCGGCATTCTGTGGGCAGGCCAAGCGCAATGCGCGCTGGCTGGCGACGGCCGCTACGGCCGCGATCCTGTTCGGCGCCGCGCCTGCACAGGCGCAGGACGCCAACACCAATGCGCGGCTCAACAAGGTCGAATCCGAAGTCCGCGCGCTCCAGCGCAAGGTCTTCCCGGGCGGTGACGGCAAGTTCTTCGAACCGCAGATCAGCGCCACCCCGACGCCCACGCCGACCCCCGGCGCGCCATCCACCACACCGCTGACTGATGTGCTGACGCGCATGGATGCGGTGGAAGCGCAGATGACGCAGCTGACCGCGCAGGTCGAGCAGAACACCAACCGCATCGCCCAGCTTGAAGCCAAGCTTGCGGCAGCGGCGGCTCCGCCGGTTTCCGACTTCGTGCCGGGGCCGGGCGCAACGCCTGCACCCGCACCGGCGACCGTAACGCCCGCTCCGCTGCCGACGCCGGTTGCGGCGGCTCCCAAGCCTGCGCCCGTGGCCGCTGCACCCAAGCCGACCGCGCCGTCCAACTCGCGGATCGATGCGGTCAAGGCCATCGTCAAGCCGCAGAGCGCCGACGCGGCAGAGGACGAGTACAGCTACGGCTTCCGCCTGTGGGAAGCGAAGTTCTATCCCGAGGCACAGCAGCAGCTGAAGCTGTACCTCGAAAAGTACCCCAAGCACGCTCGCGCCAGTTTCGGCCGCAACCTGCTGGGCCGCGCCTATCTCGACGACGGCAATCCGGGCGAGGCGGCGAAGTGGTTTCTCCAGAACTTCCAGACCGACAAGCGCGGCGACCGGGCTTCGGACAGCCTGCTCTATCTTGCCGTCTCGATGAAGCAGCTCAAGGACACCAAGCGCGCCTGCATCGCGCTGGCCGAGTTCAGCGAGACTTACGCGGCCGAGGCCGCCGGTCGTCTGGCCGGTCTCTACAACACCACACGCAATGGGCTTGCCTGTAGCTGAGGTCGAACGCTTCCGGGACGATCTCGGAAGCGTCTGGCCCGACCGGATCGACGACGGGATGGCGCGGATCGGCATCGCGGTGTCGGGCGGCCCGGACAGTCTTGGCCTGCTGCTGCTCGCTCATGCGGCCCTGCCGGGGCGGGTGGAGGCGGCAACCGTCGATCATCGGCTTCGTGCCGGGAGCGCCGATGAGGCGGCCGAAGTCGCGCGCGTCTGCGCCGCTCTCGACATTCCCCATGCCACGCTGACGGTTGAGGTTGCGCCCGGCAACATGCAGGCTGAGGCGCGGCTGGCGCGCTACGCAGCGCTGGCGGATTGGGCCGGAGAGCGCGGCATCGCCGCCATCGCGACCGCGCACCATGCCGACGATCAGGCCGAGACGCTGTTGATGCGCCTCAACCGTGCGAGCGGTGTCGCGGGCCTTGCCGGTGCTCGCGGCCGGGGCAGGGTGCCCGGCACGGACCTGCCGCTGCTGCGCCCGGTGCTCGGCTGGCGGCGCGCCGAGCTTGGCGCGGTGGTGGAGGCGGCGGGCCTCGTCGCGGCGCAGGATCCCAGTAACGCCAACGATCGCTTCGACCGCGTGCGGATACGCAAGGCGCTGGCCGATGCGGACTGGCTTGACGTTGCCGCCATCGCCGAGAGCGCCGCGCACATCGCCGAGGCCGACGCCGCGTTGGACTGGATGGCTGCGCTCGAATGGCGCTCGTGCGTGAAGAAGGAGCCCATGGGGCTCAAGTATCGCCCGCAGGCGCCGCGCGCCGTGATCTTGCGCGTGGCGGCGCGGATCGTGCGCGAACTCGATGGCGAGGATGCGCGCGGTGGCGCCATCGCGCGGCTGGTCGATGCGCTGTCGGCCGGGCAGGCGGCGTCGATCGGCAATCTGGTGGCGCGGCCCAATGCGGGCGGGTGGAGCTTTGCCAAGGCGCCGGTTCGGGCGGCCAGGCGCGAGCGCTAGGGGCTATCCGCCGACGAGGCTGTCGCCCATGCCGACCTGCTTGCCGCGCGTGATGTAGACCTTGTCGCCGATCTTCGTCGTGTCGAACAGCTTGGCGGCGAAGGCGTCGGGCATGCCTACGCAGCCGTGGCTGGCGTAGCCGAGCGCCACGTCGGAGCCGTGCAGGGTGATCCCGTCGTTGGTCAGGCGCTGCATGTAGGGCATCGGCGCGCCGGTGTAGATGTTGGAGACGTGGTCCTTGTCCTTCTGGGTGATCGGGAAGATCCCCAGCGGCGTCGGCTTGTCCGCGGTGCCGAGCAGGACGGCGGCAGCGCCGATCTCGTACCCGCCGCGGAAGACCGAGATCACCCGCGCCTCCAAGTCCACCGTGACGACGATGGGGCCGGGGGGAACGTCCTTGTCGTCCCAGTGCCATTCGCCGTACTTGATCGCGCCCTTGATCGGCAGGATGCGCTTGATGACGAAGGGCTCGTCAGCCTTGGCGACCGGCTTCGGCGCAGGCTTCGCGGCCACCGCTGGCTTCGGTTGTTCCAGCTTCGCCTCGGTGAGCGAGGCGGGCTCGGGCTTGTCCGGCGAGGCCGCGACGACGAGCACGCCGGCGATGGCGGCAAGGGCGACGAAGCCCGAGGCGAGGAAGATGCGCGCGTCCACTGGGATATTCCGGTTCGTTGGGCGAATCCGCTCCTGACAGGTTCGCCTTAGCATCGCGTAAACGACGGTTAGGCGCCAGTATAACCGAAGGCTAACTTTCCCGCTTCGCGATCCCTTCGCGCAGGATGGAATTTGCCAGTTCGGCGATGTCCTCGGGCGCGGCGTCGTCCCACACGGAGTAGCGCAGGCCGAGGAAGACGTTCATGCCCATGATCGCCCAGGCATGCGCCTCGCCCAGATCGGCGCGGAGTTCGCCCTTGCGGATGCCTTCGGAGAGGCGTTCGTGGATGCGGGTGGCGGTGGACTGATAGTGCTGGCGGAAGCTGGCCGGATCGACGAATTCGCACTCGTCGATGATGCGATAGATTTCCTTGTGCTCGGCAGCGAAGCGCAGGAAGCCGATCAGCGAGGCGCGCTCCGTCTCCAGCGCGGGCAAGTCCTGTTGGCGGGCGTTACGGGCGGCTTCGCGGACCTTGCCGGAGAGGTCGTCCACCAGCGCGCGGAAGATTTCGTCCTTGGAATTGAAGTAGGTATAGAAGCTGCCCAGCGCCGTGCCCGCGCGGCGGGTGATGCCGGTGATCGAGGCTTCGTGAAAGCCGTGCTCGCCGAATTCGAAAGCTGCGGCATCCAGCAGTTTGCGCAAGGTGCGCCGCCCGCGTTCGGTGCGCGGGGCCTTTCCGATCGGCTCGTCAGGGGCGTGCTCTGTGGTCACGAGGACACAGTTAGACCTGCGCGTGCCGCTTGGCAAACATTCAAAGTTGAAACTCGGTTCAACTATCAATATGGAGTGCGCAACAAGAAGCGAAACATGGGAGTGTCTGAGATGCGCAAGGTGCGATTCCTCGCGATTTCCTCAAGCGTGCTGGCTCTGTCGGGCGGGCTGGGAGCGGCCCCGGCACTGGCGCAGGAGGCCGCGCCTGCCGCCGAGACAGTGGCCGAAGGCGGTGACATCATCGTGACCGCCCGCCGCCGCGAGGAGCGTCTGGTCGACGTGCCGATCGCGGTGTCCACCTTCAGCGGCGCGCAGCTGGAGAAGTCCGGCGCGATCGACGTGACCGAGATCGCCAACGTCTCTCCCAACGTCACGCTGGAGCCGTCGCGCGGCACCAACTCGACGCTCTCGGCCTTCATCCGCGGCGTCGGTCAGCAGGATCCGGTCTCTGGATTCGAGCAGGGCGTCGGCATCTATCTCGACGACGTCTACCTCAACCGCCCGCAGGCCG
Organism: Novosphingobium kaempferiae; assembly: GCF_021227995.1. Lineage (NCBI taxonomy): Bacteria > Pseudomonadati > Pseudomonadota > Alphaproteobacteria > Sphingomonadales > Sphingomonadaceae > Novosphingobium > Novosphingobium kaempferiae. The sequence goes on from NZ_CP089301.1 coordinate 4,708,549, forward strand.
CCGTGCTCGACATCTACGACGTGGAACGCATCGAGGTGCTGCGCGGGCCACAGGGCACGCTCTATGGCCGTAACACGATCGGCGGCGCGGTGAAGTATGTGACCAGGCAGTTGCCGCAGGACTTTTCGCTCAAGGTGCGCGGGACTTACGGCACTTACGATCAGGCCGATCTCGTCGTCACGGCCTCGGCGCCGGTCAGCGACCTCATCCGCGTCGGTGGATCGGTGGCGCGGCTGTCGCGCGGGGGCTTCGGCACGAACCTGACCACCGGGCAGGACAACTACAACAAGGACATCTGGGGTGCGCGCGCCAGCGTGGACATCGGCGGTTATGGCGAGCCGGTGCTGATCCGCATCTCGGGCGACTATACCAAGGACAAGTCCAACGCGCGTGGCGGTCACCGCCTGATCCCGGGCTATGCTTCGGGCGCGCCGGTCCTGAGTGACGTCTACGACACGCGCGGCGGCCTCAACGATCCGCGACAGGAAGTGGAAGCCTATGGCTTCGCGATCAACGCCAGCGCCGAGCTGACCGACAGGCTGACGTTCCGCTCGATCAGTTCGTGGCGCAAGGACGACAGCGCCTCGCCGATCGACTTCGACGCGTTGCCCACCGTCGATCTCGACGTGCCTGCCTATTACCGCAACGAGCAGACGAGCCAGGAATTCCAGCTGCTCTATGACGACGGCGGCATGGTGCAGGGCATGATCGGCGCCTATTACCTGAGCGCCAAGGCGGACACGCAGTTCGATACCCGCCTGTTCACCGCGAACCCGACACTTCTCCCCGGCCTGACCGCGTTCACGCAGGCCAATGTCGATACCGAGACGTTCGCTGTCTTCGGTGATTTCACCTTCGACTTCACGCAGCAACTCAGCCTCTCGGTCGGCGGGCGTTACACCTGGGACGAGCGGCGGGCCGAGATCCTGCGGCAGAACTACCTGCTTGGCGGCTCGCCGGTATTCGGCGGCCCCGGTGTCGCGGCAGGCGCGCCCAGCACGGACTTCTCCGGCAAGGCGACCTTCAAGAAGTTCACCCCGCGCGCCTCGATCAGCTTCAAGCCGACGCCGGACCACAACATCTACGCAAGCTTCAGCCAGGGCTTCAAGGGCGGCGGCTTCGATCCCCGCGGCGTCGGCGCCAATGCTCCTGCCGCGACGCCGGGGCGCCCGACCGATGCCGAAGTCGCCGATTACCTGAGCTTCGAGCCGGAGACGGTCGACAGCTACGAAGTCGGCTACAAGGGGAATCCCTTCGGCGGGGCGCTCTACATCGCGGCGGCCGGGTTCTACATGGACTACAAGGACGTGCAGATCCCCGGCTCGGCAGGCTGCACCGTGGCCGGCGTGCCGACCTTCTGCGGCATCATCACCAACGCGGGCAAGGCGCGGTTCAAGGGTTTCGAACTGGAGGCCAATGCACGACTTGGCCAGAACCTTGCCACGGCGGGAGACCGCCTGAGCCTGTCCGGCGCGCTCGGCTTCATCGACGCCGAGTACAAGGAATACATCGCCAACATCCCGGTCAATCCGGCGGTGCCCACCGTCACGCAGCCGACCGACGTCGCCGCCTATCGTCAGGTCCAGAACACGCCGAAGTGGACAGCCAGCGCCACGCTCGCCTACTCGACGCCGGTAGGCGGGGGCGACCTCGATTTCAGCACGACCTACTCGTACCGCAGCAAGGTCTACCAGTTCGAGATCCCCAACCCCTACCTCGACCAGAAGGGCTTCGGGCTGGTGGACGCCAGCCTCGTCTACAGCGCGCCGGGTGGGCGCTGGAGCTTCGGGGTCCACGGCAAGAACATCTTCGACAAGCGGTACAAGACCTCGGGCTACACGTTCCTCGCGACCGATCCGACTACGGGCGCTCTGCGCACCCTCCCGAATGGTCGCTTCGTGCCGACGCTGGGGACCGAGGGGACGCTGACCGCCTATTACGGCAATCCACGCCAGGTCTTCGCAACCGCGACGCTGGCGTTCTAAGGGCTGCCGGGGGCCGTCGTCCCGGACCGCGCGTCCGGGACGACGAGGCCGCCTGATGAAAGGACACTTCATGGACTATCACGTCCATCGCTATCGCAGTGCCGACGGGCGGCTCGACCTTGTCGCGCGGGATTACCCGGCGGCGCGCGAGGGCGCGCCGGTGCTGCTGATGATGCACGGCCTCACCCGTAACAGCGCCGACTTCGAGCCGCTGGTGGGCAAGCTTACCGGGCGTTATCGCATGATCGTCCCTGACCAGCGCGGGCGGGGGCTCTCGCAATGGGACGCCGATCCGACGCAATACCGGCCCGACGTCTATGCGCAGGACATGCTGGCGCTGATGGACGGCCTCGGCATCGCGAAGGCAGGGCTGGTGGGCACCTCGATGGGCGGGCTCATGGCGATGGTGATGCAGGCGCTGCGGCCCGAACTGGCGCAGGTGGTGGTGTTCAACGACATCGGCCCGGTGCTCGATCCGGCGGGTCTTGCGCGGATACAGGGCTATGTCGGCCCGGGTGGTGCGATGGCCGACTGGACCGAGGCGGCGGCGCGGACCCGTGCGATCAACGGTTCTGCGTTCCCCGACTATGGCGGCGCGCAGTGGGATGCCTTCGCCCGGCGGCTTGCGCGGGAGAATGCGGACGGCAGCGTGTCGTTCGCCTACGATCCGGCGATTTCGGAGAGCATCGCGGGGGACGATCCGTCCACCGTGCCGCCGGACCTGTGGCCCTTATGGGAACTGCTCGACGTGGTGCCGGTGCTGGTGGTGCGTGGTGCCTTGTCGGACCTGCTGAGCGCAGCAACGGTCGAAGAGATGGCCCGCCGCCACTCCGGGGTTTACTCGGCGGTGGAAGTGCCGCGCGTCGGCCACGCGCCGATCCTCGACGAGCCGGTGGCGCTGGCGGCGATCGAAAAGTTTCTGGCCAAGTATCTGCCGTCGTCCCGGACTTGCTTGCCCTGATGAAGATCAGGGATCCGGGACCGATGGCTGTCTTTAGGTGAATGTCGGCTGCGCGCGCAGCAAAGTGGGCCGTTCACGGCCAGCGGTCCCGGAGCGGGTCCGGGACGACGGGAAGGCGAACGTGATGAATCGTGAAGGTCAGACCACTTCCCCCCGCCTCGTGCTGGCGATGCTGCTGCTGGTCTACATCTTCAACTTCGTCGACCGGCAGATCCTCTCGATCCTCGCCGCGCCGATCCAGGCCGACCTCAAGCTCGACGACGCGCAGATGGGAATGCTCGGCGGGCTGGCCTTCGCGATCCTCTACTCGACGCTCGGCGTGCCGCTGGCGTGGGTGGCCGACCGGACGAGCCGGTCATGGGTCATCACCGGTTCGCTGGTGGTGTGGAGCGTGTTCACCTCCGCCTGCGCGCTGGCGCAGGGGTTCTGGCACATCTTTCTCGCCCGCCTCGGTGTCGGCGTGGGCGAGGCGGGGGGCGTGGCGCCCAGCTATGCGGTGATCGGAGACCACTTTCCCAGCCACCGCCGCGCCTTCGCGCTGTCGGTCTACTCGCTCGGCATCCCGCTCGGCTCGGCGGCGGGCGTCATGGCGGGCGGATACGTCGCGCAGGCGGTGGACTGGCGCACCGCGTTCCTTGTCGTCGGTCTGTGCGGCATCGTCATTGCGCCGCTGTTCAAGATGGTGGTGAAGGACAAGCCGCCCGCCGCCACCGCCCCGACCGTCCGCTTCGGCGAAGTCGCCAGAACGCTGGCCCGCAAGCGCGCGTTCTGGTTCCTGAGCTTCGGCGCGGCTTCCAGCTCCATGCTCGGCTACGGCGTCGCCTTCTGGCTGCCGAGCCTCCTCCAGCGCAGCTTCCACCTCACCCTCGTCGAGACATCGTGGTTCTTCGGCGCGGTACTGCTGCTGGGCGGCACGGTGGGGGTGCTGACCGGCGGTGCGCTGGCGGACCGGCTGGGACAGGCCGACCGCGCCTGGTACGGCCGCGTGCCCGCGATCGGTTTCGTCTGCGCCGTGCCGCTCTACGCGGGCGGCATCTGGACCACGAACGTTCCCGTCGCCTTCGTGCTGTTCCTGATCCCGCAGGTTCTGGCCTACTTCTGGCTCGGCCCTGTGACGGGCGCGATCCAGCACCTCGTCGACCCGCCCGCCCGCGCGACAGCATCGGCGCTGTTCCTGCTGATAAACAACCTGATCGGCCTTGGCGGCGGCATCTATGCGCTGGGTGCGCTGTCGAAGGCGCTGGCGCCGGTCTGGGGCACCGAATCGCTGCGCTACTCGATGCTCTTCGCGCTGGTACTCTACCTGCTCGCCGCGTTGCTGATGACGCTGGCCGGACCGGGCCTGCGCCGGGAATGGGTGGCGGAAAAGTAAGGTAATGGCCGCCGGACGAAAGCCGGCGGCCAAATTGTCATGCTCAGTAAGGGATCGGCTCGGCAGTGAACGCCGTTACCGTCTGCCCCTGAACCATGACGGCCGAGCGGCCGCTGATCCAGATCGAGCCCAGCAGCGCGCCAACCGTGTTGCCACGGCCTTCCTGACGATGCTTACCCGTCAGCGGCATTGCGCGACCGTTCACGGTGACGTTCTTGAACTCGACTTCGAACTTGCCCGATTTGCCACCGATAGCCCGGCCCGTCTTCCAGGTGATGAGCCCGGTTACCGGCGACCCGCGCGGAATCACCACGAAGCCGTTCTCGGTCACGTCGCCAACCGTGGCGAAGCGGAAGGTCTGCCCGACTTCCACATGCTTGCTCGAGATTTCTTCCAGCGGCGTGACGGTCAAAGTCGTGTTGGCGGGCATGAGCTTGCCCTGCATCGGTTGCCCGGCCATGTTGACCTTGACCGCCGCCTCGATTGCCGTGCTGCTGGTATTCGTCTGCGCGACTGCAGGAGACGCGCAAAGGCTGGCGATAATCGCCAGAGAAACATACTTCATGATTTGCCCCCGTTGTTTGGCCATCGGCCGATACGGCCAATATCTTACTTTGCGGTCAACGCATCGGGGGGTTTGCGGACTTACAAAAATGTAAGCCAAATGGTGCCGGCTACAGGATTCGAACCCGTGGCCCCCTGATTACAAATCAGGTGCTCTACCAACTGAGCTAAGCCGGCCCTTGCTGAAACAGCAAGTCCGGCGCCCTTACCGCGAGCGGGGGGCGCCGGTAAAGTCAAAATCAGAAGACCGCGTGCGGAGCGTCTTCCTTCATCATCGTCTGGCGTACCAGCGGGATGGGCGGGCCTCCGTGGTTGAGGAACTCGTCGTGGAAGGCCTTCCACGCCTTGCGGTCGCCGCGCGTCGCGGTCCAGTCGGCGCGCAGCTTGCGGATCATCAGCTTGCCGAGCGTGTAGTTGAGGTAGGCGGCGTCATACGTGCCGCGCGCGGCCTGCTGCTCGGCGGTGCCTTCGTCCTGGTAGCATTCGTTCATGAACATCTGCTTGGACTGCGCCTGCGTCATTCCCCGCGCATGGAGGCCGATCGCCGAGAGATAGCGGCAGTTGCGCAGCAGCGCGTTGGAGATCTGGCCGACCTGCACGCCGGGATCGCCGTTTCCGAGGCCCGCCTCCAGCATCATCTCCTCGGCATAGTGCGCCCAGCCTTCGGCGAAGGCGTAGCCGACGAAGAGCTTGCCCACCAGCGAGGGCGCCGCGTTGGAATGCAGGAACTGGAGGTAGTGCCCCGGCATCACTTCATGCACGGTGGTGAACAGCAGGTCCGACTTGCCGGGGATATAGTCCATCTGCATCTGCTTCGACCACGTCGGGTCGGGCGGCGAGATATAGTAGATCGACGAGCCGCCGTTCTCCAGCGGCCCGGGCGGGTCGATGTAGGCGGAATTGGCGCGGTTGTAGGGCGGGCTTTCCTCCACTTGGGCCATTTTCGGCGTGGGGATCGTCGCGATGTCGTGCGTGCGGACGAACTCCGCCAGTTCCGGAATCTCGCGCCGCGCTTCGGCGACGGGGCCGTCCTTGGGTTTGTCGGCGCGCATCTTGTCGAAGCACTGCGGGATCGTCTGGCCGGGGGCGAACTTCGCGCAGGCCTCCTTGAGTGCGATCTGGTTGCGCTTGAGGTCGGCGCGACCGGCGGCCTCCAGCGTGTCGAGCGGGGCATCGACGCCCTCGGTCGCGGCGACCATGCGGGCGAACCTGTCCGCGCCCAGCGCGAAGTCCTGCGTCGGGGTGGCCTTTGCGACCTTGTCGGCCACGGCCTGCATGGCGTTGGCAGCGGCTTCTGAGGCGGACTTGAACTCGGCCTGGAGCGCGGGATCGGCGACGTCGGCGAAGGCGGCGCGGGCATCGCCGCGGTAATAGGCGGCAAATCCGCCGAAGCCGTCCTTGCCCAGCTTGATGAAGCTGGCGGGCATGGCGGCGGGCAGGTTGGCGCTGATGTTCTTGGCTTGCGCCGGGATGGCCTTGAAGAAGGCGATCATTGCCTTCATCCGCGTCGGCTTGTCGGCATAGTCGCGGCTGACGTAGACGTTCGGGTCGAGCCCGCCGTTGATGTAGTAGGCCGGGTTCCTGTGCGGCTGGTCGGCGTCCTCCAGCCAGAACAGCTGGCCCTTGGCGACCTGCACCAGGTAGTCGCGCTCGAAGCGGTCGGCTTCGGAGAGGTTGGTGAACTTCGCTGAATCGTCGATCACCGAATGCAGGAAGGCGGCGCGGGCCTTGAGGCCGTTTGCGCTCCAGTCGGGCAGCTTGCCGTCGAACTGGTGGGCGCCTTCGTAGACCGCGAAGGACGGGTCGGTGGCGAACCACTTGTCGATGGTGGTCTTGACGAAGGGCTTCCACTCGGCAGTGGGCGGCGGCGGGGCGGCCGCGTTGCAGGCGGTGAGCGCGAGGCAGGCGAGACCTGCCAGCAGGATGGACTTCATGGGGGGATGCTCTCCTGATTTATGCAGGAGTTTCTGCGTCACGCCGCGCCGAACGTCCAGCCCTCGGTCATGGCGAGTTCGCGCGTGAGTTCAGCGGGTTTCCACAGGTCCGTTCGGGGCGCGGCGATGCGCAGCCAGGCGGCGGTGAGGAGGGCGTCGGCGCTGTGATCGTCGATGGGGCCGCTGCCTCCCGTGGGCTGCGAGCCCAGCGCATGCAGCGCGAGATCGAGCGCGGCGTGGTCGGTTATCTTGGCGCGGCCTGCCGAGCGTCCGGCTTCGACGGCGGCGAGGGTGGTGTAGATCTCGGTCACGACGGAGCCGGTTTCGGGCAACGGATCGATCGGCCACACGGGCAGGCGTCCGGCAAGGCGGTGCAGCAGGCGCATGCCCGTCAGGCTGGACTTGCCGACTTGTGCCGCGCCAACGAGGTTGAAGTTCGAGTAGGGGCGGCACCCCGCGCGCGCCTGCGCTTCCTCGGTCACGCGCATCCGCCCGCGCCGGTGGAGCGCGCCGGGGAGGTGGAAGTGCGCGCCCTCGCGCCCGCCGTGGCGGCGGAAGTAGGCGCTGAGCAGGGGATGATCGACGAAGCTGCCTGCCGAGAGGTGCGGGTCGTCGGCGCAGATCATGTCGATCAATGCCCAGAGGGTGCGGGCGTCCGTCGGGCTGTCTGCCCAGCCGGGGAAGAACGCGCCTGCGTCGGCGAAGGGCAGCGATATGCCGAGGTCGAGACCGACCAGCGTGTCGGGCGGCAGGCGGTGGAGCAGCAGGTCCAGCACTTCGGCGCGGGACCAGATCGCATAGCCGGATGGGCGGAGCAGGCGGGGTGCTTCGTCACCGGCGGCGCAGAGGGCGACGGCGATGCCCTTCTGCCGCTCGCCCTGCGCGCCGGACCAGTCGATGGCCATGAAGTGGGAGAAGCGCAATTACTCCGCCCGCCGCTCGGCCCGCTTCCTGTCCCACCATTCGAGGCGCTTCTTCACCTCGCGCTCGAAGCCGCGTTCGACCGGCTCGTAGAAGGTCTGCGGCCCCATCTCTTCCGGCCAGTAATCGTCGCCGGAGAAGGCATCGGGCGCGTCGTGGTCGTAGGCGTAGTCCTTGCCGTAGCCGATGTCCTTCATCAGCTTGGTCGGCGCGTTGAGGATGTTCTGCGGAGGGCTGACCGAGCCGGTCTCGCGCGCCATCTTGAACGAGGACTTGAACGCCATGTAGGCCGCGTTCGACTTGGGCGCGGTGGCGACGTAGATGCAGGCCTGCACGATCGCCAGTTCGCCTTCCGGTGAGCCGAGGAACTCGTAGGCCTGCTTGGCGGCGAGGCACTGCACCAGCGCCTGCGGGTCCGCCATGCCGATGTCCTCGCTGGCCATGCGCACGAGGCGGCGCAGCACGAACAGCGGCTCCTCTCCGGCCGTCAGCATCCGCGCCATGTAGTAGAGCGCCGCCTGCGGGTCCGACCCGCGCACCGATTTATGCAGCGCGCTGATGAGGTTGTAGTGCCCGTCGCGGTCCTTGTCGTAGACGGCCACGCGCCGCTGGAGGAACTGGCCGAGCCCCGCCGGGTCCAAGGGTTCCGGGATCTTCGCCGCGTAGAGCGTCTCGGCCTGGTTGAGCAGGAACCGTCCGTCGCCGTCCGCCGACGCCACCAGCGCCTCGCGCGCCTCGGGGGTGACGGGCAGGGGGCCTTCCAGCGCCTCGCCCTTGTCGAGCAGCGCGTTCAGCGCCTCGGGGCCGAGGCGGTGGAGGATGAGCACTTGCGCGCGGCTGAGCAGCGCGGCGTTGAGCGCGAAGCTGGGGTTTTCGGTCGTCGCGCCGACCAGTGTCACCGTGCCGCGCTCGACGAAAGGGAGGAAGCCGTCCTGCTGGGCGCGATTGAAGCGGTGGATCTCGTCCACGAAGAGCAGCGTGCGCTGGCCGGCCTTCGCGGCGACATCGGCCTCGGCGAAGGCCTTCTTGAGGTCGGCGACGCCCGAGAAAACGGCGGAAACCGCGACGTAGCGCATCCCCACCGCATCGGCGAGCAGGCGCGCGATGCTGGTCTTGCCGGTGCCGGGCGGCCCCCACAGGATCATCGAGGACAGCCGCCCCGCCGCCACCATGCGCCCGATCGCGCCTTCGGGGCCGGTCAGGTGCTCCTGCCCGACGACTTCGGTCAGGTCGTGCGGACGCAGGCGGTCGGCGAGGGGGGCATCCTCGCGCAGCACGTCGGGCTGCGTGGCGGGCGGGAGATCATCGGCGAAAAGGTCGGCCATGCTTTGTACTTAGGGTTTGTTTGGCAATCCGGCTATGGCCGGATTGGCGGCACCGGCCCTCTCCCCCACCCGACCTCCCACGAGCGTATCCTTGATGGGAGGTCGGGTGGGGGAGAGGGCCGGTGCCGCATAAAATGCGCGGGACGCGCATTTTCAGACGAATTGCATCGCCTTGCGGACGAGCGTAAGTTTGCGGCCAAGGAGAGGCACCATGGCGACGATCGGAACGGGACGAAGTGCGGGCTGGCTCTACTGGGTCATCTCGGTGCTGGCGGTGCTGTGGAACGCCTTCGGGTGCCTCGACTTCACGATGACCGTCACGCGCAACGCCGCCTATCTGTCGCAAGTGCCGCCCGAGATCGTCGACTGGCTCGATTCCGCGCCGAGCTGGACGCTGGTGCCATGGGCGCTCGGCACCTGGGGCGCGCTGCTGGGTTCGCTGTTGCTGCTGGCCCGTTCGCGCCATGCCGTTACGGCATTCGTCGCCTCGCTTGTCGGACTGGCGATATCGCAGGCCTGGCAGTTCTCCGCCGGGATGCCGCCGAGCATGACGACGCCGGGAATGCTGGCGATGACCGCGATGATCTGGGTCATCGAACTCGGCCTCCTGTGGTTCGCGTGGGCGAAGCGCCGGGACGGCGTACTGCGCTGAGCCGCAAACTTTCGGTTTATGCCGTTTATCCGTTCATAGAGGGCGCGGTCGCGGTATAGCCGCGCCGACGGGAGAGGAATCGCATCTATGCCGCATCCGCTTGGCCTCGAACTGCTGACCATGCTCGGGCTCGATCCGGTCGCCCATGTCACCATGGCGGCGGACCTCGGGTGCAAGGGCGTGTCGATGGGGCTGACCCAGCTGCCCGATCGCTTCAATCCGCACGGCTATCCGGCATGGTCGCTGCGCGACGATCCGGCGCTGCGGCGCGAAATGAAGGCGGTGATGGCTGACCGCGGGGTGACGATCTGCCTTGCCGAAGGGCTGGGCGTCTCGCACGATACCGATGCCTCGGAGCGGGCGGCGGACATGGACCTTTTCGCCGACCTCGGCGCGCTGCGAGTCAACGCCGTGGACATGGGCGTCGAACGGGAACGCGCCTTCGACCAGCTTGCCGCACTGGCCGACATGGCGGACGAGCGCGGCATGGAGTTCTCCATCGAGTTCACGCCGGTCTTCACCATCCGCTCGCTGGACGAGGCACTGGAAGCGGTCGAGCATATCGGGCCGGGCAAGGCGACGGTGCTGATCGACACCATGCATTTCTTCCGCTCGGGCGGGACGGTGAAGCAGGTGGCGGAACTCGACCCGGCGCTGATCGGCCACGTCCAGCTCTGCGACGTGCCGCGCAAGGGCGACGGCGACTACATGGCCGAGGCGATGAGCGGGCGCATGATCCCGGGGCAGGGCGAACTGCCCTTGCGCGAATTCGTCGAGGCTCTGCCGCGCGGGCAGGTGCTGGGGCTGGAAGTCCCGCTGATGGCCGCCGCGCAGAGCGGCCGCGAAGCGCGGGACTACGTGGGCGAGATCGTGAAGCGCACGCGCGAGTTTCTTGTCTGACTTGACATTTTGAACCATTTGGGTTATATGGCCCAGCATCCGGTTCGACGCAGATCACGTCGCATCGGTGTATCGGGTCGGCGTCGTGGGCCGGGATGCGGTATCAAGCCGTAGCTACGCACCACGGTGTCCAATCGAAGACCCGGACCGTCCTCTAGGCTCTGGCCCGGCCGTTCCCCCAACCGAGTTCTCGGCCTGGGAGCGGCTCTCCCGGAAGTCCCATGACCGATACCGACGCGAACCCCAACGTCGGTCATACCGGACAGGTCCGATGGAATACAGGTCGAGCCGGGCTGCTCTCCGCACCTACCCGGCCACTCGCAACGCGCTGCGGAAACCAAACCCCCGCGTCCCGTCCGGACGCTCACGACGCCGACCCGATGTTCACTCTCGGATCCTCGCGTTTCTTCCCCGGCGTTAGGCCCGCACTCGCCAGCGGGCGTTTTCGTGTGTCCATTCCCGACGTTCGTCATTGCGAGCGCAGCGAAGCAATCCAGCGCAGTTCTATGCCGCTGGATTACTTCCCCCGGCCTTCGCCGGGGTCGCAATGACGAAATGTGGGTGGAGATAACGCCAATTCCTCCCCGAGCTTGTCTCGGGGAGGGGGACCGCCGCCGCAGGCGGTGGTGGAGGGGGATGGATCGCGCAATTCCCCCTCCGTCAGCCGCTACGCGCCTGCCACCTCTCCGAGACAAGCTCGCGGAGGAATTAGCGGTCCGCCAGCATCATCTCCGCGCCCTTTTCGGCGATCATCATCGTCGGCGCATTGGTGTTGCCCGAGGTGATCGTCGGCATCACCGAGGCGTCGATGACGCGCAGGCCGTCCACGCCGATCACCCGCAGCCGCTCGTCCACCACCGCCCCCATCGCGACCGTACCGACAGGGTGGAAGATGGTCGTGCCGATCTCCCCCGCCGCCCGTTGCAGGTCGTCCTCGGTCTCGTAGGCGGGGCCGGGGCGCACTTCCTCGGGGTGGTAGCGGGCCAGCGCGGGTTGGGCGACGATGCTGCGGGTGATGCGGATGGCGGCGGCGGCGACGCGGCGGTCTTCCTCGGTCGCAAGGTAGTTGGGACGGATCGACGGCGCAGCGGCGGGATCGGCGGTCGTGATCCGCGTGGTCCCCCGGCTTTCGGGCCGCAGGTTGCAGACGCTGGCGGTGAAGGCCGGGAACGGATCGAGCGCCCCGCCGAAGGCCGCAAGGCTCAGCGGCTGGACGTGATATTCGAGGTTCGGCGTCGCATAGCGCGCATGGCTGCGGGTGAAGACGCCGAGCTGGCTGGGCGCCATCGCCATCGGTCCGGTCCGCCGCAGCGCATATTCCAGCCCGATCAGCGCCTTGCCGAGCAGGTTGCTCGCCTTCGCGTTCAGTGTCGCGACGCCGGAGACGCGGTAGGCGCAGCGCAGTTGCAAGTGGTCCTGCAGGTTGCCGCCGACCTCGGGCCGGTCGAGCACCGGCGCGATGCCGAGATCGCGAAGCCGCGCCGCATCGCCGATGCCGCTGCGTTCGAGGATCGCGGGCGAGCCGATCGCGCCCGCCGCCAGCACGACCTCGCCGCGCGCCCGCGCCTCGCGCTTGTCGCTGCCAACCGAGTAGGCGACGCCGACCGCGCGACCCGCCTGCACGATCACGCGGTCCACCACCGCGCCGGTCTCCACCTTCAGGTTCGCGCGGCTGCGGATGGGCTTGAGGAAGGCGTCGGCCGCGCTCCAGCGCCAGCCGCTGCGCTGCGTGACCTGGAAGAACCCCGCGCCCTCGTTGTCGCCGGTGTTGAAGTCGGTGGAATGCGGGATGCCGTGCTCCTCGCAGGCGTCGCGGAAGGCTTCGAGGATGTCCCAGCGCAGGCGCTGCTTCTCCACCCTGATCTCGCCGCCGCCGCCGTGGAAGGCGCTGTTCCCCTCGTAGTGATCCTCGGCGCGGGTGAAATAGGGCAGCACGTCGTCCCAGCCCCAGCCGGTGTTACCCGCCTGTCGCCAGCCGTCGTAGTCCGCCGCCTGTCCGCGCATGTAGATCATGCCGTTGATCGATGAGCAGCCGCCCAGCACCCGTCCACGCGGATACTTGAGCGCGCGGCCGCCGAGCCCGGCCTCCGCTTCGGTCGTCATGCACCAGTCGGTGCGCGGATTGCCGATGCAGTAGAGGTAGCCCACCGGCACGCGGATCCAGATGTAGTCGTCCTTGCCGCCCGCCTCCAGCAGCAGCACGCGGTTTCGCGGATCGGCGCTGAGGCGGTTGGCGAGCACGCAACCGGCGCTGCCTCCGCCCACGATGATGTAGTCGAACTCTCCCATTTCCAAGGGCTATGCCGCAGGTCCGGCGCGATCAAGCGAGCGCTTTGGACAGGTGCGTGCGGCGCGCGATTGCCGCTCGGGCGATGGCGGGAGGGCATTGGCGCAAAGTTCTTGAAGGCTTGAGGGCGCGGCGACACCTTCGTTCCGTTGGGCGAGAGGAGGATGCCATGGCCGTACCCGCGATCGGCAAGCTGGGCGTGTGGTCGCTGGAAATGCGCTTCGGCGACAAGGCGGCGTCGAGCGCGGCTGCTGTGGAACTGGAGGCGCTGGGCTATGGCGCGATCTGGATCCCCGGCGGCATCGACGACGGCGCGCCCGCCGATGTGGAGCGGTTGCTCGGCGCGACATCGCGCATCACCATCGCGACCGGCATCCTCAACATCTGGAAGCACGATCCGGCGGAACTGGCGGCATGGTTCCTCGGGTTGCCGGAGGAATGGCGGGCGCGCACGCTGCTCGGCCTCGGCATCAGTCACGGGCCACTGATTGGCGAGAAGTGGGGCAAGCCGCTGGAAGTGACCGCCGCGTTTCTTGACGGCCTCAATGCGGCGGGAATGCCGCGCGAGAACCTGTGCCTCGCCGCGCTGGGACCGAAGATGGTGGCCTTGTCCGGCGAGCGGACGGCGGGCTCGCATCCCTATCTCGTCACGCCCGAACACAGCGCGCAGGCGCGGGCGATCCTCGGGACCGGACCCCTGCTCGCGCCGGAACAGGGCGTGGTGCTGGAGAGCGATTCGGCCAAGGCGCGGGAGATGGCGCTGGCTGCGCTGGGCCATTACCGGCAGCTTCCCAATTATCGAAACAACTGGTTGCGGCTCGGCTTCACGGAGGCCGAGATCGAGGCGGCGGACGACCGGCTGCTCGATGCGCTGTTCGCCATCGGCGGGCCGGAAGCGGTTGGCGCGCGGGTTCAGGCGCACCTCGACGCCGGGGCGGACCATGTCTGTGTTCAGGTGATCGCCGGGCCGCAGGGCGGGAGCTTCGACGTGCTCATGCCGCAATGGCGTGCGATTTCGGAAGCGCTCCTTTGATCGCAGGGTAAGCGTGCCGTTAACGAGTTCGCAACGCCTTGCCCCTAGAACCGGAATCACAGGAGACGGTGGTTTCGGCCACCGGATTGGCAGGAGCCGCCGGTGAGCCGGTGAGGATCGTTCGTCGGGGGGCGAAAGATCCGAAGCCGCACTCCATGGCGGCTCCTGACATTTCGCCTGTTCCCCGCCCTTAGTTGCTCAGCGCATGCTGCTCCGCCGTGACCGGGGCGCGTTCCGTCCTGTCGGAGAGGGCGCGGGCTATCCAGATCGTCGACATCGCAAGAATTGCCAGCGCAAGGCTGGTGATGAGCACGTAGCGAACGACATGTGGCGTACTGCCCCCACGCGCTTCGTCGTCGTCGAGATGAACCTCGTCGCCGGAACGATACATGACTGCTCTCCCGTCGGCCCGACGGTGGCCTTCATGACCGCGCTATCTATCGGGCCGTCTTCGGGAACGGCGATGCGGGGCGGAAAGTTCCCGGAAGCTCACGCCGCGCAGGATGGGGGCGGAGTGCGGTTCAGCAGGCGGATCGTGCGCTCGTCGCGACGTCCCTGGCAAAAGGCGTCTAGGGCATGAGCGAAGCGGGGAGAGGCTTCGGCGCCGAGCGATGCGGTCTCGAACAGCGTCATCGAACTGCAGAACTTCATCGCGTCGATCTGGCCGAGGATCGCGACAGCGCTGCAGCGTCCGGCCCAGCCGAGTATCAGTTGCGTCGCCTCCGCCAGTCGCGTGCCGAGCAGGGGATGGGCAAGGTAACGTCGCGCCTCGTCCAATCCCTCGATCGCGAAATGACGTGCCATCGGGCTTGAGCCGAGGCCCGCGATCTGCGGGAACACGAACCACATCCAGTGCGTCCGCTTTTCGCCATGGACGAGTTCGCTGCGGACCTGATCGAAGATATTCTCCTGCGCGGTCACGAAGCGGTCGAGGCTCATCCAGCGCGTACCAGTTCGGAGCCGCTCTTGAGGGCGCGGGCGCCGTCTTCCTGCTCGACGAGGTAGGCGGGGTTGTCGTGAGAGCCGTTACGCACGATGCGCTTGCCCGCGATGGTGCGGCTGACGCGGCGTTCGAAGCGTTCCGCGATCTTGCCGGTGGCAGTACCGGTGCCCCAGTTCCAGCGGACCTGCGCGCCCTTGCGGAAGGCGGTGGTCACTGGGCCTGACCCTGCTGCTCGGCTACGGCTTTCTGCGTGTCGGCGGTCCCGCCGGTTTCCGGCGTGGTCAGCGCGCCGGTGATCCAGGCCGCCGAAAGGCCGATGATCGCAAGGGCGAGGCTGATGACGAGGACATAGCGAACGACGCCCGGCGTTGCGCCGCTGCGGGCCTCTTCCTTGTCGAGATGGACTTCCTGTCCACGGGTTTCCATGGCGTGTCTCCGATTGCGGGCTGCCTGAAAGCGGCCGTTTCAATCTTCAACACGCCAGGGCAGGCGACGTTCCGCCGCCTGCCCCGCGTATCCATGACTTAGTCGCGCAGCAGCTCGTTGATGCCGGTCTTCGAGCGGGTCTGCGCGTCGACGGTCTTGACGATGACGGCGCAGTACAGCGACGGGCCGGGGGTGCCGTCGGGCAGCGGCTTGCCGGGGAGCGAGCCGGGGACGACTACCGCGTAGGGAGGGACGCGACCGATGTGGACTTCGCCGGTCGCGCGGTCGATGATCTTGGTCGAGGCGCCGATGAACACGCCCATCGAGAGAACCGCGCCTTCGCCGACGATCACGCCTTCGGCCACTTCCGAACGGGCGCCGATGAATGCGCCGTCCTCGATGATGACCGGGCCGGCCTGCAGCGGCTCAAGCACGCCGCCGATGCCCGCGCCGCCCGAGATATGGACGTTCTTGCCGATCTGCGCGCACGAACCGACGGTTGCCCAGGTATCGACCATCGTGCCCTCGCCGACGTAGGCACCGAGGTTCACGAAGCTCGGCATGAGCACCACGCCCTTGGAGATGTGAGCGCTGCGGCGCACCACCGCGCCCGGCACCACGCGCACGCCCGCAGCCTTGAAGCGCGCGTCGTCCCAGCCCGCGAACTTGAGCGGCACCTTGTCGTAGGCGGGCGCACCGGCCGCGCCGTAGTCGATCACGGCGTTGTCGTTCAGGCGGAAGCTGAGCAGCACCGCCTTCTTGAGCCACTGGTTGACCACCCACTCGCCGTCCACCTTCTCGGCGACGCGGGCCTGGCCCGAATCGAGCAGTTCCAGCGCCTCGTCGACGATCTTGCGCACGTCCGCGCTCGCGGGGGTGACGGTGTCACGCCCGTCGAACGCGGCTTCGATCTGGGCGGCGAGGTCGGACATTGTGTGGTCTCCGGAAGCGATGAATCTGTCGCGGCGCGGCCTAGAGGGAGATGGGGCGCGGGGCAAGGCCGTCTGTCCGATCTCGTCATTGCGAGCGCAGCGAAGCAATCCGGGGCAGCTTCCTCGGCCCTGGATTGCTTCGCTGCGCTCGCAATGACGAATTGTGTGTAGTCAGTCGTCAGGCTGCATCAGTTCGCGCACGAAGCCGATAAGCCCGGTCTGGCGTGCGCGGCGAAGGCGCTCGGCGTGGAGGATCTTCTTCACTTCCTCGAAGCAGCTGGCGATATCGTCGTTGACGACCACGTAGTCGTAGCCGTCCCAGTGGCTGATCTCCGAGCGCGCGCGCTCCATGCGGCCGTGGATCACCTCGGCGCTGTCGGTGCCGCGCCCGGTCAGGCGGCGGCGCAGTTCCTCGATGCTGGGGGGGAGCAGGAACACGCGCACAACGTCGCGCTCCAGCTTCTGGTAGAGCTGCTGCGTGCCCTGCCAGTCGATGTCGAACATGTAGTCGATGCCGTCCTTGAGGCCGGCCTTCACCTGCGCCTTGGGCGTGCCGTAGCTCTGGCCGAACACGGTTGCCCATTCGAGGAACTCGCCGGCTTCGACCATGCGATCGAACTGTTCGTGGCTGACGAAGTGATAATGCTCGCCGTCGATCTCGCCGGGGCGGGGCGCGCGGGTGGTGCAGGACACGGAGTTGCGCAAGTGCGGGTCATGCTCGATCAGCATGCGCGCGATCGTCGTCTTGCCCGCGCCCGAGGGGGAGGACAGGATGAACATGAGGCCGCGCCGTGCCAGCGCGCGAGTCTTTTCGGGGGAGGGTGCAGTCTGGACCATGGCCTCCGATGGCGATGGTCGGCCCGCAAATCAAGGCGCAACCTGATCCATATCGTTCGTCATTGCGAGCAAAGCGAAGCAATCCAAGACTGCGTCGGTCGCCCGATTGCTTCGCTTTGCTCGCAATGACGAGGCGGGAAGCGTTACTCCTCCGCGCCGTCCTCGGCCATGTCCTGAAGCTGTTCGGCCCCTTCGGCGCGCGCCTGTCTGGCGCGGCTGCGGTCGTAGAGCGTCTTGGCGACAAGCGCCCCGCCGACGACCAGTGCGCCGGGAACGGAGGTCAGCGCGACTCGGGCAAGGGCGCCATGCAGCAGCGTCTCGCCCATCGTGCGGCCCTTGAGGATCGACTTGGCCTTGCGCGGCGAATAGCTCGCGCCCAGCACGCCGCGTTCGACGGCGCGGCGGGCGATGGTGGTCGCGGTGCGCAGCGCGATGTCGGCGATGACGAGGTTGGTGGCGGGGTTCGGGCTCGGCCCGTGGAGTTCCCCGCCGTTGTCGGCAAGCGTCTTGAGGCCCTTCGCGGGCGCGGAGACGACGCTCGCCGCCTTCTTCGCCTGTGCCTTCAGAACCTTGCCGGTCGGCTTGATCGCCATTTTCGCCCTATCTCCGGGCGAGCCCGGTCACTTCTTCTTGCCGAAATCCACGGAGACGACGTTGGAGCCGTCTTCGCTGGGAGTAATGCGCGAGGCGATATCGCGTTCCGCATCGTTCTCCGCCGGAGCGACTTCCTCGGCCTCGTCGTCGGCCATGGCCTGGAACTGGAGGCCGAAATCGACCGCCGGGTCCACGAAGGCGGTGATCGCCGAGAACGGGATGTCCAGCTTGGCGGGCATCTGGTTGAACGAGAGGCTGACCGTGAAGCCGTTCTCCGAAACGCCGAGATCCCAGAACTTGTTCTGGAGCACGATCGTCATCTCGTCCGGGAAGCGGGCCTTGAGGTCGGCGGGAATGCTGACCCCGGGCGCTCCGGTCTTGAACGTGATGTAGAAGTGGTGGCCGCCCGGAAGGACGCCGCCGGAGCTTTCCACCTGTCCGAGTACGCGGCCGACGACGGCGCGCAGCGCTTCCTGCACGATCTCGTCGTAGGGGATCAGGCTGTCTTGCGTGGTATCGTTCATCGCGCCCTACGTGCTCATGGTTCCTTGGCCGGTCAAGCGTGTTCGAACGGAAAATAGCATGGCTCACCGGGTTTTCCCTAGCTTGCCGTCCTGACGACCGAAGATTACTCATGAAACGCCGTTGGCGCATTCTTGTGCCACGCAGGCAGGGCGGGCAATTGATTCCGGCGTATACGAGTATATAGGCACGGGCCATGCGCACCGCCTCGATCACCCGCAAGACCCACGAGACCGACATCGCAGTCGAGGTCAACCTCGACGGCAGCGGAGCTTATGACGTCTCCACCGGCATCGGTTTCCTCGATCACATGATCGAGCAGTTCAGCCGTCATTCGCTGATCGACATCAAGTGCCACATCAAGGGCGACCTCCACGTCGACCAGCATCACACGACCGAGGACAGCGCCATCGCCATCGGGCAGGCGATCACCAAGGCGCTCGGCGACAAGGCCGGGATCGGCCGCTACGGCGATGTGAACTCCCCGATGGACGAGGCGCTGAGCCGGGTGTCGCTCGACATCTCGGGCCGCCCCTGGCTCGTGTGGAAGGCGGCCTTCACGCAGGAAAAGCTGGGCGAGTTCGATACCGAGATGGTGGAGCACTGGTTCCACTCGATCGCGCAGGCGGTGGGCATCACGCTCCACATCGAACTGCTCTACGGCACCAACAACCACCACATCTGCGAAGGTATCTTCAAGGGCTTCGCGCGCGCCATGCGCACGGCGGTGGAACTCGATCCGCGCAAGGGCGGGGCGATCCCCTCGACCAAGGGCATTCTCGGACAGGAGTCCCTGTAAATGAGCAGCTTCATCGTTTCGCTGACCTACACCGCCCCGATCGAGGCGGTGGACGCGCTGCTCGAAGCGCACGTCGCCTGGCTGCGCGAGCAGCACGCGGCGGGGCACCTGCTGGGCTGGGGCCGCAAGGTTCCGCGCGAGGGCGGCATCCTGCTGGCGAAGGGCGAGAGCCGCGCGGCGGTGGAAGCGCTCGCTTCGCAGGATCCCTTCGTCACCGGCGGCGTCGCGACCATCGAGGTGATCGAGTGGGCGCACGGCTTCCTCGACGATAGCGTGGCAGGCCTCGGCGGATGACGCTGGCGCTGGTCGACTACGGCGCGGGGAACCTGCACTCGGTCGCCAATGCCTTGCGCGCGGCGGGGTGCGAGGATCTTGCGGTCACGGCCAGCCCCGACGTGGTGCGCGCGGCGGATCGCGTCGTCCTGCCCGGTGTCGGCTCGTTCAAGGCCTGCGCCGAGGGCCTGCGCGCGATCCCCGGCATGGTCGAGGCGATGACCGAGCGGGTCCACGTCGGCGCCGCGCCGTTCCTCGGTATCTGTGTCGGCATGCAGTTGCTCGCCACGCGCGGGCTGGAGCATGGCGTCACGCGCGGACTCGACTGGATCGAGGGCGAAGTCCGCCTGATCGAGCGTACCGACCGCGAGATCAAGATCCCGCACATGGGCTGGAACGATGTTTCGCTCGGCCGCAAGGATCCGGCACAGGGCCTGATCGACGCGGGCGAGGCCTATTTCCTGCACTCCTATCACTTCCAGCCCGATGACGGCGCGACTGTGGCGGCGATGACCGACCATGGCGGCGGCCTCGTCGCGGCGGTGGCGAAGGACAATGTCGTCGGCGTGCAGTTCCACCCCGAGAAGAGCCAGCAATACGGCCTCTCGCTGTTGTCCCGTTTCCTCGAATGGAAGCCCTGAGATCATGATCGTCTTTCCCGCCATCGACCTCAAGCAAGGGCAGGTCGTCCGCCTCGCCGAAGGCGACATGGCGCGCGCCACCGTCTATGGCGACAACCCCGCCGCGCAGGCCATGCTGTTTGCCGAGGCCGGGTCGCAGTTCCTCCATGTCGTCGATCTCGACGGCTCCTTCGCGGGCCGGGCCGAGAACCGCGAGGCGGTGGAAGCGATCCTCGAAGTGTTCCCCGGCCACGTCCAGCTCGGCGGCGGCATCCGCACGCCCGAGGCTGTGGCAGGCTGGTTCGACCTTGGCGTGTCGCGCGTAGTCATGGGCACTGCCGCGCTGAAGGATCCGCAGTTCGTCAAGGACATGGCGAAGGAGTTCCCCGGCGGCATCGTCGTCGCCGTGGACGCGCGCGACGGCATGGTCGCGACCGAGGGCTGGGCGGAAGTTTCCGACGTCTCGATCGTCGACATGGCCCGCCGGTTCGAGGACGCGGGCGTCGCCTCGCTGCTGTTCACCGACATCGGCCGCGACGGTCTGCTCAAGGGCGTGAACATCGACGCCACCGTGGACCTTGCCCGCCGCACCGACCTGCCGGTGATCGCATCGGGCGGCGTGAAGGGCCTCGACGACATCCGCCTGCTGGCGCTTCATGCCAAGGACGGGATCGAGGGCGTCATCACCGGTCGTGCGCTTTACGACGGTCGCCTCGACCTTGCCGCCGCGATCCAGTTCGCGGAGCGCGAAGGGTGAACGAGAACCGCCTCATGGCGGTGCTGGCGCTCGCCATCTTCGTGCCCGGAGCGCTGTTCGCGTTCCGGGACTGGCGCGAGGGCAAGGCAAGGCTGATGCTGTTCAGCCGCGCGCGTTCGAAGGTGGAAACGACGCAGGCCGAAAACCCGCGCAAGTTCGCGCTATACACCGCGTTCAACGTCGCGCTCTGCGCCGTGGTCGCGGTCTTCGCCGTGCTGCTGTTCTTCAAGCCGGAGTGACACCATGACCGTCCGCATCCGCGTCATCCCCTGCCTCGACGTCCGTGACGGGCGCGTGGTCAAGGGCGTCAACTTCGTCGACCTCAAGGACGCCGGCGATCCGGTGGAGCAGGCCCGCGCCTATGACGCCGCCGGGGCGGACGAACTGTGCTTCCTCGACATCTCCGCGAGCCACGAGGGACGCGGCACCCTGCTCGACGTGGTGCAGCGCACGGCCGAAGTCTGCTTCATGCCGCTGACGGTTGGCGGCGGCGTGCGCACGGCCGAGGATGCGCGTGCCCTGCTGCTGGCGGGCGCGGACAAGGTGGCGGTGAACTCCGCCGCCGTCTCGCGCCCCGAAGTCGTGGCCGACATCGCCGAGAAGTTCGGCTCGCAGTGCATCGTCGCCTCGGTGGACGCGCGACGGACGGCTCCCGGCAAGTGGGAGATATTCACCCACGGAGGGCGCAAGGCCACCGGCATCGATGCGCTGGAGCATGCGGTGAAGCTGGCGGACTACGGCGCGGGCGAACTGCTCGTCACCTCGATGGATGGCGACGGTACGCAGAACGGTTACGATCTCGCACTGACCCGCGCCATTGCCGAAGCCGTCTCGGTGCCGGTGGTGGCGAGCGGTGGCGTCGGCAATCTGGACCACCTCGTCGCAGGCGTGACGCAAGGCAAGGCGAGCGCGGTCCTGGCCGCCTCGATCTTCCACTTCGGCAAGCATACCGTTGCCGAAGCGCACGCGGCCCTGCGCGCAGCGGGCCTGCCAGCGCGCGGGTGAACGCACGCAAGCGTTAACGGTTCATGGCGGATTACCGCCGAGTTACGAACTGATCCGTATCGGGACACGGCCGGAACCGCGCTTGCTGGCGCGCGCCCTCTCGTCAATGGCGAATGCGGCCATCGGATCAACAGGAGGATTCGCGGTGCCTTTTTTGAAGTATCTTCCGGCGTTCGCCGCGGCCTTTGCCGTGCCGGTTCCCGCCTTTGCCGCAGGAGGCATCCCGCTTCCCGAACCCAGCAGCATGCTGCTGCTCGGCCTTGGCGTCGTCGGCGTCGCCGTGGGCCGCAAGCTGTCGTCCAAGCGCCGCGAGGACTGACGCGCTCTTGACCGTGCGTGCGTGAGCCCGCATGGCCGCATCATGAGCAGCCCCGACACTCTCGCGCGTCTCGAAGCCACGATTGCCGAGCGGCGCTCGGCCGATCCCGATTCCAGCTACGTCGCCAAGCTGAACGCCCGCGGCCTCGGCAAGATCGCGCAGAAGCTGGGCGAGGAAGCGACCGAAACGGTGATCGCCGCGCTGACCGAGGATGAGAAGGCCCTCGTCGGAGAGGCTGCGGACCTGTTGTTCCACCTCATGGTCCTGCTCGGCGCCAAGGGCGTGCCGCTGGCCGATGTGATGGCCGAGCTTGACCGTCGCGAAGGCGTCTCGGGGATCGCCGAGAAGGCTGCCCGCAAATCATCCTGATCTCGTCATCTCAGTGGAGACCGCGATGCCCATCGACCCGAAGCTGCCCTACGACGACGCCAACATCTTCGCGAAGATCCTGCGCGGCGAACTGCCGTGCTCGAAGGTTTACGAGGATGACCACGCGCTCGCCTTCAACGATATCCGCCCGCAGGCGCCGATCCACGTTCTGGTGATTCCCAAGGGCAAGTACGTGTCGTGGGACGACTTCACCGCCAAGGCCGATGACGCCGAGATCGCCGCGTTCATGCGCGCAGTCGGCAACGTCACGCGCCAGCTCGAACTCGACGGGCCGGGCTATCGGCTGATGGTCAACATGGGTGGCAACGGCCATCAGGAAGTGCCGCATCTGCACGTCCACATCTTCGGCGGTCGCCAGTTCTTCCAGATGATCGCCGACTGATCGCCGACCGATTTCTGGCAATCCACGGAAAATTTACCCTGCAAATCAGCCCTCGACGCCGCTTATTGGCGGCCCGGGGTTGAAGTCGCCCGCCTGCCCGTTACACAACCGGCCCCAATGACGGACGCACCAGTTCCCCCCCTCGCGCCGGTTTCCGGCGTGATCGACGGCGAAGTCCACCGCTATCCCCTTCGCGTGTTCTACGAGGACACCGACGCGGGCGGCGTGGTCTATCACGCCAACTATTTGCGCTGGTTCGAACGCGCCCGGTCCGACCTGCTCGACGTGCTCGGCATCGACCAGCGCAAGGCGCTCGACGACGGCACCGGGCTCTACACCGTAGCCGAGGCGAACCTGCGCTATCTCGCGCCCGCCCGGCTCGGCGATACCGTCGTGATCGAGACTTCGGCGGTCAATGTGGGCCGGGTCGCCTGTACCTTGCGCCAGACCGCTTGGCGGGAGGGTGTCCGACTTTGCGAGGCGCTCGTAAAGGTCGGGTTCATCGGCCCTGAAGGACGACCGCGCCGACAGCCCGAAGCCTGGCAACAGGCCTTCACAACCCTAATTCCCATCGCCGCTCCGGCCCCGGAAGGACCAGAATGACGCTCGACCTGCTTGCCTCGACCATCAGCTTCGCCGGCGACAACGACCATCTCAACCCGGTGAAACTGTTCCTCGATGCCGACATCGTCGTGCAGGCGATCATGGCCGGCCTGATCCTCGCCAGCGTGTGGGTCTGGACGATCATCATCACCTTCATGCTGCGCATCGGCGCGGTCAACCGCCGCTGTGACGAGTACGAAGAAGGCTTCTGGGAAGCCCAGAACTTCGACGTCTACCAGAAAGAGCGCAAGCGCGGCGACGTGCCCATGGGCAAGGTCGCGGGCGCGGGCCTCGGCGAATTCAAGCGCAACGTCGGTGCCGGTATCGACATCGAAGGCGCCCGTCAGCGCATCGCGACGATCCTGAACTCGTCCGTGGGCGAGGAAGCGGAGAAGCTTTCCGATCGTCTGAACTTCCTTGCGACCGTCGGTTCGGTGGCGCCCTTCGTCGGCCTGTTCGGCACCGTCTGGGGCATCATGAACAGCTTCTTCCAGATCGGGCAGCAGCAGAATTCTTCGCTCGCGGTCGTCGCGCCGGGCATTTCTGAGGCGCTCTTCGCCACCGCCATCGGCCTGTTCGCGGCGATCCCGGCGGTCATCGCCTATAACCGCTTCTCGCACCGCGTTAACGGCTTCGAGGCGCGCCTCCAGCGCTTCGCCGATCACCTCCACGCCGCGCTGACCCGCCAGCTGGAGCAGCGCTGATGGCCATGGGAATGTCCGGAGGCGGCGGCGGTCGCCGTCGCGGGCGCGGCGGTCGTGGCCCGATGGCGGAGATCAACGTCACGCCGCTGGTCGACGTGATGCTGGTGCTCCTCATCATCTTCATGGTCACCGCGCCGCTGCTCAAGGCGGCGGTGCCGATCGAACTGCCAGAAAGCCGCGCCAAGGCGATGAGCGAGGAGCAGGGCCAGATCACGATCACCCTGCGCCGCGATGGCGCGGTATTCTACGAGACCGACGAACTTGCCCCCGGTGAACTGGCGGATCGCCTCGCCGCGACCCAGCCGGGTCCCGATGGCAAGCCGCCGCTGGTGACGCTGCGCGCCGACAAGGCGCTCGACTACGGCCGCGTGATGGAAGTGATGGGCGAATTGAACCGCGCCGGATTCACCTCGATCTCGCTGGTGACCGATGTCAGCGGCGGTTAAGGCGCGTCGGGTAGGGTCGGCCTGATGGCATCGGCAGCAGGACATCCGACCAAGCATTCCGGCGGGATGCGCAAGGAAGAGCGGATCGGCCTCGTCGTCGCGGTGCTTCTGCACGTCGCGGTGCTGGGCCTGATCCTGTTCGGCCCACGCTCGAACGACGTGGTCAAGCCGCCCGAGCGCATCGAGGTGACGATCAGCGACGAGGTCGGCATGACCTCCACCGCGCCCGATCCCGGCGAGGCGAGCCCCGACAAGAGCCCGGAACAGGGCGAACCCGCGCCGGAGGCTGCACCGCCGCCGCCTGAACCTGCGCCGGTGGCAGAGCCGGAACCCGCTCCTGCGCCTGAGCCCGCACCGCGCGCGGTCGAGAAGCCGCGTCCGGAGCCGAAGCCGGAACCCAAGCCCGTTCCGAAGCCCAAGCCGAAGCCGGTCGAGAAGCCGAAGCCTCAGCCGAAGCCGCAACCGAAGCCCGCGCCGCCCAAGCCGAAGCCTGCGCCGCCAAAGCCTGCTTCCAAGCCGGCCCAGCCCCCGCGCAAGTCGAACGCCATCGACGCCATCGTCAACAAGCCGTCGCCGAAGCCTGCGACCACCGGCCAGAGCTCGTCCAGCAAGGCGAACACCCCGCCGAAGAAGGCCGGCACGAGCGCGTTCGACGATGCCTTCAAGGCGGGTACTCCCGGAGCGAGCGCGCCCAAGCAGACGGGCACGCCCGCAGCGGCCATCGGCGCCTCGGCGCGCTCGGCGCTGGGTGCGGCGATCAATCGGCAGTTGAAGCCGCACTGGCAGGCGCCGCAGGGCGCGGACGTCGAACTGCTCGTCACCCGCGTGCGGTTCCGCCTCAACCGCGATGGCAGTCTGGCCAGTGCGCCCGAGGTGATCGGCACCAGCGGCGTCACCGCTTCCAACCAGGCGCAGGTGGCCCGCCACCAGGAACAGGCCGTGCGCGCCGTGAAGCTCGCTGCACCATTTGATTTGCCCGACGACCTCTACGAGGGCTGGAAGGTCGTCACGACCACGTTTGACAGAAGGCTATCGCAATGAAGATAACCCGCATTATCGCAATGGGATTGATGCTTACGGTATCGGGCGCGGCTTTCGCCCAGCAGGCGCCCGTGGTGAATGCACCGCCGCCGCAGGAAGACGGCGGGCTTGAGGTCACCGTTTCCGACGAAAGCGCCTGGAACGATCTCGGCATCGCCATTACCACTTTCGCGACCGATCAGGACGTGCCGACCCGCACCAATGCCGGCACCACCGGCCAGCTCGGCCGCGCGCTTGCGCAGGTCGTCGCGGGAGACCTCAAGAACAACGGCCTGTTCAAGCCCTCCGGTCCGGACGGCCTGCCGCAGCCCGCCTATGCGCAGGTGCAGGCGCCTGACTACGCCACGTGGTCCTCGCGTAGCGCGGACATGCTGGTGCAGGGCTTCGTGCGCTCGGGCGGGGACGGCAACCTGACGATCGGGTGCTATCTCTACGACGTGCAGCTCAAGCAGCAGCTGGTGAAGGGTGGCTGGCAGGTTCCGCCGTCCGACTGGCGCCGCGCCGCGCACAAATGCGCCGACATGGTCTACTCGCGCCTGTCGGGCGAGAGTCCGTTCTTCGACTCCAAGATTGCCTATATCGCCGAGACCGGTCCCAAGGACCGCCGCATGAAGCGCCTCGCGATCATGGATTCGGACGGCGCGAACCACCGCTTCCTGACCAGCGGTCAGTCGATGGCGCTGACGCCGCGCTATTCGCCGGACTACAGCAAGATCCTCTACCTGTCCTACCTCAACGGGCAGCCGAGCATCTATGCGTATGATCTGGCGACCGATCGCCAGACCCTGATCGCCCGCACCGGCGCGCCGACGCTGGCGCCGCGCTGGTCGCCGGACGGCAAGTGGGTGCTCTACTCGATGGCGCGTGGCGGCACGACCGACATCTACCGCATCTCCTCGGCCGGTGGCGGCACGCCGCAGCGCCTGACCAACGGCCCGGGCATCAACATCGGCGGCAGCTATTCGCCGGACGGCTCGCAGATCGTGTTCGAGAGCGACCGCTCGGGTTCGCAGCAGGTCTACGTGATGAACGCCGACGGCTCGAACCAGCGCCGCATCAGCTTCTTTGGCGGCCGTGCGGCCACGCCCGAATGGAGCCCGCGCGGGGACCAGATCGCCTTCACGCACATCGCCGGAAACCTGCGCGTCGCGGTCATGAACCCGAACGGCGGAGGCATGCGCCACCTCACGGATTCGTGGCAGGACGAAGCGCCGACGTGGTCGCCCAACGGCCGCATCGTGCAGTTCTTCCGCACCACCAAGAGCACCGGCGTCGCCTCCATCTGGCAGGTCGACCTGACCGGCCGCAACGAGCGCAAGCTGCCCACCCCCGTGGGGGCATCGGACCCGGCCTGGGGCCCTATCCGGCCTTGATATCGCTTGCATAAGGCAGCGAGCTCGAAGAAATTCGGGCTCGTTGGCTTGTGTTCAGGTTCGCTGTGTAGAAAATTGAACGGAACTATCACGCCTGCCGCCCATTCTATCGGGTCGAGCAGCTTAGGAGACTGTCGATGCCTTCCTCCCTCTCATCCCTGCATATCAGCCGCGTTGGCGCCACGGCGCTCGTCGTGGCAGGCGCGCTGGCGATCTCCGCTTGCGGCAAGAAGGCTCTGGCGCAGCTTCCCCCCGATCCGGGCCCTGCGACCTCGACCACGCAGCCGACCGAATCCTACGGTCCGGCCGCCGGCAGCCAGGCTGACTTCGTCGCCAAGATGATGGGTGCCGACACCATCTACTTCGACCTCGACAAGTCGGACGTCGATGCGCAGGATCAGGCTTCGCTCGCCAAGCAGGCGCAGTGGCTGCAGCAGTATCCGAACAAGCGCGCCACCATCGAAGGCCACTGCGACGAGCGCGGCACCCGCGAATACAACATCGCGCTGGGCGAGCGCCGTGCCAATGCCGCCAAGAACTATCTGGCGAGCCTCGGCATCGACCCCTCGC
Organism: Novosphingobium kaempferiae; assembly: GCF_021227995.1. Lineage (NCBI taxonomy): Bacteria > Pseudomonadati > Pseudomonadota > Alphaproteobacteria > Sphingomonadales > Sphingomonadaceae > Novosphingobium > Novosphingobium kaempferiae. The sequence goes on from NZ_CP089301.1 coordinate 4,736,019, forward strand.
GCATCACCACCGTAAGCTACGGCAAGGAGCGCCCGATCGCGCTTGGCTCGGACGAGGCATCGTGGGCGCAGAACCGCCGCGCGGTGACCGTCACGATCGACTGATCGGCCGACTGGTCGAACAGCGAAGGGCCCGGCGTGCTGCGCCGGGCCTTTTTGCATTCGGGCTTCGTAATTTTGCAGCCGCGAAGGGTTGCATCGCAGTCGATTCGCAGCGTATCGCCGACCGGATGAGCCGCGCACGCCGATCCGCAGACTGGGGTTTTCCGCGCTGGCGCGGCTACGGCAGCTCGCGCGAGGCAGCGCAGGTGCGCCTGTGCGACCGGCACGGCTGCAATGAACCGGGCGATTGTCCTGCGCCCAAAAGCCCGAACAGCCCCGATCGCTGGATGTTCTGCCAGAAGCACGCCGCCGAATACAACGCGGGCTGGGACTACTTCGCCGGTCTCGACGCCGAGGAAGCCGCGGCGCGCGAGGCGAGCGAGCAGGCGGAGACTTCGGGCTACAAGGAATCCGCGCATTACGGTTGGGGCGGCTCCGGCGACGGCACCCGCAGTCGCGATGAACTGCGGGCACTTGAAGCTCTCGGCCTCGATCCCGATGCGGATTTCGACGCAGTGCGCAAGGCGTGGCGCAGCCGGGCCAAGGAAGTCCACCCCGACGTCAAGCCCAACGACCCGGAGGCCGCCAAGGCGTTCCAGACCTATCAGCTTGCCTACGAAGTCCTGCGCGCAGCGGAAGAGCGCCGCGAGTGGAAGGGTAACTGAGCGTCTCGAATCGGGGTATCCAGGCTACGATACCTAAGTGTAGCGGGCTTGCGTCGGTCGCAAACCTTGCTACTCCGAAATGGACGGTATCAATCGATTGCCGATCCCGGGCTCGCGCTGATGATCGAATAGTGGCTTGCCGCCGGATGTTCCGGCGGAGCGTTCGGGCGGGTTCGCATAAGCAGAACATCTGATCCCCCGGATGACGCCCAGGCGCCTGGAAGGAGTCGGGATGAACTATGATGTGCAGAGCCTCGCAGCCGTGATCGAGCAGCGGCGCGACATCATGCTCACGCCGCATTTCCGCCTTTCCGAACTCATCAGGACCACGCACGGCGCGGACAACTGGCCCTCCAGTCCGGACGAGATCCTGCGGCTGCAATATATCTGCCACTGGGTTCTGGAGAGAGTGCGCGGCCAGTTCGGGCGGTCGGTCAAGGTCAATAGCGGCTATCGTTCGAAGGCGGTCAACGATCTCGTCGGTGGCTCGGTCAAGTCGCAACACATGAAAGCCGAGGCCGTCGACTTCGAGGTGCCGGGCATCGCGAATGCGGAGATCGCGCTCTGGATCAAGGGCAACCTTGTGTTCGACCAACTCATCCTCGAGTTCTACACCGCCGGAGAGCCGTCGTCCGGGTGGGTTCACTGCTCGCTGGTCCGGCAGGGCAACCGCCGCTCCGTGCTGACCGCGCAGAAGAACCGCAAGACAGGGCGGATCACCTACCTGCCGGGGTTGCAGACATGAGTGGCCGGACCACGTGGGCCCTGCTGTTCCTTGCGGGCGCGCTGTCGCTGGAGGGATGCTCTCCCGCCGCTACGAGGCTGACGCCGGATTGCCACATTGCCGATTTCCTCGGCGACTGGGTCAACGGAACGCGCCCGGACGAAGGCATCTCGGTTCATGCCAAGATCGTGACGGTGATGGCGGGGAGGGCGCAGACACGCATCGCCTTCGTTACGAACCGCGATTTCGGACCGGTGACGCGACAGGTGCTGCGGCAGGAGTTCGGCAACCTGACCGCGCTCGGAGTACTGCCGACGAAGCAGTCCGAACTGGGCGAGATGCGCTGCGCGCTTCACCTGATCCGGCCCCAGGGCGCTGCGGCGCTGGTGCTGGAGGGGAAGGGGCTGGTGTTTCTCGAGGAGACCGACGGCGCAGATCCGCCCGCCGTCATGCGCTTGCGCCGGGGCAAACCGAAGCCGGGCACGCCGCCGGATCTGTCCACGCCGCCGACCTGACAGGGCTGCTGCCGGAAACGACGAAGGGCGCAGCCACCGGCCGCGCCCTTCGCATTTGCCTTCCACTGGCGAGCGTCGCTTACTTCGGCGACAGCACCATCAGCATCTGGCGGCCTTCCATGCGGGGATAGGCCTCGATCTTGGCGATTTCCTCGACGTCCTGCTGGACGCGGCGGAGGAGGTCCATGCCGAGCTGCTGGTGCGAAAGCTCGCGCCCGCGGAAGCGCAGCGTCACCTTGACCTTGTCTCCGTCCTCGATGAAGCGCACGACATTGCGCATCTTCGTGTCGTAGTCATGGTCGTCGATGTTCGGACGCATCTTGATCTCCTTGATCTCCTGCGTCTTCTGCGTCTTGCGAGCGGCGTTGGCCTTCTTCTGCGCCTCGTACCGGTACTTGCCCACGTCGAGGAACTTGCACACCGGCGGGTCGGCGTTCGGCGAAACCTCAACGAGGTCGAGGCCGACATCCATGGCCTGCTCGATCGCCTGGCGCGTGTACATGACGCCGAGGTTCTCACCGTTCTCGTCGATGACGCGAACCTTGTCGGTCTGGATCATGTTGTTGTAGCGCGGTCCACTCTTGACCGGTGGCGTCATCATGCGCCGGGGTGGGGGTGCTATATGCGTTCTCCTGAGTCGTTACTGTCGACGTGGCGGGATTCGGCGGTCATTAATGCGATTCGTGCTCCCGCGCAAAGCGGGATTTCGCAACGCTGCATCTGGGGCCCCGAGCCGGTTTCCCGGCAAGGCGCGCGATATAGGTATTCATGCCGCCTTTCGCCAGAGCGGATAACGCACAAGCTGCCCGCGCGCCGGAACCAGCGCCTCGATCGCCTCCACCGGTTGCAGGGCGGAGAGGATCGCCGGATCGCCCGCGTTCATGCCCCCGGTCAGCGCACCGAAGGCGGGGAGGATCAGCCGGTTGCCGCCGCGCACCGCGCAGGGCCGTGCGATCCGCCGACCGCGCGCCTCAATCATCAGGCGCGGGTGGAAATGGCCCGAGACTTCCGCCTCCTGCGTCCCCGGCAGTGCCTGATGCCGCAGCGCCAACCCGCCGAGCACCAGTTCCTCCAGCCGCGTCCCGCCTGCCTCGGCGCCCAGATGCGGATCATGGTTGCCGGTGATCCACACCCAGTCGAGCGCGCGGGTGAGGGCGGCCAGCATCCCTGCCGCGTGGGGTTCCAGCCGGTCCGGCCCGCGGCTGTCGTGGAAATTGTCCCCCAGCGCGAAGACCCGCCGCGCCCCCGTAGCCCGCACTGCCGATGCTAAACGCTCCAGCGTTTCGCGGCTGTCGTAGGGCGGCAGCATCTGGCCGGTGCGGGCGAAGAAGCTGGCCTTCTCCAGATGGAGGTCCGCCACCAGCAGTGCCTGTTCGCGCGGCCAGTAGAGTGCGCTCGCGCCTTTGCCGCCGCCGTCGAGCAGCAGCATTTCCTCACCGCAGAACGAAAAGGGAACCATGGCTTTCCCTTGCCGCAGCCTGTCCGATTTGGCAAGCGCCGCGCAAAGCAAAGGCTGCCAGAACGGGCGGACCCTGCCATGAGGACACCGATGACTGACTGGACCCCTTTCACCGCCCGCGCCAGCGACTGGTTCCGCACCCTGCGCGACCGCATCTGCGCCGAGTTCGAGGCGATCGAGCGCGAGGCCGGTTCGGACTCCGCCTTCGACTACACCCCCTGGCAGCGCGCCGCCGTCGAGGGTGAGGGCGCCGAGACCGGGGGCGGCACGCGGGGCCTGATGAAAGGGCGCGTGTTCGAAAAGGTCGGCGTCAACATCTCCACCGTATCGGGCGGGCTGGCGAAGGACTTCGCCGCGACCATCAGCGGTGCTTCGGCCGAGAACAACGCCTTTTCGGCCACCGGTATCAGCCTTGTCGCGCATATGGCGAACCCGCATGTCCCGGCGGTCCACATGAACACCCGCTTCCTGACCACCACCAAGGCGTGGTTCGGTGGCGGGGCCGACCTCAACCCGCCGCTGCCCTATGCCGAGGATACCGAGGCATTCCACGCCGAGTTCAAGGCGGCCTGCGATGCCCACGGCGCGGACTACTACGACCGCTTCCGGGCCTGGGCCGACGAGTATTTCTACATCCCCCACCGCAAGGTCCATCGCGGCGTCGGCGGCATCTTCTACGACCACCTCGAATGCGCCGACGAGGCCGCGTGGGAGGCCAACTTCGCCTTCACGCAGGCCGTAGGCGAGGCGTTCCTCGCCGTGTTCCCTCGCCTCGTCCGTCGCCGCATGGGGATGGAGTTCACTCCCGCCGACAAGGCGACCCAGCTGGAATGGCGCGGGCGCTACGCCGAGTTCAACCTCGTCTACGACCGGGGGACGCTGTTCGGCCTGAAGACCGGCGGCAACATCGACGCCATCCTGATGAGCCTGCCGCCCGAGGCCACCTGGAGCTGAGGGTTTCGTTGAATAAAAACGGGCTGTTTGTGTCGGGGATCTGAGCGGCGCGGAGCCGGTTTTGCAGGTCAGGAATGGCGGAAAACATCGGTTTTTGGTTGCCGTCGGATGCGGTTTCCGTGTGCGGACGGTGTGACCTTCCGCGTGCAGCGCTTTTCCGGCCGCTCGATGCCGGTACGCGAAAGGGGGGAGGGCGAGCCTTCGCGGCATCAGATCACATTCGGGCCGTGTAGGAAAATGGGGCGCGCGTGCGCCGCATTTCAACCTGACCTCTACGCCGTCTGCGCAGGCAGGGGCCTATCCCAAGCTCGCGTCCTTACGGTGAGCAAGGTGTCGTGCCGAAAGACCTGATGGGCCCCTGCCTGCGCAGGGGCGAGGGGCGGAGAGAGCGCTTCTTCATTTCGTCATTGCGAGCGTAGCGAAGCAATCCAGCGTCACGGGCCGACCTTGGATTGCTTCGCTGCGCTCGCAATGACGAAACGGGGAGCCCCGGTTGCCCGCGCACACTCCCCCCGTTACGCTTGCGCCCATGATCTCCCGCCCGCTCGCCCCCCGCTCGCTGGATAGGCGCTCGCTCGCGCTGGCGGCGCTTTCGACCGTGGTGGAGTGGTACGACTTCACGCTCTACCTCTACCTCGCGACGGTGCTGTCGCGGGTGTTCTTCCTTGGCGAGGACGCGGTGCTGACGGCGCTGCTGGGCTTCGCCATGGCCTATCTCATGCGGCCCGTCGGGGCGATGGTGTTCGGCCATTTCGGCGACCGGCACGGACGGCGCGCGACGCTGCTGGCATCGATGGCGCTGATGACGGCGGCGATGCTCGTCACCGCGCTGCTGCCGACCGCCGCCCAGATCGGGCCGATGGCAGGCGTGCTGCTGCTGGCCCTGCGCTGCGTGATGGGCTTCGCGGTGGGCGGCGAGTACACCGGGGTCGTCGCCTACCTGCTCGAAGGCGCACCCCGGCACCGGCGCGGGCTGGTGACGTCGCTGGCGGCGGCGACCAGCGAGATCGGCGGGCTACTGGCGGCGGGCGTCTCGGCGCTGACCGTCAGCCTGCTGCCGACGCCCGCGCTCGACGGCTGGGGCTGGCGCATCCCGTTCCTGTTCGGCGCGGCGCTGGCGGGCGTGATCCTGCTGGCCCGCGCCGCCATGGCCGAATCGCCCGAGTTCGAGGAACGGCGCGAGGCGGGCACGCTAGAGAAGCGCCCGCTCGGCCATGCCCTGTCGCGCCACCGCGCCGGGATAGCGCGCGGTTTCGCGATCTCGGCGCTGGGCTCGATCACGTACTACGTCGGGATCACCTATGTGCCGGTCTACCTGACTTCGGCGGGCAGCCTGACCGAGGCGGAGGCCCTGCAACTGGCGACGATCGCGGCGGCGGCGGTGATCGTGGTGACGCCCTTCGTGGGCCTCGCCTCCGACCGCTTCGGGCGCCGCCCGGTGCTGGTGGCGCTGGCGATCCTGTGCGCCGCGCTGCCCTTCACGCTGTTCAGCCTGCTGGCGGGCGCCTCCGCAGGCGCGGCGCTGACCGGCGCGGTCGTGCTGGCGATGCTGGCGGGCGGCGTCAGCGCCGTCGGCGCGGTGGCGACGGCCGAACAGATGCCCGCCGAAGGTCGCCTCAGCGGCCTCGCGCTCGGCGCAACGACGGCGACCGCGCTGTTCGGCGGCCTCACCCCATGGCTGGCGCAAGTCCTGACCGAACGCACCGCTGCGCCAACTGCGCCGGGAGTGATGATCGCACTGGTGGCGCTGGGCGTGCTGCCGGTGCTGTGGAGGTTGCCGGAGACGCGGCCCTAGTTCGTCATTGCGAGCGCAGCGAAGCAATCCAAGGTCGGCCCACGTCGCTGGATTGATTCGCTGCGCTCGCAATGACGAACTGGGGTATCACGCCGCCGGCTTCTGCACCGTCAGTTCGAGGCCGAGCGCGGTCAGGACCGAAGTCAGGGTTTCCAGCGTCGGATTGCCGTTCTCCGAAAGCGCGGCATACAGCGCCTGTCGCCCCATACCGGTCTTGCGCGCGATTTCGGTCATGCCCTTCGAGCGTGCCACGTCGCCGAGGGCGCTGGCGATATGCTTGGGGTCGTTCCCCTCCATCGCCGCTTCGAGGTAGTAGAGGATGTCCTCTTCCGTCTCGAGGTGCCTCGCGGGATCAAAAGGATACAATTTCAAAGCCATCTCGTATCTCCCTGGCCATCTCCCTGGCCTTGGCGATATCACGGAACTGGGAATCCTTGTCACCGCCGTTCAGCAGGATGACGAGGACGTCTTCCTGCCACATGAAGTAAATCCGGTAGCCCGGACCGAAATGCAGGCGCAGTTCCTGCACGCCTTCGCCGACCGGCTTGGCATCTCCCGCATGTCCATCGGCGAGGCGCCTGAGCCGATCGTTTATGCGGACTCTCGCTCGTCGATCTCGAAGGTCATCGAGCCAGGTTCTGAACACTCCTGACTCGATGATCTCGACTTGTCCTTTGTAAAGGACATTCAGTTTGTCGTCAAATTCGTCCGGCATCGTGATTGCGGATCATCACCGCTACGCTGCGACGATGAAGTTAAAACCGTGAAAGCGGCCCTCGTCCTCTACCTCCCGAACTTCCGCTGCGTCTTGCCGAACCGCATCTTGCGCGTTCCCGGCTTGCCCTCGTTGCTGCGCCCGACCCTCGGTGCCTTGTGTTCGGCCTCGGGCAGTCCGAGTTCGCTCTGTTCCAGGCGCCTGATCTCGTCGCGCAGTCTGCCGGCTTCCTCGAACTCCAGGTCCGCTGCCGCTGCGCGCATGCGTTTTTCGAGGTCTTCGATGTAGGCGCGCAGGTTGTGGCCGACGAGGTTGTTGGTGCTGTCGTCCTCGAGGTCCACGACCACGCCGTCGCGGCTGGCGGTGTCGGCCACGATGTCGGCGATGCGGCGCTTGATCGTCTGCGGGGTGATGCCGTGTTCGAGGTTGTATTCCTCCTGCTTGGCGCGGCGGCGGTCGGTTTCCGCCATCGCCCGTTCCATCGAGCCGGTGATGCGGTCGGCGTAGAGGATCACGCGCCCGTCGACGTTGCGCGCGGCGCGGCCGATGGTCTGGATGAGCGAGGTTTCCGAGCGCAGGAAGCCTTCCTTGTCGGCATCGAGAATGCAGACGAGGCCGCATTCGGGGATGTCGAGGCCCTCGCGCAGCAGGTTGATGCCGATCAGCACGTCGTACACGCCCATGCGCAGGTCGCGGATCAGCTCGATGCGCTCCAGCGTCTCGACGTCGGAGTGCATGTAGCGCACGCGCACGCCCTGTTCGTGCATGAACTCGGTCAAATCCTCGGCCATACGCTTGGTGAGGGTGGTGACGAGCGTGCGGTAGCCCTTGGCGGCCACTTCCTTGCACTGGGCGATGCAGTCCTGCACCTGATCCTCGACCGGGCGAATCTCCACCGGCGGGTCGATCAGGCCCGTCGGGCGGATGACCTGCTCGGCGAAGACGCCGCCGGTCTGTTCCATCTCCCACCCGCCGGGCGTGGCGGAAACCGCGAAAGTCTGCGGGCGCATCGCGTCCCACTCGTTGAACCTCAAGGGCCGATTGTCGATGCAGCTGGGCAGGCGGAAGCCGTACTCGGCCAGCGTGATCTTGCGACGGTGGTCGCCGCGCGCCATCGCGCCGATCTGCGGCACCGTCTGGTGGCTCTCGTCGATGAAGAGGAGCGCGTTGTCGGGCAGGTATTCGAACAGCGTCGGCGGCGGCTCGCCGGGGAGGCGGCCGGTCAGGAAGCGGCTGTAGTTCTCGATCCCGTTGCACGATCCGGTGGCGGCGATCATTTCGAGGTCGAAGTTGGTGCGCTGTTCGAGGCGCTGCGCTTCCAGCAGCTTGCCCTCGATCTCAAGCTCCTTCAGCCGCTCGGTCAGCTCGAATTTGATCGCCTCGCTCGCCTGCCGCATCGTCGGGCCGGGGGTGACGTAGTGCGAGTTCGCATAGACGCGCACCTTCTCCAGCACCGCGCCCTTCTTGCCGGTGAGGGGATCGAATTCGGCGATCTCCTCGATCTCGTCGCCGAAGAAGCTGATGCGCCAGGCCACGTCCTCCAGATGGCTGGGGAACAGTTCCAAGTTGTCGCCGCGCACGCGGAAGTTGCCGCGCGCGAAGGCCACGTCGTTGCGCTTGTACTGGAGGGCGACGAGCTTGCGGATGATCTCGGTCTGGTCCTGCGCCTTGCCGGTGATCAGGTCGAAGATCATCGCCGAATACGTCTCGACCGAGCCGATGCCGTAGAGGCACGACACGGACGCGACGATGATGACGTCGTCCCGTTCCAGCAGCGCGCGGGTGGCCGAGTGGCGCATCCGGTCGATCGCCTCGTTCACCGAGCTTTCCTTCTCGATGTAGGTGTCCGACCGGGGCACGTAGGCTTCGGGCTGGTAGTAGTCGTAGTAGGAGACGAAATACTCGACCGCGTTGTCCGGGAAGAAGTCCTTGAACTCGCCATAGAGCTGCGCGGCCAGGATCTTGTTGGGGGCAAGGATCAGCGCGGGGCGCTGCAGGTGCTCGATCACCTTGGCCATCGTGAAGGTCTTGCCCGAGCCGGTCACGCCCAGCAGCACCTGCGTCTTCTCGCCTTCCTCGGCCGTCGCGACGAGGTCGGCGATGGCGGTCGGCTGGTCGCCGGCGGGGGCGTAGTCCGAGACGATCTTGAACGGCCGTCCGGGCATCGACTTGTCGGGGCGTTGCGGCTTGTGGGGGACGAAGGCGCCCGTGGTATCGGGTTCTTCAAGGCCGCGGCGAATGATGAGCTCTGCCATGGCGGAACATATGGGGTATATCCCGGCGCTCGGCAACAGGACGTTGGTGTGTGCGCAGGGGAGGTGATACCTCGCCCTTATCTCTTGGAGAGGAGAACACGATGAAGGGCAGGATCATGATCGCCGCAGCCGCCGCACTGGCGCTGGCTGCATGCGGATCGAAGGACGACACCGCCGCCGAAGGGCCGAAATCTGCCGAGGCGGTGAAGCAGGAGGCCGCCAAGCTCGAAACCCCCGACCCGGGCGAATACAAACAGACGGTCGAGATCACCCGCTTCGAGGTGCCGGGCATGCCCAAGGAAGCCGCCGACCAGATGAAGGCGATGATGACCGCGAAGCAGGAAAGCACCCTGTGCCTGACGAAAGCCGACGCCGAAAAGGGCTATCGCGACATGTTCAAGGGCGTCGGCAAGGGGAACGAGTGTTCTTATTCGAAGTTCGACGTTGATGGCGGCCGTCTCGATGCCCAGATGGATTGCCAGTCCGCGCAGGAAGGCAAGGCGGTCATGAAGCTTAAGGGTACGGTCAGCCGCGACGGTTCAGACGTCACGGTGGACATGGACACCAGCGGCGGCACCGCGCCGATGGGCACGATGAAGATGACGATGCACCTGACGACCACCCGCCTCGGCGAGTGCCCGACATCGTAGTGAAAGACATCATGAGGTAACGCGAAGGCCGATGGATCCGCTGGACGAGGAACAGGAACGCTTCGCAGGATCCCTGCGCGACGCCATCGCGCGTCGCGCCGCCTTTGCCCGCGAACAGCACCCCGAAGGCGTGCGCAAGCCCCCTATCGAGCTGATGTGGGCCGAACTGCGCTCGCTCTATCGCGGTGGGCATCGCGGGCAAGCGGTCAAGTCGGCCGTGAGCCCGATGCCGGTCATGCTGCTGCCGGGCTTCGGCTCGCATCCCAAGCGGATGAAGCCGATGGCCGATGCGCTCGCGGCCGCGGGGCACCATGTCCACCAGTGGGGGCTGGGGCTCAACCTCGGGCCGAACGAACGCAATTTCTCGTACCTGATGCGGCGCGTCTCGATCATCGCACGGGAGAACTGGCACCCGGTCGCGCTCGTCGGCTGGTCGCTCGGCGGCCTGTTCGCGCGTGAGATCGCCCGGCGCGAGCCGCACCTCGTCGCCAAGGTCATCACCATGGGCACGCCGTTTTCCGGCGACCCGCGCGCCAACAATGCGTGGAAGGCCTATCAGGTGGTAACGGGGCATTCGGTGGACCGCCCGCCGATCGACTGCGATTTCTCGGTCAAGCCGCCGGTGCCGACGGTGGCGCTGTGGAGCCCGCGCGACGGCATCATCCAGCCCCGCGCCGCCGCCGGCTGGCCCCACGAACGCGACCGCGCCGTGGCCATCCGCTGCAGCCACCTCGACTTCGCCAGCTCGCCCAAGGTGGTGGCGGAGGTGCTGCGCCAGCTGGACGTGAAGGAGTAGCGGCGTTCCGCCGTCACGCGGTTGTCGTCATCGAGATGCATGGCTACCCCGCACACGGCTCGTCCCGCGCGGGGCTCGCGTTTTCGCAATTGCTTTGGAAATGGCGAAGATCCAGCGGCTTAGGCCCGCCCGTACAGATACCCCGAAGGAGATCGTTTCCCGATGTTGCGCAAGGTGGCCCGCGGCTGGGCGCTGGCATGGTTCGCCCTGATCGTCTCGCCCGCGCAGGCGCAGCTGATCCCCACTCCCGCAGCCGAGGAATCCAAGGCGGCCGAGACGTCCGCCCCGACGCCTGCCGCAGCGCCCGCGCCCGTGGCCGATCCCTATGGCCGCGAGACGCCGCGCGATGCCGTGTCCGGGCTGCTTTCGGCGCTGGCCGAGCGGGACTATGCGCTGGCCGCGCACTATTTCGATGCGCGCTCCAACGGCGAGCAACTGGCGAAGGAAATGCAGGCGGTGCTCGACGCGGGCGGCTCGCTGCTGCCGTTCGGCGCGCTGTCGGACGATGCGGCGGGCGTGCTCGACGATGGCCTGAAACCGAACGAGGAGCGCGTCGGCAACCTTGCCGATCCTGACAAGACCCCGATCGTCCTGACCCACGGCACCACCCGCTCGGGCGCGCGGGTATGGCGCATTTCGCGCGAGACGAGCGCGGCGGCGCATACGCTCCAGCCGAAGACCGCGCCGGAGGCCGATGAAGGGCCGGAGATCGCGGGCGCGTCGCTGGAGGACTGGGTCCGCCTGTTGGGCATTGCCGCACTGGTGTTCCTCGGCTTCCAGGCGGTCAACGCGGGCATTCTGTTCGCGATGGGCCGCATGATCGCGGACAAGGAGAACAGCCGCGTCTACCGGCTGACGCAGGCGGCGATGCCGCCGCTCAGCCTGTTCTTCGCCTCGGTTGTCTTCACGATCTGGGCGGGCTCGATGCCGGTCTCGATCGTCGCGCGCCAGTTGCTGCTGCGCTACGTCGGCGTCTTCGCGTGGGTGGCGCTGGCCTGGTTCCTGTTCCGCATGGTCGATTCGGTATCGGGCCTGCTCATCAGCCGCATGGTCGGGCAGGAGCGGCGGCAGGCGGTCTCCGTCGTCACCCTGATCCGCCGCGCGGCCAAGATCCTGCTGCTGTTCATCGCCGTGGTGGCGGTGCTCGACACCTTCGGCATCGACGTGACGACGGGCGTCGCCGCGCTCGGCATCGGCGGTATCGCGCTGGCGCTCGGCGCGCAGAAGACGGTCGAGAACCTCGTCGGCAGCGTCACCCTGATCGCCGACAAGCCGGTGCAGGTGGGCGACTTCTGCAAGGTGGGCACCGTTACCGGCACGATCGAGGACATCGGCATCCGCTCCACCCGCATCCGCACGCTGGAGCGCACCGTCGTCACCATTCCCAACGGCGATTTCTCCTCGCGCCAGATCGAGAACTACGCCCAGCGCGACCGCTTCCTGTTCAACCCGCTGATCGGGGTGGAATACGGCATCGGCTCGGCCAAGCTGCTGGAGGCGGTGGAGCTGATCGAGGACATCCTGAACGGCCACGACCGCATCATCAAGCCGGGCGCGCGGGCGCGGTTCAAGAACTTCGGGGCCAGTTCGCTCGATATCGAGGTGTTCTCCTACATCGAGGCGGCGGACTTCGACGAGAGCCTGGTGATCCGGCAGGACTTGCTGCTGTTGATCTTCGCCGGACTGGAAAAGGCCGAGATCGGCATCGCCTTCCCGACCAGCACCGTTCACCTCACGCCGCACAAGGCCCCAACCGAGCGGCCCGCCTCGCTGGCGGTGGACGCGGAGCCTTCGTGAGGGTTCCGACGTCTCCTTGAATCGTCATTGCGAGCGTAGCGAAGCAATCCCGCGGTCCAACCCAGCATAGGAGCCGACCATGGATTGCTTCGCTACGCTCGCAATGACGAAAGAGGGAATGAGGCGTTGCTCAGTTCACCGGCGCGCGGCGGCGGTAGCTCAGCGCTTCGGCGACGTGGATGCGCGTGACTGCTTCCGACCCGGCGAGGTCGGCGATCGTGCGGGAAACCCTGAGGATCCGGGTGTAGCCGCGCGCGGACAGGCGCATCGCCTCCGCCGCCTGCATCAGCAGCCGCCGTCCCGCCTCGTCCGGGGTGGCGTGGGCTTCGAGCAGGTCGCCGTCGAGTTCGGCGTTGGAGCGGGCCTTGGTGCCTGACAGCCGCGCGGTCTGGACCTGCCGGGCGCGCGCGACCCTTGCCGCGACTTCGGCGCTGCCTTCGGCAGGCGGGGGCAGGGCAAGGTCGGCGGCGCGCACCGGGTCCACTTCCACATGCAGGTCGATGCGGTCGAGCAGCGGGCCGGACACCTTGCTCTGGTAATCCGCCGCGCAGCGCGGCGCGCGGGAGCAGGCGAGGGCGGGGTCGCCGAGATGCCCGCAGCGGCACGGGTTCATCGCCGCCACCAGCTGCACCCGCGCCGGATAGGTGAGGTGCGCATTGGCCCGCGCGACGGTGACTTCGCCGGTCTCCAGCGGCTGGCGTAGCGAATCGAGGGCCTGGCGCTGGAACTCGGGCAGTTCGTCGAGGAACAGCACGCCCAGATGCGCCATCGAGACTTCGCCGGGGCGCACCTTGATGCCCCCGCCGGTCAGCGCGGCGATCGAGGCGGAGTGGTGCGGCGCCCGGTAGGGCCGCGCCCGGCTGATGCGTCCGCCCTCCAGCGTGCCCGCGACCGAGGCCACCATCGATACCTCCAGCGCCTCTGCCGGGGTGAGTTCGGGCAGGACGCCGGGCAGGCACGAGGCGAGCAGCGACTTGCCCGCGCCGGGAGGGCCGACCATCAGCAGGTTGTGCGCACCCGCCGCCGCGATCTCCAGCGCGCGGCGGGCGGTTTCCTGCCCCTTGACCCGGCGCAGGTCGGGGCCGTGCGTGGGCGCCTCCACCTCCCCCGGCGGGGGCGGGAGCAGCACCTGCTGGCCGCGCAGGTGGTTGAGCAGGCTGATGAGGTTTGGCGCGGCGACCACCGGCACCCCGCTCGCCCAACGGGCCTCCGACCCTTGCGAGGCAGGGCAGATCAGCCCCCGGCCATGCTCGCTGGCATGAAGCGCGGCGAGCAGCACGCCGGGGGAGGGGATTACCCGCCCGTCGAGCGCGAGTTCGCCCACCGCCACGAAATCGCCCAGTTGCTCGGCGTCGATCACCCCCATCGCGGCAAGGAGGGAGAGCGCCACCGGCAGGTCGAAGTGGCTGCCTTCCTTGGGAAGGTCGGCGGGGGAGAGGTTCACGATGATCCGCTTGGGCGGCAGCGCAAGGCCCATCGCGGTGAGGGCCGCGCTGACCCGCTGCTGGCTTTCGCGCACTGCCTTGTCGGGCAGGCCGACGAGCGTGAAGCCCGGCATCCCCGGCGCGATCTGGCACTGCACCTCGACGGCGCGCGCCTCCAGCCCGAGGTACGCGACAGTCGAGACGATGGCGACCACGGACGAGCCTCTCTTGCAGAACGGCCCCGGTCTATCCGCGATCCGCCGCGCTTCGGCCATCGCCAAATTCATGCCTTACAGCACTTTAACCGCACCCGTGAGGTCGTGGGTAAGGGTATCCTCGGCATAGGCTGTCAATGCGCTCGCTTACCGCATGTCTCGCACTTGGCTGCCTGTTCGCTGTGTCCCCCCTGTCGGCACAGGTGATCGAGTACGAGAGCGTCGATGGTTATGCCGATTCCGTCGTCACCGGTAGCGAGCGCACCCTCTTCACCACCGCTGTCGAAACCGCCGCGCTGCCGGACGGCCCCGCCTACGGCCCGTTCCGCGTGCTCGACGAAGGCCGCGCCGCGCTCGTCGACGTCACCGACACGCGCACGCCCGGCCAGTTCGCGGCGATGCTGCGCGACCATCCCGGCATCGGCATGATCGAGATGATCGACTGCCCCGGCACCGAGGACGACCTCGCGAACCTCGAAGTCGGCCGCATGATCCGCGCGAAGGGCATCGCCACGCATGTCCCGAGCGGCGGCTCGGTGCGATCGGGCGGGGTGGAGCTGTTCCTTGCCGGATCGCGCCGCTATGCCGATGCGGGCTCCGAGTTCGCGGTGCATTCCTGGCAGGACGACACCGGCCTCGAACCCTCGGACTACGCCGCCACCGCGCCCGAGAATCGCCGCTACACCGATTACTACCGCCAGATGGGCATGAGCCCGAGCGAGGCGGAGGCGTTCTATGCCATGACCAATTCGGTGCCGTTCTCCTCCGCCCGCTGGTTCGGCGCGGGCGAGATGAGCCTGTGGGTGCCGTTGGGCACCTGATTTCCAATCAGCCGAACAGCGACGCCAGCCAGCCGCGCTTCCTTGGCGGCGGCGTCGACCCCGAGGCCCTGATGAGATAGTTAGCCAGTACCGCCGCCTGGCTCTTGGTCATCATGATGCGGGTGACGGCGGGCGCGTCCTTGTGCGCCCAGGTGTCCCGCTCATGCGTCTGGACCGAGAGCATCATGCGCGAGCCGAGATCCTGCGAGGTCCAGCCGACCAGCACCCCGAAGCGTTCGCTGGCATCGTCCTGCAAAATCGATCCCCTGCCTGCCATCCGTGCGCGGGCATGATCGGTCATCGGCCGGGCGCGCGCCATACTGGTAAATGGGGAAGTGACCATGGCTTGCGACGGACCGCCTTTCGCGACGGATGAAGCATTCGCGGGGCACTCGGCCTTGACTCTCGAACGGCGCTTCAGTATCGGCGCCCCACGAGTTCAGCGGTCGTCCGGTTCGGGCGGCCCTTTTTGTTCGATTTTCGAGGTTTGACATGAAGCGCACTTTCCAGCCGAGCAACCTTGTTCGCGCCCGCCGTCACGGCTTCCGCGCCCGTACCGCGACTGTCGGTGGCCGCAAGGTTCTCCGCGCCCGTCGCGCTCGCGGCCGCGCCAAGCTGTCGGCCTGATTCGCCGGTAACGGCAGGGGTTCGCCCCTGCCAAAAGCGGCGCCATCCCACGCTTTCGCCTTGCGCGAGGGCTTGGGCTGGCGCCGTTTTGCTTTGGCGCGAATCGCTCCCGTAGTATTTGCGCCGGGCAATGCCTAGCTTGCCCGCGATGCCCGACGCCTACGCGATCCTGACCCGTCGTTCGGACTTCCTTGCCGCCAATCGCGGCCTGCGAGTCGCGCGTCCGGGCTTCGTGCTGCTCGCCAACCGGAACGAGGGGCTGGGGCGGCGCGCCGGAATCACGGTGACGAAGAAGATCGGCAACGCCGTCGTGCGCAATCGCATGAAGCGGCGCTTCCGGGCGCTGCTGCGCGAACTGCTTCCCGAGCATGGCCTGAACGACACCGACCATGTGCTGATCGGCCGTGAGAGCGGCGTGGAGCGCGACTTCGACAAGCTGCGCGGCGAACTGATCGCCGCCCTTGGCCGCGCGCGCGACGGCAAGGGCGATCCGCCCCGAAATCCCAACAATCGCAAGCGCGGTCCGCGCAAGTGACGCAGCGCTCGCCCTTGAAGCGAATCGGGGGCTTCCTCGTCTCGCTGCCGGGGCTGGCGCTGATCGGCATCGCGCGGCTCTGGCAGATCGGCCCTTCGGCGATCATGCCGCCCACCTGCCGCTATTCGCCGTCCTGTTCGCAGTACGCCATCGAGGCGGTGCGACGGCATGGTGCGATCAAGGGTGGATTGCTGGCGCTGTGGCGTCTATTGCGCTGCAACCCGTGGGGCGGGCACGGGCACGATCCCGTGCCGGACTGACCGGAACCAGCAGAACAAGCCGGTGGCCTTCGCGCCGCCGCCGACCGGAATACGAGCAGGAAACAGGCTTTCGTGGAAAACCAGCGTAATATCATCCTTGCGGTCCTGCTGACCGCGCTCGTGCTGTTCGGCTGGGAGGCCGGGGTCGGCTATTTCTATCCGCAGGCCAAGACGCCGACGCAGACGGTTGCGGCGGGCGGTGCGGAAAACGCCACCAAGCCGACCAAGCCCACCCGCGAGGGCGGCCTGATCGACGCCGCCGACCGCACGCTGGAAGCCACCGACCTCAAGACCGAACTGGCTTCGGCCGGTCGCGTCAAGATCGCGGCGCCGGGCCTGTCGGGCTCGATCAACCTGACCGGCGCGGTGGTCGACGACCTCGTCATCAACCGCCACCGCGAGACGGTGGAGAAGAACTCCGGCCCGGTGCGCATCTTCTCGCCCGCCGGAACTCCGGCGCAGCAGTTCGCGCAGGTCGGCTGGCTGGGTGAGGGCGGCGTCGCCGCGCCGACCGCCGCGACCGTCTGGACCGCGCCCGCGAATGCCGTGCTCACGCCCAGCACCCCGGTCACGCTGACCTGGGCCAACCCCACCGGCCAGCGCTTCGCGATCACCTATTCGATCGACCAGAACTACATGATTACCGCGAAGCAGACCGTGGAGAACGCGGGCGGCAACGCGGTTTCGGTCAAGCCCTTCGCCCTCGTCAACCGCACCGAGAAGACCGCCAGCCTCGACACCTGGAACGTCCACTCCGGCCCGATCGGCGCCTTCGACGGCTCGGTGAGCTTCGCCACCAACTATTCCAACGTCGCCGAGGCCGGCACCGTCAACGAGGCAGGCCGCACCGACTGGATCGGCTTCACCGACGTCTACTGGATGTCCGCGCTGATCCCGGTCGGCGCGAAGGCGCAAAGCACTTTCCGCTCGATGGGCAACCAGATCTTCCGCGCCGACATCGTCTACGACCAGTCGGTGATCCAGCCGCGCACGCGCCAGAGCGTGACCACCAAGATCTTCGCGGGCGCCAAGGAGCACAAGGTGCTCGACGCCTATGAAGCGCAGGGCATCGCCAACTTCGGCCTCGCCATCGACTGGGGCTGGTTCCGCTGGTTCGAAAAGCCGATCTTCTGGCTGCTCACCAAGCTGTTCAGCCTCGTCGGCAACTTCGGCGTCGCCATCATTCTGCTGACCGTCATCGTGCGCGGCATGATGTTCCCGGTAGCCCAGCGCCAGTTCGCCTCGATGGCCGCCATGAAGGCGATCCAGCCGAAGATGAAGGCGCTGCAGGAGCGCTACAAGGACGACAAGCAGAAGCAGCAGCAGGAGATCATGGCCCTCTACAAGCAGGAGAAGGTCAATCCGCTGGCGGGCTGCCTGCCGATGTTCCTGCAGATTCCGGTGTTCTTCGCGCTCTACAAGACGCTGATCCTTGCGATCGAGATGCGCCACCAGCCCTTCGTGCTGTGGATCAAGGATCTCTCCGCACCCGATCCGCTGCACATCCTGAACCTGTTCGGCCTGCTGCCGTTCGACCCGCCCAGCTTCCTGGCGATCGGCCTGCTCGCGCTGCTGCTCGGCGTGACGATGTACCTGCAGTTCCAGCTTAACCCGGCCCAGATGGACCCGGCGCAGCAGCAGGTGTTCAAGCTGATGCCGTGGTTCATGATGTTCGTCATGGCGCCGTTCGCGTCGGGCCTGCTGGTCTACTGGATCACGTCCAACATCCTGACCATCGGCCAGCAGAAGTTCCTCTACAGCCGCCACCCGCAGCTGAAGGCGCAGGCCGAGAAGGACGCGGCGGACAAGGCGCGCGCGGAGGCTCGCGCCAAGTGAGTGACGACAAAGACCTTGCCGAACTGACGGAGCGTGCGCGCAAGCTGTTCTCGGGACCGGTGACGTTCCTGAAGTCGGCCCCGTCGCTCCAGTTCCTCCCCGATCCCAGCGCGCCCGAGATCGCCTTCGCGGGCCGGTCGAACGTGGGCAAGTCGTCGCTGGTGAACGCGCTGGTGGGCCGCAAGGCCATCGCGCGCACTTCGGTGACGCCGGGCCGCACGCAGGAGTTGAACTTCTTCGACGTGGCCGAACCGCTCAGGTTCCGCCTCGTCGACATGCCCGGCTACGGCTTCGCCAAGGCCCCGCCCAAGGTGGTGGAGACCTGGCGCCGTCTGGTACGCGATTACCTGCGCGGCCGCGTGGTGCTCAAGCGCACGCTCGTCCTCATCGATTCGCGCCATGGCGTGAAGCAGGTCGATCTCGACATGATGGAGATGCTGGACCAGGCCGCGGTGGGTTACCGCCTCGTCCTGACCAAGGCGGACAAGATCAAGGCCACCGAACTGGAGGCCGTCCACGCCGCCACCGTGGCCGAGGCGCGTAAGCATCCGGCGGCGTTCCCGGTCGTTCACATCACCAGCTCGGAAAAGGGCATGGGGATCGATGAACTGCGCGCCGCCGTGCTGGGCGATTCGGAGCTCTGAACCCAATTCCTCCCCGAGCTTGCTCGGGGAGGGGGACCGCCGCGAAGCGGTGGTGGAGGGGGAGCACCTCGCGCCAATCCCCCTCCGTCAGCCCTGACGGGCTGCCACCTCCCCGAGACAAGCTCGGGGAGGAATTAATTTACGAAGATCGCCGGAAACCGCATCTTCACCTCTACACTGTACCATCGAACAGCGATTTCCGTTTATGACGATTGCGTGACACCGCGTGGTCCCCTATGGGGCGCGGCTTCACGCGCAGGGATGAAAAGGAGATCTCGCCGGTGCGCCAGATTGCCGTTCTTCCCTACCGCACCGTCGGGCCTGCCGTTGACGCGCCGATCCAGATCCTGCTCATCACGTCCCGCCAGTCCCGCCGCTGGGTGATTCCCAAGGGCGGGCTGATGAAGGGGCTCCAGCCCCACGCCGCCGCCTCGAAGGAAGCGGAAGAGGAAGCGGGCGTGCTGGGCGCGACCTGTCCGGTGCCGCTGGGCTCCTATCGCTACCGCAAGCAGCGCAATTCCGGGGCCTATGTCTGGGCCGACGTCGACGTCTATCCCTTCGCCGTCACCGACGAGCTTTCCACATGGGACGAACAGCACCAGCGCGAACGCCGCTGGTTCTCGCTCGCGGAAGCGTCTACGGCGGTCGACGAAGAGGATCTTCGGGCCCTCATACGTTCCTTTGGCGCAAGAGAATTCCGCGCCGCCGCCAGTCCCGCGCGCCTGTTCGGCGCTGCCGTGGATACGGTGGCCAGCAAGACAGGGGTCAATGCCATGTTCGCCTGGTTCCAGAAGCTGCTGCCCGAGCAGGGCAACTTCTTCGACCTGTTCGAGAAGCAGGCCGCGACGCTCGTCGCCGGTGCCGACGCGCTGGCGCGTCTGGCGCAGGGTGGCCCGGGTCGCGCCCAGCACATCCGCGAGATCGCCGAGCGTGAGCACGACGCCGACGACATCACCCGCGAAGTGCTCCAGACGGTGCGCCGCAGCTTCCTGACGCCGTTCGACCGCTCGGCCATCACCAGCCTCATCAACACGATGGACGATGCCATCGACGAGATGCAGCAGACGGCCAACGCCTCGGACCTCTACGACGTCACCGAGTTCGAGCCCGAGATGATCGACATGACCGCGATCATCGTCGACGCCGCGCGCCTGACCGCAGAGGCGATCCCGCTGTTGCGCAAGATCGGCGACAACGGCCACCGCCTCCACGAACTGACCGAGCGCCTCGTGCGCATGGAAGGCCACGCGGACGAGATTCACGCCGCGGGCCTCAAGCGCCTGTTCAAGGCGGACCTCAAGGAGCCGATGCACTTCTTCGTCCGTCAGGAGATGTTCAAGCGCCTCGAGCGCGTGGTCGACCGTTTCGAAGACCTCGCGAACGAGATCGATGGGCTGGTCATCGACCACTCGTAAGACGATGGCGCAAGCAACCGTGAACACCACACTTCGTCATTGCGAGCGTAGCGAAGCAATCCATGGCGGTATGCAACGCCGGGGATTGCTTCGTCGGCTTCGCCTCCTCGCAATGACGAACGGTTGGGCCTGATCCGATGGACCACAGTCTCGCCCTGCCGCTGCTGATCGGCCTTGTCGCGCTCGCGCTGGCCTTCGATTTCCTCAACGGCCTGCACGACGCCGCCAACGCCATCGCGACGGTGGTGGCGACGCGGCTGCTCTCGCCGGTATTCGCGGTGCTGTTCGCGGCGGCGGGCAATTTCGCGGCCTATTTCTTCGTCGGCCTCCACGTCGCGGAGACGGTGGGCAAAGGCATCATCCAGGTCGATGCGGTGACGCCCGCCGTGGTGTTCGGCGCACTGGTGGGCGCGATGTTCTGGAACGTGCTGACCTGGATCAAGGGCATCCCCTCCAGCTCCAGCCACGCGCTGATCGGTGGCCTGCTCGGCGCGGGAATGGCCCACGGCGGCTTCGCGGTCGTCGAAAGCTCGGGTACGGTGAAGACTATCGCGGCGATCTTTGTCTCGCCGGTGCTGGGCTTCGGCATCGCCATGGCCCTGATGCTGGTGACGAGCTGGCTGTTCAAGGGCACCTCGCCCCGCCAGTCGAACGGTATCTTCAAGAGCCTGCACCTGCTGTCGAGCGCGGCCTATTCGATCAGCCACGGCGGCAACGACGCGCAGAAGACCATGGGCATCATCGCGGTGCTGCTCTATTCCACCGGGCACATGCAGGGCGGCTTCCACGTGCCCCACTGGGTCGTGTTGTCGTGCTACGTCGCGATTTCGCTCGGTACGCTGTCGGGCGGGTGGAAGATCATCAAGACGATGGGTTCCAAGCTGACCAAGCTGAACCACCACTCCGGCTTCTGCGCCTCCACCGCCGGTTCGATCGTGGTGTTCGGCGCCTCGGCGCTGGGCATCCCGGTGTCCACCACCCACGCCATCACCGGCTCCATCGTCGGCACCGGCGCGGCGCGCCGTTCCAGCGCCGTGCGCTGGTCGGTGGCGAGCCGGGTGATCGTGGCCTGGTTCGTGACCATCCCTGCCAGCGCGGCGGTGGGCGCGGCGTTCTACCTGCTGACGCGGGCGTTCTGATCTTTCACCCCCATCCAAGCTACGCCAGGCCCTGACGGACCAGGCTTCGCTATCCTTCCCCCATCAAGGGGGAAGGGCGGGAAACCTTCCCCCTTGATGGGGGAAGGATACGCAGGCTTGGCAGCTTGCTGCCTAGCCGCAGTTGGATGGGGGTGACGCTCCCCACCCTCGACACATCGCCCGCCAGCGCCTAGGCCCGGCTTTCAGCCAAATTGGCAGCCATCCCGAGGAACGCCGCCCCGTGAAGCTCATCATCGGCAACAAGAACTATTCGAGCTGGTCGCTGCGCGGCTGGCTCGCGTGCAGGCAGTCGGGCCTGCACTTCGACGAGATCACCGTTCCGCTGTTCGGCGAGGAATGGGAAGCGTTCAAGAAAGCCTCCGACGACCTCGCCCCCAGCCACGGCAAGGTGCCGATCCTGTGGGACGGCGACGCGGTGGTGTGGGACAGCCTGGCCATCGTCGACTACCTTGCGGACAAGGTCGGCCGCGACCGCTTCTGGCCCAAGGAGGACGCCGCGCGCGCCATGGCGCGTTCGATGGTCGCGGAGATGCACTCCAGCTACCTCGCCCTGCGCCGTACCTGCCCGATGAACATCCGCGCGCGGGTGGAACTGCCCGGCCTCGACGACGAGACGCGCGGCGACATCGTGCGCATCCTGACCCTGTGGGCAGAGGCGCGGGCGCGCTTCGGCAAGGGCGGGCCGTTCCTGTTCGGCACCTTCGGCGCGGCGGACGTGTTCTACGCGCCCGTGGTCAGCCGCTTCCTGACTTACGGCATCGGCGTCCCCGGCTTCGCGCAGGCTTACATGCAGGCGGTGTGGGAACACGAATGGATGCAGGCGTGGATCGCCGCCGCCGAGGCGGAGGACTGGGTGATCGAGCAGTACGAACATCCGGTGGCCGGCTGATGCGCAAGTTCGCACTGCTACTGGCCGCGCTGGCGACGCTCGTTTCCACGCCGTCGTTCGCGTGGGGCTACCTCGGCCACGGCACCATCGGCGCGATCGCATGGGCCAACGTCAAGCCGAGCACCCGCGCGGCGATGCGCCGCCTGATGGCGCACCAGGCCGAACTCGATACGCCCGAATGCGCCATGACCTCGATCGAGAAGGTCGCCACCTGGCCCGACTGCATCAAGGGCGAGAAGGGCCGCTGGTCCTACCAGAGTTCGTGGCATTACCACGACCAGCCGATCTGCGGGACGTTCGACCTCAAGCAGCTTTGCCGCGACGGCATGTGCGCGACCGCGCAGATCATCCGCAACGAGAAGCTGCTGGCGAACCGCAAGCTGGCTCCGGTGCTGCGGCTGGAGGCGCTCTCGCTCGTCGTGCATTTCGTCGGCGACATCCACCAGCCGCTGCATGTGGGCGAGAACGAGGACATGGGCGGCAACGCGGTGAAGGCCGACTACGGCGATGCGCCGGGCCGCAACCTGCACTCGATCTGGGATACCACGCTGGCCGAGCGTGCCATCACCTCGGCCCGCCCGCCGCTGGTGCGCGTCTACAGCGCGGCGGAAAAGGCGCAGCTCGCCACCGGCGGGCTGGAGGACTGGACGCGCGAGAGCTACGAGATCAGCCGCGATTTCCTCTATCCGCTGGCCTTCGGCGGCAAGCTGCCCTGTAACGTAGGGGGTGGGGTCAAGGAGCCGCAGAAGGTCGTCTGGACCAACGCCGCAATCGAGCAGGCCATCCCCGTGGTGGACGAACGCATCGAGCGCGCCGGGCTGCGGCTGGCGCAGATGCTGGACAAGGCGCTGGGGTGACGTCGTCCCGGACCTGATCCGGGACCGCTGGCCGTGAACGGCCGAGTGTGCCGCCAACACCTGCCTAAAGACAGCCACCGGTCCCGGGTCGAGCCCGGGACGACGTTACGCTCAGAAGGTAGTCATGCCCAAATCCGGCTCCAACACCCGCGCGTTCCTGCTGCTTGGTCTCGTCATGCTGTTCTGGGCGGGGAACTCGATCACCGGCCGGGCGGTGCGCGATGACATCCCGCCGTTCACGCTGGCCTTCGGGCGCTGGCTGATCGCGGTGCTGGTGCTGCTGCCTTTTGCCGCGCGTCAGGTCTGGGCGGAGCGGGCGGCGGCGCTGGCCGGATGGCGCTGGATTCTGGCGCTCGGCTTCCTCGGCATCGTTTGCTTCAATTCGTTCATCTATTCCGGCCTCCACCATACCAGCGCGGCCAATGCCCTGCTGTTGCAGGCTTCGATCCCGGCGCTGGTGCTGGTGCTTGACCGGGTGATCTTCGGCGGACGGGCGGGGGCGATGCACACGCTCGGCGTGGTGGCCTCGACCATCGGCGTCGTCGCCATCGTGTTCCGGGGCGACATGTCCGCACTGACTACCCTGAGGCTGGGCGCGGGCGATGCGCTGATCCTGTGCGGCGTGGTGGTCTGGGGCCTCTACACCGTGCTCCTGCGCAAGAAGCCGCCGATCGCCTCGGGCAGTTTCCTGCTGCTGGTCTTCCTGATCGGCGCACTGGCCATGGCCCCGCTCGCTGCGTGGGAGGCGTCGCAGGGGCTGGCGGTGCACTGGAGCCCCGGGGTCATCGCGGCCTTCGCCTATGTCGGCGTGTTCCCCTCGGTGCTGGCGTACTTCATCTACAACGCGGCGACGGCAAGGCTGGGCGCGGCGCGTTCGGGGCAGGCCATCACGCTGATGCCGCTGTTCGGCGCGCTGCTCTCCGCATTGCTGCTGGGCGAGACGCTGGAGGGCTACCACTTCCTCGGCATGGCGCTGATCCTTGCCGGGATCATGCTGTCGGCGGTGGATCTGGGGCGCCAGCGCAGCAGCTGAGTTACCCTCATTTCGTCATTGCGAGCACAGCGAAGCAATCCAGCGTCGCGAGCCGACCGTGGATTGCTTCGCTGTGCTCGCAATGACGAACGACGACGTCAGTTGCCGGCCAACCGCCGCATCCCCTCCGCCATGCCCGCCAGCGCCTCGCGCCTCGGCCTTGCCCGGAGCGCCTCGAACATCGCCCGGTAATGCGCATGGGGCACGAAAGTCGGCCCTTCACTGATGTGGTCCAGCGCGAGGCGGGCGACTTCGGCGGGGCTTTGCAGGTTGGCGAGGCCCTCCATCCCGGCGGTGGCTTCGGTGTCGGTGGCGCCGGGGCAGAGCGTCAGCACGTCGATCCCGGTGCCCAGCATCTCGCCCCACAGCGCTTCGCCGAGCGCCACGACCAGCGCCTTGGTGGCCGAATAGGCGGCGGAATAGGGACAGCCGATCAGTCCCTCGACCGAGGCGGTGAACAGCAGCCCGCCCTTGCCGCGGGCCCTCAGGCGCGGGATCAGGCCGTGGGCGAGCTGCATCGGCGCGTGGCAGTTGACGGTGAGCATCCGCGCCATGGCAGCGGCGTCCAGCGCCTCGAACGCGCCCTTGATGTTGAACCCGGCGTTGCTGACGACGAGGCCGATGTCGATCCCGTCGGTCTCCTCAAGGATGCGCGTAGGCGTGCCGGGATCGCCGAGGTCGGCGCCGACCACCGTGGTGCGCACGCCGTGGGAGGAGAACAGCCGCTCCGCCAGCGCGTCCAGCCGGTCGGTGCGCCGCGCGGTGAGCACCAGTTCGAAACCGCGTGCGGCCAGTTCCTCCGCGAAGGCGAGCCCAATGCCCGAGGATGCGCCCGTCACCAGCGCGACGGGGCCGTAATGCTCGCGGAATCGGTCGGTCATGGTCCTCTCCTTTGCAGCGGAGAAGACGGGTCCGGCTGGCGCTTGTCCAGCCGAGAACCACAAGATCGCTCAGACGGCGGTGAGGAACAGGCCCGCCAGCGCCGCGCTCATCAGGTTGGAGAGGCTGCCCGCCGCCAGCGCGCGGATGCCGAGCCGGGCGATGATCGGGCGCTGGTTGGGCGCGAGGCCGCCGGTCACGGCCATCTGGATCGCGATCGAGGAGAAGTTGGCGAAGCCGCACAGGGCGAACGTCACCACCGCGACGGTGCGCGGGGAGAGGCCCGAATCCTTGCCCAGTTCGATGAACGAGACGAACTCGTTCAGCACGATCTTGGTGCCGAACAGGCCACCCGCGTGCATCGCCTCGGTCCAGTCGGGCGTGGCGAGGAGATAGAAGACGGGCGCGAAGACGTAGCCGAGCAGCGCCTGGAACGTCACGCCCTGGAAGCCCAGCAACCCGCCAAGCCAGCCGACCACGCCATTGGCGAGCGCGATCAGCGCCACGAAGGCGAGCACCATGGCGCCGACCGCGACCGCCAGCTTGACGCCGGTCTGCGCACCCTGCGAGGCGGCCATGATGATGTTGGCGGGCTTTTCTTCCTCATGCTCCACCGCCTCGGGCTCGTCGACGTGGACGCCGGGGAGGTGAGTCACGTCGGCGCGGTTCATCGCGGCGGCGGCGGCGCCTGCCGGGGGCAGGGTGCTCTCGTGGACCTCGCCCTCTTCCACTGCCACGGGGCGCGGATCGGGCATGATCATCTTGGCCATGAAGATGCCGCCCGGCGCCGACATGAACGCGGCGGCGACGAGGTAGTCGATGCGGATGCCCATCGAGGCATAGGCGGCGAGGATCGTGCCCGCCACGCCCGCAAGGCCCACCGTCATCACGCAGAACAGCTGCGAGGGGTTGAGCGAGGCGAGGTAGGGCCGGATCACCAGCGGGGCCTCGCTCTGGCCGACGAAGATGTTCGACGCGGCGCACAGGCTCTCGACCTTGCTGATCCCCGTCACCTTCTCAAGCGCGCCGCCGATCCAGCGGACCACCAGCGGCATGATCTTGAGGTAATAGAGAATCGAGATCAGCGAGGCGAAGAAGATGATGACGGGCAGCGCCGCGATGGCGAAGCTGGTGCCGCCGATCTCGGGCGAGGCGAGCGGGCCGAACAGGAACGCCACGCCTTCGTGCGCATAGCTCAGCAGTCCCTCTACGCCGCTGGCCGCGCCGCGCAGCATGCGGTTGCCGAACGGCACGTAGAGCACCAGCGCGGCAAGCCCGGCCTGCAATGCGAAGGCCGCGCCCACCACGCGCGGGCGGATCGCCTTGCGGTCGGTGGAAAGCAGGAAGGCTGCCGCCATGATGAGAACGATGCCGATCAGGCTATAGGCGACATGCATCGAGGCGCTTGGCTCCGGTAGAAAGTTTGGGGGGAAGCAGCCGCCGACCCTAGAGGGCCGGGAAGCGCAGGGCTAGAGCCTTTTGAGCCGCCGTCCCGCAAGGCGACAGGTTTACACGGTTTACACGGTGCAGGGGGAACATGGTGTCGCCTTGGGCGGGATGTGTCGCCTTGTGTGTGTGGCAGGGGAGCGTTCGGGGATCATCGGGGCGGAGGATACCGGAGCGGGGAGGCTGTAGGAAAGCAAGGTCGTTTGCCCCCGTCGCCCCTGCAGGCAGGGGCCCATCAGATCCATCGCCCTGACACCTTCTTCACTGCGAAGCGGCCAGCTTGGGATGGGCCCCTGCCTGAGCAGGGGCGACGGGGAGTGGGATGAAAAGTCGGGCCTATCCCGCCTGTCGCTTCATCTCCTGATAGGCCGCCTCGCGCGCTTCTTCGGTCAGGGTCAGGAGATAGCGGCTGGCCTCCTTGTAGGTCAGGAAGGCCAACCCCTCGACGACGATCGGCTCCGTCCGGCCATTGTAGATACGGCGCAGCAGGCGGCGCTGCGGGCGGGAGAGGGCGGTTTCGTCGTCTTCGGTCATCGGCGGCCGATAGCACCATTCCTCCCCCGTGGGGGAGGGGGACCATGCGCAGCATGGTGGAGGGGCACCCTCGGGATCGCCGGACCTCGATCGGCGTGTCTTGCCGCAAGGCGTCTGGACGAGAGACTCCGCGATCCATGGCTGCATTGATCGTCACTCTGGCGGCAGACACCGGGCCTTCCACCAGCGACCGGATCACCAACGACGCAACGATCGTCATCGGCAATCTGGAACCAGCAGCAACCTGGCAATACAGCCTCGATGGGGGGGCGACCTGGACGACAGGTTCCGGCACGAGCTTTGAGCTCGCCGATGGAACTTATGCCGACGTGCAGGTGCGCCAGACCGACCTAGCGGGCAATATCAGCGCGGCGACGGCTCTCGCACCGTTTACGATCGACACCGAAGTTGTGACGTTGAGTGCGGTTCTGGCGAACGACACCGGCGCCAGCGGCAGCGACGGCGTTACCAGCGACGGCACAATCCTCGTTGGCGATCTGGAGCCGGGCGCCACATGGCAGTTCAGCACCGACGGCGGAGTGACTTGGGTATCCGGTGCCGGCAACGGCTTTGTTCTGGCCGAAGGTACCTACGACGATGTACAGGTTCGGCAGACGGATGTGGCGGGCAATGTAAGTGCGGTCACCTCGCTGGGCGCGGTGACCGTGGACAGCACCGTACCGGGGCCGCTGACAATCGCCCTGGTCAACGACACCGGCATCTCCGCAAGTGATCAGATCACCAGCGACGGCCGAGTCATGGTGGGCGGCCTGGAAGAAGGTGCCGGCTTTGAATACAGCCTTGATGGCGGTGTAACCTGGCAGGTCGGCAGCGGCGATGGTTTCACATTGCCGGAAGGCAATTACGCCGATGTCCGAGTCCGCCAGATCGACCTTGCTGGCAACGGCGGAGACGATTCCTCGATGGGCGCGGCCACGGTCGATGCAAGCGTCGCCGCTCCTGGAGTGGCGCTGGTGACGGACACCGGGGTTTCGAACAGTGATGGAGTGACCGGCAACGGCGCAGTTGCGGTCACCGGGCTGGAGGCGGGATCCCGATTCGAGTACAGTCTCGATGGTGGAAGCACCTGGACTGCAGGAACCGGCTCGGGCTTTACGCTGGCCGAAGGAACCTTCTCGAATGTGCAAGTGCGGCAGATCGATGTCGCGGGCAACATCAGCGCGGCAATGCAATTGGGCACCGTAACCGTCGACACGAGTGTAGCGGCTCCGACGCTGTCGCTGGCGTCTGATACCGGCTCGTCGGCGACAGACCTTGTTACCAGCGATGGAACGGTCGTCGTCGGTGCGCTGGAACCGGGAGGAAGCTGGGAGTACAGCCTCGATGCGGGCGTGACCTGGCAGCAGGGCACCGGCAGCAGCTTCGAACTGGCAGAGGGTACGTATGCAAGCGTGCAAGTGCGCCAGACCGACGTTGCAGGCAATCTCAGTACTACAACCTCCCTCGGACCGATCGTGGTCGAGACAAGCGCCGGTGAACTGACGGTTGTGCTGGAAAACGACACCGGCGCTTCGGTGGCCGATGGCGTGACCAGCGACGGCACGGTTCTGGTAGGCGCGATCGAACCGGGTGCGACGTTCCAGTACAGTCTAGATGGCGGTGCGAACTGGCAGGCAGGTACGGGCAGCAGCTTTGAACTGGCGCCCGGCACCTACACCGATGTTCAGGTGCGGCAGATAGACAGCGCGGGCAATATCGGCGCAGCGACGTCGCTGGGCGCCGTGACAGTGGACACCACCGCGCCTGGCGCCCTGACCCCGTCCCTGACCAACGACACAGGCGCTTCGGGCACGGATCGTGTCACCAGCAACGGTGCAGTATCGGTGAGCGGCCTCGAAGCGAACGCCAGCTTCGAATACAGCACCGATGGCGGGGCAATCTGGACGACTGGCACCGGCACCGGATTTACCCTGACGCCGGGAAGCTACGCCGACGTGCAAGTCCGCCAGATCGACCTTGCGGGTAACCCTGGTCCCGCAACGTCGCTGGGGGCAGTGGTCGTCGATGTCACCGTGGCACCGCTGACCGTCGCACTGGTCGCCGACACTGGAGCATCGGGCACCGACAGGGTGACGAGCGATGCCACCGTAACGATCGGAAACCTGGAATCAGGCGCCTCCTGGCAGTACAGCCTGAATGGCGGCACCAGCTGGATCGGCGGTACGGGCGCAAGCTTCGAGCTTGCCGACGGCAGCTACGTCAACGTACAGGTCCGCCAGATCGACCGGGCCGGCAACGTGAGCAGTACAACTGCGCTGGCACCCGTCACCATCGATACGACGATCCTCGCGCCGACGATAGCGCTGGTCGCCGATACCGGGACATCTCCGACTGACCGCATAACCAATGATGCGACGGTGACAGTGGGAAGCATCGAGCCAGGTGCGAGCTGGCAATACAGCCTGAATGGCGGGACGACCTGGCTTACGGGAACCGGCGGCAGCTTCGAGCTGGCAGAAGGCGTCAACGCCAGTGTGCAGGTGCGCCAGACCGACCTGGCGGGCAACATCAGTGCCGTGGCGGTGCTGGCTCCGGTCACGGTTGATACTGTCATCGCGCCGCTAACTCTGGGTCTGGTGACAGACACCGGCACTTCGGCGACCGATCGCGTCACGAGCGATGGCACTGTTGGCATCGGCAATCTGGAAGCAGGCGCGACCTGGCAGTACAGCACCAACGGCGGCGCGACCTGGATCAACGGTACCGGCACCAGCTTCGAACTGGCCGAAGGGACCTACTTCAACGTTCAGGTTCGCCAGACGGATCGCGCCGGCAACGTGAGTGCGGTGACCTCGATCGGCACCGTGACCATTGACCTGCCGGTCGCTGTAGACGATGTCGCCACGCTGAACATGGGGGCGCAGACCAGCGTTACCCGCCCGAGCGCAACCGACAGCAGCGTGACGGTGGTGGGACTGCTCGAATCCGACGTGGGTGCGGACGAAAGCACGACGATCATCGTCCCCGACGATCGCACCGGATCGGTTCGTATCGAGGTCAGCCAGACGGCTCTTGTCGCGGTGGCCGATGCGTTCCGGCTCGACGTGATCGATGCCGCGGGCAACGTGGTGTACTCGGCCGTCACCCAGAATTCCCTGGTCGGCGATGTCGCCGGGCTTGAGGTGCTCGGGCTTACCGGCGACAACCGGTTGGTCGCCATCGTCGAAGGCTTGCCTCCGGGCGAGTACCGCGTCGTCGTGCGCAACGATGAAAGCACGCTGGAGCAATTGCTCGATACCGATGGCGGGGGCGTGTCCCTGACCGAATTGGGTCAGGCAGGCGTGGTGCTGGGCCCGCAGAACCA
The DNA here is from genome assembly GCF_021227995.1 of Novosphingobium kaempferiae. Classification (NCBI taxonomy): domain Bacteria; kingdom Pseudomonadati; phylum Pseudomonadota; class Alphaproteobacteria; order Sphingomonadales; family Sphingomonadaceae; genus Novosphingobium; species Novosphingobium kaempferiae. The sequence goes on from NZ_CP089301.1 coordinate 4,766,345, forward strand.
GACGCTCGTGCTGGATGCAGTGGAGCAGGCGCTTGGCGGCGGGGTTCTGGGGGCGACCGCGCGTGGTCTGCTGGCAACGACGCTGGGCCTGACGACGAACCTTGGCGTCGGCGGCCTGGTGGGGATCCTCACCAACCTGCTCAGCAATCCGCTGGTCAACGCGCCGCAACTGCTCAATACCGTGCTGGGCGCGGTTTCGGACACCCTGCTCAGCAATACGCTGACCCTGCTGCAATCGACGGCGGTCACGACGCAGGTCACCGAATACGAGTATGCCAACGAGACGCTGAGCGGCAACGCCATCCTCGGCAACACGGCGGGCGGTCGCGACGACCTCGGCGGCGGTGCGGTGATCACGCAGGTCACCAACAGCGATGGCGATACGGTCGGCCTGCCGGGCAGCGGCAGCATCTCCATCGCGGGCGAGTACGGTGTACTCACGATCGCGGCCAACGGGGCGTACAGCTACGAGGCTTACGGCAACCCCAACGCGATCGGGCGCTCGGAAGTGTTCACCTACACGCTTTCCGACGGCGTGGTGTCGGATACCGCGACGATCACCATCGGCCTTCAGGGCACCGCCGTGAGTGCCGGAGACGACGTCGCGGCGGCGGCGGTGCGCTGGAGCTATGTTGCCAACAACGAATACTTCAACGCCAGCGGAACGTTGGTGGGCATTGCCGCGACCCGGACCTACAACAGCGCCAACTTCGTCATCGGCGACAATGAAGCGGTGTCGGGCTCGGCTTCGATCGTTTCCACGGCAACGGTGGCGGGCAGCGGTACGCTTCTGGTCCAGGAGCTTGTCGGTACCACCTGGATCACCGTGCGGACAGTGCCCTACTCCGTGCTTGCGGGTGTTCTTGGCGAAGTGGTCCGCATCGACCTGTCCACGCTCAACCTCGATGAAGGCACCTACCGGGTGCAGGCAACCTTGCGCGGTCTGCTTTCAGCGGTAACCATCAATACCGACGTGAATGTCACCTATCTGGACCAGTTCGTCCACAATGGGTCCACCAACGCCTCCGGCAACATCCTCACCAACGATCATCCCGGCTCACTACTGACCGAACTGGAAGTCTACAGCCGCTCGACCGGGACGTTCCTCGACGTCGATGCGGGCAATCCGGTGACGGTCAACGGTCTCTACGGCACCCTGACGCTCAATTCGGACGGCAGTTACGTGTATCGACCGTTTGAGACCCTCTCTTACTTCAATACGCCGCGCGTCGATTCCTTCGATTACCATCTCGTCCATCCTTCCGGCCAGGTCGCGGAAGGAACGCTGGATGTGACCGTCCAGCCGAATGGGGCAGGCGTGACAAGCACATTCCAGGCATCGGCGTTCAGCGCCGAACCGGAGATCGTGGATACGGACAGCGTTCACATCGACAGCCTGTTGGCGACGGCGTCCGCTGACGAGCACTCGGCTCTGGCGGCCAGGAGCGCCTCCGAACCCAACGCCGTGACTGTCTACGACATGTTCGAAGGGCAAGGCACGATCGAGAGCGTGCTGGAGAACTACCTGAAGACAAGCCAGTCGCATCAAGACCATTCGACAAGTTCACTGCCTAACGCAGCTAACGATACGTCGGATACGGGCATAGCTGCTGCCCCCGAAACAGACCCGCTTGGGTATCTCGTCCTACACCCGAGTGATCCCAACGCAGATCAATGGCACCACCAGTCGTTCGTTTAGTAGAAGGTGATGGAAACATGGGAATTTCCGTCAACAGACGGCCCTTGCGTTCTATATAAGTTAATTAATCGGGTGGCAGGGAGAGTTATGGGGCGGCAGGGTCGGCGGCGACGAGTCAGGTACTCGTATTCAATTCTGGTGCTGGTTGTCGCGGCTGGATCGCCATTCACCGGCGTTGCCCAGATGATTGCTCCGAACGGGCCAATGACGCTGGAAGAGGCGGCCCGCCGTGCGGTCGAATGGCATCCCTCGGTGCAGCAGGCGATCGCCCAGCTGAAGGCCCGCGGTTCCGACGTGGACGTAGCAAAGGCCGGTTATCGCCCGGAAATCAATGCCGGGGCGAGCACCGGCTATGACAACCTCACGGGAGCAGGCTGGCGGCCGCGTGCCAACATTTCCGCGACCCAGATGCTTTACGATTTCGGAAAAGTGTCGAGCACCGTTGAAATCGCCAGGGCGGGAACACGGATCAGCGCCGCCGAAGTGCTGCTGGCGGTGGACAATCTCGTGCGTGATACCGGCTATGCCATCGTCGAGATCCAGCGCAATGCAGCACTGCATCAGATCGCGGTGGAGCAGCTGGAGACAATTCGCGGGATCAGCCATCTGGTCGATCAGCGATTTCAGCGGGGCGCCGCCACCCGTTCCGATGCCATCCAGGCAGTCGCCCGGGTACAGTCGGCGCAGGCGACCATCGAACAGATCGAGGCCGAGCAGCGCCGGTGGAGCAGCAACCTTGCCCATCTGCTGGGCCAGCCTGCGGCGCCGACCGTCGACACGGACATGTCCGAACGGTTGCTCCATGCATGTGAGCAGGGCGAGCCGGACTGGGACCGCATTCCGGCGATGATGCAGATTGCCGGGGCCCGGGACCAGGCGAAGGCCGAACTCGATCTGAGCCGCGCGGAAGGCTTGCCTACCGTCTCCGTGGGAGCCGGAGCATCGGGTGACGTCAACGACCCGTTCTCGCGCCGGGCCGAATACAACTTCGGCCTCAACGTTTCCAGCTCGCTCTACAGGGGTGGGGCCAACCGCGCACGCACCCGGGGCGCGGCCTTTTCGCTAAGCGCGGCAGACGCTGCCGAAGCCGGGGTACGTAATGAGGTCAGCCGGCAACTGTCCGAAGCGCAGCGGCAGGTGGACAGCCTGGAACAGCTCGTCACCACTCTGTCCGCGCGTCAAGGCAGCATGCAGGAGACCGGAATGCTCTACCGCCTCCAGTACCTGGAAATGGGCACGCGCACTCTGGTGGACCTGCTCAACGCGCAGCAGGAACTGCATCAGGTGCGCTTCCAGCTTGCCAACACCCGGCACGACCTGCGCCGACTTAACATTGACTGTCTGTTTACGGCCGGGAAGGAGCGTGACGCCTTCCGGCTCAGCGGGATGGTCGTGGAAGGGGTTGCGCTGTGAACGAGGCCGTCCATCCCGAAGCCGATTTCCGCGTCGACGCGTGGCTGGAAGCGTTCCGGCACGTTGCACAGCACTACCGCATTCCCGTTTCGGCAGAGAACGTGCGCATCGCCGGACTGTGGGCCACCGACAAGGGAGATGAGGAGCGTGTCCGCAACCTGGCGCGCGGCACAGGGTTGCGCGTGCGCTTCGCGCCGGTGACAGGCTTTGCGATGACAAGCGGGCGGCTGCCGGTCATCGCGCAATTGATCAGCGGTGAACTGGCGGTCATTACCGCGATCAGCCTGGAAAACGACGCGGCGGTGATCGTCACTGGCGAAGGCGGGCTTCCCAACGCGTTGTCGCTGGACGAAGTCGTCCGCCAGACGGTGCGCTTCGTGATTGCGCGCCCTTCACGCGCGGCGCCCGACGCTCGCGTCGACACATATATCCGGCCATACCAGGAGCACTGGCTGCGCCGTACCCTGCTCAAGGATGCGCGCTCCTACACGCATGTGGCGCTGGCATCGCTGATCACCAATCTGCTGGGACTGGGCACCGTGCTGTTTTCCATGCAGGTCTATGATCGGGTGGTCCCGGCCGAATCCTACCCCACGCTCTACGTGCTGTTCATCGGCGTGATGCTGGCGATCGGGTTCGACTTCGTCCTGCGGCGCTTGCGAATGAGCATCATCGATGTTCTCGGGAAGCGCGCCGACTTGCGGGTTTCCGATCAGGTGTTCGGCCACGCGATCCGCGTCCGTAACCGGGAGCGTCCGGCTTCGACTGGCACGTTCATCGCCCAGCTGCGCGATCTGGAGCAGGTGCGCGAGTTGCTCACCTCCACGACCGTGGCGGCATTGGTGGACCTCCCGTTCTTCTTCCTGTTTCTGGTGATCTTCTGGTTCATCGCCGGCTCGTTGATGCTGGTGCCCCTGGGAGGTCTGTTCCTGCTGATCGTACCAGGCGTGCTGGCGCAGCCCCGCCTGCGCAGCTACGCGACCGAAGCCATGCGCGAATCCTCGCTGCGCAACGCCATGCTGGTGGAGGCGGTGCAGCGGCTGGGCGACATCAAGACGTTGCAGGCGGAAAGCCGGTTCCAGCAGCAATGGAACCACTTCAACGCGGTGGCGGGCGAAGCGCAGCTCAAACTCAGGGGTCTGACCAATGGGCTGACCGTATGGACCCAGAACGTCCAGAATATCGCCTATGCCGCGGTGATCTTCTTCGGCGCGCCGATGGTGATGGCCGGTGACATGACGACCGGGGCTCTCGTCGCGGCCTCGATCCTGGGTTCGCGCATGATGGCGCCGCTGTCGCAGATGACGCAAGTGCTCAGCCGGTTCCAACAGGCAAAGGTCGGGATGAAGAGCATCGACCAGATCATGGCCTTGCCCGTAGACAACCCGGATGACGAGCATCGCATTCAGGTGCCTTCGATCGCGGGTAAGTTTGCGCTGCGCTCTGCCGTATTTCGATATGGCGATGCCAATTCCGCTCCAGCACTGAGCGTCAATGACCTGCAGATCGCTGCCGGGGAAAAGGTGGCGCTGCTGGGGCGAAACGGTGCTGGGAAGTCGACGTTGCTCCAAGGCCTGTCGGGTCTCCTACATCCCGCAGCGGGGGAAGTGCTGCTGGACGATCTGGCGCTGCACCAGATCGATCCGGGCGATGTACGACGGGATGTGGGTTTGCTGACGCAGAACAGCCGCCTGTTCCACGGTACCTTGCGCGAGAACCTTCTTCTGGGAGCGCCCCAGGCATCCACCGAGGAACTGGTCGAGGTGTTGACGATGGTCGGTGCCGACGAGTTCATCCGCCGCACTCAGGCCGGGCTGGAGTATGTCGTCCAGGAAGGCGGCGAAGGTCTGTCGGGGGGACAGGTCCAGTCGCTGCTGCTCGCGCGCCTGCTCATCCGCCAGCCATCGGTCGTCCTGCTGGATGAGCCGACCGCGTCGATGGACGATGCTACCGAACGCCTGTTCATCGATCGGTTCAAGGCGTGGAGCGCCAACCGCACTGTCGTCGTCGCCACGCACCGGTTGCGCGTCCTTGACCTGGTGGACCGGGTGATCGTCATCCACAATGGGCTCGTCACGCTCGACCAGAGCAAGGATGAGGCACTGCACACCATGCGGGGCAAGGGGAAAGAGGCGTGAGCACTTGGGCCGACAATGAAGACTGGCTCTTCGGTGACGAGAAGGACAAGCGCTTCACTCTGGCCGCGCGAATGATCTGGACGGTTGCCGCGCTTTTTGTTGCGGGCCTGATCTGGGCTTGGTTCGGGCAACTCGATGAAGTGGCAACCGGCACCGGGCGCGTCGTTCCGACATCGCGAGAGCAGGTCATCCAGTCGCTGGAGGGCGGTATTCTTGCCAAGATGTTCGTGCGCCAGGACGATATTGTGGAGCCGGGGCAGGTGATTGCGCAGCTTGACCCTACGCAGGCCGGTTCCACGGTGGAGGAAAGCGCGGCCAAGTATCACGCGGGCCTTGCCGCGGCTGCCCGCCTGCGAGCCGAGATCAATCGCACGCCGATCAGCTTCCCTTCGGAACTGGACGATCATCCCGAACTCAAGGCTAACGAAACCCGCCTTTATGAAGACCGGCGGCGCAGTCTTTCAAGTTCGTTGGCGCTCGTCGATGAATCGCTCGCTCTAATTCAAAAGGAAGTCGCGATAGGCGAATCGCTCATCGACGTGGGCGCCGCCAGCAGCGTGGAAGTCATCCGGCTCAAGCGACAACGCGCGGACCTGGAACTGAAAAAGAACGATTTGCGCTCTCAATACGTCGTCGAAGCGCAGCAGGATCTGGCCAAGGTAAACGAGGAGGTCAACGCGCTGGCCCCGGTGGTGCGTGGCCGGTCCGATACGCTCCGCCGCTTGACGCTGCATTCGCCGGTGCACGGTGTGGTCAAGAGCATCGAGGTCTCAACCGTCGGCGGCGTGATCCCGCCCAATGGCGAACTCATGCAGATCATTCCGCTGGGTGACCAACTGCTGATCGAAGCACGGATGTCGCCGCGCGACATCGCCTTTATCCACCCGGGACAGCGCGCGACTGTCAAAGTGACTGCGTACGATTATGCCATTTACGGCGGTCTGGAAGGCAAAGTCGCAACGATTTCACCGGACACGATCCGGGATGAGGTGAAGCCTGAAATCTACTACTATCGGGTTTTTATCCGCACGACTTCGGACGCGCTTGTCAACAAGGCAGGCAAGCGCCTGCCGATCGTGCCCGGCATGATTGCCACGGTGGACGTGCATACCGGATCGAAGACCGTTCTGGAGTATCTGCTCAAGCCGTTCAACCGCGCGCGAGAAGCCCTGCGCGAACGCTGAGCCTGACGAGGAAGCTGTTTTTGGCTCCGCGATTGCGTTCTAAATGGTTGTTTTACCTGAGTAGCATCCACAAGAAATAAAGATTCTGTTAATACTTGGATGACCAGTGTGACCTTCAGACGAAACGAAAGTGGCGTATCCCCCCTATGCCCTCCGCCAAGTCCAGCGACATTGATTGCAATGCCTCTCCCTCATCCCTGAGGACGGTGAAATCTTTCGTGCAAGCCGCCAAAGGCCGAACCGTGAAGGATCGCCGGTTGGTAGAATCTGCTCGACAGCTGCTTCAGGCTCGCAAGAAGTTTGCTGCCCTCAGTCCAAGGGGTTTGTTCCGGGATTCCGCTTGGGACATGATGCTTGAACTGTTCATCTGTGGCGAAGAGGGCGGCATCCTCTACGTCAAGCAGATGGTGATCGCCTCGGGCGAGTCTCCGGCCGCGGCGATGCGCCGAATTGACCGGCTTGACGAGGCGGAATTCATCAATCGTATTCCTGATTTGCTGGACCAACGGCGTGTTATCGTCCGGTTGACCGAGCGTGGCCGCAGCGCCATGCTCGCGATGCTGAAGCACGTGTACGACCCCCCTATACCTTCGTCGCCGGTCGCGTTCGATCCCCGCCGTTGATACATCATATTGTTCATCCCATCTTGGCGACGTGGTTCCTCGCTTCGATTTGGGCCCGATCGCTGCGACTCGACGGTTTATTACAATCCCGATAGTCGGCCCCAAGGCAGCCGCTCGTAATTTCGAAGGCTCGATCGCTCCCCATCGTCCCTGCTTTGTTACGAAATCAAACCATCATAAATTAGATCGACCAGTAATACCTCCGGATCGGACATAGTTCTGTCGGCGTCTTGGCCGGTCGTTATCGTTTAGGTTGGTAGGCCGGAGCGATCAGGGAGCGGGTTGGGCTTGAGGTCGGACGTGACGGGACTGCAGAACACCATCCTGGAGATGATTGCGACGGGCGAGCCGCTCTCCGCAACGATGGTCAGGCTGTGCCGAGAGGTCGAGCGGATGGTCCCCGGGGTCATCTGCTCCGTCCTTACCGTGGATAGTGCGGGAGAGCTGTGTACGCTCGCCGGGCCAAGCCTTCCAGCGCACTACAGTTCGGCGATCGATGGGTTGGCCATCGGCCCGAGTGTCGGCGCCTGCGGCACGGCGGCTTACCTCGGCGAAGAAGTCGTATGCAGCGACATCGCGACGGACCCGCGTTGGGAACGGTTCCGGGACCTCGCCCTTCCACTGGGCCTGCGGGCATGCTGGTCCAGTCCGATCTTCGGATCGCAGCCTCGTGCAGTCGCGACGTTTGCATTTTATTACCGCGAGTGCCGCGGACCGTCCCCGCTGGAGCGAGAGATCGTGGCCCAGTGCGTGCACCTCTGCGCCATTGCACTCGATCGCCATCGTCGGGTGCTCGAGCATGAGAGGCGCGCCAATACCGATGTGATGACCGGCATGGGCAACCGTGCCGCGTTTGACGGTGCGCTGGCGGAGCTCGACTGCAAAGTGCCGGGTGGTTGGGCACTGTGCCTTGTCGACCTCGATAACCTGAAAGTGGTGAACGACACTTTCGGGCATCAGGCCGGGGACCATGTTCTGCGACATGTCGCGGAGAGGCTCTTCCGTGCAGCCGGATCGGATCGCGTGTTCCGTATCGGCGGGGATGAGTTCGCGTTGATCATCACCCAGACCGCGACGCTGCGTAATATGGAAAGTTCGATGGAGAGCTTCCTGGCAGCGGTGAGCCCTCCTGTCGATTGTGGCAGCAGCGTTATCGTCCCGCGTGCGACGATCGGCTTTGCGGTATGCTCTGCTGGAGACCGGGTCGCAGAGCGGGTGCGGCAGAACGCCGACTTCGCGCTTTATCACGCGAAGGAGACCGGGCGCGGCGGGTATGTGCGGTACTGGCCGGGCATCGGATCCCGTATGACGCGCAGGCTGACAGCCATCCGGGATGTCGATGCGGCTTTGCGCGAGGATCGTATCAAGGCCCATTATCAACCGATCATCAAGCTGGAGACCGGCGAGGTGGTTGGTATGGAGGCGTTGTGCCGCATGCACATCGGCAAGTCCGTATTGCCTGCACATCTTTTCCACGAGGCCACGACCGACGCCAGCATTGCTAGTGCGCTCACCGCGAACATGATCGCGCAAGTTGCCGCAGACGTGCGCTACTGGCTGGATCTGGGCATCCCTTTCCAGCATGTCGGCATCAATGTGTCCTCAGCCGACTTTCATAATGGTGCGATATACGCGCTGGTTGCGGAGGCGTTCGGGAAGCATGACGTGCCGTTGAAGCACGTTATCCTGGAGGTCACCGAATCCGTTTACATGGACGACGACGCCGGGGTTGTGCGCACGGCGATGGCCGCCATGCGAGCCAAGGGTCTGAAGATCGCGCTGGATGACTTCGGCACCGGCTTCGCTTCACTGACCCATTTGTTGCAGGTGCCGGTCGATATCATCAAGATCGACAAGTCCTTCGTCGATGGTGTGGTGTATTCCCCACCCAGCGCCGCGATCGTGGGCGGGCTGATCCGGATCGCTGATGATCTTGGCATCAAGGTGGTTGCCGAAGGGGTCGAGACGCGTGAACAGCAGGACCGACTTCTCAAGCTGGGATGTCTGTTGGGACAGGGATACCTCTACTGGCCAGCCATGGATCCGGTGGAAGCTGGTGCCATCATGCTCGAGCGTGGGCAAGGCGCCGTCGTTGCACAGCAGGCAGTAGCGGGTTCGAGCTGACGACCAACTCGTCAGCATCGATAATCCCGGGCCATCTTCTCTCAAGGCCCTACTGCGGTAGGGAAGGCCGGTAGCGGACGACGGGTGAAGCTTCTTTCAAGGCTTCCGGTCGTCCACCGGCCGTCCACGCTGAGATTTCAGAAAACTCGATCAGCGGCAGACGCGGACCTTGCGGTGGTGCCGCCACTCCGTCCAGCAACGGCGATGATTGCCGCGATATCGGCGGTCGCTCCAGTGGCGCGGACGCTCGTAGCGACGATGGTCTCGGTAATGGCGGTCGTAGTGGCGCTGCTCGTAACGATGTCGATCTCCACGCGGATGAGCCTCCGCCGTCGCCACCACGCCGATGCTGCTGGCGACCATCGCAAGTGCTAGAGATATTTTGAGAATTTTCATCAAGACCTCCGGGTTGAAAGCTATCAGAACCGCTCACAGGATGAATTGCCGATGTACGTCGCGCTGAGCGGCATCGGTCCTGCGACGGGCTATGATGATCCGCCGACAAGTTGAGCCGCATGCGCGCAAGGTGCGCTGTCACGCCGATCCTGTGTGCTCAAGTGCGTTGTCGCCCTGATTATTCCTGCCTAACAGCGCATCGGGACCGGTAGCGGCGGACTGCAGGGGGCTGCCGAGAGTAGTCCGACGAAAAAATCCCGTGTTTGCCGAATGCTATTTCTGTGACTGCCGCGTTATGGTTTGTGCCGGAGGAGACATTCATTGCCGCAGCAATCCAGGACACTCACGCGCGCGGAAATGGCAGCGGCCATCAGCCGTCGGGTCGGGATCTCGATCCGCGACGCCTCGTTCATGGTCGATGCCATCCTTGAGGAGATGGCGGCTGCCCTCGAGCGCGGAGAGAACGTGAAGATCACGAACTTCGGCACGTTCCTGCTCAATGACAAGGCGCCCCGCATCGGGCGGAACCCGAAGACGGGCCAGGAGGCACTCGTGAGCGCGCGACGTGTCGTGACCTTCAACCCCGGCATGGGCCTGCGGGCACGGGTGGCCCCTATCCCTGATTGACATTCATTGCGGCGGGGCGCGGATCAGTTCGGCTGCGCCCCAAATCGCCTCGCCGATGACGCATCGTTCAACCCGTCTGAGCCCTTCCGGGCTACATCCCAGCCTGCATCTTTGGTCACCTGAAATTCAGCGGCTAGGGTACGAAACCATCGCGTGCAGATCATCCCACAAGCCATTCGATGCGGCCTCGGCAGGCATGACCCCGACCGCCGAAATGCCAGGTGGGATGCCGTGCGAGCCGGGTTCGTACCAGAGGCCATGACCTGACGCGCGAGATCAATGAACGCCTCGAATGCGGCCGAAGTGTTCCTGAGGTCGCGAAGCTCTTCGTCTTCCTCGCCTCGAGCCTTGCCGGGAGCATCACCGGAACGGAGTTCACGATCGACGGCGGAACGGTGTCGGTGGCCTGACGCGACGAATGGATGGCCAACTGATGCGATCTGATGTTCTCATCATGTTCCGACTGTGGTAATGCCGCGGGCATGGTTGATACCGCCGTCCGCAAGATCATTCACGTGGACATGGATGCCTTCTTCGCATCCGTGGAGCAGCGCGATGATCCATCCCTTCGCGGACGTCCCGTGGCCGTCGGATATGCGGCGGCGCGGGGTGTCGTGGCCGCAGCAAGCTACGAGGCCCGCAAGTTCGGAGTCCGTTCTGCGCTGCCATCGGTGACGGCGATGCGCCGTTGCCCGGACCTCGTGTTCGTGCCGCCGCGCTTCGATGTCTACCAGGATGTGTCGCGCCGGATCCACGAGGTTTTCGCGCGCTACACCGATCTCATTCAGCCGCTGTCGCTGGACGAGGCCTATCTCGACGTTACAGCGAACAGGCGCGGCATCGAGACCGCGTGGCGCACGGCGAAGGAAATCCGTGCGGCGATCCTCGAAGAAACCGGCCTGACCGCTTCGGCTGGTATCTCCTACAATAAGTTCCTCGCCAAGCTCGCCTCCGATCAGCGCAAGCCCGACGGGCAGTTCGCGGTGACCCCCGACATGGGGCCGGCCTGGGTCGAGGCGCTGCCGGTCAGCCGTTTCCACGGTGTCGGGCCGGTGACGGCGGACAAGATGAAGCGTCTCGGGATCGAGACCGGAGCGGATCTCAAGGCGAAGTCGTTCGAGTTTCTCCAGCAACATTTCGGCAGTTCCGCCGGCTGGTATCATGCGATCTCGCGGGGGCAGGACGACCGGCCGGTCAATCCGGACCGGGTTCGCAAGTCATCGGGTGCCGAAACGACCTTCGACCACGACCTGACCGATCCGGCTGCGATCGAGGCGGGCATTCTTCGAATGGCCGACGAGGTGTGGAATTGGTGCGAAAGCCGGGTGGCGTTCGGGCGCACCTTGACAGTGAAGATCAAGTACGGCGACTTCCGGCAGATCACGCGCAGCCGCAGCCAGCCAGTCGCGGTGACGACCCAGGATGACCTGCGCCGATCCGCGCTGGACCTTGTCCGCTCGGTCTTACCTCCCGCCAAGGGCATCCGCCTTGTCGGCGTCACGGTCTCGAACTTCATCGAGCCGCCAGTCGCACAAGAGGCCGAATTGCCGATGTTCCGTCAAGGAGAGGCAGCTTGATGCTCGATCTGTTCGACGCGCCCGTCCTGCCGGGACTGGCCTTGCGCGGCGACATCATCGACGCGGCTGAGGAGCGCGCGCTGATCGCGCATATCGACGCATGCGATCTCACGCCGTTCCGCTTCCAGGGCTGGACGGGCAAGCGGCTGACGACGTCGTTCGGCTGGAACTATGATTTCGAATTGGGCCAGCCGAAGGAGGCCCCGCCGATCCCGGACTGGCTTGCACCTTTCCGCGACCGGGCGGCGGCCTTCGCCGGGCTCGAACCCGGTGAGATGAGCCAGGCCCTGTTGATCCGCTACGGTGCCGGTGCGGGTATCGGCTGGCACCGTGACCGCCCGATTTACGCAGATGTTGTCGGCATTTCCCTGGGCGAGCCTGCGACGATGCGGTTCCGGCGTCGGCGGGGCGAGGGTTTCGAACGGGCATCGGCGCCTCTCGAGCCACGGAGCATCTACCACATGAGTGGCGCTGCCCGGCATGAGTGGGAGCACAGCATCGTCGAGATGCAGCGCTCGCGCTGGTCGATGACGTTCCGCAGCCTGGCTAAGAGGTTTTGACGCGCGAGCATGCGGACCGTCGATCCGGGCCATATGAAACAGGATGCGAACCGGGACGCCTGCGGAGTATTATCCGATCATGAAGACGATTTCGTTTCCCGATGGCACTACCGTTCCCGCATTGGGCCAGGGCACCTGGATGATGGGCGAACGCCCTGATCGCCGCCCCGCCGAGATCGCCGCCTTGCGCGAAGGCATCGATCTTGGCCTGACCCTGATCGACACCGCCGAGATGTACGCCGACGGCGAGGCCGAGCGCGTCGTCGGCGAGGCGATCACCGGTCGTCGAGACGGAGTGTTCCTTGTCAGCAAGGCCTATCCGCAGAATGCGTCTGCCAGGCGGCTGCGGAGTGCCTGCGAGGCAAGCCTGCGCCGCCTTGGCACCGACCGGCTCGACCTGTATCTCCTGCACTGGCGTGGCAACGTTCCGCTTGCCGAAACCGTCGATGCCATGGAAGCATTGGTGGCGGCGGGGCTGATTGCCCGCTGGGGTGTCAGCAACCTCGACACCGACGACATGGAGGAACTCGCAGCCGCTGGCGGCACGGTCTGCGCCACGAATCAGATCCTCTACAACCTTACCCGGCGCGGCCCCGAGTTCGACCTGATGCCGTGGCTCGAAAGGCGCCGCATTCCGGTCATGGCCTACAGCCCGGTGGAGCAGGGCAGGCTGCTCGACCATCACGCGCTGGATGAGGTCGCGTCGCGGCATGATGCCAGCCCGGCGCAAGTTGCCCTAGCCTGGCTCATGACGCGGCCCGGCGTGTTGCCCATTCCCAAGGCGGCGTCGATCGCCCACGTGCGCGAGAACCGGGCGGCCGTTGACCTCGTCCTGACACAGGCGGATATCGCGACACTCGAGCAGGCGTTTCCGACGCCGGGCGGACGCCGTCCACTCGAGATGCTTTAGCTCTTGGGCGCGAGCACTAGCGCTTCGCGTTGCCCTTTGGAGGAAGCGGCGCGTCGAGGACCCAGTTGAGGTAAGCCGCAATGCGAACGCCCGCACGTTTCAGCTGATCGTCGATCTCGGTGCGATGTGCATAGGCATAATCCCATGAAAGGGCTGGATCGGTGGGATAGATCGTCCTGCGCAGCGCGATGCTCTCGTGGATCCAGACTGCGGGATCGCGCTCGTTCCATGCGATGACCTCGGCTGGTGTGATCGATCGCGACAGCCATGCGGCATACTCGGAGTAGGAGAGCGAGCGCTGTTCGATCAGCGCCGAATCCAACACTGAATGCAGGTTGGTCGGCTTGCCGAACCAGGTGACCGAAACCGCATTGCCGCCGCGATCGGTTCCGGTGCCGGCATGGAGCGGCTGATGCAGATCGCCGATGATATGGACGATGAAACGAAGGGCGAGGCGCCTGTCGTCGGGCGTGGCCTTGGGATCGCGCAGCGTCGCGGTGAAGCGCGCGAGCGCGGTCTTCGCGTCACCCGCCGGTGGCGTGTCCGATGCGGTGTAATCGTCGCCGGCAACGGTCACGTAATGCCACGGGCTCGCCTGCTTCTGCCAGAAGACGTGCCCGTCGGATTTCATGTCATCAGGCCAGGTCGCCGCCTCGGCGAGGTCCTCGCTACCGAGCAGCAGACGGACATTGGCCCGGGCGAGACCGCTCAGGTTCTCGTCGGCGATTGCGCCGGTGATGCGGTGACCGACCGGTCCCCAGGCATGGGCGGGCGTGGTGGCGGTGAGAGAAGCGGCGAGCGAGACGGCCAGCAGGATCGATTTGTGCATGATCGCTTCATAGAGCACGCGAGGGCCGGGGGAAGCCCTGCGGTTTCAGACATGTTGATGCCACATCATTATCGGTATCGCTCGCAGGCGGACTGCGGAAGGAATGCCGGCTCGCCGTGACCGGTGTAGATATCCTGGAGCAGCTAGGTTCGCTCGATCTCCATCTCCTCTTCCCCGATGGTCCGCCACCAGAAGCGCATGGCCGGATCCCAGCGGTAGCCTCGCGCCTTCAGCGCGTCCTTGCCCTCGAACGGTGCATCCACGGCATTGACGCGGAAGCTGGACCGCTCGCAGGAGGCAGCCAGCCTGGCGAGTATGGTCTCACCATCGGGCGTCTGATGCGCCAGAAGGTAGATGAGCGCCAGGATGTCGTTTTCGGCGCGGTGCCCCTCGTAGAACCAGCCACACTGCGCGACGAGTTGTGCGAGGGCGCGGCCATCGAAGCCAAGCTCGAGCCAGTCGATCTCGGCCATCGTGCAGGCCCATGCCTTGCCGGCGATCGCGGGGAGGCGGCGATCGACGAACGGACGATCGAAGGCGGCATTATGGGCAACGATGAGGTCCCCCGAAGCCAGGATTTCGATGGCTGCTGCCTCATCGATGCTCTGGCCGGCCAGCACGTCGTCGGTGAGGCCCGTGAGCCTGGTGATGCGCGGATCGAGTGGAGCCTGCGGATCCTCTCACCACACCCGCGGCGTGCCAACCTGGAGGACGCGGCCACGCTCGTCGAAACGAAAGCGCTGGACGGCAAGTTCGATGATCCGATCAGTCTCGCGATCGAGCCCGGTGGTCTCCACGTCGATGGCAACGCCCACGCGCGTTGCGCCATAGGCCGGTCCATCATGAAGGCGCTGCACCTGTGTCAGCCTGCGCAGGACCTTGAAGTCCGGATGTGCCGCAAGCATGCGGGCGGCTTCGGCGAGGCAAGGCTCGAGGCTCGTCATGGTCGGGCCTGATAGGGCGTGTCAGGCGAAGGGGGAAGGCAAGCGGATATCGAGACGGGGACAACCGCGAGCCGGGCTCGTGAGCCCGCAGGCTCAAGGGGAAGTGGCTCAATGGAAGTCGTGACTGCGGATCGCGATGAGATCGTCGCAAGGGTGAGTGGTCGGGAAAGGCGGCGGGGCCAGCGTCCGGCCGCGCGGGATGCTGGGCTGACGCGGATCGGGCCCGCCGCCGTGACTGGCGCCGTCGCCGCGCCCAGGTGCGACGGTGAAGTCGCTCTGCGCGATCGCGCGCAGCATGTCATCGTGGTTCACAATACGGTCGCAGATGATGTGAATGACATCGCCTTCCTTCTGGAGACGTCCGCGCATGGCGATCATCGAGGCGGACATGATCTGGCGGCGATAGATCTCGAACTTGTCCGGCCACAGGATGCCGTTGGCGACCCCGGTCTCGTCCTCGATCGTGACAAAGAGCACTCCCTTTGCCGAGCCGGGTCGCTGGCGAACGAGCACGACACCGGCGACCTCGATGTTGCGGCCATCACGAACGGACGGCAAGTCGGCGCAGCGGACTACCTGCATGGCATCGAGCCGGGAGCGCAGGAACTGCAGCGGATGACCACGCAGCGAAAGCTGGAGTGCGCGATAGTCCTCGACGACCTCGCGCCCCGCGCTCATGGCCTTCAGATCGACGTCGGGTTCAACCCCTTCGGGCAAGAACCCCGCCTCGCGCGCGTCGGCCGCTGCGAAGAGCGGCAGCGGGGCCTCGCCCAGTCCCTTCACTTTCCAGAGGCCCTGGCGTCGATCCTCGCCCAGGACGGCGAATGCATCGGCTTCTGCCAGGCGCTCGATCGCAGCGCGCGGGGTTCCGGCACGGCGCCAGACTTCCTCGACGCTTTGGAAGGGAGCAGGTCCCCGGGCCGCGACGATCGCGGCGGCATGGATGTTGGCAAGACCGCGAACCTGGCGAAAGCCGAGGCGGACCGCATGGAGGCTGCCCCGTCCCGGTTCGAGGCTGCAGTCCCAGTGGCTGTGGTTGATCGAGACGGGCCGGACTTCGACGCCATGCGCCCGCGCATCGCGCACGATCTGGGCCGGGGCGTAGAAACCCATGGGCTGGGCGTTGAGCAGCGCCGCGCAGAAGACATCGGGATGATGGTGCTTCATCCAGCAGCTGGCATAGGCGATCTTGGCGAACGAGGCGGCATGGCTTTCCGGAAAGCCGTAGGAGCCGAAGCCTTCGATCTGCTTGAAGGTGCGCTCGGCAAAGTCCCTGGGATAGCCGCGGGCGATCATGCCGTTCACCAGCTTGTCGTAGAAGTGACTGACACCGCCGGTCAGCTTGAAGGTCGCCATGGCGCGGCGCAGCTGGTCGGCCTCGACCGGCGTGAAGCCCGCACCGACGATCGCAACCTTCATCGCCTGTTCCTGGAACAGCGGCACACCGAGCGTCTTCCTCAGAACCGCCTCGAGCTCGGGCCTGGGATATTCCGGCGTCTCCTTGCCTTCACGGCGCCGAAGGTAGGGGTGGACCATGTCGCCCTGGATGGGGCCCGGGCGCACGATCGCGACCTCGATGACGAGGTCGTAGAATTCCTTCGGCTTGATGCGCGGCAGCATCGACATCTGCGCGCGGCTCTCGATCTGGAAGACCCCGAGGGTGTCGGCCTTCTGGATCATGGCGTAGACGTCCGGGTCATCGTCCTGCAGATCGGCCATGGTCTTGTACACGCCCTTGTGCTGCTCGAGCAGGTTGAACGCGCGGTTCATGCAGCCGAGCATACCGAGGCCCAGCACGTCGACCTTCATGAACTTCAGGGCATCGATGTCGTCCTTGTCCCATTCGATGATCTGGCGGTTCTCCATGCGCGCCGGCTCGATGGGTACCAGATTGTCGAGCCTTTCGTGCGTCAGCACGAAGCCGCCGGGATGCTGCGAGAGGTGTCGGGGCGTGCCGATCAGCTGGCGCGAAAGCTCCAGCGTCAAGCGCAGGCGATGATCGTCGGCATTGAGATTGAGGCTCTCGATCTGTTCGTCGGTGATCCCTTCCATCGACCAGCCCCAAACCAGCCCGGTCAGCATTTTTGTAAGGTCTCGAGGCAGGCCGAGGGCCTTGCCGACCTCGGCCACAGCTCCGCGGGTCCGGTAGCGGGTGACGACAGCGGTAAGTGCCGAGCGATGACGGCCGTAAGTCTCGTAGATCCACTGGATGATCTCCTCGCGGCGCTCGTGCTCGAAGTCGACGTCGATGTCGGGAGGTTCCTTGCGCTCGCCCGAGACGAAGCGTTCGAACAGCAGCTCGTGTCGGATCGGATCGATCGAGGTGATGCCGAGCATGAAGCACACGCAGCTGTTGGCCGCCGATCCTCGCCCCTGGCACAGGATGCCGCGCCGGCGGCTTTCAGTGACGATTGCATTCACCGTCAGGAAGTAGGGCGCATAGCCGAGCCGGTCGATGAGCGTCAGTTCGTGGTCGATCTGCTTCGCATAGGCCTGCGGCAGGCCGCCGGGAAACATGCGCGCCGCCGCATCCGCGGTAAGGCTCGCGAGAGCCTGCTGCGCGCTGCGTCCGGCCATGACCTGCTCGTAGGGATACTGGTACCGGATTTCGCCAAGGTCGAAACGGCAGCGCTCGGCGATGTCGGCGCCCGCCTGGATCGCATCGGGAAACGCCGCGAACCGCCGCTCCATTTCTTCAGGCGACTTGAGATTGCGATCCATGAACCGTTCGCGCCGGAAGCCCAGCGCATCGATCGTCGTCTTTTCCCGGATCGCGGTCATCACATCCTGCAGCGGACGCATCGTGGGATCGTGATAGAGGACGTCGCCGATCGCGACGCTGCGCACCCCCGCCTCGCGCGCGAGCCTGTCCAGGCCGTGGAGACGGACCATGTCGCCCGGCCGGCGCCGCAGCGACAACGCGCTGAACCCGTCGCGCCCGAAAACCGAGCGAAGATCCTGCAGGTCGGCGGCGGTGCGCTTGTCAGGCTGATCGGGAAGCAGGATCGCCACTAAACCCGCCGCGTGTTCGACAACGTCGCTCCAGGACAGGATGCACCGGCCCTTGCCGCCACGTCCCTTGCCGAGCGACAGCAGTCGGGTGAGGCGCGACCAGGCGGCGCGGTCGCGGGGATAGAGCAGCAGCGCGCGGTCATCGGTGAGATCGATGCGCGATCCCGCGATCATCCGGACGCCGCTTGTCTTCTGGGCGTCCCAGCCCCGCACGATTCCGGCAAGCGTGTTGTGATCGGCAAGCCCGAGCGCGCGGTGCCCCAATGCTGCGCCTGTCGCGAAGAGTTCTTCCGGTGCCGACGCACCGCGCAGGAACGAGAAGTGGCTGGTGACCTGGAGTTCGACGTAGCGCGCCATCACCCGAACACGCCGTGGATGTACCAGCTCAGATCACCGGTCGGTGCATCGAGCCCGTCGCCGCGCCGGAACAGCCAGAAGCGTTCGCCGCCATCGGTCTCGACCATGAAGTAGTCGCGCACGGCCCACATCTCGCGTGCCGAGCGCCACCATTCGCCATGAACGCGTTCGGGCCCTTCGCCGATCGCGACCTTGTACAGCGTGCCGCGCCAGGCAAACCGCCGGGGCGGGTGATCGGGCATCAGCGCGACGACGCCGGACAGCGGTTCGGGATGGGGAAGCAGCCGGACCGGCCGGCGCCATTGCGGCCATCCTTGAGGCAATGCGAGAGGGGGAGCGCGTCGCACCGCGCGCTCGGGCACATCGCTTTCGACCGGACCGATGCGGAACAGGGCCTTCTCCCCGGCACGCCCAGCAAGCTGATCGACGAGCGGCGCGAGGTCGGGCTCCCTGCCGTCAGGACCGGGAAAGGTCCCGATCATGACCGGCTGCAGATCCTCGACGCGTGGCGCAACGAGACGCATCACTTCGATGCCGAGCCCGGGGTCGATACGTTCGACACGCATGGCGAACATGCGCGCGAGATGTCGCGCATCGCGCGTTGCGCCTGCAGTGCCGATCACGAGTCGCTGCTCGACGGCATCGACGCGCGTGCAGGTGAGGGCCGCGGTACGCAGCCCCAGCCGGCGCCGTTCCAGTTCGCGGACCAGGTCATCGGCGAGATCGCCGATGACCTGGTTGATCGCATCTGCCGTGCTGATCGGCTCGAGCAGCCTGCGCTCCGAATACGGTGCTGCGAACGGCACGATCGCCACGATGGGTTCCGCTGCCAGTCCGCGTGCCTGATCGAGGCGTTCGACGGTGCGAAGACCGAGGCGCCTTGCAAGCGGTCCTCGGGCGATCGGATAGAGATCGCCGATGCGCTCCAGACCGAACCGGGCAGCGCTTCCCAATGCCTCGTCGGAAAGCCGCAGCGCCGCAAGCGGCAATTGGGCAATCGCATGGGTTTCGGTGCCGCCAGGCAGTACGATGATCGGCTTGCCAGCAAAACGGGCGAGGGCATGGGCAGCGCCCGGCGTACCGGCAATGGCAATGTGCGCGGTGAAGCCGAGGTGCGCGAGGAAACGCACGACCCGGCGGCAGAAGCTTTCCTCGCCACCGAAAAGATGTGTCGTGCCGGTAAGCTCGAGCCAGAGCCCGTCCGGTGGACTGACGCTCGCCACGGGTGTCCAGTGGCGAGCCGCGTGAAGCGCGAGCCGGTCGAGCCATGCACGGTCGTCCCCCGGCGTCGCATCGCTGACATCAAGGTCCGTCACAAGAGCGCGTGCATGTGCCGCAGCCATTCCGGGATGCAGCCCGAGCGCGCGCGCGATGGGGCAGGCGGACGTTATGATGTCGCGCTGCCCCGCCCGTTCGATCAGCACAACCGGCCTTGCCAGATGCGCCAAGTTTGCCAGTGCAGGCGCTGCCGGCCATGGCGCACCTGCATCATCGGGGCCCATGGCGCGAAAAGGATGATCCGCCGCTTCGCTGCGCCGGCCCATTTCACGCATGGTCGGGCGCTGATGGGCGGGCAGGGCATCGATGTCGCCCACCCTCGGCTTCGCGCGAAGCTCCGGGTCCTGCGCCCAACGCGCACCGGGACGCCATCCGCCACCGCGAGGCACGGAGCAGGGGCCGGGGTCGTCATCGACAGGCTCGGTGAAACGCGGCCCGAGGTCCGGCCGAGGGGCGGCGCGATCACGCGGCGCGGATGGTCGCTCCTGCCGGCGCAGCCGTTCGATCGGCAACTGCGGCAGGTAGAGCGAGGCGACCCTGATCATCGCAAGCCTCGAGAACAAGAGAGAAGGGAGCGCCGCCGCGCTGACGTAAGAGATCGACGTGCCACCGTGCACGGCCGACACCGGTGTGAGGCAGGCGCTCGGAAGGGGCGGCCCCTATGCTCCAGCGCGTCATGGCGGACGATGGCTGGGACAGCGGATTGCGCTCGCGGGTTCGGTGCCGCCGGTAGAGCAGCATCGGCGTCCGGCCATCGGCGGCTGCGAGTTGCAGGCGCCTGGTTGCCGTCTGGTCGGCTGACCTGACTTCGGCGATGACGCAGGCAAGCGAGCCGTCACGCAAGGCGTCCTCTGCCAGAGCAAGGATTTCGGCATCCTTTTTTGCCTGTGCGTAAAGGATCTTGTGCGGCCCGAGGCCGGCCTGCTCGAGACCCGGCGCATAAAGGTCGAAGCGGCTCAACGCCCACAGGACCGTCATTCCATTCTCTGCGGCAAAGCGTGCAGCTATGCCGGCGGCAAAAAGAGTGGCTGCGGCATCGTCCGCCCAGCCGGCACTGGCAGCGGCGATCTCGTGAAGGGAGGCGCCGGCAATGCCGCCTCCGGCGAGCCGCGTGTCGATCTCCGGGATGCCGAAGGGCAGTGCCGGACCGCGATCCGATTGCGCTTGGGCGACTTGCGCGCGTAGCGCGGCAAGCTGTTCGGCAGGCAGCCGGGAAGGAAGGGCGGTTTGCAGGAGCATGGATCAATCGCGACTCATATGTTCGCTTTATGTTCTATTTTATCAGGGTTGGCGTCAAGGCGCAGACGCCCGCAAGGGCGCGTCATGGTCGCTAAGCAACGGGTTGAAAACGGGAAAGAATTCCAGCGAGGGCGATGTGCACACTAGTGACCTCTGAAAGAGATTTGCGCGCGTTTTCGTGGCGGTGGCTGCAACATCCGGCATGCAGGAAGGCTGGCCGGAGTGTCCCGGAAACGCCGACGAACAGGATTTACCTCGACGTCCTGGCGGTGTGAAAGCCGGCAGGGGATCGGGCTCTATGCATGTGGGGATGATGTTCGGCTCTCCTAGAGATCGAACGCTCCCTGAGCCTTTTCTCCCGGTGTCGGATAGACCCGCACGGCTGGCAGCGAACCGGCGGGAAGGTGGATAAGAACCTCACTGGAAGGGATTGTCGGATCCAGCCAGTCAGCCCAGCGTTCGCGCGGAAGCGGTATGATCTGGCGATGGTGATAGGGCGCGACGTCCTTGCCTGCGGCCATGGTCAGAAGCGTGAACGCTTCGCCCTCCAGATTGTCGCGCCAGATGCCGGCCATGCAGAACCAGGTGTGATCCCTCAGAGTGAAGAGCCACTTGTCGAGGCGCTTCTGGCCGTGAACTTCGGGATCGGTGAACTCGTAGAAACCGTCGGTGAGAACGAGACACCGATGCGACCTGAACTGCCTGCCCTCAGAGCGGAAGTTGTAGACCGGCTTGCCTTGGGAACCGGCCCAACTCCAACGGCGATTGACCAGATCGGCGGAGTTGCGATCCCCCGGCACGCCTGAGCGGATGATCGGCGCGATATCGGTCATCCTGATGTCCTCGCGAGACGGCACGTTGGGTTTGCCTTCAGGCAGGTCGATCCTGAAGCGCATCTCCTCCAGTTCGGCAAGGATCGCCGCGATATCGGTTTCCAGCTTGAAGTCGTTGCACATGCTACCTCCGCTCGAACAGTGGGAAGCATGCCATCCGTGCGGCGCAATGTCAGGATCATTCCATGGCGGTCGCAGCCATTCCGGCACTGGCCCCGCGCAAATGATGGCAACGCCTGCTCGAAGGTTGCGCTTCGGGCGCAGGGGCGGGCGTGCCGCCATCCGAAGCACGCGCAAACCGCGAACCGAAACGTCGCATACCTGCTACCGCGGCGTTATCCACCAGTGATGCAGCTGCGAGGCATCGACGCGGGATGCGCGGCGCGTCTAGGCGGCGGCGATGAGCATCATCGCCACAATCATGAATTCGACGACGGGACAGCCAATCCAGAAGCTGACGTTCCAGCGCATGCCCAAACCCTGGGTGACCCTGCATCTTGCGACCGGCGAACAGGTCACCGCGGATCGTGTGCATGTCGGAAAGCCTGCGCCCGGCAAGTTCGCTGCCCCGGTCGAAGTCTGGGTCACGCCGAAGTCCTAACCGCGCCTCGCGAGTAGAAGCGTGTGCTGCAAGCCTGATGGCCGAATAACGTGCAGCTGCCACCCATATGTGCCGAATGCTGGGCATCGTCGGCAATCCTTCGTCCATTGGTTCGTGGCAGCTTGGGTTCTTTGATTGACGTCCGGTGGTTTGCGCAACGTTCCGCAAATCGGTGGTGTGCATGATCCTTGCGCACACAACAGGTCCACCACACACATCGAAAATGTGCCGGTCACCGGGACCGCAACATGGGGCGAATGCCTTCAGTCGGCAGGCAGGCGCGGGAGAGATCGACGGCAAGTCTGGGCGATCTGAACCCTGTGCGCCTGCCACGCACGGGATATGTCTCCGGCCCGTTCCTGTAACGCGTCCCGATAATGTGCCGCTGTGCGAAGCGATGGCGTCCGTTCCATAATCCACATGACGATCAGTTCCGATTGAGTGTTCAACGGCAGCGCACTGCTCCGGGTTCCACGAGGATATCGAACCATGATGCTGAAGCCTTGCGGCAACCCCAAACGGGTCCGGCGACACTCGGCTCACTAAAACGTCGCCCGGGATTTGGCGTGCATCCGATCTGAGCTTCGCAATAGAAGGCGGCATCGAACACGCCGGTTTCGGTCGGGGATAGACTGCGGTCGGGAATAGGCTGCTGGAACTTCGCGCGGTTGTGAGGCAAGGGCGCTCGCAACCCTTCATACTGTCCAGGCGCGCAGAGGGCCGTGGACCTTTCGAATGAGATGACAGCAAGACCATGACCAAAAACGATCAGCGCGACGATCTCGACACACCGCTGATCGAAGCGAGCCGTGGTTCGGTGGCAAAGTTCATCGCGTATGCCAAGCGCCGCGGGACAATCACCGTCAGCGAACTGAATGCGGCGCTGCCGCAGGATCAGATGACGACTGACCAGATCGAGGATGTCATGGCTGCCATCTCCGAGATGGGGGTGAAGGTCGTCGACAACGACGATGATGACAGTGACGATGGTGATGAGGCTGTCGATGCCGAGCCCGGCGCCGGCGCTGCCGCCAATTACGATGACGAACCGGGCGATGAGGCCGATGATACAGGTGCGGCCTTCCAGCGCCGCGAACCGGCTGCGAGGAAGGCCGATGCTCTGGGCAGCACCGACGATCCGGTACGGATGTACCTGCGCGAAATCGGCGCCGTCGAGATGCTCAGCCGCGAAGGCGAGGCGGCGATCTCGAAACGCATAGAGGCCGGGCGGGACATGATGATCCAGGGCCTGTGCGAGAGCCCGTTGACCTTCCATGCGATCATCGCGTGGTCCGAGGCGCTCGATGCCGGGACGATGCAACTGCGCGAGATCCTGGATCTCGATGCGATGGTCGCCAAGGAGCCCCAGCCCGAGAACCTTGCGGACGATGGCAATAACGCCGGTGACGGCGAGATCAGCGCGCAGACAACGGGTCCATCCTTCAAGGATGATCCTGCCGGTGAAGACGACGCCGATGAGGAGGTCGACGAGGACGGCAACCCGGTCGCGGGAAAGGACGCCGAGCAGGAGGAGGACGAGGGCAACACCATCAGCCTCGCCGAGATGGAAGCGGCGCTCATGCCGGACGCACTGGCGAAGTTCGCCCTGATCGCCGAGCTTTTCCATGCGTTCGAGCCTTTGCAGGCCGCTCGTCTGGACGCGATGGGGCTAGGTCTGGCATTCCCGGGAGCGCAGGAAACGGCGTACCAGGAACTGCGCCTGGAACTGACGGCCCAGGTCGAGGCCGTGAAGTTCCATGCCTCGAAGATCGAACAGCTGATCGACAACCTCTACACGTCAAATCGGCGTCTGACGGCGCTGAGCGGGCAGATGCTGCGCCTGGTCGAACGTCACAAGGTGAAGCGCGCCGACTTTCTCGAAAGCTACATCGGCCGCGAACTGGACGATACCTGGCTCGAGGACGTCGCGAAGAAGGACAGGAAGTGGGCCGCCTTCGCGGCGTCGGAAGCGGTGCCGGCGGAGCGCATCCGCCTTGAAGTCGCGGATATCGCCGCCGCAACCGGCATGACGCTTCCCGAGTTCCGCCGCATCGTCAACATGGTCCAGAAAGGCGAGCGCGAGGCGCGCATCGCCAAGAAGGAAATGGTCGAGGCGAACCTGCGGCTGGTGATCTCGCTTGCCAAGAAATACCTCAACCGCGGCCTGCAGTTCCTGGATCTCATTCAGGAGGGCAACATCGGCCTGATGAAGGCGGTCGACAAGTTCGAGTACCGCCGCGGCTACAAGTTTTCGACGTATGCGACCTGGTGGATCAGGCAGGCGATCACGCGCTCGATCGCGGACCAGGCGCGTACGATCCGTATCCCCGTCCACATGATCGAGACGATCAACAAGCTGGTGCGCACCAACCGGCGTTTCCTCCACGATCATGGCCGCGAGCCCACGCCGGAGGAGATGGCGGAACGCCTGTCGATGCCGCTTGAGAAGGTGAAGCGGGTCCTCAAGATCGCCAAGGAGCCGGTCTCGCTCGACACCCCGGTGGGTGACGAGGAGGACAGCCACCTGGGCGATTTCATCCAGGACGCGAACGCGGTGATACCGGTCGATGCGGCAATTGAGTCCAACCTCAAGGAAATGATCACCCGCACGCTCGCCTCGCTCACCCCGCGCGAGGAACGCGTGCTGCGCATGCGCTTCGGCATCGGCATGAACACCGACCACACCCTCGAGGAAGTCGGGCAGCAGTTCTCGGTCACCCGCGAGCGTATACGCCAGATCGAGGCGAAGGCGCTGCGCAAGCTGAAGCATCCAAGCCGTTCGCGGGTGATGCGTTCATTCCTCGACTGATAGGCCCTCGACTGATCGGCGCGGGCGGTGTCGCTCGCATCGGGCGCGATTATCAGTCGGGAAGGAACATTCGCGGGCGCATGGTATCATACGCCCGCGGTCAAGAGCTGGTCGGGCGTCGATCAGAGGGAGGTAACGGCGGGCTTTGCTAGAACGCTCGGTTCAGTGGACTTCGCGCGCTGGGTTTGCCGTCGGTCGCTGTATTTTTTCCAGGCATATCCACCCGCAACGGTAGCTACCAGTCCGAGTGGGCCCATCCGGCGTAGGATGGTGGGCGCGGCTATACCGAGGAGCGTTCCCCCGGTCCCGCTGATGCCGCGGACGTGCTTTGCCGCCTTGTTGCCAGCAATGGCTCCGATGATCTTGCCGAACATGTTCTGTCTCCTTTGACCTCTATCAAGGGTGCATAAGGGCGAAGGTTCCACGATCACGTTCACTTCCGGGAGGGGGTAACCTGCCAGTCTTCGAAGACGAGCGCCTATTCCCGGTCAGGAGAGGGTGCGTGAGAGGCACTATCCACAGGCTGTGGACAAAGTGCTCTCTGGATAGGCTGAGCACCAGGGAACGCCTTGATCGTTCATCGGGTTGCGCCATGGTGAAACCACGTCGCAGGGTTGAAAATAGCGATCCGGCGGCGCCAACGCAGATTTCGACAGGACGAACTTCTCATGAACAACAGCGATCTCGCAGACGTTATCGCCGCCGATCACGGTATCGCCAAGACCGATGCCCGCAAGATCGTCGATGCCGTCTTCGACGCCATCGGCAACGCGGCGGCCAAGGGCGAGGAAATCTCGCTCAACGGCTTCGGCAAGTTCAAGGTCAAGGACAGCCCGGAGCGTGAAGGCCGCAACCCTGCGACGGGGGAAGCCATGACCATCAAGGCGTCGAAGAAGCTCGGTTTCACGGCCGCCAAGGGCGTGAAGGACAAGCTCAACGCTTGACTTGAAAGGGCATGCGGCGCTGCGGCGGACAGCCGGCGCCGCATGCCGCGCATGATTTCCGGCAGAGGCCTGTGGGAGGGTGAGCGGACATGATCGTACGCATCGAATTGGCGGGCACCGCCGACCTCGATGAATGGGCGGGTCTGCGCGCCAGGCTCTGGCCGGACGGCTCGAGGTCAGAGCACCGCAAGGACCTAGTCGATCTGATGGGCGAGCCGCAGGCGGTCGTCGGCTTCCTGGCCCGCGATCTTCGAGGCACCCTGGCGGGCTTTGCCGAAGCTGCCCTGCGGATCGACTACGTGAACGGGTGCGAGACATCCCCCGTCGCGTTCCTTGAAGGGCTTTATGTCGTGGAGGAGCGTCGCCGGCAGGGCATAGGACGGGGGCTCGTCGAGGCGGTGGAGGCATGGGCACGGCTCAAGGGTTGCACGGAACTGGCCTCCGATGCCCTGCTAGAGAACACGGTCTCCCATGCCATGCACATTGCGTTGGATTTCGAGGAAACCGAGCGTGTGGTGTTCTTTCGCAAGGTTCTCGATCCAGCGCCACGCCTGAGCTGAAGTCGTGACCGCGGAATTCCTCGTCGGCAGTCGAACTTCTGCAAAATATTCATAGGAATATCAACGGGTCGTGCGTAGCAGATGCGCCGGGAAATTCACTGCGCGCGCGGGTCTGGCCCTTCGTCCGGTGAAACTCACGGATCGATGTGGGAGGATTTCTGGATCCCAACGTTGAGGCAGCAGCGTATATTGAGGGAACGGCGAGGAATGAGCGCGCCAATTGCCGTAACGCCGCGATTGGCCCATACCTGATCGTCCGCCGGAACGCTGGCGCATGATCAAAACAAGGCCTTGTCCGCTGCCGTTCCGTTATTCTGCAAGCCACTATTGATCATCGAGGCCAGGATCCCTTCCGCCCGAGCGCGGGTGGCGGATCTTCGACCGCGAAATTGCGCCGCACCCAATTGCGGGGCAGGATTCGAAATCCTGACGGATGATCGGCGTAACATCCTGTGCGATGCCGGGCCTGTGACCAGACGGTCATAGCCTCTCCAGCGAGGCGCGCGGTGCAGAAATCGGCCAGCCAGTGTTTCGCTCATTGATGGCAAGACTGGCGAAAAAAGGCCGGCGCAAGGGCCGGCTTAAAGGTCTTGGGAGAGGATGCCTGAAAGGCAGGGACAATATGGGCGACGATCGTTTCGAGGGCCAGTGCAACTGCAGCATGGGTCGTCTCGGGTTCTGCAACAGCCCACCGCAGATGCAACGATATCGACCACTGCGTGGTGTCCATCACGAAATGGCGCGCCGAAACCGCATCGTGGTCGATGCACGAGGATCGCGTACATATCCTTAGAAGCCACGGGCCGTAGCACCAATTCTGACCTGTAATGGGGCAATTCGTATTTCTATCGATAGTCCGGCAGCCGATGAGTCCACTTGAAATGCGCTGTAATCGCGGCGATGCATCACGCATTGCCATACGAGCAATAAGCGTCCTTAATCGCCAGTAACATCGAGAGGGGCAATATCGATGCCTGATACCAAACCGACGTCCGATATAGCCGCTCTGACCGTGCAGCTTCTGAGTGCATATCTGGTCAACAACACCGTCGGCGCTGACGATCTCGCCGGCCTCATTCGCTCGACACGCGCTGCTCTTACCGAAGATACAGCGTCAACGGCGGCAGAGCCTGAAGCACCAACCTATGAGCCTGCAGTGTCGGTCCGTAAAAGCCTTGCATCCGATGATCAGATCATCAGCCTGATCGATGGCAAGCCTTACAAGGCTCTCAAGCGCCATCTGACAAGTCATGGGCTCACCCCCGAGCAGTACCGGGAACGATACAGCTTGCCTGCGACCTACCCGATGGTTGCTCCTGGTTTCGCTGCCCAGCGTCGCGAGATCGCCAAGAAGATCGGCTTGAGCAATCGCAAGGCCACTGTCGCGGCGACCACGGCAAGCACATCGACATCAGAAGCTCTTCCTGCATCTGCGGTCGATGCACAAGCGCCGGGAGCAGAAGCGGCGAACGGACCGGCGCCGGCTACTGCGCCTGTGAAGGGCAAGCAGACCATAACTCGCAAGCCACGCAAGATCCTACCACAGGAAGCGATGGCGGATTCCGGCGCCTCTGTTGCAGCAGCCTCGAACGCGCCCGCAGAGGATCCTGAAGCCGTTGCGCCGAAGAAAAGGGCTTCAGTAAAGTCCAAGGGCGGAACGCCGCCAGCAAAGGCTTCTGCAGCCAAGGAGTCTGCCGTAGGCAAACCCAAAACGGCGCGGAAGGCTAGAGAGGTCAAACCGTCCAATGCTCCGGCCGAAAGCCCGAAGTCAGCGCGCAAGGGACGTGGCAAGCTCGGACTGTTCAACCGGCAGGACACGGAGCCTAAGGGCGACATGGAAGACACTTCGCCTCCAGCCACCTCTGACAAAGCAGCCGGCAAGACCGAGGGTAAGCCGCCGCGTTCAAAACGCATGGCCCGCACACCGAAAACTGCAAAACTGACGACGGGCGGTGGTAACGATAGGTGATTGTAGAGCGGGGGCCGGCGTCGAACGGTCCCCTACCACTGTCGGGATCGGAAAGGATCCAGACCAAACCGTCAGCAACGAAGATAAAAGTCCGAAACCAATTCTAGTAGGAGCCAATGACTGCGGAGTTGCCGTTGGCGATATAATCGCTTGCGACGGTTTAAGTTGGTTCAAGGTTGGACTTACCAACTGTCCGCTTCAGATAGACAGGCTCATGAACAGGGCCCTAAAGGCTGGTAGAGAGGCCTGCTGCCGTAGGCCGCAATGCGCCCTTTTCTGCCATGCTATCGAAACCAAAACGTGCCAAAAGCTGCCATCGGCAAGAAGGGATATCGTCCCGAGCGATGCCTGTACCATCTCGCCAAATCAGAGGGCCGCGCAATTGGACATATGGTTCTATCTATCGCCTTGTTCTGCTTGAAGGATTTAGTTCTCGAATGAGACCGATGAGAAGCCGCAAAACGGTCGGAACCTGTCACTGCCCGGAATAATCTGCGTGAAAGCCTTCGCCTATGGCGGCCCGCTCGCTTGGTACGAGTTGCAACGCACTGCATCTTCAAGGACGTTGTTGCTGACCCGGCCGGTCGATCTAGACCGCATGACCCGATGGTCAAGCACGCCGAAGTCGGTCGCAGTGCTGAACCGGATCGTGGCCTCTCCCAGCGGCGTCTCCGCCAGCCATCGCTC
Organism: Novosphingobium kaempferiae; assembly: GCF_021227995.1. Taxonomy (NCBI): domain Bacteria; kingdom Pseudomonadati; phylum Pseudomonadota; class Alphaproteobacteria; order Sphingomonadales; family Sphingomonadaceae; genus Novosphingobium; species Novosphingobium kaempferiae. The sequence goes on from NZ_CP089301.1 coordinate 4,795,658, forward strand.
GCCGTCCCGATGGAGCGACGACGACATGCCCGCTGCCCATTTCGGAAAGTTCTCGGGTCGGCCGGCGAAGGCGTAGGCCTCTGTCATGAGGCATTCGATCGTGATGCCGATCAGGCGGGCTTCGAGACTGGCCATCGCACAACTCCTTCGCCGGTCGATAACCCTTGAGCGGGCGAGGAGTTCTCACCCTGCTTTCCGACAGGACGCGCGAAGACCGGGGCGGCGTGCGAAACGAGACGCCGCGCGGCGCATTGCTTCCCGCGGTGTTTCACACGGGAGCTTCCTCGCCATGGCCGACTTCGACCTCTACTACTGGCCCGTTCCGTTTCGCGGACAGTTCATCCGGGCGATCCTCGCCTACGCCGGGAAGAGCTGGAGGGAGCACGACAGCGACGACATCGGCGACCTCATGGCCCGCGCGCCCGCCGACCAGCCGGTGCCCTTCATGGGGCCGCCGGTGCTCATCGACAACGCGAGCGCGTTCGCCATCGCCGAGATGCCCGCCATCGCGCTCTATCTCGGCGAGAAGCTGGACCTGTTGCCGACGTCTCCCGAAGACCGGGCACGCTCAATCAAGGTCGTCAACGATGCGAACGACGTGCTGGACGAACTGACGCTCGACGGCGGGCGCGAGATGTGGACTGCCGACAAATGGCGTGAATTCGTGCCGCGCCTGAGCCGATGGATGGAAATCTGGGAGGCCACCGCGTCCGCTAACGGGCTCGGCGAGGAAAGCGGCACGCTGCTCGGAGCCGACGAGCCGGGTGTCGCGGATATCGTCACTGCCGTGCTCTGGTCGACGATGGTCGATCGTTTCGACGTCATCGCCGCGCTTCTGGCCGGCACCGCGCCTCGGGTGGCTGCCCTGACGCGGCGGATGCAGGCGACGCCGCAACTCGCCCGGTTGGCCGACGACAGCCGCGCGAAATACGGTGATGCCTATTGCGGTGGCGAGATCGGGAAATCCCTTCGCGCCGTCGCGACGTGATGATCGGCTCGCCATCGTACCGCCGCATACACCGGTCCTATGAGCGCCAGCCGGGCACCAATCGCGACCGGGAAGGTTGTGCAGATGCGAGGCAGGGCCACGTCGGGCATGCCTGATGCGAGAGGTTCACGCATGACCATGACCGTCAACGGCGAGGCCGCCGAAATCCCGCGCGACCCGCGCGTCTCGCTGCTCGATTTCCTGCGCGAGCATCTGCACCTGTCCGGCACCAAGAAAGGCTGCGATCAGGGTGCCTGCGGCGCCTGCACCGTGCTTGTCGATGGGGAGCGTGTGCTGTCCTGCCTGTCGCTGGCCGTCCAGTTCGAAGGGCGCTCGGTGACGACCATCGAAGGGCTGGGGCAACCAGGTAGTCTGCACCCGTTGCAACAGGCGTTCGTCGAGCATGACGGCTTCCAGTGCGGCTACTGCACGCCGGGTCAGATCTGCTCGGCGGTCGGCATGGCGGCGGAAATCGCGCGCGGAGTGCCGAGCCATGTGACTGTCGATCTCGGCGACGACGGCATCGACCTCAGCCATGACGAACTGCGCGAGAGGATGAGCGGCAACCTGTGCCGCTGCGGGGCCTACAACGGCATCGTCGCGGCCATCGCCGAAACCTTCGCTGAAGAACCGCTCGCGGAGGCAGCCGAATGAACCCGTTCACGTATGCGCGTGCCGCCGACACCTCCGATGCCGTCCGGCAGGGCAGTGCTGCCGGGGTGAAGTACCTTGGCGGCGGCACCAACCTCGTCGACCTGATGCGCGAGACGATCGAGCGACCGGCGAGCCTCGTCGATGTAACTGGCCTTTCGCGCGAGATCGAGGAACTGCCCGGCGGCGGCCTGCTGATCGGCGCGGGTGTACGCAACACTGCGCTCGCCGAGCACCGGCTGGTGCGCCGACGCTACCCGTTACTCACGCGGGCCGTGGTTTCGGGCGCCAGCGCGCAGATCCGCAACATGGCGACGGTCGGCGGCAACGTCCTCCAGCGCACGCGCTGCGCCTATTTCTACGACGACGCGGGATCGCGCTGCAACAAGCGCAGTCCCGGCTCCGGCTGCGACGCGATCGACGGGTTCAACCGCAATCACGCGATCCTCGGCGCATCCAGGTCGTGCGTCGCGGTGCATCCTTCCGACATGTGCGTGGCGCTGGCGGCGCTGGATGCCGTGGTCCATCTGCGCGGCGACGGCGGCGAGCGCCGCATCGCGCTGACGGAGTTGCACCGCCTGCCCGGCGAGCGGCCGGATATCGAGACCATGCTGGAGGCCGGCGAACTCATCACCGCCATCGAACTGCCGCCGCTGTCCGGTGAGGCGCGCTTGACCTACCGCAAGGTGCGCGGCCGTTCGAGCTACGCCTTCGCGTTGGTCTCGGTCGCGGCGGTGCTGGATGTCGCGGACGGGCATGTGCGCGACGTGCGCATCGCGATTGGCGGAGTGGCGCACAAGCCATGGCGCGCCGTGCGGGCGGAGGCGGTGCTGCGCGGCGGTCCGGCGGCGTCGCTGGCCTTCGCCACCGCCGCCGATGCGGAACTTGCCGAGGCCCGGCCGCTGTCGGGCAATGCCTTCAAGATCGAACTTGCGCGCCGCACGATGGTCGCCGTGCTCGAGGAACTCGCGGGAGAAATCGCATGAGCATCGTCGGCGACGCCAAGCAGGCGATACAGGGCGCGGTGCAAGGCGCGATGGCGAAAGCGGTGGCGCTTGCGCCGGACCGCTGGATTCCGGGAGGTGAGCCCGACCCCCTGATCCGTGAGCGCTACGGCCATGTCGGCAAGCCACTGTCGCGCATCGACGGCCCGCTCAAGGTCACCGGGCAGGCGCAGTTTGCGGCCGAATTCCCGATGGAGGGCATGGTCTATGCGGCGCTCGTCTTCAGCACCATCGCGAAGGGGCGCATCGCCTCCATCGACACAGCGTCGGCAGAGGCCGCTCCCGGCGTCGTCGCGGTGATGGACCATCGCAACGCCCCGCGCCTCGCGCCGCCGCCGGTGTTCATGTCGGCGCCCAAGGCGGCGGGCGGGGACGACCTGCCGATCATGCAGGGTGACGACATCCGCTGGAACGGCGAGCCCGTGGCGGTCGTGCTCGCCGAAACGCAGGAACAGGCCAGCCACGCGGCCTCGCTCATCCGCGTGACATACGAGGAGGCGCCTGCGCTGACCTCTTTCGCCGAGGCGCGCGGGCAGGGCACGCGGCCCGCGATGTTCATGGGCCAGCCCTTGCACAACGAGCGCGGCGACGCCGAGGCGGCGCTGGCCGAGGCCGAGGTGCGCGTCGACGGCACCTACCTGACGCCGCGCCACAACCACAATGCGATCGAGCTTCACGGCGTCACCGCTGCATGGCAGGGCGAGGTGCTGCGCATCCACGACGCCTCGCAACTGGTCGCCCATACGGCCTGGTCGATCGGGCAGATGTTCGGCATGGCCGAGGACAAGGTCGTCATCACCTCGCCGTTCGTGGGTGGCGGCTTCGGGGGCAAGTGCCTGTGGCAGCATCAGGTTCTCGCGGCCATGGCGGCGAAGGTGACGGGCCGTCCGGTGCGCCTCGTCCTCTCGCGCGAAGGGGTTTATCGCGTGGTCGGCGGTCGCTCGCCGACCGAGCAGCGCGTCGCGCTCGGGGCTGATCGGGAAGGGAAGCTCAAGGCGCTGATCCATACCGGCGTCACCATCAAGACCGCCACCAACGCCATGCCCGAGCCGTTCATCCTGGCGACCCGCAGCGCCTACGCATCGGACACGGTGAAGCTCGACGTGCAGATGGTGGAACTGGACATGCTGGCCAACACCTTCATGCGCGCCCCGGGGGAATCCGTCGGTACCTTCGCGCTGGAGAGCGCGATGGACGAACTGGCCGAGGTGCTCGGCATCGATCCGGTCGAACTGCGCCTCCGCAACGAGCCGGAGAAAGACCCGAGCACCGGCCTGCCGTTCTCCTCCCGTCACATCGTCGAGGCATGGCGCGACGGCGCGCAGCGCTTCGGCTGGGCCCGGCGCGACCCTCGCCCCGGGATGCGCCGGGAAGGTGAATGGCTTGTCGGCATGGGTTGCGCGACCGGGACGTATCCGTACTACCGCATGCCCGGCGGCGCCGCACGGATCACGCTCACGCGGGACGGGCGCGCCATCGTCGACATCGCGGCGCACGAGATGGGCATGGGCACCGCGACCGCGCAGACACAGGTCACGGCGGAGCGGCTCGGGTTGCCGCTCGAGCGGGTGAGCTTCAACTACGGCGATTCCACGCTGCCCGGCGTCGTCCTCGCAGGCGGATCGCAGCAGACTGCGGCGATCGGCGCGGCGGTCGGCGCAGCACATCGCGATCTCGTGAAGGCGCTGCTCAAGCTTGCGGGCAACGATTCCCCGCTGGCCGGGCTCGCGCCGGACGATGTGGTCAGCCGCGAGGAAGGCCTTTGCAAGGCCGACGAGCCGGCAAGGCACGAAACCTACGCCTCCATTCTTGCCCGCGCGGGGCAGGATACGGTCAGCGTCGAGGCCGAGGGACCGCCGCCACTGGAAACGATGCACTGGTCGATGCACAGCCATGCCGCGATGTTCTGCGAGGTGCGCGTGAACGCCGTGACCGGCGAGCCGCGCGTCAGCCGGTTCCTCGGCTCGTTCGACTGCGGGCGCATCCTCAACCCCAAGACGGCGACGAGCCAGTTCCGCGGCGGCATCATCATGGGCCTAGGCCTCGCGCTGATGGAGGAGGCGCAGTTCGACGAGCGCAGGGGCAGGATCATGAACCCCAGCCTGTCGGAGTACCATGTGCCGGTACACATGGACGTGCCCGAGATCGACGTGATCTGGACCGACATCCCCGACCCCCACGCCCCGATGGGCGCACGCGGCATCGGCGAGATCGGCATCACCGGCACCGGCGCGGCGGTCGCCAACGCCATCTATAACGCGACCGGGAAGCGCATCCGCGACCTGCCGATCACGCTCGACAAGCTGCTCTGAGGCGAATGGCCGTGGCGCCGCTTGTCGCGAGGCTGCGGAAACGAGCGCTCAATCCGCCGCCTCGCACGGATCGATGATCGAGCCGGCCTGGCGCGTGCGGCGCGCGCCGAAGCGGGTGAGGTCGGAGCCGATGCCCGATCCCCGGCTCTGGCCGCCGTTCAGGGAATGGCACGTATTGCAGCCGCTGGCCGCGAACAGCGCCGCGCCGCGACCCTGGGTGCGTATGGGCGGCTCGCGACTGGCGGCCAGCCATGCGTCGAAGGCGGCAGGCTCCATGGCGATCACGTCGAACGCCATCAGCGCATGGCTGAGGCCGCAGAACTCCGCGCAGACGCCGCGATAGGTGCCCGCCTTGTCGGCCTTCACGACGAGGCGGTTGGTGCGTCCGGGGACCATGTCCATCTTGCCTGCGAGGCCGGGTATCCAGAAGCTGTGGATCACGTCCGTCGCAGTCAGCTCGAACACGACGGTGCAGCCCTCCGGGATGCGCACTTCGTTGGCGGAGATCAGGGGCGGCCGGCCCTGAGGCTTGTAGCGCACGCGCCACCAGAACTGCTCGCCCTCGACATGTACGCGCAGGTTTCGCGCCGCGGCGGGCAGCGGGCGCATCGCGGGCAGGGCCCAGACCAGCAGCGCGGTCAGCACCACCGTCGGCACGATCGCGCCGAGCCAGAGCACCATGCGCATCCCGCCCGCATGGTCCATCCGCCCCTCCGGCGCGCGCACCGCCAGCACGAACACCGCCGCGACGCCGAGCGCGATCGCGACTGCGCCGGTCACCAGCACGGTCGTCATCGTCAGCGTCGAGCGCGCCTCCAGCCCGAACGGTGCCAGCGCGGACTGATGGCTGTTGCAGCCCGCTAGCAGAAGCGCGCAGACGACGGTCGATTTACGCAAGCCTTCCCCGGTGTTGCGCAAGGCAACGCACGGGGAGGGCGGGGGTTCGAGGGCATTGCGCTACAAAGCGTGTCTTGATGCGCTGTTCGCCAAGGATTGACGAGGCCAAGCGAGTTAGCGTCGCCATGTCATCACAATGCCAGTTCGATCCGACCTTCCACGCCGATCTCGCCGAGGAACGCCTCGTCATAGCTTACCACCAGCAAGGCGCCGTCGAATGCGGCCAGCGCCGTCTCGATCGCCCGAATGGAATCGAGATCGAGGTGATTGGTCGGCTCGTCGAGGATGAGCAACTCTGGCGGTGCATCGCCGCTGAGACGACAGGCAAGAGCGGCACGCAGGACCTGGCCTCCGCTCAGGGTGTCGACCACCTGCAGCGCGCTGTCGGCCCGGAACAGGAAACCGGCGAGCATCGCCCGGCAGGCGTTCTCGTCCTTGCCGGGATTGAGCCGCCGGAAGTTCTCGAGAATAGTCACCTTGCGATCCAGCAACGCGGCGTTCTGGTCCAGAAAGGCGACCGTACCGCCGAGCGCCATGGTGCCGCCGAGCAGGGCCAGATCGCCCGCGATCGTACGTAGCAGGGTGCTCTTGCCGCAGCCGTTCGGTCCAATCACCGCGATCCGTGCCGGGCCGACGATCGTGAGGTCGATATTCTGCCGGATCGGATGGCCGGGATTATGGCCGATCGTCGCCCCGCGCATCTCCAGCAGGGTGCGGCCCGAGGGAACTTTCGTCGTCGGAAGTACGATCGACAGCGATTGCAACACTTCGATCTTCGCCTGCGCCGCCGCCACGTCCCGCGCGGCGTCATTGCTCAGCCGGGCCTTCAGGCGCTGGTCGCCGCCGCCGCTGGCCTCGGCGGCGTTGCGCCGCGCCCCTGCGAGGATCTTCGGCATGTCGCCACGCGCAGCCTTGCGTGCTCCAGCGGCGCTGCTTGCGCTCGTCGGCGATCCGACTGCGGCGCGCGATTTCCGCCTGCCGCTTGCGGGCGTCGAGCAGGTCCTGTTCGGCGGCCTGCAGTTCCAGCGTCTTGCTCTGGCGATAAGCGCTCCAGTTTCCGCCATACTGCGTCGCCCCTAGCGTCGTCAGTTCGACGATGGCGTCCATACGCTCCAGCAGTTCGCGGTCGTGGCTGATCACGACCAGCCCGGCAGACCAGCCATCGACGAGCCGCAGCACTGCCTCTCGCCCCGCCCGGTCGAGATTGTTGGTAGGCTCATCGAGCAGCAGGAAGTCCGGCTCCGCAAAGATCGCCGCGGCCAGCGCCGCGCGCGTCCGTTGCCCGCCCGAGAGCCCTGCCAGCGGTGTCGTTGTCAAAGCTTCCAGCCCGACGCGGGCGAGGGCTGCGTCGATGCGTTCCTCGATTGTCCAGTCGGCCCTTTCGAGATCGTCTATTGTCGCTTCTCCATCGGCCGCGCGGGCCAGGACCTCTAGAGCGGCGCGCACGCCGAAGAGATCGGGGATGCTGTCCGATGCCGCCGGCTGCACGACCTGATGCATCAGGTGAACCGTCCCGACCGTCGAGCATGAACCGGACGAAGGCGTCAGGTGGCCGGCCATGATCCGCAGCAGCGTGCTTTTTCCCACGCCGTTGCGCCCGAGCAGCCCTGTGCGTCGCGGACCGAAATTCAGATCGATCTCATGCAGGACCGGATGCCCGGTGGGGGTAACCCAATTTACGCGAGACAGGGAAATGGCAGACAAATACGACTCGCTTCGATATTAACGGCACTATATCGTGTCGTTTTATAGAAGCCCGGTCAACGGCTGGGTGTGAAGGGAAGTCAGAAGGGCATGGGCCGACCGACGAAGGTGCAAGCGCAGGCATGGACGCAGGCACTGCTTGATGCGGCGCGCAGGCTGTTCTGCGAGCGGGGCTATGCGGGCGCTTCGCTTGACGAACTGGCCATGCGCCTGCGCTGCTCCAAACATTCGATATACCGCCGCTTCGCCGACAAGGAGGCGCTTTTCGTGGCGGTGGTCGATCGCGATGTTGCCGACTTCATCTCAGAGCTCAGTGCCTCGGAAGCGCCCGCCTCATCGCCCGAAGAGACCTTGCGTGCAATGGCGCGGACCTACTTCGGCTTCGGCGCTTCGCGGAACCATGCCGCATTGTATGCAGCAATGAATCTGGAAGCGACCACTTCGCCTCGGCTGCGTATCCTCGCGATGCAATGGGCCGAGCAGGCGCTCAAGCCGTTACGAGATGCGGTTGCGGTTGCCGTCCCTGCGGCTGATTCCGGTGAGTTGTGCGAAATTCTGATCGACCTGCTCGATGGTGCAGCGAACAGGCTCCGATTGAGCGAGGACATCCCTGCAACAATTGACGCTGCTTTTTCGATCAGGTGGGATTTCTTTGTGAGAGTGCAGATGTGAAATCATGGCGTGGATGCTGTTGGGTACGTTCAACTCGATGCTTGACCGTCCGACCGGGCCGCCATGCGGGGGGAGGGATGACAAGGAGCGGCAGAATCGGCCGTAGGAATATCGAGAGCCGCAGGCGATCCAATGCATGCTACTGCGAGTGACTTGCAAATGCAGGCGGTAACGTTATGAGGCCGACCAATTAGGGAGGCCCCAAAGATGATCCGTCATTCGATGCTCGTACTGCCGCTTGCGCTAGTGGCGACCCCGGTCTTTGCCCAGGACGTCGAACCGGACGAAGGCATCGTCGTGACTGCGGCCCGCACTGTGCTCCCGGTCAACGCCCTGCCGCTGACAGTCGATGTCATCGACAACGCGGCGCTCAACCAGCAGGTGGCCATCGGGGGCTCGATCGTCGATGCTGTGTCCGCACTGACGCCTTCGTTCTCGCCCACGAGGCAAAAGCTGTCGGGCGCTGGCGAGACACTGCGCGGCCGCTCGCCGCTCTACGCGATCAACGGTATTCCGCAAACCGCCCCGCTGCGCGACGGCGCACGGGACGGATTCTCGATCGATCCGTTCTTCGTCGATCGAGTTGAGGTCATCTATGGCTCCAATGCGCTGCAAGGCATCGGCGGCACCGGCGGCATCGTCAACCAGGTGACAGTCGGCCCGCCGAAACAGGACGGGATCTCCGGCCGGGTGCTTGTGCAGGGCAATTCGGACTCCGGCTTCAGCGGCGACGGCAAGGGCGGCAAGGTCGCAGGCCTCATCGGCTGGCGTCAGGAGCGCTTCGACGCGACGGTGGGTGCCGCCTTCGAGAAGCGCGGGGTGTTCTACGATGGTCACGGCGATAGGGTTGGCACCGATCTGACGCAAGGCGAGACGCAGGATAGCCGCTCTTGGTCGGTCTTCGGTCGTTTCGGTTATGCGGTGTCGGACACGGCGCGGCTAGACCTCATGGTCAATCGCTTCCAACTCAAGGGCGAGGGCGATTTCATCGCCGCCAACGGGGACTACAGGCGCAACCTGCCAACCACCTCGGTTCGCGGTACGCCTCCGGGCGTGCCTGCCACTAACCGGACGGAAAGCGCGGCGCTGACTTATACCGATTCCGATCTTTGGGGCGGCAATCTCATGCTCCAGGGGTTCTTCAACCGGTCGCGCGATACTTACGGCGGCGAGGTTGCTCCGATCGCCACTTTCCAGGATGCCGTGATCGCGCCGATCGGCACGCTGTTCGATCAGTCGCAGAACCGCAGTCGCAAGTACGGCGGCAAGTTCTCCTACGAACGCAAGGTGCCGGGCTTCGAGGCGCTCACCGCCACGATCGGCCTCGACGTGCTCTATGACAAGACCGAGCAGCGCCTCATCGCCACCGGTCGTGCGTGGGTGCCGCCGGCCGAGTATCGCAGTCTCGCACCTTTTGCGCAGGCGAACCTTGCGCTGTTCGACGAAAAATTGCACCTCGCGGGCGGTGTACGGCACGAGGACGTGCGGATCACCATCGACGACTACCGCACGCTTGCCAGCTACGGCGGCGGCTTCGCGGTATCCGGCGGGACGCCCAAGTTCAGCGATACGCTACTCAACGGCGGCGTCATCATCGAGCCGTGGAAAGGCATCCGGGCCTATGCCAGCTATGCGGAAGGCTACACCGTGCCTGACGTCGGCCGCATCGCGCGCGCGGTGAACCGGGCGGGCGTCGATATCGACAATTACGTCAACATCAGCCCGATCGTGTCCAACAATCGCGAACTGGGCGTCGAAGTGAAGCGCGGTCCGCTCGACGCAAGTGCGGCCTACTTCTGGTCCACCAGCAAGAACGGCTCGCTACTGGTGCAGAGCGGCGGCGTGTTTGAAGTGCAGCGCCAGCGCGTCGAGATCCAGGGGCTGGAGATCAACCTTTCGGCCCAGACACCGATACCGGGCCTGACGCTCTCGACCGGATACGCGCACCTGATCGGCCGCACCGACGGTTCGGACGACGACATTTACGAGGTCGACCGCGATCTCGACGGTGCGAACATCTCGCCCGATCGCCTTAATCTCGCGGCCAGCTACCGCCAGGGGCCACTGTCCGCGCGCGTCCAGACCCAGTTCTTCCTCTCGCGCAAGTTCGAACGGACGCCGGGCAACTACGACGACATCTATAGCTTCGGCGGCTACAATGTCACCGACCTCAGCGTGCGCTATGATACGGCATTTGGCGGGCTGACGCTTTCGGCGCAGAACATCTTCGACAAGTTCTACATCGACTACTACACCCAGACGGTGCGGCCGACCGATAACGCCCACTTCTTCGCTGGACGCGGTCGCAATTTCACGCTGGGCTGGGATTATCGCTTCTGATGAAGCTGCTGGACGCCTTGCACCGCTGGAGCGGAGGGCTTGTCGGCCTGCTGCTGGCGCTGGTAGGCCTGACCGGCGCGATCCTTGTCCACCGCGACGCCTGGGTCATGCTGCCTCATGCCGGGGATACCCAGGTGCAGGAGACGCAGGCGCTGGCGGCAACGACAGTCGCACTCATGGCCGATCCGACCCGGCAGCCGCAATCGATCACGTTCGCCAATGCAGGGTTCGGACTCGACCGGTTGACCTATAAAGGCGGGGCCGGGGCTTACGTCACGCAGGCAGGTGAGCCGGTGCTCGAATGGAGCAGCCAATGGGCCCGGCCAGAATTGTGGCTGTCCGATTTCCACCAGCACCTGTTCGCAGGCGAGGCGGGAGAGACAGTGATCGGCGTCACCGGTCTTTGCGGGGTATTCTTCGTGGTCAGCGGAACCATATTGTGGTGGCGCACGCGCCGGACCTTCGAGTTTCGTCTCAGGCCTGCGCGGATGACCCGCCCGTCGATCGTTCGGCACCATCGCGACCTTGGGATAGTCGTCGCGCCGGTGCTGGCATTGTCGCTAGTGACGGGCACCGTGCTCGTGTTCCGGCCGCTGGCATCCGTCATCCTCGGACCGGGGGCACCCGCCGAGATCGATGGAGCGCTGAAACCCCCGGCAGCAGCGGTGGTGCAGCTTTCGGACGATCTGGACTGGGAGGCAATGATCCGCACGGCGCGCCTGCGATTCCCCGATGCGGAAGTGCGCAGCCTTTCACTGCCTCGCGCGGGCAGCGGCCTCATCACCCTGCGCATGCGTGGGCCGGAAGAGTGGCTGCCCAATGGCCGTACAACGGTATGGTTCGCTGCGGATACCGGGCGGATGGTGGCAGTTCGTGATGCCGTCGAGCTTCCTGCAAGGGTAATGGCGTACAACGCGCTGTATCCGCTCCACGCAGGCAAGGTCGGCGGACTGATGTTTCGCCTCGTGATGACGCTTTCGGGCCTCGGGCTGGCAATGCTGGGAACATTGGCGGTCTGGTCGTTCTGGTTCAAGCGGCCCAGGGCGCGAGTTAAGTGACCTCATCCTGCGACATGGTTCCGTCGGATATGGGTGAACCGCTGCTTTCTCGTCCAGCCTGGGCAGGGCCAGGACCAAGCCCTCCTTGACCTTGAATGAGAACCTTCAAATCGAATCGATACTCGGCGCGCTTCAGGACTGAGTAATGCGCCGCCGCTTTTCGCTGATTTCGTTCCGGGCCTTCTCGATCAGTTCGAGTTCCGTGACGGCGAGCAGGTCTTCGGATACGCGGGTCAGGTGCGCGCGCATGGCTGTGCGGGCGCCGTCGCTGTCGCCGGCCTTCAGGGCCTCATAGATGCGCCGGTGCTCGCCGGGACGCGGGTTGATGCCTGAGCGGCGGGCCTGCTGGAACATGTGGCGGCACAGCGGCGACTGTTCGCGCAAGTCCCACAAGTGCTCGATAGCCTGTGCGACCAGCGAGCTCTGCGTCCCTTCGGCGATGGTCATGTGAAACAGTCGGTCGAGCGCCAGCTCCTCGGGAGAGGCCGGGTCGAGCGCCTCCATCTGTTCGAGGATTGCGTCCAGTTCGTGCAGTTGCGCGTCGGTCATGACGCGGGCGGCGAGGGCTGCGCCCTCGCCTTCGAACATCAGCCGTGCCTCCACCAGTTCGAAGGCGCCGACGTTGAGTTCGCGCGGAGGACTGGCGGCGGGCAACTGTTCGACGACATAGACGCCCGAGCCGTGGCGCACTTCCACCAGCGCGCGGATTTCCAGCGCGAGCATCGCCTCGCGGATGGTCGGGCGGCTCACCTCGAACGCCTCGGCCAGATCGCGTTCGGGGGGCAGGCGCGTACCCGGCGGGTATTCGCCGCCGGATATGCGCTGTTCGATTTCCTGGGCGACGCGTTGATAGAGTTTGAGCCTTGCCGACATTCTGTGCGGGTTGTCACAAGCATGGACGACCCGCAAGAATTCTTGCCGCATCACCAGTTCCACATCGTTCCATCGGAGAGGCGCGCCACAGGGAGGTAAGCGGGCTTGTACGGGTATTTTGCGGCCAGATTCTCGTCGATATCGACGCCGTGGCCGGGAGTTTCGCCGCAGAACAGCTCGCCCTTCTCGAAGTGGTAGTCGTGCGGGAAGACGGCGTCGGTCTCCTCCGAATGGCGCATGTATTCCTGGATGCCGAAGTTGGGCACCCAGGTATCGAAGTGCAGAGCGGTGCCCATCGTGACCGGCGAGAGGTCCGTTGCGCCGTGGCAGCCGGTGCGGATCTGGTAGAGCGCGGCAAGGTCGGCGATGCGGCGCAGGTGCGTGACGCCGCCTGCGCCGACGATGGTGCAGCGGATGTAGTCTATCAGCTGGTTCTGGATAAGATCCTTGGCGTCCCAGATCGTGTTGAAGATCTCGCCCACGGCCAGCGGGGTTACGGTATGCTGGCGGACCAGCCTGAAGGCTTCCTGGTTCTCGGCCGGGGTGCAGTCCTCCAGCCAGAACAGCTGGTAAGGCTCCAGCATCCTGCCCAGATTCGCGGCTTCCTGCGGGGTGTAGCGGTGGTGGCCGTCGTGCAGCAGGTGATGGTCGAAGCCATAGGTTTCGCGCAGCGTCTCGAACAGCTTCGGCACATAGTTCAGCGCCTTGCGCGTATCCCAGCCGGTGACCGAAGGGAGGGCGGCGTCGGCGGGCTCGTAGTAGAGCTTGCCGCGCCCGACGCCGTAGGCATCCTTGATGCCCGGCACGCCGGTCTGGGCGCGGATCGCCTTGTAGCCCATGTCGATGTAGTGGCCGACGGCATCCACTGTCTCGGCGATGTCGCTGCCGTTGGCATGGCCGTAGACCATCACGCCGTCACGGCTGCGCCCGCCGAGCAACTGATAGAGCGGCATCCCCGCCATCTTCGCCTTGATGTCCCACAGCGCCACATCGACGGCGGCGATCGCGCGCATCGTCACCGGGCCGCGCCGCCAGTAGGCGCCGCGATAGAGGTACTGCCAGATATCCTCGATCCGGCGCGGGTCCATGCCGATCAGGCATGGGATCACATGCTCTTCCAAATACGCAACCACCGACTTCTCGCGCCCGTTGAGCGTCGCGTCGCCGATGCCGTGAACCCCCTGATCGGTCATGATCTTGAGGGTCACGAAGTTGCGACCGGGGCAGGTCACGATGACCTTGGCCGAAGTGATCTTCACTGTGTTCTCCATTGAGCGCCGCGCCGGTTGCTTTGTTCGACCGGGCTGACCGTCCTGATAAGTTATCAGATAACATCGAATCAAAATCAGGCAAGCATCCTGGGCGAGTGCCGATAATACTAGGTTGTGCCTAGGCCTGGCTTGGCGCAATTCAACGGATCAGGCGCGTCATCGCATTCATTCTCGCGACATTTTCGCAGAAGGGATATATCACATAAATCACTTGAAGAAAGTTTTCCGGCGTGTAGTGACGAACTGGTCATTCCACTTTGCGAAAAATTGTCCGGTCAATCCGGTGGCGCAGTGGGGCGGAGAGGGAGAAAGTCATGGCGCGTAGGACACCTGCATATCGTATCGTCGCAAAGACACTGGTTTCGGTGTCGGTCAGTTGCCTTGCCATCGCGTCGGCGCAGGCGCAGGAAAGCGACGAGGCCGTGGCCGAAGCGCAGGCTCAGGAAGCGCCCGCCGTCCCCGCCGAGGGTGGCGACATCGTCGTCACCGGCTTTCGCGAATCCATCCGCAGCGCCCTATCGGTCAAGCGGCAGAGCGTGTCGGCGGTCGACGCCATTGTCGCGCAGGACATCGCGAACTTCCCCGACCAGAACCTTGCCGAGTCGCTGCAGCGCATCCCCGGTGTCGCCATCGCCCGCAGCAACGGCGAGGGCAACACGATCACCGTGCGCGGCCTTGGCCCGGACTTCACCCGCGTCCGCCTGAACGGCATGGAGACGGTGGCGACTACGCCCGACAACACCGGGCGAGGTTTCAACTTCAACGTCTTCGCATCTGACCTGTTCAACTCGATCGTCGTCCATAAGACCGCCGAGGCGCAGTTCGACGAAGGCTCGCTGGGCGCAGTCGTCGATCTCAACACCGGCAATCCCCTGGCTGGCAAGGCGGGGCTCACCGTCGCCGGGTCCGCCAAGGTCCAGTACAACGATCTCAACGACAACGTCGGCCCGCGCCTGTCCGGCCTGATCCGCTGGCGCGATCCCGATGGGCGCTGGGCCGCGTCGGTATCCGCCGCCTATGCCAAGTACACGACGACCCGCGCCGGCCTGCATACGGTGGGCTGGCAGCAGGGGCGCTTCAATTCGGTGGAGGGCACGCCCTGCTTCACGACGCAGGGTAGCGGTGGCACGTATGTGCCCAGTGCATCGTGCGATGCGGCGGCGCTGTCCTATCACCCGCGCATCCCGCGCTATGGTGCGATCAAGTTGGGTGTCGAGCGTCTGGGCGTGACCAGTTCGCTGCAGTTCGCGCCGACCGACCGCACCAAGATCAGCATCGACGGCCTCTATGCCAAGTACAATCAGGACTACAGCGAGCAGTGGGGCCAGGTCCTACTGCGCAGCGAAGAGCGCCGGATCGACCTGCTCGACTATACCATCGACCCCGCGACCAACACGATGACATCCGCGACGCTTGGCAACGTGCAGCAGCGCGTGGAGCACCGTCAGGACAAGTCCTCGACCGAGTTCTACCAGATCGGCGGTAAGCTGGAGCAGGAGTTCGGCGACAGCTTCAAGGCGACCCTGTTCGGCGGCATGTCCCGCTCGGTTGGCAAGGCGCCGCACCAGACGACCGTCATCATCGATCGCAAGACGCGCGGCAACTACAGCTACGACTTCACCGACATGAAGGCGCCGTCGCTGGTCATCGACAACCATTCGACCGACCCGAACGACTATGTCGTCACCGAAATCCGCGATGACGAGCAGTATACGAAGAACACCTTCCGCACCGTCAAGCTGGATACCGAGTGGACGCTCAACGACGAGCTGAAGCTGCTGGTCGGCGGCGCGCTGCGTCGCTTCGGGTTCTCGGGCACGCAGGGCGGGCGGTCGTCCACCTACTGCGCCGCCTATGGCTGTGCGCCGGGGCAGACCGGCTATCAGCTGACCGACGATCTGGCCTATGTCTGGGATCTGCCGAAGTCGGGCCAATCGGGCAACACGTCTTCGTTCGTGATGCCCCAGGTGGGCGATATCGTGGACAAGCTGAACTTCTATGCCCGTCCGATCGTGCCGAACGCCAACGCGGACCGCGGCGTTATCGAGAAGACGTCCACCGCGTACTTCCAGTTCAACGTCGAGAGCGAGCTGTTCGGCCTGCGCTATGCCGCCAATGCCGGCATGCGCTATGTCCGCACGCAGCAGAACTCGCGCGGGATCACCGCGGGGCAGGAGGTCTTCGTCTCGCGGTCCTATGACGACTGGCTGCCCGCGTTCAACGTCGCCCTGTTCCCGACCGAAAGCCTGATCCTGCGCGGCGCCATATCCAAGGTCATGAAGCGCCCCTCGCTGGGCGACCTGACCCCGGGCGGCAGCCTTGACGATTTCGACTATCGCGTGAACTTCGGCAACCCGAACCTCGACCCCACCCGCGCGACCACTTTCGATATCTCGGCCGAATGGTACTTCGCACCGGGCGCGCTCGTCTCGGTCGGCCTGTTCGCGAAGAAGGTGGACAGCTTCCCGATCGGCCAGACCCGCATCGGCACGTATGCCTCCACCGGCCTGCCGACCTCGCTCATCCGTCCGAACTCTCCGGCGGGCGCGGATCTGGAAGGCCGTCCGTGGTCGATCAGCCAGCCGATCAACGGTCCGGGCGGCACGCTCAAGGGCGTGGAAGCGGGCCTGCAGCTGCCCTTCACGTTCCTGCCGGGCTTCCTCAGCAATACCGGCTTCGTCGGCAACGTGACTTATCTGGACTCGAACTTCACCTACAGCGCCTTCGGTCCGGCCACCAATGCCAACGCGGCGAGCTTCCCCGCGCTGACGCCCACCGAAGTGGATACCGCATTCCTAGGATCGTCGAAGTGGTCGTCCAACGTGACGCTCTACTACGAGGACGAGAAGTTCGCGCTGCGCGGCTCGCTCGCCTATCGCGGTGGTTACAACGAGGGCACCGGCGTTTACGGCAACATCCTGTCGGGGCGTAACAGCACCCTGAATTTCGACGCCTCGATGCGCTACCAGCTGACTCCGGCAGTGGCGCTGACGCTGGAAGGCATCAACCTGACCGACGAGGCCGACGACGCCTATGTCGATGCGACGACCGGCCTGCCGGAGCGCTACCAGACCACCGGCCGCATCCTGATGGCGGGCGTCCGCGTCGGCTTCTGATCGGTCGCGAGAAAGTGCCCCTGACATGGGGGCGAAAATAATGAAAGGAAAGAGCGGATGAAGGCGGGCGCACGGATGGGTCGATATTTGCTGGGCGCTGCCCTGCTGGGCGTTCCGGCGTGCCTGCCCTCCCTGTTGGTGCCCGCCGCTCATGCAAAGACGGCAGCCACGTTCCCGCTAGTCGCGGAGCGCAGGGCTCCGACGATCCATGTCGATGCGGGCGATGCGACCGTCGTCTCCATCGCGGCAAAGGCGTTCGCGGGTGACGTTCAGGCGGTGAGCGGTACCCTGCCGCAAGTCTCCACCGCCGCGCCTTCCGGCGATCTGGCGATCGTTGCGGGCACGATCGGCAAGTCCGCCGCGATCGACCGGCTGGTGGCTGAGGGCAAGCTGTCCGTCGCCGCGATCAAGGGGCAGGCGGAGGGCTATGTCGTCGCGGTCGTCGATGGGGGCGTGCCGGGCGTCGGGCGCGCGCTCGTCATCGCGGGCGCCGACCGGCGCGGGACGGCTTACGGCATCTTCCACCTTTCGCGCATGATCGGCGTCTCGCCGTGGACATGGTGGGCGGATGTGAAGCCGCAGCAACGCGCCACCATCGATCTCGCCGTGGACACGATCACGCAGAAGTCCCCCTCGGTGAAGTACCGCGGCTTCTTCATCAATGACGAGGACTGGTCGATCCGCCCATGGGCGGAAGAGAAGGATCCGACCGGCACCATCGGCCCGAAGACCTATGCGCAGGTCTGCGAGCTGCTGCTGCGCCTGCGTGCCAACCTGCTGTGGCCGGCGATGCACAAGGTGACGACGGCGTTCAACCTCGATGCGCAGAACGCAAAGGTCGCGGATGACTATGCCATCGTCATGGGTGCCAGCCATGCCGAGCCCATGCTGCGCAACAACGTGGGGGAATGGAGCCATGCGGAGCGCGGCGAATATAACTACGACACCAACGGCCCCGCGGTCCTCGAATACTGGCGCGAGCGGGTGAAGACCAACGGCGCCTACGAGAACCTCTACACCATCGGCATGCGCGGCATTCACGACAGCGCCATCGTCGCGGGGCACGAGGCAGACGGGGTGAAGCTGCTGGAGAAGGTCGTCGCCGACCAGCGCGAACTGTTCCGCAGCGAACTGGGCCGCGATCCCGCCACCGTCCCGCAGGTCTTCGTGCCTTACAAGGAAGTGCTCGACGTCTACCGCAAGGGAATGAAGGTTCCGGAGGACGCGATCCTGGGCTGGGTGGACGACAACCACGGCTACATCCGCCAGCTTTCGACCAGCGCCGAGCAGAAGCGCCCGGGCGGGGGCGGCGTCTATTACCACATCTCCTACTGGGGCAAGCCGAACGACTATCTCTGGCTGGACAGCACGCCACCGGCGCTGATCGGGGAGGAGATGGGCAAGGCCTATGCCACCAATGCGCGCGCGATGTGGATGCTCAACGTCGGTGACATCAAGCCGGGTGAGAAGGGCGCCGAGTACTTCCTCGATCTCGCCTACGACTTCGACGGCACCAGCCGCCTTGGCCAGCACGACTGGCTGAAGCAGTGGGCGAGCCGGACTTTCGGCGCCGAGCAGGCCGGGGCCATCGCCGATGTACTGGGCGAATACTACCGCCTCAACTTCGCCCGCAAGCCCGAGCACATGGGCTACAACGACGAGGAACTGGGCATCCAGGGGACCGACATGTCGCCGGTAGCCTACGGGGACGAGGCCGACCGCCGCGTCGCCGCCTATCTCGCGCTGGATGCGAAGGCGACGCAGATCGCGGCGGCACTGCCGCAAAGTGCGCGCGACGGGTTCTTCCAGCTGGTGCAGTACCCGATCCGGGGCAGCGCCGGGATGAACGAGAAGATCCTCAGCGCCGACCGCAGCTTCCTCTATGCATGGCAGGGCCGCGCCAGCACGAACCTTTATGCCGAGCGCGCGGTGGCCGCCTTCCGCAGCGTCAAGGCGGCGACGGCCACCTACAACGTCATCGGCGACGGTAAGTGGACGCGCTTCATGGACGATGCGCCGCGCTATCAGTCGGTGTTCTCCGCGCCGCCGGTGGGCAAGGTTGCGCCGTCGGCCAGCGCAGGGCTCGGCATCGCGGTCGAAGGATCGGTCGACGCCCTGGTTGCCGCGCCTGCAAAGGCCGAGGCCGACTACGGCCTGCGGATGGAAGCATGGCGCAACAAGGGTGCAAGGGCGGACAGCCTGCCCGCCTTCGTGCGCGCCACCGGGCAGCGCCACTTCATCGACGTGTTCGCGACCGGCACCGCCGCGCCGGAGTTCACCGTTACCGCATCCGACCCGTGGATCCGCGTCGACCGCTCGGACGTGCGGCTGGGTGGAGACGTGCGCGTATGGATCTCCATCGACTGGGCGCGCTTCACCGGCAATACCCAGCGCAAGGGGCAGGTCGTGATCACCGGCGGCGGGATCGAGCGCGCCATCGCCGTCGTCGCCGATCCCATGACAGCACCGGCGGGAACGCTGGTCGAGGACAACGGCGTCGTCTCGATAGAGCCGCATCACTATGCCATGCTGCGCAGCAGGACCGGCGGCTGGCGCCACGTCCCGGGCCTCGGTCGCAGCGGTCATGCGCTGGAAAGCGGGGCGCAGACACCGAGCGCGACCGATGCTTCCAGCGCGCCTTACGCCGAATATCGCTTCGTCACCCGCGGCAGCGGCGCGGCCAAACTGCGCATGGGGCTGGTCCCGACGTTCCCGCTGAACGCGGAGCACGGCCTGCGCTATGCCGTGTCCATCGACGGCGCACCGCCGCAGGTGGTCGACGTGGAGGCGAACAAGAACTGGGACGATGCCGTCCAGCGCGCGACGAGCGTGACGAGCACCGACTGGACCCTCGGCAAGCCCGGCGCCCACACCTTGCGCGTCTATGCGATGGACCCCTGCCTCGTGCTCGATTCGATCGTCGTCGATCTTGGCGGGCTGCAGAAATCCTACATGCCGCCGCCCGAAACCGTGGCCCGAAAGCCCTGATTTACCCCGCTTCGAAAAGGATATGACGCGCGTGCGCACTCTCAAGCTCCTCTCCTCCGTGCTGTGCCTCTCGGCCGCCGTCGTGGCGCCCGCCATGGCCCAGATCCAGGGCGATCTTGAACAGGGGCCGGTGGTCTACGAAACCGACCTCATGACCAGCTGGGGCCGTGCGGTGACGCCGCAGAACGCCTGGCGCAGCTATCCCCGCCCGCAAATGGTTCGCTCCCAGTGGCAGAACCTGAACGGCAAATGGGATTATGCGATCGAGAAGGACACGGCGGGCAGGCCGGCGTCGATGCAGGGCAAGATCGTCGTCCCCTTTGCTATCGAATCGAAGCTGTCGGGCGTGCGCAAGCCGCTGCTGCCCGATGACCGGCTGTGGTATCGCCGCGACTTTTCCGTGCCTGCCGAATGGTCGGGCCAGAACGTGCTGCTGCACTTCGGCGCAGTGGACTATGCCGCCGACGTCTGGGTGAACGGCGCGCTGGTGGGATCGCACAAGGGCGGCTTCACCCCGTTCCAGTTCGACGTCACGCGCTATCTCAAGGCGGGCGGCAACATGCTGGAAGTGCGCGTGGCCGATCCGACGTCCACCGGCAGCCAGCCGCGCGGCAAGCAGGCGCTGAACCCGCACGGCATCTGGTACACGCCCGTCAGCGGCATCTGGCAGACGGTATGGATGGAGCCGGTGCCCGCGCTGCACATCGCCGAAGTGCGCGCCGTCCCCGATATCGATCAGGGCCGCCTCGACGTGGAAGTGGCGATGAGCGGCGAGATGCAGGACAGCGACGCCATCCGCCTGACCGCGATGGCGGGCGGCAAGGTGATCGCGACCAAGGTGGTCCGCGCGGGCCGCCATGCCGTACTCGACATTCCGCAGGCGCACCTGTGGTCGCCCGACGATCCCTATCTCTACGATCTCGTCGCCGAACTGGTGACGGTGGAGCCACCGCTGGGCGGAGAGGGCAAGGCCCCGAAGTCGGAGCGCCGCAAGATCCGCTTCACCGCGAAGGAAGAACAGCTCTATGCCGCACTGTCACCGCGCGGCGCCGCGCGCGACACGGTGAAGGGCTACTTTGCCATGCGCAAGGTTGCGATCGGCAAGGGCGGCGTCGCGGGCCAGCCGGTCATGCTGCTCAACAACAAGCCATTGTTCCAGAACGGCGTGCTCGACCAAGGCTGGTGGCCCGACGGCCTGCTGACGCCGCCTTCGGAAGAAGCGATGCGCAGCGACATCGTCTGGCTGAAGAAGGCCGGCTTCAACATGCTGCGCAAGCACATCAAGGTGGAGCCTGCACAGTATTACGCCGATGCCGACCGGCTTGGCATCCTGGTCTGGCAGGACATGCCCTCCGCCGGGCTGGAAGGGCAGTTCGTGGTGGGCGCCAGCCAGTCGCAGGCGGTCTTCACCAGCGAGGACATGGCGCAGCAGCAGTTCGAACTCTCGCGCATGGTCGGGCACTTGCGCGCGTTCCCCTCGATCGTCACCTGGGTGGTCGATAACGAGGGTTGGGGGCAGTACGACAGCCAGACGCTGGCGCGCTTCGTCAAGGGCATGGACCCCAGCCGCCTCGTCGATGCCGACAGCGGCTGGCTGGACGTCGCGGCGGGCGCGTCCGACATGCTGGACATCCACACGTACGAGGAAGTGCCCAATACCCCCGCGCGCGATGCGGACCGCGCGGTGGTGATCGGCGAATACGGCGGCATCGGCCTGCCCATGCGCGAACACCTCTGGCGCCCGGGCGAACGCAACTGGGGCTATCAGTCCGCCACCGACGCGAAGGACTACCTCGCCCGCTACCGCCTCAAGTTCGACGAGATCGTGCGGCAGGCGAAGGAGCGTGGCCTGTCCGCAGCGGTCTACACCCAGACCACCGACGTGGAGGACGAGATCAACGGCCTGCTGACCTATGATCGCACGAAGTCGAAGGTGCCGCCCGAGGAACTCGCGAAGCTGGCCGCTCCGCTGTATTCGAAGTAAAAGCGATCAATGTGAAATGATGATCCGGCGCTGGGAGATTTGGCCTGCTGTCGGATTAATGTTTGCCGAAGCAGGATGATTAGAATGTTCAATACGAAAGATGCTCGATACGTCGCGCGCCTTGCTCTGTGAACGAAGCGCGCGAGTACTTCGCTCGACGAACTGCTTTTGCGCCTACTTCGCTTGAAGCGCTCGATCTGCCGCTGCGTCGCTGTAAAGGAGGCGCTTTTCGTCGCGGTGATGAGTGCATAGGCGAGGTCGAGATGGCTCAGCATGAGTATAGTGGTGGGCATAGCGCAGCTGATCGCGCTTCTTGCTGACCCGTTCGTGGACAGTGGCATAGAGTCCGTCCCCCTTCAGCGTCCCCTCGCGGAGAAGCCCTTCCTGGATCACGGAGTTGATTTCGGAGCGAGTTTCGCGGCCGGATGCGAATACCGCGGTGGCTGCGTTCCTCTGCGGAGAGCGACAGCCAGGTTTCGGCCGCCTGTGCGGCAGTTCGACGTGCACGCTTACATTATCGCCAAGCACTGTCGGCGCAGCGCTGGTAATTCCCGTATTTGCAAGCGCGGCAACTCGGTGATCTCGGCGTCTTACGAGGATACCTCTCCGCTGTACCGCCGACCGATCTGCGCAAGACGTTCCAATCCGCCAAGCCGGACCTCTAACTCGTCGACACCAGCCGCCGTGGTTACGTCTAGATGCAGATCACGCCGGAGGCGGTGAAGGGCGAGTGGCATCTCACTGCCTACGATCGCGCAGCGCACGACGGCGGGGCACTACCGAGGGCCTGTCGGTCGAATTGAGCGAATGTCGCTTCGCCGAGGCATGCCGCATATGCAGATACCGGCTTCTCACGCGGCCGGTATCTGCAATTCGTCGAGCAGCCAGGCTTCGAACGCCTTGATGATCGGCCGTTCGGCATGGATCAGCGGATAGACGAGCGAGTGCAGGGTCTCGCGGATCGCGCTGCCGGGCAGCGGCGCGACGAGACGGCCTTCCGCGATCTCGCGCTGGGCCAGCCGAGTCGATTCGAGCGCAACGCCAAGCCCGTTGGCGGCGGTGGCGATCACCATGAAACTGCGGTCGAAGCGCATCGCGTAGCTGGACGGCGGCGGCAGGCCGTTGCTCTCGCACCAACGCGCCCATGTCACCCGGTTGCGGTCGCCGTTGATGAGCGGCAGCGCCATGACGTCCGCCGCGCTTGCGATCGACGCCGCGAGCGTCGGCGTGCAGAGCACGGTCACTTCTTCCTCACCCAGCGGCACCGCCTTTACCGGGCCGGGCAGGGGCGTGCCGTTGACGATGTCGGCATCGACTTCATCGGCGGCGAAGCGTGAATAGTCGGTGCTTGCGGTAATCCGGATATCCATCCCCGGGTGACTGCTCAGGAACGCCGGAAGTCTTGGGGTCAGCCACAGCGCCGCGAAACTGGGGGCAGCGTGGAGGCGCAGAAAGCGCGCGCGGCGAGACGACACTTCCTCAAGCCCGCGCCGAATCTCGACGAACCCGGCAGCGACGTGGCGGTAGAGCACTTCACCGTCCGCGCTGAGCTTCACCTGCCGCAGCGAACGGTCGAACAGGCGCGTGCCAAGGTTGTTCTCCAGCTTGGTGATGGCGTGGCTGACGGCACTGGGCGTCAGCCCGAGTTCGTCGGCGGCAAGCCGGAAGGAACCGTGGCGGGCGGCGGTCTCGAAGACGCTGAGGGGTTGTAACGCTATCGGCATAGGTGAACCTGATTCATCTAATAGTGTGAAAGCGTCATTTGTCACAAGCGCAATCGCGATTGATAAAGCGGCAACAGATCAGAAAAACTGACGCCGAGAGGATCGCACCAGAAGTCCGCAGTCCGGGCCGCGGGCAATCTCCTCGCGTCGTGAGGAGTATCAATGTCGATTTCCGCAACCAACATGCCGGTCGCCGAGCTTTCGCGCCGGGCCTACAACATTCGTCGCCATGCGCTGAAGATGGGCCAGGTTCAGGGTCAGGGCTATGTCGGTCAGGCGCTTGGCGTTGCCGATGTGCTGGCCGTCTCGTACTTTCGCGCGCTGACCTACCGCCCCGGCGAGCCGGAGTGGGAAGGCCGCGACCGCTTCCTGCTTTCCATCGGCCACTATGCCATCGCGCTCTACGCCGCGCTGATCGAGGCGGGGGTGATCCCGCTCGAGGAACTGGAGACTTACGGTTCGGACGATAGCCGCCTGCCGATGTCGGGCATGGCTTCGTACACGCCGGGCATGGAGATTTCGGGCGGGTCGCTGGGTCAAGGACTTGGGATCGCGGTGGGGATGGGCCTCGGCCTCAAGCGCAAGGGCAGCGGCCAGTTCGTCTACAACCTGATGTCGGACGGCGAACTGGGCGAAGGCTCGACCTGGGAAGCCGCCGCATCGGCCGCACACTGGAAGCTAGACAATCTCATCACCATCGTCGACTTCAACAACCAGCAGGCCGACGGCCCCTCCACGCAAGTGCTGGGCATGGGCGACATCGCCGCCAAGTTCGCGGCGTTCGGCTGGCACGCGCAGTTCGTGGACGGCAACGACATGGAAGCGCTCGTCGAAGCCTTCGACAAGGCGCGTGAACTCGAAGATCCGCGCCCCCGCGTCATCGTCGCCGACACCCTGATGGGTCGCGGCGTGCCGTTCCTGGAGGAGCGCGAGAAGACGCACTTCATCCGCGTCGACGAGGACGAGTGGGACAAGGCTATCGAGGTGCTCGACGCCGGCTACGCCGCCGCAGCCGCCTGATCCTCCCGATTTTCGAAAGAGATTTCCATGTCCGTTGAAGCACCCGCTAAACCGCGCCTGAAGACGTCCGCGATGATCGCGTCGATCGCCGCCGAGGGCCAGCGCACCGTCGCTGCCCCGTTCGGCCACGCGCTCTCGAAGCTGGCCGAGACGAAGCAGAACATCGTCGGCATGTCCGCCGACCTCGCCAAGTACACTGACCTGCATATTTTCGCGGCTAACCACCCCGACCGGTTCTACCAGATGGGCATGGCCGAACAATTGCTCATGATGTCGGGCGCAGGGATGGCGCGCGAGGGGTTCCAGCCCTGGCTGACGACTTATGCCGTGTTCGCCGCCCGCCGCGCCTACGACTTTCTGTGCCTCGCCATCGCCGAGGAAGGGCTGGACGTGAAGGTGTGCTGTGCGCTGCCCGGCCTCACCACCGGCTATGGCCCCTCGCACCAGGCGACCGAGGATCTCGCGATCTTCCGCGGCATGCCCGACCTCACCATCGTCGATCCGTGCGACGCGATCGACATCGAGCAGGCGGTGCCGCAGATCTCCGACCACAAGGGCGCAGTCTACATGCGCCTGCTGCGCGGCAAGGTGCCCGCCGTCCTCGACGAGTACGATTACAAATTCGAACTCGGTAAGGCGAAGATGCTGCGTGACGGCGCCGATGTGCTGTTCATCTCCTCGGGCCTGATGACCATGCGCACCCTCGAAGCCGCCGACCGCCTGCGCGCCGACAAGGTCGAGGCCGCCGTGCTCCACTGCCCGACGATCAAGCCGCTCGACGAGAAGACCATCATCGAGGCCGTTGCAGCCAGGCCAGGTCGTCTGGTCGTGGTCGCGGAGAACCATTCCGTCATCGGCGGCCTGGGCGAAGCGGTCGCCGCCTGCCTGCTCGGCAGCGGCACGGTGCCCTCGGGCTACCGCCAGATCGGCCTGCCCGACAAGTTCCTCGACGCGGGCGCGCTGCCCACGCTGCACGACCGCTACGGTATTTCGACCGATCAGGTCGTTGCCCGTACCCTTTCCTGGCTGGGTTAACACCTCCGGGTCGCAACGGGAGCGCTTCGAGACCGTTTTCTCCCAACCGGTCGCGGGGCGCTCCCAAACCCAGTATCCAAAGAACATAAAAGGAGAGAGGCCGTGAGTCTCGCAACCGAGATGCCCCGGGACGTGCCCGTGGTGAAAGACGAACATCGCGAACGCACCTACGCCAAGGTGACCTGGCGGCTGATGCCGTTCCTGTTCTTCTGCTTCTTCGCCGCGTACCTCGACCGCGTGAACGTCGGCTTCGCGAAGTTGCAGATGGCGAGCGAACTGGGCCTGAGCGAATACGTCTATGGCCTTGGCGCCGGCATCTTCTTCATCGGCTATTCGCTGTTCGAGGTGCCCAGCAACCTCATCATGCACAAGGTCGGCGCGCGGCTGTGGATCGCGCGGATCATGATCACCTGGGGCATCATCTCGGGCCTGTTCGCCTTCGCGCAGACGCCGATGCACTTCTACATCCTGCGCTTCCTGCTGGGCCTTGCCGAGGCCGGGTTCGCGCCGGGCGTGCTGCTCTACATCACCTACTGGTTTCCCTCGGCCCGCCGGTCTCGCGCGATGTCGATCTTCTTCATCGCCATTCCGATCTCGGGCGTGCTCGGCTCGCCGCTGTCGGGCTGGATCATGGACACCTTCCACGGTTCGTCGGGCTGGGGCGGCTGGCGCTGGCTGTTCCTGCTCGAAGCGATCCCCGCGCTCGTCGCCGGTATCGCCACCTTCTGGATGCTGCCGAACCGCCCGGCGGACGTCGACTGGCTGACCGCCGACGACAAGCGGATGATCGAGGCCGATCTCGCCGAAGACAACCGCGAGAAAACCACGCACATGTCGGTCCGCCAGTTCCTGGCCGACAAGCGCCTGTGGCTGCTCAGCCTGCTCTACTTCTGCATCGTCATGGGACAGTACGCGATCTCGTTCTGGCTGCCGACGATGGTGAAGGCGGCGGGCGTCACCGATCCGCTGGAAAACGGGCTCATCAGCGCGATCCCCTTCCTGTTCGCGGTCGTCGTCATCCTCGTCCTTGCCCGCAGCGCCGACCTTCGCCGCGAGCGTCGCTTCCACCTGATGCTGCCGATGGCGATGGGCGCGATCGCCCTTGCGCTCTCGCCGCTGGCGATCGGCAACCTGCCGCTTTCGGTGCTGATCCTCTCGTTCGCCACCGCCGGGCTGCTGACCCAGACCGCGCAGTTCTGGTCGATCCCGCCCGCCTTCCTCGGCGGCGTCTGGGCGGCGGCAGGCATCGGCGCGATCAACGCGATCGGCAATGTCGCGGGCTTCGTCTCGCCCTTCGTCATCGGCTGGGTGGTGGACGCCACCAAGTCGCTGTCGGCCGGGCTCTACACCATCACCGCGGTCGAGCTGATCGGCGTGGCCCTCGTGCTGCTGATCCCCGCCCGTCAGGTCAATCGCTGAGGAATTTCGTACAATGAGCAAGGTAGCATTCGTCGGCCTGGGCGCCATGGGCATGCCGATGGCCCTCAACCTCCTGAAAGCGGGCCACACGGTCACCGGCTTCGATCTGCGCACCGAACCGATGGAGGCTCTGGTCCAGGCAGGCGGTTCCTCCGCCACCAGCGCGGCGGGCGCGGCCAAGGAAGCCGACGTGCTGATGTTGATGGTGGTAAACGCCGCGCAGGCCCGCTCGGTCCTGTTCGACGGCGGCGCGTTGACCGCTCTGCCCGAGGGCAGTGTGGTCCTGCTGACAGCGACTTGCCCGCCGATGGAAGTCGCCGCGATCGCATTGGAAGTCGAGGCCGCAGGCCGCCGCTTTGTCGATGCGCCGGTTTCTGGCGGCACGGCGGGGGCGAAGGCAGGCTCGCTGTCGATGATGGTCGCCTGTTCGGACGCGCTGTTCGCGGAGTTGAACCCGGTGCTGTCGGGCGTCGGGGGCAAGCTGTTCCATGTCGGGCAGAGTGCCGGGCAGGGCTCGGCGGTGAAAGTTGTCAATCAGTTGCTGTGCGGCGTCCACATCGCTGCCGCTGCCGAGGCCCTGGCGCTGGCCAAGCAGGTGGGCGTCGAACCCGCGATGGCGCTGGAGATCCTCGGCGGATCGGCGGCGGCCAGTTGGATGCTCAATGATCGCGGGCCCCGCATGCTGGAGGCCGAGCCCGAAGTGACGAGCGCCATCGACATCTTTGTGAAAGACCTCGGCCTCGTGCTGGAGGCCGGGCGCGGCGCCAAGGCGGCGACCCCGCTGGCGGCACTGGCGCACCAGTTCTTCCTGAGCACCTCGGGACGCGGCGACGGCACCGTCGACGACAGCCAGGTGATCCGAGCCTACGACCTGCTCAACGGGGCCTAAGCCCTAACCCCTAAACCAAGCTGAGACGGGCTGCCGGAACCACCGGCACGCCGCCGGGCGCGCATATGCGCCCGGCGAGCGGCCCGCTGCGTCCATCCGAGAGGACACTGAAATGCCTGCAGCCACGCTTCCCCCGCCGCCTCCCTCGATCGAGGTCGTGCAGGTTGCCGCACGCGATACCAAGGACCAGACCTGGTCCACTGAGACGACACCCAGGCAGTCGGAACCGTTGGAGCGTTCCGGTCCGAAGACCGCCGCCGCCTCCGCCCCGGCCGAACAGCCGCACCTGCTGGGTGACTGGGCGGGCATCCGCACTTCGCTGGAGGACATCGGCATCAAGCCGACCGTCAGCTACATCGGCTTCGTCGCGGGCAACCTCAATTCGGGTACCACCAAGCAGGCGCAGTACGCCGGGCAGCTGGGCGTCAGTCTCGATTTCGACATGGGCAAGATCGCCGGGATCGAGGGCGGCACCTTCCGCGCCGCCGTCACCAACCGCCATGGCAACAACATCAACGACACCAATCACCTCGATCTGCTGCAATACCCGCAGGGCGTGTTCGGCGCCGGGCAGATCTGGCGTCTGGCGGGCCTGTGGTATCAGCAGAATGTGGGGCCCGCCGAGATCAAGCTGGGCAAGGTGTCGATGGGCGAGGACTTCGGCTCCACCACCTGCCACTTTCAGAGTCTGTACTTCTGCGGCGTCGTGCCGGGGCACACCAGCTTCAACTACTGGTACAACTTTCCCGTCACCACCTGGGGCGGCCGGGTGAAGGTGAAGGACAAGCTGGGCTACACGATGGTCGGCGTATACCAGCGCAACGACAACGTGTTCCCGCAGAACAAGGGCTTCTACATGGGCTTCAAGGGCCAGGGCGCATTCGTCGCGGTGGAGCGCGGGTTCGACGTGAAGCTGGGCGGCAATCCGAAACTGGCAGGCACCTATAAGCTCGGCGCGTTCTTTGACACGTCGAAGAGCAATAACCTCGTCTATGACGACAACGGCGGCTTCGCGCAGATGACCGGCGACCCGCTTGCCCGCGAGCGCGGCCGGGCGAGCATATATGCCGTCGCGCGCCAGCAATTCACTGCGGCCGATGCCGACGGCGCGGGCGCTCTGGAAGGCTTCTTCAACTTCGTGAGTGCCGACCACCGGACCAACAAGCTGGTCAATGTCATCACGGCGGGAGTCACCTATTCGGGCCTGATCCCCGGACGCCCCAAGGACCAGATCGGTCTCGCAGTCGGCCGCTCGCGCGTGAACCGCAACTTGCGAGAGCTGCAGGACGCGCGTAATGCGGCACTGGGCGAGAACATCGAGCCGCAGACCAACGAATACGCGATCGAGGCGAACTACTCGATCGCGCTGATGCCCGGCCTCAGCCTGCGTCCGAACCTGCAGTGGTACATCAATCCGGGCGGCCGTCAGGGCGCCAGGGATGTGCTCGTCGCGGGCACGGGCGTGTTCGCCAACTTCTGACGACACAGGGGGACCGGGCGCATGGCGTGGCCCCGGTCCCGGTCCGGTTCAGGCGACGAAACCTCATTCGTAGGTCGTGTCGAACTTGCACACGCTCGATATGGAGATGCGCTCGGCCCTGGCGCCGAACACGCCCGCGACCGCAGGCTACGCAACGTCGGTCTGCAGCGCCGTCTCGTCGTTTCCCCTGTTCGTGGGCGAGCACGGTTCCAGCAGCGGCATCTTCGACGGCGAAGTGGCAGTTGATGCGGCCACGCGCACGGCGTCGGTTTGGTCAAGTGCATCTGTATGAAGACGATACTCGGCAAGGACGTGAAGATCGAACAAGGATGATCTGGACGCTGGCGCGCTGCCTCTTGCTGGGCCTTGTCGCCGTCGTTCCAGCGCATCCACCTGCTCGCCGATGTCTTCCAGCGCCTCGCGGCGCCGAGCGGTCGGGCTTCGGTGTAGACACGGCGCGCTTCGGGAGCGGGATGGGCCATGTTGGCCACGACCGCCAGTTCATGAGCATCTTCGCCAATGCCTGGTCAGCCGGGCAGTAGGTCTTCATAAACCGTGTGGTGAACGACAACTCATCGCGTCACTTGGTCGAGAGCTTCACATAGCGGGCATCTCGGCTGCGTCGGGGCTGGCAGAAAACTCATATGCCTGCCGCCAACCGGCCGGTCGTCCATCAGCCATTGCGGGCTATTCGCGGCCGCCCGAGGTTTGGCTGACGACTTGGCGCAAGGCGGCGAACGCAGCCTTGCCGAAAGTGTCGGGACCGGTGTTGGGCTCTGCCAGCCAGGCTTGGGTCGACAGTTTCAGAATACCGATCGCGGTCGTAGCGGTGACGCGGCATTCGAGGTCATTCTCCGAGCGTCCCTTCTGCTCGGCAAGTGCCTTAGCGAGGACGCGCTCGACCTTCTCGTACTTGGCTTGGTCTCCGGCGCTCAGGGCCGGGGTGTCCTGGATGAGCCTGGCAAGGTTGCGAGCGGGTTCCGAGATGTGACGTGCCGCCAGTTCCACAAACGCATTCTCGACCATGTCCAGCAACGGCTCTTCGACTGGTCGCCGCCCGATCGCCTCAGCAACGAGCGCCGGAAAATCGGCCTTGGTGGAGAAGACGATCTCCTCCTTCGATCCGAAATAATGGAACAGACTGCGGCGCGAGACGTCTGCAGCTGCAGCGATGTCGTCGAGCGTCGTCGCCTCGAACCCGTGCTCGAGGAACAGGCGCATGGCTTCTTCCTGGATGCGCGCAAGGGTCTGCGACCGTTTGCGCTCGCGCAGGCCGACCGGAACGGGTGAGATTGTTTCTTGCACTTCTTGTATATTTGCACTGAGTGCACAATATCGCGCCCAGTGCCCTCCTGTGGCTGATCGATGCGAAGGATAGCAAATATGGCGAGCTGGACCACCAAGGATATTCCCGACCAGTCCGGCAGGCTGGCGATCGTCACCGGCGCGACGGGAGGCCTGGGTCTGGAGACGGCGCTTGCCCTGGCGGGAGCCGGGGCCGAGGTGATCCTCGCAGGCCGCAACCCGGACAAGGGGAGTACCGCCGAAACGCTGATCCGCAGCCGTCACCCCGGTGCTCGGGTACGCTTTGATCTCGTCGATCTCGCCAGTCTGGGCTCGGTACGCGATTTTGCCGAAAGGCAACTGGCGGCAGGGCGCCCGATCGATATCATCGTCAATAACGCCGGCATCATGGCGTTGCCCCGGCGCGAAGCCACGATCGATGGCCATGAGATGCAGTTCGCAACCAATTATCTCTCGCATTTCGCACTGACCGGGCGGCTCTTGCCGCTTCTGATCGCGGGCAGGGCGCGCGTGGTCGAGGTCTCCAGCATTGCCCATCGCAGCGGCAGCATCCGGATCGAAGACCTCGAGTATGTGCAAGGTTACAAGCCCTGGCCGGTCTATGCGCAGTCCAAGCTTGCGATGCTGATGTTCGCGCTCGAGCTTGATCGGCGCAGTAACGCCAAGGGCTGGCGGCTCACCAGCGTCGCGGCGCACCCTGGCGCTGCTGCCACCGACCTGATCGCCAACGGCCCGGGACCGGGCAGTCGGCTGATGGCCTGGGGCGGCTCGATCGCGCTCAAGCTGATCGGCCATTCCGCCGCTGACGGCGCATTGCCGCAAGTGATGGCAGCGACCATGCCGAGCATCCGCGGAGGCCAGTATTTCGGGCCTCAGGGTCTGCGTGAACTGAAGGGGCCGCCGGGGCCCGGCAAGATCGAACCACAGGCGCTGGATGCCGACGTTGCCGCACAGCTCTGGTCCCGGTCCGAAGCACTGACCGGCGTGACCTTCGGCTGAACCACAGAAGATGTTCCATCTGATCTTCGCACTGCCGTGGGCTTACGTCGTTGCGCGCACGCTGCTGCCGCTTCCCTTGGCGGACGGCATCAAACTGACGGTTGCCCTGGTCCTGCTCGTCGGCTCGCAGTCCCATCTCTGGAGCCGTCTCTCATCGGGATCGGTCTTCAGCCCGGAGTTCCCGCGCCCGTTCATCATCGTGCTCAACTGGCTGTTCGGGGGCATTGCCCTGCTGGCCGTCTTCCAGATCGCACTCGACGCGGTGAGGCTGGTCGCAACGATCGCAGGGGTAGGCGGCGCGGCGCCTTGGGTCGAAGCGCGGTATGCCATTGCCGGGATGGCTTTCCTGTTGGCGGCGATCGGCGTGTGGCAGGCCATCGGCGTGCCGCGCCTGCGTAAGGTCTCGATAGCGATCCCGAACCTTCCTGCTGCCTTCGAGGGCTATGCCCTTGTCCACCTCACCGACCTGCATATCAGCAGGCTCTTTCCTGCGAACTGGACCCACGCCGTGGTCGCGGCGACCAATCGTCTGGAGCCTGACCTGATCCTGATAACGGGGGACGTGATCGACGGCAGCGTCGAGAACCGGCGTGCGGGCGTTGAACCCCTGCGCGGACTGAGCGCGCGCGATGGGGTCTGGCTCAGCCCCGGCAACCACGAATATCTCTCCGGTTACGATGCGTGGATGGCGCACCTTGCCTCGCTGGGCATGCGGGTGCTGGCGAATGCTCATGTGGTGATCGAGCGCGGCGAGGGCGCTCTGGTGGTCGCCGGTGTTACCGATCCATCGGCGCGCGGCGTCGGCAAACCGCTCCCGGACCTCGGGAAGGCTCTGGATGGGGCGCCGTCTGGCGCACCGATCATCCTGCTCGATCACGAGCCCGGGCAGGCGCGCGAGGCTGCAAAGCGCGGTGTTGCGCTGCAACTGTCGGGGCACACCCATGGCGGCATGAGCGTCGGGCTCGACCGTCTGGTCGCGCGGGGCAATGGCGGCTTCGTCTCGGGGCGCTACACCGTTGGCGACATGGCCCTCTACGTCAACAATGGCACTGGCATCTGGCCCGGCTTTGCGCTAAGGCTGGGCAGGCCTTCCGAACTGACCTTGATCACCTTGCGCTGTGCGACCAGTTAACCACGCTGCCATAGATCGAGGGGTTCCAGGCCAATCTGTTTCAGGATTTTTAGCAAATTCGCCCATTTCGGCACGATGATGCCGGGCGCATCGTGCAGGTCGGTCAGGCCCAAGTCTGGCGTGAAGCTCCGGGCGGCCCCCTCCATTCTAGGATAACGAAAATGACCGCCCTGACCGCGTAGGTTCTGGCGGGCCAAGCGATAGACGATACCCTTGCGCTCGAAATCCCGATCTCCGCCGATCTGACCGTCACCCACAACGCGCGGTTCGATCGACCGACGGTCCATCGCAGGCTGGCTGCGTTCGCCAGCAAGGCCTGAGCCTGTTCGGTGTCCGAACTGGACTGGCTGGCACTCAGCTTTGCGCCGTTTGGCCCGCGCAGCGGCAAGCTCCGATGGACGGGGTGACGGTGGCGGTTGTATTTAGGTAGCTGCATTGCGCTGGACGCTGAGACGCGGCAAGGGCTGGAGCATGTTGATGACTGTCGAAAATTTAAGCCCTGAGCATGATCGGAACTCCGCGATCTATGTCGCTGTGATCGATGGGGCGACCTTTGGTCAGCTTGCCGAACGGTATGGCATCAGCAAGGTCCGGGTGCAGAAGGCCTATGCTCGCGAGCGCACGAACGCCTGGGAAGCGCGCAAGCGAGGTGAGACCAGCTATCTTGATCGGCCCATACCGGCGGACGTTTGAAGCGTGCGGCATTAAAGGCACCGATCCTACGGGGCTCTTGGCTGGAGGGGTGGACGACAGAATTGCGTTCTCAGCCCAGGGGATCTTTCGATCCGGCTTAGATGCGTAAGCGCACGCCATGCCACCCGCGATCGAGCCAGTCATTCCACTGCTTCGGATAAGAATCCAGCTTGGAACGGCGAAGCATAGGTCGTCAGGGCATCTGCCGCGCACCCCTTCTGCCGTGTGGAGAACCTGTGTTGGTCGATCTCGGGAAACTTCGACCTTCCACAAGGTAATCGTCTTCGAAGGAGAAGGGATATGGGGGACGAGCGCCGGAACCGGTTGATACCTAGGCCAGCCCGCGCGCGGGTACCATTGCGCCCATACCCGGCCGGCCGTTCCGCCGTTCGTCCCCGTCCGGCGTCTGCCCCGGCAGGGCGGTATCGACCGTGACCGGCTCGTCGCTCTTCGCCAGTGCGACGGCTTCCGCCTGCGATCCCACGGCGGGGGGCGATCCGCGCAGGGGCATGCCCGCCGTCTCCTTCACCGTCAGCATCGTCAGCAGCCCGATCGCGGCAGCACCCATCAGGTAATAGGCGGGCACCAGCGGATCGCCGGTCTTCTCGACCAGCCAGGCGGTCAGCAGCGGCGTGGTGCCGCCGAACAGCGAGACAGAGACGTTGAACGCGATCGACAGCGCGCTGTAGCGCACCGGCGTGTAGAACAGCGCGGGCAGCGTCGAGGGCATCGAACTGGTGAAGCACACCAGCGTCACGCCCAGCAGCATGAGGCCAAGGAAGATCAGCGCGTCGTTGCCCGTGCCGATCAGCAGCATGCACGGGATCGACAGCACGATCAGCGCGGCGCAGGCGCCGATGATCATCGGGCGGCGGCCCAGACGGTCGCTGAACAGGCCGCCGATGACGTTGAGCGGCGTCATCACCACCATGACGAGGATGATGAGCAGCAGTCCCTTGCTTGTCGCATAGCCCATCGTCACGCTGAGATAGTTGGGCATGTAGGTCAGCAGCATGTAGTCGGTGACGTTGAACACAAGCACCAGCCCCACGCATTTCAGCAGCTGCGCGCGGTGGACGCGGAACAGGTCGCCCAGCTTCGGGCGGTCGACCTCGCGCTTGTCGACTTCCTCGGCATAGGCCTGGAAGGCAGGTGTCTCCTCCAGTTTCAGGCGCATGTAGAGGCCCAGCAGGCCGAGCGGCCCGGCGACGAGGAACGGGATGCGCCAGCCCCATGCCAGCATGTCGGCGGGGCTCAGCGTCATCTGCAATGCAGTGACGGTGCCCGCGCCCGCGATGTACCCGCCCAGCGTCCCGAATTCGAGCCAGCTGCCCATCTGTCCGCGCCGCCGGTCGGTGGAATATTCGGCGATGAAGGTCGCCGCGCCGCCATATTCGCCGCCGGTGGAGAAGCCTTGCAGCAGTCGCGCCGCCAGGAGCAGCAGCGGCGCCGCGATGCCGATCTGCGCATAGGACGGGATCAGCCCGATCGCGAAGGTGCCCGCCGCCATCAGGATCATCGTCAGCGCCAGGATCTTGTGGCGGCCGTAGCGGTCGCCCAGCGGACCGAACACCAGACCGCCCAGCGGCCGTACCAGAAACGCCGCCGTGAACGTCGCGAACGTCGCGATCAGCTGCACGCTGGCGCTGCCCGAAGGGAAGAAGACGTGGCCCAGCGTGATGGCGATGTAGCCGTAGACGCCGAAGTCGAACCACTCCATCGCATTGCCGAGCGCGGCGGCGCCGACGGCGCGGTTGAGGGTGGATCGGTCGACGACGGTCACGTCGTCCACGGTCAGTTCGCTGCTGCGTTTGAACCAGCCGTACTGGGCGCTGAGCGCCTGGCTAGCGGACATGTCTTTCTCCGGTTTCCGCCGAAAGCGAGCGCGAACAAGGCGCGCGATGCACATGACGGATGAGGCCGACCAGCGGCCATGGATCTGAAGCGACGCCGGGAACGGCATCAAGCGAGTCCGGCGGTCCCTAGAGAGGGAATCGCGCCGAGGGGGAAACGGATGGACGAGCCGTGCGCCCGCCGGGACGAGCCGAGGTTTGCGAGCCGTTTCAACGGCAGAACGCCATGATCGTTCCCCCGAACGGCGGCAGTCCTGTTCTCGCGTTTCGCTGTCGTCTGCCGAATTGCGATGGAAAACCCAGGCCTGCCGGGCCACAAGCTGCGCCCATGAAGACAGCTCCGATATTCGCTGCCGCGCTCGCGCTGGCGACCGCTCTTTCCACCCCCGCCTTCGCGCAGGAGGGGATCGAGACGCTGATCGGGCAGGTCGCCCCCGATGCGCAGGGCGGGGCGCAAGTGGACGTGCGCCTGCTCAACACCGGCACCGCCCCCACAGTCGCCACCCTGCCGGAAACCGTCGAGGCCCGTCTGGCCCATGCGGGCGCCTTCGGAACCGGGCGCACCGTCATCCTGCGCCGCGACCCGGACGGCTCCGCCGCGCCGACGATCGCCCCGGGCAGCTTCGCGACCGTGCGCTACCGCCTTGCCGCCGACGGCTTCGAGAACGGCGCGCTGCTCTCGGTGCCCGCGTGGGGCGGGCAGTCGGTGACGCTGGCGGCGGCGGTAACGCCGGAGGGCGCTCCGCAGGTCGCCGCCACGACGGCTACGCCGCCGCCGCCGGTCCCGGCCACACCGCCGCCCAGCGACCGCACCGTGGGCAACGCCTTCCTCGCCAACCTCAGCGCCAACGAGCCGATCTACGCCGTCTACGGCCCGGGCACCAATGACGAGGCGCGCATCCAGCTCAGCTTCCGCTACCAGCTGTTCGGCAGCCGCGCGAGGGAAGGGCGCAAGTCGCTCGGCGACGGCCTCTATTTCGCCTATACCCAGCGCATGTTCTGGGATCTGGGCGCCAAGTCCTCGCCGTTCCGCAACATCGATTTCCAGCCCGAGGTGTTCTACGTCACCCCGCCCAAGGCACTGTCGGAAGCCGCCACGGTCAGCGCCCAGATCGGCCTGCGCCACGAATCCAACGGGCGCGACGGCGATTTCTCGCGCAGCCTCAACACCGTCTACATCGCGCCGATGGCCGCGTTCTCGCTCGGCGGCGACGTGCGCCTGACGGTGGCCCCGCGCGCGTGGTTCTACGCGGGCGACCTGTCGGACAACCCGGACATCCGCCGCTATCGCGGCAACACCGGCCTGTTCGCCGAGATCGGCGAGGAGAACGGGTTGCGCCTCTCGATCTCCAGCCGGTTCAACCTCGGCAGCGGCAAGGGCGCGATCTCGGCGGACCTGTCCTACCCGCTGCGGCGCCTGCTGGGCGGCGGTCCGGACTTCTACCTCTTCGCGCAGAGCTTCACCGGCTACGGCGAGAACCTGCTCGACTACAACAAGCGCATCAGCCGCCTGCGTCTGGGGGTTGCGCTGGTGCGGTGAGGGTTCTGCATGGGGCTTGTTCCAGCATGGTCATACCCTGATAAACCAATGAAGTGCTCGGCCGCGCCGATCTTGAACCAGAGCCGGATGTCCGCTGATATCCTGAGGGCATGATCTGATCGAATAATTGGGCTGCCACAAAAAACCAACGCCGTCCTGGATGAAGGTCGAGGTCGCCTGCGCGATGATCGCCGTGGTTCCCCACGCGCTGCGGTCTCTCTTCTTCGCCGTCATTATGGCTTTCGCACTTCTGTTGAGTGCTTCAGTTTCCCGAGACGAAAGCCGTCTCGCTTGAAGAATTGCCATGAAGTGAAAGGACTTCGGCACTGAGTTGTCAGGTAGCCCCTGACATCTCTTCACGGCGCAGGGCGGCAAGGACGAGCGCGCGATAGCTGCGTTCGCGCAGGCCATGCGGCTCGGCCAGGCCCATGCGGTCGAGCGCTTCGGTCTCGGCTTTCGTCGCCGCAGCACCGGTCAGGCCTTTTGCCATCAGTCCCGCCAGGCCGGATGGGTGATGCGCGATTTCTCCAAGATGTTGCAGTGCGGGAAGCAGCAGCTGTTCGACGCGCGTGAAATCTGTGCCAAAGGGGTAGGGCGGGAAGTCCGAAGCGGGCAGGGCAACCGCAAGCTCCTCCGGGAGATTGCGCCGATGGACATCGCCCGGCATCCAGTCCGGTGCCAGCTTGCCTGCGTCACGTGCGACGTCCATCAGTTCTTCCTGAAATCGGCTGTCGGCCACGGCGACGAGGCGCCGTACTACCTGTTCGTCGCTCACGCCGCGCAAGTCGGCGATACCGTACTCGGTGACGACGATGTCGCGCAGATGCCGCGGGATCGTTTCATGAGCGTAGGACCACACGATATTGGAGCGCAGCTCGCCGTCATGCACCCGCGTCGCGGGAAGGGTGATGATGGAGCGCGCGCCTTCGAGTTCGAGGGCCTGCGCGACAAAGTTGTACTGGCCGCCGACGCCGCTTACCACGCGGCCGTCTTCCAAAGCGTCCGACACCGTCGCGCCCAGCAATGTCACCATCATCGCGCTGTTGACGAAACGGGCGCCGACGCGGCCTGCGCGCTTGCCCTCTTCGTCGCCGTAGAGCGCATTGATCCAGGAGATTTCGCGCATCTGGATGCGGGCGCGGGTGTTCTCGTCCATCTCGCGCAACGCTGCATAGAAGTTGCGCGGACCGATGAAGAAGCCGCCGTGCAGCACCGCCCCTTCGACCTCGCGCCTGAGGATGCCGGCGCGCAGCAGTTGGAGGAAGCCATCGACCAGCATCTCGGTCGGTGCGTAAAGACCGTGCTCGAACGGCGAGGCTTCGATCGGAGGGCGGGCGCCCACAGTGATCTCGGCCAGCGTGCGGGCGAACGTGTCGGGCTCGCGGTCCCTGCAGATCAGGGCATACGCCACGGCATCGCCTATCTCGCCAATGCCGATCTGGAGTGAGCCGCCGTCAGGCACCAGAGAGGCGACATGCAGGCCGATCGCGTGCTGCGCTGGACTGATCGGCTGCTTGGGGGGCCCGAAAAGGGGAAAGCGCGTTTCGGCGCTGTCGAGGATCATCGCGAAACGCGCGGCGGGCAGGTCGGCGGGGCCGGTCATGAACGGCAGTTCGTCATTGACCTGCCCGACCAGCAGGAAGTCCGCCTTCCCCGCATCACGCGCAGCGAGCAGGTCCAGCGTCATGTCGGTGTTGCAGCTCAGGCTGAAACGTTCGCCGCGACGGGCGACGATTTGCGCGATGACGTTGACGCCCTGATCGATGAGGCAGCGCATGGCGTGGGTGTAGTTGACCGAGATGTAGCCGCGCTGCGCCTCGTCATTGCCGAGACGGCTGCCGGCCTGGAAGAAGAACTCGTTGACTTCGATGTTGGGCGGCATGTCCCCAGAGCGCTGGGCGGCGGCATAAGCGAATTCGGGATAGCCGCCCATCGTCCGCTCGAACACCGGTTCCAGAAACCGGCGTTCCAGTTCGCTGCCGAGGCGCGGGGGTTCCAGCGTCAGGGCGGTGAAGATGGTCAGGTGAAGGGCGGGATCGGCGCGCGCCATCTCGAACAGTGCATTGGCGACGTGCGGGGCCTTGCCCAGACCCAGCGGCAGGCCGAGTACGATCCTGCCACCGGTATGCTCGACGATGCGGCGGGCGACTTCTGCGGGGTCGGAAAGACAGAGGCTCACCGCAGGGCATCCCACCCCGCGTCGGGTGCAAAGCGGGCGCCGTGCTCGTGTTCCAGCGCAGACAGCGCGGCGAGGACGTCGTCGATGCCGCGCTGTCTCGCATAATGGATCGGACCGCCGCGAAACGGCGCGAAGCCGGTCCCGAAGATCATCGCCGCATCGATCACGTCCGGATCGTCGCTGACCTTCTCGCGCAGCACCGCGACGGCCGTATTCACCATCGGCAGGACGAGCCGATCGGCCAGTGCCGGATCGGGATCGGGGCTGTTGTCCCTCACCGGCTTGCCGTCGCGCCAGACGTAGATGCCCTTGCCGGTCTTGCGCCCCTTGTCACCAGCGGCAACCCTGTCGGTCAGCCACTGCGGCGCGTCGGGCAGTGCCCAGCCGAGTTCGCGCTTGAGCATCGCCGCAACGTCCAGCGCCACGTCGAGGCCGACTTGATCGGCCAGTTCGAGCGGGCCCGTCGGCATCCCGAAATCGGTCGCTGCGCGGTCGATGGTTTCGGGCGAATGGCCCTCGTCCATCAGGATCAGCGCTTCGGCCAGATAAGGCGTGAGGATGCGGTTGACTATGAAGCCCGGCGCGCTGCGGGCAGGAGCAGGCAGCTTGCCGATATGACCGACGAAAGCACGCGCGGCGGCCTCGACCTCCGGCGCAAGGCGATCGTGCGCGATCACCTCGACCAGATCAAGGCGCGAAACAGGATTGAAGAAGTGAATGCCGACCAGCCGTTCGGGCCATACCAGCCCCTCGCGAAGTTCGGGCAGGGGGATCGAGGAGGTGTTGGTGGCGAGGATCGCCCCTTGCTTCATGCGCGGCTCCGTCTCGGCGTAGAGCGTGCGCTTGAGGTCGGCCTTCTCGGGCGCGGCCTCGATCACGAGGTCGGCCTGCGCGATGCCGAGGCCATCCGGATCGGGGATCAGCCGGTCGAGCGCGTCGCGCACCTGCAAACGGTCACCGTGCGCGATCTTCTCGTAGAGTTTCGCCGCGCGTGCCAGCGCGCCGCCGATGGGCTGCTGCTTCACGTCGGACAGACTGGTGCGCAGGCCCTTCCACGCGCACCATGCGGCGATGTCGCCCCCCATTGCGCCCGCGCCGATGACGTGGACATGGCGGATGGCGCCAGCCTTGTCGGCAAGGCCCTTGAGCGTCTGGCGCAGGAAGAACACGCGGATGAGGTTCTGCGCGGTATCGGTCAGCATCAGCCGCGCGAAGGAGGCGATTTCCGCGCGCTTCATCGCATCAAGGTCGCCGCCATGCTCCTCCCACAAGTCGATCAGGGCATAAGGTGCCGGGTAGTGCGCGGAAGGGGCCTGCTGCTCGGCTTCGACGCGCATCTGGCGGGCGGCGATGCGGCGGGCGGGCGCGCTGTCCTTCGCCCTGTCGAGCAGACCCTGCCGGGCCTGAGGCAGCTTGCCCGCAACGGCCGCATCGACGGCGGCCCGCACGTGCCGCTCGGGCACCAGCGCGTCGATGAGGCCCATCGCCTTCGCCTGCCGGTCATGGATCGCCTTGCCGGTGAGCATCAGGCTCATCGCGGCGATTGGATCGCAGGTATGGGTGAAGCGCGCGGTTCCCCCAAGGCCGGGGTGAAGACCGATCTGCACCTCGGGAAAGCCGAAGCGCGTACCCTCGACGGCGATGCGCTGCGTGCAGGCGAGTGCGATCTCCAGCCCGCCGCCCATCGCATAGCCGTGCATGACCGCGATCGTGGGGATCGTCAGCGCCGCCAGCCGGTCCACTACGGCATGGGCCTTGGCAATATGCTCGCGTATCGCGGCCTCATCAGTGACGCCGCGAAACTCGCCGATGTCCGCGCCCGCAAGAAAGCCCTCGCGCTTGGCTGAACGGATCACCAGCGCCCTGGGCGCGCGCTGTTCGATGCGGTCGAGGATCTGCGCGAATTCCTCCAGCACCTCCTGAGACAAGGTGTTGGCGCCCGAACCCTGCTTGTCGAGAACGGCCCAGGCAACCCCCTGCGCGTCGCGGGTCAGCGTCCAGTGACGTAACCCTTCCGAGGGAACCGGACGCGGGCCGAGCGTCAGGTTGCGGTCTTCGAGGTAGGTCCAGACGGGATCCTGCATGGTCATGCGGCCGCTCCCACGTTTGCAATGCGTTCGATCAGCATGGCGCCGCCCTGGCCCCCGCCGATGCATTCGGTAGCGATGCCGAGTTCGCTGCCATGGCGCTCCATCGCCTGGACCAGATGAAGCGCGATGCGCGCCCCGCTGGCGCCGACCGGATGGCCGAGCGAGATCGCCCCGCCATCGACGTTGATGCGCTCGCGCGCGATGCGCCCCGCCGCGCCGTCGAGGCCGAGCACCGCGCGGCAGAAACCGTCGTCCTCCCACGCGGCAAGGCAGGCGAGGACTTGCGCCGCGAAAGCCTCGTTGAGTTCCCACAGGTCGATGTCGTCGAGGACCAGCCCGCCCCGCTTCAACAGCTCGGTCGCGGCCAGCGCCGGGCCGAGACCCATGATCGCGGGATCGAGCGCCGACCACTGGCTGTCGAGAATCTTCGCGCGTGGCGTCAGCCCGTATCTGGCCAGTGCGTCCTCGGAGGCGAGGATCGTCCAGCAGGCGCCGTCGGTGATCTGCGAGCTGTTGCCCGCCGTGACCTTGCCATAAGGCGGCTCGAAGACCGGGCGGAGCTTCGCCAGCTTGTCGGGCGCGCTGTCGGGTCGGACGCCGTCATCGTGGTCGTGGACAGTCCCGTCCCGCGCGAAGGCGGGGACGAGTTCGCCCTCCAGCCAGCCCTTTGCCTGCGCGCGGGCGAGGCGCTGGTGGCTCTCCACCGCATAGGCATCGGCCTGTTCGCGGCTGATGCCGAACAGGTGCGCGAGCACTTCGGCGGTCTGGCCCATGCCGAGGTCGGTGATGGGGTCGGTCAGCCCCCGCTCCAGGCCAACGACGGGCTTGAGAAAATCGGGCCGGAACCCTGCCGCCGCCTTCAGCTTGCCTAGTGGGCCGTCCTTGTTGCCCTGCATCGCCGCGAGCCATTCCACCGCATCGCGTCGCAACACGAGCGGCGCATGACTGAGCGCTTCGGTGCCCCCCGCCAGGATAAAATCGCTGCCGCCATCGGCGATATAGCGATAGGCGGTGTCCATCGCCTGCATCTCTGAGCCGCAGTTGATCTGGACAGTGAAGGCGCTCGTCTGCGCGCCGCAGCCAAGGCGCAGGGCCGCGACGCGGGCCGGATTGGCCTCGTCGGCAATGACGTTGACGCAGCCGAGGATAACCTGATCGATGTCCTCGGGCGCGAACGGCTGGCGCAGCAGGAGCGGGCGCCCGCACTGCACCGCCAGATCGACCGGGGTGAACGGCCCGGGCCCGCCGCGCACCTTGAGAAATGGCGTGCGGGCGCCATCGACGATGTAGACCGTGCGGCTCATTCGGCGGCCTCGCGCAGCGGGGCTTGTTCGTTGCGGGTCAGTTCCTCGGGCGCGAAATCATCGACGGCGATGACCTCGGCCACCGCCGCGTCCGCCTCGCGCAACTGCTCGCGTTCCGCCTGCGAGATCAGTCCTGCCGCGAGCGCCTGGTCGGCATCGCGGATCCGGGCCTGCTTCATGCGGTCGTGGATCGGCTGGGTGGCGACCGTCTTGCGGAATGCCTCGATCAACCTGGCGACAGCCTCGTCCTCGCCGCCGATGTAGACATTCTCGACCAGCCGATCACGCGCGGGACAGGGTTCCAGCAGGATCGTGGCGGCGCGGCGAATGGTGCGGTCGGTCGGGCCGTTGCGGCGGCGACCGTAAGGCATGATGAACAGCCGCAGCATCCAGCCGACCGGCCGCGCCGGGAAATTCTCGATGATCTGGGCGAAGCTCTGCTCGATGCTGGCAAAGCCGCTCTGCATGCACCAGTCGAGCAGGGGCAGGTCGTCGTCCTGCCGTCCTTCGTCCTCCCAGCGCTTGAGCGCGCCCGAGAGCATGTAGAGTTCGGACAGCACGTCGCCCAGCCGCGCCGAGAGTAGTTCGCGCCGCTTGAGTTCGCCGCCCAGCGTCAGGAACGCGATATCCGAGCAGAACGCGAAGGCAGCGGCGTAGCGGCTCATCTGGCGATAATACCGCGTGGCCTTTCCGGCCTTGGGTGCCGGGGCGAAGACGCCGCCGCTCCAGCTGCGCACGAAGGCGCGGATCGCGGTCTTGAGCGCATGGCCGACATGCTTCCACAGCACCTTGTCGAAATCGGCCAGCGCCCGCCCGCGATTGGCGTCGCCCACCGCGCGGATCTCGTCGAGAAGAAAGGGGTGCGAACGGATCGCGCCCTGTCCGAAGACCATCAGGCTGCGTGTCAGGATGTTCGCGCCCTCGACGGTGATGCCCACCGGGATCGCGCGGTACTGGCCGCCCATGTAGTTACGCGGGCCCTCGATCACCGCCTTGCCGCCGTGGACGTCCATCGCATCGTTGATGACGACGCGCATCCGCTCGGTCGCGTGAAGTTTCAGAATCGACGAGATCACGGCGGGGTGGTTGCCCTGATCCAGCCCCGCGCAGGTCAGCCGCCGCGCGCCGTCGAGCAGGTAGGCATTGCCTGCGATCCGGGCGAGGCGTTCCTGGATGCCCTCGAACCTGCCGATCGGCAGGTTGAACTGCGAGCGCACGCGCGCATAGGCGCCAGTTGTCTGTGCTGCGAAGGCACCCGCCGCTGCCGCCAGCGAGGGAAGCGAGATGCCGCGCCCGGCCGCCAGCGCGCTCATCAGCATCTTCCAGCCCTGGCCAACCCGCTCGGGCCCGCCGATCACGCTGTCGAGCGGGATGAAGACGTCCTTGCCTTCGTTCGGGCCGTTCTGGAAGGTCTGCATCGAGGGGATGTGCCGCCGTCCGATGGTAACGCCGGGCAGATCGGTGGGCACCAGCGCCACGGTGATGCCGATCTCGTCCTGCCCGCCAAGGAGATGCTCGGGATCGCGCAGCTTGAAGGCGAGGCCGAGGATCGTCGCGACGGGGCCCAGCGTGATGTAGCGCTTGTGCCAGTTGAGACGGATGCCGAGCACGTCTTCGCCTTGCCACTCGCCGCGGCAGACCACGCCGTCATCGACCATCGCAGCAGCATCTGACCCGGCCTCGGGGCTGGTAAGGCCGAAGGCGGGGATCTCGCGCCCATCGGCCAGGCGCGGCAGCCAGTGCCGCTGCTGTGCCTCGGTGCCGAAGCGCAGGATGAGCTCACCCGGCCCCAGCGAGTTGGGGACCATCGCCGTCACCGCGCCCGATACCGAGCGGGTAGCGATCTTGCGTACGATCTCGCTGTGCGCGAAGTTCGAGAAGCCGAGGCCACCGTGTTCCTTGGGAATGATGATGCCGAAGAACTTCTCCGCCTTGAGGTAATCCCATGCCTCCGGTGGCAGGTCGCGGGTTTCCCAAGTCATGCGCCAGTCGTCGATCATTCCGCACAGCGTCTCGACCGGGCCGGTCATGAAGGCCTGTTCCTCCGCCGTCAGCGTGGCCGGAGGCACGGCCAGCAGCGCATTCCAGTCAGGGTTGCCGGTGAACAGGGCGGCATCCCACCAGGTGTTCCCGGCATCGATCGCTTCGTTTTCCGTGGCGGACAGCGCGGGGAGGGCGGATTGCACAAGCGACAGCACCGGGCGCGTCAGGACTTCGCGGCGGGCGGTAGTGAAAAACGACATCTTCAGGCTCCTTCTCCGCCGGGAGAAACGCATGAGAGGCGCGC
Source organism: Novosphingobium kaempferiae (assembly GCF_021227995.1). Taxonomy (NCBI): domain Bacteria; kingdom Pseudomonadati; phylum Pseudomonadota; class Alphaproteobacteria; order Sphingomonadales; family Sphingomonadaceae; genus Novosphingobium; species Novosphingobium kaempferiae. The sequence continues at coordinate 4,840,465 of NZ_CP089301.1, forward strand.
ATGATCCGGCCGCCCATGGTCGTGCTCGTCAGCAGCAGGATCGTCTCAGCCCTCCCCAATGGCTCCGTCTTTGGGTTCCTGCTGGATCGTGTGGCTTGATCATGGGGCTCGATCATGTGCCTCGATCATGTAGCGGGCATCCTCGCTGATCGTGGGTAGCAAGGCCGGAATCACGTAACCGGATTGATTGGACCGCCTATGGTGGTTGCCGCAGCTGCTGGGGACGATCCTTCTGGCGACAGAGCCGTCAACCAACCCGCAGACCGGTGCAGTTGTCAGGCGAAGCGATACGGGCCGCCGCGTTCGAGCGCAGCCTGATAGGCCGGCCGCGCGTGGATCTTGTCGAGCCAAGCGACGGTCGCCGGGCGCCCGATGTCGAGCCCGCCGCGATCGCGTGCCGCTTCGAGCGGGAAGCTCATCATGATGTCGGCGGCGGTGAACGTATCGCCTGCGAACCATGGCCGATACGAGAGTTCATGTTCGACGAAATCGAGGTGGACGTCGATCATCGGCTGCAGCTTCTTCTGTGCGGTCTTGCCGAGGAGCGGGATACGCCCCAGCACCAGATTGACCAGCAACGGTGGCATCAGTGAGCCTTCTGCATAATGCAGGAACTGGCGATAGAGCAGCGCTGCATCCTCGCCGTACGGCTTGCCCAGCCGTCCGTCCGCTTTGGTCGTGATGTATTCGACGATTGCACCGGTCTCGGCGATGATCCGCTCGGCGCCGGAAGGGTCGCGATCGACGATGACCGGCGATTTGCCGAGCGGATGAATGCGCCGCAATTCCGGCGGTGCCAGCATCGTCCTGGGATCGCGTTCGTAGCGCTTCACCTCGTATGGCAGGGCCAGCTCTTCCAGCAGCCACAGGACGCGCTGTGAACGCGAGTTTTCCAGATGGTGGACGACGATCATCGTTGCATGGCTCTCCGCCGGATATCCTCGAAATGCCAACGGACGGCAGGCGACAAGGTTGCTGCCCTCAGCCCCGCCGCGTCAAAGCACCGAACGCCTGCTTGACCTTGGAAATGCCGAACCGGAGCGCCTGAGCGGGATCGATATGCGGCATGGCGGGGATCTCGTCAGGATTGACGACGGCATGGAGGATCGCCGGGCCGGGTTCGGCCAGCCACGCATCCACCGCGGCAGTGAGCTCGTGCGGCTTTCGTGCCGTAAATCCACGCGCGCCGCAGGCAATTGCGAAGGCGGCGAAGTCCAGATTCGGGAAGGATGCGCCTTCGCTCGGCGGCACCCCCGCACCCTCCATTTCGAGATGAACAAGCCCCCAGGCACTGTTGTCGTAAACCACGACCTTGACCGGCAGCTTGTGCTCGACCGCCGTCATGAATTCACCGAGCAGCATGGTGAAACCGCCGTCTCCTGCATGAAGGATGACCTGCCGGGAGGTGTCCAGCGCCTGCACCCCGTTGGCGATCCCCATTCCGGTGCCCACGGCGGCATTGTTGAACGAGCCCGTGACCTGCTGTCGTCCGCTCTGGCGCAGCCAGTTTGCAGCCCAGAGCGTGACCTCGCCGGTGTCCGTGACCCACACCGCATCGTCGGCGGCACGATCGCTGACCGCGCGGGCGACCGCCTGCGGATGGAGGAGGTCGGGCGAGCGATCGAGCGCGGCCTTTTCATCCAGCATCGCGTCCCACTTGGCCCTGTCGGCATTGACGGCATCAAGAAAGGCGGTGTCGCGCCGCTGTGGCAGCGCGTCGAGAAGCATGCGCAGGGCGGGGCGCACCGATCCGACGATACCGAGGGTAACGGGAGTGCGGCGACCCAGCGCGAAGGCCCGCTCGTCGATTTGCACCACGCGTGTCTTGGTGGGCAGGAATTCGGAATAGGGATAGTCGGTGCCCAGCATCAGCATGAGGTCTGCCTTGTGCAGAGCATCGACGCCGGGGCGGCCGCCGATCAGGCCGACGCCGCCGATCCAGCGCGGATCGTCGTAGGGCAGGATGTCCTTGCCGCGATAGGTGTGCATCAGGGGTGCGTTGAGGCGGTCGGAAAGGACCTTCAGTTCATCGGCCGCGCCATGGCAGCCAAAGCCGCACAGGACGGCCACGGTCCTGGTCTCGCCGATCATCTGCGCCAGCGCGGCGATGTCGGCCCCTGCCGGAGCAACTTCGGGTCGGGGACGCAAGGTGGCGATGCTCGGCACTGGCGCCGATACTTTCGCGGCGAAGACCTCGGGTGGAATGGAGATATGCGCGACGCCGCGCTCGCCATAGGCATGCGCGATCGCCTGCTGGATCACCGCTGCCGCCTGGTCGGGAGAGGCGATGATCTCGCTGTACACCCCGACGTCGCGGAACAGCGCGACCGGATCGTCCTCCTGCAGGTAATCGCTGCCCCGCTTGGCCGTGGCGACGCCGCCCGAGATCGCAAGGACCGGGGCATGATCCTTGCGGGCCTCGTAAAGTCCGGCGACGAGGTGGTTTGCGCCGGGGCCGGTGGTACCGCAGCATACGCCGAGGCGTCCCGTGACCTTGGCCTGGCCCGCGGCAGCCAGCGCGGCGCCTTCTTCATGGCGCACGCCGATCCAGCGGACCTTGTCCTGGCGGCGAATCGCGTCAGTGAACGGATTGAGCGCATCGCCGACGATACCGAAGACATGATGCGCTCCGATCTCATCGAGCGTGGCGACAAGCAGTTCGGCGACAGTAGGGGACTTGGGGGTAAGGGACATGGGAGTGAGGGACATGGGCGTACTCCTGAAGGCTCCGGGAAGGCTCTGCGCGGATCAGGCGGGCTGACCGTTGGAAGCGGAGATGCCCGCATCGACGGGAAGGATCGCACCGGTAACCAGCGCGGCGTCGTCGGATGCGAGGAAGGCGACCGGGCCGGCGATATCCTCGGCCTTCGCATGCCTGCCAAGCGCCGAGCGCTCGTGGAACTTCGCGATCAGCGCGTCGTCGTCGAGCATGTCCCTGGTCAGGTCGCTTTCGGTGAGGGCGGGGGCGACGGCGTTGACGCGAATGCCGAATTTGCCGAGGTCGAGCGCCAGCGCGCGCGTGAAGTTTACCACCGCGCCCTTGGCGGCGTTGTAGGCGGTCATGTCCCAGTCGCCGCCGGTGCCCGATACCGAAGCGGTGTGAACGATGCAGCCCTTGCTCGCCTTCAGGTGCGGCAGTGCCAGCTGCGCGCAGTGAAATGGACCATCGACGTCAATCGCCATCGTCTGGCGCCAGTCGTCGGGAGTGGTGTCCTCGAAGGACTTCATCACCGCGATGCCCGCGTTGGAGTGCAGTACATCGATGCTGCCGAACTTCGCGACGGTTTCCTCGACCATCCGCGCCACGTCGTCCCGCGAGGACACGTCTGCCACGCATACCAGCGTGCGGGCCGGATCGAGATCGGCAGCGACCGCCTCAAGCTTCTCGCGGGTTCGGGCAACGAGCGTGACGTTCGCGCCTTCCTGCGCGAACCGGCGGGCGCAGGCGGCGCCGATACCCGAACTGGAGCCAGTGACGATGACGGTCCTGCCGCTGAAACGGTTCATGAAAGAGCTGTCCTTGCTGCTGGGCGCACCGGCATTTCAGCGCAGGCGCCGACATGGGAGGAGGGCCGGCTCCAATAGGGGCCGCCCCGGGAGAATTGGGCAATGTCGGGGAGACATCGCGCGGTCGAATTTCCAACCTTCCCACCAGCCATGAGGTTCCTTGCATTGATCGGGCCATCCGTTGCGCCGATCAGAACACCTCAGTCCTTGTGCTCAGGCAGCCCCTTGCGCCTGGTCGAGGCAAGATACTCAAGCTGCTCTTCGCTCATGGTTTTCACCATGTCCCTGGACGCGCCTTGCAATTTCGACTTGGGCGTTTCGCCGCGCTTGGCGGACAGCGCCGCTCCGGCGGCCTTTTGCTGGGCTTTGGATCGTGCGGGCATGATCGATCTCCTTCAGTTACAAGCAACGCACACCTGCGCAACTTGGTCCCTCAGGATGTTTTGACGAGAAAGGTGGTCGCCAAGGCTTATCGTATTTTCGAAGGTGCCGGCTTTGAGATGGCGTGAAGGGACCAGACGATCGAGGCGTCTTGCCGTTTGTCCAGTATTCGCGGTCCCCGACCGGCCAGATCTAGTATCGTGAAAGGCTTGTCGAGAAGCTCGACACCTGGATCAAGTTTTCCGTTACGAGTGATAACGTCAGGCGCATAGCCTGAAGTGTGGAGAACGGAGATGCCAACCTGAATTCTTTGTGCCTCAATTGCGAGTTCGCTTCCGGACATCTTTGGCATGATGACATCAGTGAGAAGCAGTTCAATCCTGCTATCCTGACAACGCAAGAGGGCAATGGCGGAGAGTCCGTCCGCTGCTTCAATAACGCCGTCACTGCGGATTCAGCGGGTTGGGGGGATGGATGGAAACCTCGAGATGGCCTTGCGATGAAATGCACGTGGAACGTTCAGAATGCCCGCATGTTCTGAGGTCTGAGCTCGTCGGAAGGATCGACGTAGTGCTTCAGAAATGGGAGATCGCTGATGTTTCGCTGGGCCATCATTTTCGCCGTTGTCGCAGTCCTGGCTGCGCTGCTGGGTTTCGGGGGGGTGGCCGGCCTTTCCGCAGGCCTTGCCAAGATCTTCCTGATCGTGGCGGTCGTCGTTCTGGTTCTCGGTTTCTTGTTCGGACGCGGTACCAGGGCCCCCTGAACGAGTCCCAAATCCCGTGAGAGCTTGCGCCCCAATCCCCTCCATCCGGGGAATGGGGCGCAAACAGTTTGGGCACGCTTCGCTCGCGAACCTCGATTTCGCAGCATGGGCGAAGGGGAACCCCTAGGGCGAAACAACATCGCATGCCGCTCGTTCGCCAGGAAAATTCCGCAGTGGAGGTTGGAGGTGCGATGAAGAGATTGTTCACTGGCCTGCTTCTCTTGCTGCCTGCGTGTCAGGCTCTACCTCAGGATGCGCGCGGCACGCTCGCGCGGATCGAGCATACGCGGAAATTCACCGTTGGCATGATCGCCGGCAGCGAGCGCGGACCGGAAACTGATCAGCTCATCCAAAGAATTGAACATGCCTCCAACGCGCGCGCCGAGCGCTCGCTAGGTGAAGCGGACGTCCTGTTGAGCGCCCTTGCCGATGGTCAGATCGATCTGGTGGTCGGGGCCTTTGCAAAGGATAGCCCTTGGAAGACCGAGGTCAGCTTCGGACCATCTCTGAAAGTAGCGGGCGAGGGGGGGCACGCGATCGAAATGAAAGCGGCCATGCGCAACGGCGAGAACCGCTGGATCATGCTTGTCGAACGCGCTTCGCGCGACAGTACTGGCCGGGCGAGGATCCGATGAGCAACAGTCTGCCGGATGAGCTGCGCGATACGATGCGTGCCGCGATCAGGCTGGAGTATTGGAACCTGTTCTGGACCGCGACCATCATCGTGACCATGGGTCTGGTGCTGGGCCAGAGCGAGACGATGAAGACAGCCTAGGTTGAGGATACTCTGGGCGTCGTGCCGCCCATCATGTTCCTGATCGCCGCGAAGATGGAGCTCGGCGGGCAACGATCCAGGAAATTTCCCTTCGGGTTCGAGCGGGTAAACGGCCTTGGGTTCTTCGCAGCCGCCGTAGCGCTTACCGCGGTCGGAGTGCTGCTGCTGTACAATGCAGCGACAGCACTGATCGCCGCCGAACACGCGACTGTCGGCTCGATGGTCGTACTGGACCATGATCTCTGGATCGGCTGGCTGATGATCGCGGCGCAGTTGTATTCGCTTGTCCCGCCGATGCTGATCGGCCGCAGGGAACTGCCGCTTGCGGAAAAGCTCAATGACAAGCTGCTACATACCGACGCGCTCATGAACAAAGCGAACTGGTTGACCGGCGCTGCCGGGCTCGCCGGCATTCTCGGACTTGGGCTTGGCTGGTGGTGGGCGGACTCGGTTGCAGCAGCGCTTATCTCCGTCGATGTCATCAGTGACGGCGTCAAGGCGCTCCGCTCCTCGACCGCGGAACTGATCGACGGATCGCCCCGTGCTCTGTCCAGCCCGCGATTGTCCGGTGAAGCGCTGGAGCTCGAAAAGCGGCTTTGCAGCGAGTTTCCTTCTGCAACCATTCGCCTTCGCGAAACGGGACGGCTGATCCGGGCCGAGGTCCACGGCATACATCCGCCATCCGAAGCACGTCATCCGCGCCACTACTGGCCGGGGCCCCAGGACCGCGCCTGGCGTCTGGCGCAGGTGAGCTTCATCCCGCCGATCCCGGACTGACGGAAGCATAGGTCGTACTGCACGCCCACACGGGGACGAATTCATGTTCGCCAAGCTACGTTCAAGCTGGTTCGCCATTCGCACCAGCTGCTGGTTCTGGTGCTTGGCCTTGTCCATCTCGACTGGGCCGGCGCAACCGAATGGCTCGCTGACGCGCATTGGATCGTCCCGGCGAGGCAGAATGGTGCAAGCAATACGCTTGCCGTGCTGGCGGGCTCGGTCATCGGTGTCGCCTCGACCGTGTTCTCGATCACCATCGCCGCAGTTGCCTATGCCAGCGGAACGTTCGGTCGACGGCTGCTCAACAACTTCATGGAGGACAAGGGCAACCATTCAGTCTGGCGACGTTCATCGGCACTTTCGTTTATGCGATATCGGTGCTGCAGGCAGTGCGCACGGCAGGTGAGGATGGCTATGCCTTCGTACCGGGCCTCCCTTGCGCTGGCGTCGACGTTTTCAGCCGACGGCTCATGGCCTTCAGCGCCGCCCATGAGGTGCTCTTGCAGCAAAGCTGGATGGAAGCGCGGATCGACGGGGTGGTTGCCAAGGTTCTCGGCAAGTCGGGCGTTGACCATTTCGTGCTGGTCGACGGCCCACCATTACGATCGGCCCACGCGCAGTGCTTGGGCTTTTGCTGTTGCTGCATGAACTTGCCACCAGTGCCGTCGAGTATGGCAAGCTATCCAGCGGAGGTGGGCTGGTCACCCTGCGTCGGAGTTGCGAAGACGCTGCCGACAACCCGGGTTTCAGGCTGACGTGGCTGGAGGCAGGCGGGCCGTCGGTCACCGAGCCCGGCCGCAAGGGCTTCGTTTCGCGTCTCATTTCCATGGGGCTGCTTGGCAGTGGCCACGTCGATCTGCGCTGTGCGCCAGGCGGCCTCGAAGCCGTGTTCGAGGCGCCGCTCAGTCGCATGCAGTCGGAATAGGGCAGGGGGCTCAGTCTGCGCGAGTAACTCGCCATACGGTGTTCGAAAGGTCGTCGGCGATCAGCAGCGCCCGACGCTGGGGATCGTAGGTGACGCCGACCGGGCGTCCGCGCGCCTTGCCCTCAGGCCCGATGAACCCCGTCACGAAGTTGCGGGGCTTGCCCGAGGGCCGACCATTGGTGAAGGGGATCCATACCACCTTGTAGCCTGCCAGCTGGCGGCGGTTCCAGCTGCCATGCTCACCCACGAAAGCGCCATCGGCGTAGTTTGCGCCAAACCCGCCGCCCGTAAGAAACGTCAGGCCAAGCGCCGCGACGTGTGAACCCAGCGCATAGTCCGGCGCGATAGCCTTGCGGACCATGTCAGGCTTCTGGGGGTGCACCCGCGGATCGACATGGCCGCCATAATAGCTGTAGGGCCAGCCGTAGAACGCTCCTGGTTTCACCGAGGTCAGATAGTCCGGCACAAGGTCGGCGCCCAGTTCGTCGCGTTCGTTGACAACCGTCCAGAGCGCCTGTGTTGCCGGATTGATTGCCAGTGCCGTCGGATTGCGGATGCCTGAGGCATACGTGCGATGTGAGCCGCTTTCGCGGTCGATTTCCCACACGACCGCGCGATCTTCCTCCACCGCCATCCCGCGCTCGCCAACATTGCTGTTCGAGCCGATGCCGACGTAGAGCCGAGAGCCGTCGGCGCTGGCGGTCAGGGACTTGGTCCAGTGATGGTTGGGATTGGCGGGCAACTTCGTCACCACTTCGCCGGGCGCATCGATGCGTGTTTCTCCGTCGCGATAGGGAAAGCGCAGCAGGGCGTCCTGATCGGCGATATAGAGGTCAGACCCGACAAGCGCCATGCCGTACGGCGCGTTCAGCTTGCCGATGAGAACGGTCCGGAGTTCATACTTTCCATCGCCATCGCTGTCGTGCAGCAGGGTGATACGGTCGCCGCCCTTCGTGCCGCTCTTGCCAAGGCTCTTGATATAGCCCGCGATGACGTCCTTGGGGCGCAGTTTGGGCGCACTGCCACCAAGCCCCTCGGAAACCAGAATGTCGCCGTTGGGAAGAACGAGCGTCTGGCGTGGAACCTTGAGGCCGGTGGCGATGGGCGCAATGGCGAATCCCCTGGGCACATGGGGAGTGGCGCCGTTCCAGCCTGCGGGGCTGGCGATCTTCATCGGCGGGATCAGCGTCTGGTTCTGATCGGGCAGCGCCGGGCGCGGACCGGTCTGATCGAGATCGGGCGCCTTGTCGCAGGCGGCAAGGGCGAGCGGCGCGGCAAGGCTGAGCGCGGAGAGGACGACGCGGTTCATGCTCGCACCTCACGGGAAACGGCATAGCCAATCCAGCCCGCTGCCAGCGCCAGCACGGCGGAGATGACGGAAAGGGTAAGGCCGGTCATGCCGACCGAGCTCCATCCGTCATGGCTGTGCTGAAACGCATTGACGAGGCCGACGACGAAAAGCAGCGCCAGGATCGCCGAGAACCAGCCTCGTCCCACGCTTTCTCGTTCCACGCGGCGCGCAAGCATGCCGATCAGCGCCCAGGCCAGGGCCAGGCCGGTGAATACCAGTGCTCCGGCGATCAGCCAGGATGCAAAGTTCGACCACTGCATTTCCGAGCTGTTGAGATAGGTGATGTCCGCAAGCAGCGCGCCGGGAAACAGTGCCACCGGGAAAGCGAGCAGGATCGCATGAAGCGGGTGCAGCGCGATCCGCACTGCGCTGGAATGGGCTGAGGGCAGGTTGAATTCCTTCAACGCTTCATTGGGAAGCTACGAGCAGAAAATGCGCCGATCGGCGAAGAGTTGCCTGTCGGCTCCATCACTGCCTTACGGCCCGACGTCGCCGCCGCTGGCGCGCAACGGGTGGCTGGTCCCGGCGTCGAAGCCCAGCGCAGTCGCGACGCTCTCGTTCCGGCCATAGGGATCGGAGCGGATGACCGGCTCACCATCATCGCCGAACAGGACGGTATCATAAAGGAGACGGACTGGAATTTCGCGCGGCAGCGGTACAAAGGTTTCCTTGCCGGTGGCGCGGGCGCGATGCCATTCGTCAAGGACGCCTTGGTCCTTCGCCAGCATCTCGGCAAAGCCAAGGGCATCCTCCACGCGCACGCAGCCATGGCTCCGCTGCCGCTGCACTTCCTGGAAGAGCTGCTTGGCCGGGGTGTCGTGCAGGTAGATCTGGTGCTCATTCTTCATGTCGAACTTGACGAGGCCCAGCGAGTTCTTCGGACCCGGCTGCTGCACGATCCAGCCGTCCTTCCACGCCATGTTGTTGCGGCGCAGGTAGGCGCTGCCCTTGCCGGCGATCTCCTTGCTCTGGATCGAGCGAGGGACTGTCCATGTCGGGTTGGCGACCAGGCGATAGATCGGCGAACCGAGTTGCGGCGTCTGGTTCTCCGGTTCGCCGACGACGACCTTGCGGGTATCGACCATTTTGCCATCGCGCCAGTAGGTCAGGCGGCCCGCAGCGACATTGACGTCGATGCGCGTCTCGGGCGGATCGCGCTCCAGCCAGCGCATCCGTTCCATGGCGACCGCGATCTCGCGGGCCTTGTCGGCATCGGAGAGGTTGAGGATTTCCAGCGCATCCTTGCCGATGACGCCGTCAGGCTTGATGCCGTAGTCGGCCTGCATGCGCTGCACGGCCTTGACCATCGCAGGAGAATAGCGCTTGCCTTGCGCTTGACCGGCGTCGAGGTAGTCCGACGCGACAAGCTGGCGGGCGATCTGTGCCACCCGCTTATCGGTTTCGCCGGGTTTCAGCGGTTCGCTGTTCTGCGCAATGGCGGGGGTGGCCGCGTCCCTTTTGCCGCGAAGCGACATGTAGGTTTTCGAAAGGCGCTGGTAGCCCTCAGCCCGCGGTGCGAGACCGTCCAGCCAACTCTTGAGGTCGCCATCCTTCAAAGCCCTGGCAAGGCCGGGGAGGAGGTTCGGGTCAGGCCTCGGAACAGAATAGACGTCGTAGAGCTTCTTCGGATCGCTGGCGCCGCGCGCCAGCGCCGATGCGTAGCGCAAGGCACTTTCGGTCAGCGCGCGATCACCGTCCGCATTGCCGGGTCGGCCATCGATCGCGAAATTCAAATTGTCGAGGCCATGCGCGGCCCGTCTGTCGATCGCGGCGCGCAGATCGCCCAAGGCCGCATCGTTCCAATGAACGTCTTCGATGCTCACGGCCGGTGCCGGGGCGTCGGGCTTCTCGGAGCCGGACCCGCATGCGGTCAGCGCGACAGTCACGGCAAGCAGCGAGGAAACGATCAACCGATTGCGCACATGGATCTCCTTGGATGACGCCAGGGACAACCGCCAGACATGTCGGACGTTGCTCGCCCGCCTGATTTTTAGATCGAAGTTCAGCTTCTTGCCGCGAAGATCATCCGGCCTTTGCCCAGGAACGAGAAGACCTCGTCGAGCTTGTTCTCTCCCACCGCAAAACACCCCTGGCTGCGACCGAGCTTGCCATGCGCCTTGATCATCTCGTCGTTCGCGTACCACGCGCTATGCACGACGACCGCACGATCAAGGGCATTGCTGTTGGTGGCGTCGAGCCCGATAAGCCTTTGCGAACGGCCATGCTTGCCGACGTAGTAGTCATCGGTCAGATAGGCCCCTTCGCTTGATGCGTTCGATCCGAACGCGTTGGAGAAGCGTTCGAGGTATCCGGTGTGATGCGGATCGGAACCCGACCCATGCGCGACGAGGAGGCGCATGGCCCGGCCATCTTCCACGTCGAGAAAATGCATCCGTGCATCAGACGACGGCGCGGAAAAGTCCACGATCGCGATACGGTCGCGCTGCCTGATCCGGTCGCCATACCGGTCAAGCGAAGCGAGGGCCTTGCGCAGCAGCGCAGGATTGACGGTCGAAAATGCTGCGCGCGCTCCATCTTCGCGCACCATCGCCGGAACGCTGGCAGAACCTGCATGCTGCGGGATAACCAGAGCGGCAAGCGGCGAAGTCGAACGCAAAGGCGAAGAGGAGCGCGAGCATGAAGCGACCGCTACTGCGGCACCGGCAAGCATCATCGCCCTGCGATTCATTATGATATCATGCTGGGCCATAGCCAATATATAAGGACGATATCGGTCAGATTTAAGAGGTGTTTTCTTAATTAAATCATAGAGATGTGGTCATTTTTGCACAGATTTCATGGAAGGCGGGGAAGAGCTTTGCCACTGCTCCGTCAAGGGGAGATGAGCCATGGACGCCCGTACTTCCGAAGCAGCATCGCCCGGACCGTTTCCGACCGTCCGTGGCGTGTTGCGATTGCTGTTCGCGCTCGCCTTTGCCTTCGCGGGATACAAACACGTTGCGGCCCCTGACGGTTTCGTGGCGATCACACCGGGCTGGGTGCCTCGTCCGGCGTTCGCAGTATGGGCAACGGGATGGTGCGAAATTGCCGGCGCCGCAGGTCTGGTTGTTCCCCTGCGCTGGTCAACGGCGGCGTATCGGACCGCCTCCATCGCTTTGGCAGTCTATGCCCTGTGCGTATGGCCGGCAAATTTCAACCACGCGCTCCATGACATTCCGATCGCGGGCGTTCACCTTTCCTGGTGGTACCATGGACCCAGGCTGGCCTTCCAGCCCGTGCTGATATGGGCTCTCCTGTGGGCGGGAGATGTCATCGACTGGCCATTTGCGAGGCCTCGCCGGTGAATACGGGCGGGAGAGGGAACAGGCTCTCGTAATGCCGGTTGGACAGGAGACCGGCAATGAAGGATGCATCCCCCACATGGCAAATATCTCCTGCGACGTTGCAATCATCGGTGCAGGGACCGCCGGTCTCGCGGCGGAACGCGCCGCGCGCAGGCAAGGCGCAAGGACGCTGCTGATTGATCCGGCGTTCGACGGGACAACGTGCACCAATGACGGATGCATGCCTTCCAAGCTGCTCATCGCCGCCGGCAATGCCGCCCATGCTGCTACGCATGCTGCGCTCTTCGGCATCGACTGCGTCGTGAGGGTCGACGGGGCAGAGGTCTTCGCGCGGCTGCAGCATGAACGCGAAGGCTTCATCGCCGGCGTGCGCAGGTCCTTGGAGAGCTTGCCCGCGGACGTCATGCACAAAGGGCGTGCCCGCTTCCTTGGCCCGACAACGATCGGGGTCGATGACGGGACGATCGTCGATGCCGGGGCGGTGGTAATCGCCTCTGGCGCCATGCCAAGTGTTGCCGATTTCCTGCACGGGCTGGAACGGCGGGTTCTGACGAATGAGACACTGTTCGACCTGAAAGCACTGCCGCCCTCCTTGGCTGTTATCGGTGCCGGGCCGCTGGGTCTGGAATTGGCCCAGGCGCTGGCCCGGCTTGGCGTGGACATCGCGGTGTTCGACGAGGGCGACCGACCCGCCGGAGTGACGGATCCGGCAATCGCGCAAGTCCTTCTCGACATTCTCGATGATGAATTCCCGATTCATCTCGGTGTGCAGTTGACAGCCAAGCCCGATCCGTCGGGTGTGTCGCTTTCATGGACGGGGCAAAGCCGTGGGGAGGGCGTGTTCAGTCATGTCCTCGCCGCTACAGGACGACCTCCGGTGCTGAACGGTCTTCATCTTGAAGCCTCGGGGCTTGCCCTTGATGAGCATGGTGCGCCCAACTTCGATCCGGCCACTATGCGATGCGGCGATGCGCCGATCTTCATGGCTGGTGATGTCAACCACGCGCGCCCGGTATTGCACGAGGCGCAGGCGGACGGGACGATAGCGGGTCGCAATGCCGCCTGCTTTCCCGATAGCGTGCCCGGCCGGCGCATGGTGCCTTTTTCGATCATGTTCACCGATCCGCCCCTGGCAAGCATCGGCGATCTTGATGGCAAGGATAGCGTGATCGCAAGTGCGTCCTACGCGGACCAGGGGCGCGCAAAGGTCGAAGGCGTGAACCGGGGACTGGCACGTCTCCACGCCGACCCGGTGAGCGGGAAACTGATCGGTGCGATCCTTGCGACGCCGGCGGCCGAGCACATCGCCCATTTCCTCGTCATGGCTATCGACCGGGGGCTGACGGCGAGCGAGATACTGGCCCTTCCGTTCTATCATCCCACCTTCGAGGAAGGCCTCAAGCCCGCGCTGCGCGAGATTTGTTCGCGGACCGGCGGTCCCGTCGCCATGGAGCGCGACGACGGGTTTCTCGCAGGGGCCTGAGGACGAGCTAGTCCAGGCCTTCCTCTGACAGAGCCTGCCGTATCGACGGCCGCTGGGTCAGCTGGTCGAAATAGCGGGTGAGGGCATTCGGCAGAGGCAGCCTGGCCTTCTTCTGCGCCCACATCAGCATCACGAAGAGGTAGCAGTCTGCCGTAGTGAAGGTGTCGCCGACGATGTAGTCGCGTTCAGCCAGCTGTGCCTCGAGGTAGGCGAAGCGCCTGGCCAGATTGTCTCCTGCTGCCTTCTTCGCTTCATCGCTGCTGTCCGGCATGAAGAACGGCTTGAAGCCCTTGTGCACTTCGGTCGAGATGAAGGCGATCGTCTCCAGCATTTTCCAGCGGTCTCCCGGCGATGCTGCGATCTTCTCGGATCGATCCGCAAGATAGCTGAGAATGGCAATGTTTTCGGTGAGGATGCTGCCGTCGTCGAGGGCAAGGGCGGGAACGTAGCCCTTGGGATTTATCGTTGTGTAGTCGCTGTCGGTCTCGGTCCGCTTTTCCTTCAGGTCGACCTTTTCCGGAGTGAACGGCAAGCCGGCTTCGACGATAGCGATATGGTCGGCCAGGCTGCAGGCGCCCGGGGCATAGTAGAGCTTCATGGGACAGGTCCTCTCTTCTGTTGATCGGTGTGGGCAGCGTGGGAAGTTCGGTTCAGGTAATAATCGGCTGTGCCAGGATCGCTGCGCATCCCTTTCCCAGTAACGCAAACAGGCCAGTGGCGTGGCCGATCTTGGCGATCAGCGCAGGCAGTGCGAATTCGAGCCGGGCTTCGCCAAAGGCTATCCGGCCGCTGACCACAGGAGGTTTGGCCGCGACGGTCCGGTCACGACATGCGCAGAAGCGCCGGCATCGTCACCGGTGTGTGCTTCGGCCCGGCGCGCAATATTGTATGGATTGACAGTGGCGCCGCGACGCCCGGGCCGCATCGTCAGGTCGAACTGGACCTATCCTTGCAGTCTCATCGACGCGCCGCGCCTGCTCGGCGGAGACGCGGACTTACACCCCGTCGCGCAGAGCGTCATCAGCTGCGGCGAGAAACTGCTCGACTATAACTTTCGCATTAGCAGCCCGCGCTCGGCGTAGCGCTGAGGCGGTGACTGGTCCGGCCGGTTCCCGTTCCCGCTGCATTACTCAAGATCGGCCAGCGTGGGAGGCTGGTTTACGACACGGGCTCGGTGTGCATCCCGATCCAACGCGACAAACCGGCCAGAAAAACGATCGAAACGTGTTCCGGCCTGTCTCAGCCATGAACGCATGGGATGGGCTCCGCTGCACTGTCGGCGTCGACGGGCAAGGCCTTGAAAATACCGCCCAACTCGATCAGGCCTGAGTGCGCGTCGGCTCTGCGAAGCCGGCCGGCTGCGCGGCGGGTGCCTTCGATGCATCACGGCCTTCCGTGTACCTCTTGTAGGCATAGCCTCCGGCAACCGCGGCGATCAGGCCGAGCGGTCCCATTCTCCGCAGCAAGGTCGGGGCGGCCAACCCGAGCAGGGCGCCGGTGGTTCCGTTGACGCCGCGGACGTGTTCGGCCGCCTTGTTACCCGCGATCGCGCTGAATACTCTGCCAAGCATTGGGGTCTCTCCTTCAGCTCTATCAAAGGCAGACCCCCGGGAATTGTTCCGGCAATCTCGGGCGACAAGCGTTCCGGCCGACTGCCGTATCAGCCTGCCGCGTCGCCCGAAGGATCCTTGTCCGCATGCTGGAGGGCTGCGGCGATCATCGCCGCGAGAGTTTCCTCGGCGCGCGCACGAATGGCGTCATCCCTGGCCTCCAGATCGCGGCGAACCCACTGCGGGGCACGCTCGATCACAGCGAGAATGGTGGAAGTGGTCACGGTCGCCATTCCCTGCCTATGAACGATTGATCCGACATGTGTCCAGCCGGATGGATGGCCCGACGATTGCCGCCCATAGGATCCTGATAATGCCACAGCGACGGTCGACGCTCGACAACGCCGTTGCCCGCTACCACCAATCGGATCCCGCGAGCGCCAGGCCACATCGATCCGACGGGTGTGGATAAGTCGGAATATAAGCAGTGCACAATGCGTGCAGACTGGGCCGATACTCGGGGGATTGCTCGATCGTCATTGGTGCCGGCTGTCGCTGCAATGGCCAGGGATTGAGCGCGTGGCCAATGTCGCGCGCTCGAAAAAACGGTCTGCTCCGACGGCAACCTGCAGCGGCGGGGACGAGAAGAGTGCGGGGCGGGGATGGGAACGGTGTGGCGCAAAGCCTGTTAGAGGTGAAACGCACGCGGCTCTGACGGTCAGGCGGCGATCCGCGTGTAATCGTCCTGGACGGGGAGAGCAGCGCTTATGACCGAATGGCTCACCGGCATTGTCGAAGAACTGGGATACTGGGCCATCGCGCTGCTCATGCTGCTCGAGAATGTCTTTCCCCCCATACCCTCCGAGGTCATCATGCCGCTGGCTGGCTACACGGCGGCCGAGGGCGGTCTAAATCTCGCGCTTGTCATCCTCGCCGGCACTCTCGGCACGGTCGGCGGAGCCGCTTTCTGGTGGTGGTTGGCAAGCCGGTACGGCGAGCGGAGACTGAAGGCCTTGGCGGACCGCCATGGCCGCTGGCTCACGTTGTCAGCGGGCGACATAGACCGCATCGACGACTGGTTTGACCGCCATGGATCCTGGGCAATTCCTTTTGCTCATGTGGTTCCCGGATTGCGCACGCTGATCTCGATTCCGGCAGGCATGTTCGGAACCCGCTTCACCCGCTTCATCGTCCTGACGACACTGGGATCTGCTGTGTGGAACAGTCTTCTGGCGGGAGCCGGATACGTTCTGGGCAAGCAGTTCTCAGCCGTCGATCGCTACCTGGGGCCTGCTGGCCTGGGGATCATGGCCGCAGTCCTGGTGTACTATCTCTATCGCGTCATCACGTTCCGCCCGGGTACGAAAGATGCTTGAAGACGACCTGCCCACGACCCTGATGAGGCTCGGTCTTGCGACGGTTCTGGGTCTTGCCCTGGGCTTCGAACGCGAGCGCCGTGGCCACGATGCGGGCTTACGCACGCATGGACTTGTCGCGCTGAGTTCGGGGATGCTGACCTTGTCGGCGCTGGAACTCGTCGAGCACCACGCCGAGGGCGATCCCGTTCGCGTCATACAGGGGCTCGCGCAGGCGATTGGCTTTATCGCCGGAGGCCTCATTTTCGTGCGCGGCGGAGATGTGCGCAATATGACGACTGCGGCAAGCCTGTGGATGGCTGCGGCCGTGGGAATCACCGCCGGGGCCGGTCAGTACATCCTCGTCCTCGCCGGCACAGCGCTTGCTCTCCTGCTGCTTGTCGCTGCTTCCCTTGTCGAACGCTGGTTTCCAGCAAAGGAAGATGCCCCCGAGAGTCAGCAGACGACGCAAATGCCGAACCGCCGCGGCGCTGCCGTTCCGCCTCCCGCGAGTGATCACCCGAACGGAAACGACGAGTAGGCGCGAGCTGCCCGCTGCAGGCCATGATAAGACTTCGCGCGTGAGCGGCCAAATCGCAACCATGCACAGCACGCCTCATTCTGGTCAAATCGTTAAGCCTGGTCCTGTATGATCGGTTGATGAAGAGACGATCCCCATCCCCTCGCGCCCGTCCGCAGGCGACGGTTTTTGGACAGGCGGCAGATGAACTGCTGCCGGAGGCCGTCTATCGCGACCTTCTTGCACCGCTCTTCGCGATGGCCATCCCAATCCTGGGGTTTGGCATTCTCTACGCCGTCGTAGGAACACTGGTCCTGGTAAGCTGGCACAGCGGGCCGGTTCTTGCGCTGGTCCTGTGCTCCAGCATGGTGACCGCCGTTCGCCTTGCGATCATTCGCGCGTATCACCGAGCAGGGGGCCTGGCTCAGGACATTCCTGCGCTGCGGCGGTGGGAGAATCGCTACACATGGGCAACATGTGCCTGTGCCGGCCTGATAGCGAGCCTCAATCTGGTGGCGCTCGCAGCGCCCGATCCCCTCGTCCATCTGGCCACGGTCAGCCTGATCTTCACCTTTGGCGCCGGGATCGTATCGCGCAATGCGGGCCGGCCCAAGCTCTGCTTGCTTGGCCAGACGATCACGGTTGTCCCGGTGTCGTTGGGAATGCTCGTGCACGCGACACGGATCGGTGCTCTGACCGTCACCGGACAGTTCTTCATACTTGAGGCTATTCTGCTTCTCGTCGTGGCCGCGATGAGCATCGAATCCGTCCGACATCTCTATCACTCTGCGCTCGAGCATCTGACGACCAAGCATGACTTGGGAAACCTGGCACGATACGATCCACTCACCGGCCTTGCCAACCGGTTGCTCGTGCGTGAATCGTTTTTCAAACAGGCGCTATCGTGCCGGATCGATCAGCAGATCGCCATTCACTATCTCGATCTGGACGGCTTCAAGGCGATCAACGACCAGTTCGGGCATCCCGTCGGAGACAGGCTGCTGATCCAGGTCGCCGCGCGATTGGGCGCTGCAGTGAGAGGCGATGACGTCATCGGCCGGCTGGGGGGCGACGAATTCGTGGTCCTTCAGCCCGGCGTCCTGCATGCGGATCAGGCGGAGCTTCTCGCGCGCCGCATTATCCGCCAACTTTCCGAGAGCTACCGTATCGACGATACGGAGATGCAGATTTCCGCCAGCGTCGGGATTTCACTTGCGCCGGTTCATGGTCTCGACCTCGACAGGCTTCTGCAATGTGCCGATGCAGCGCTGTATCGGTCCAAGAGGAAGGGCAAAGCGCAGGTTCATTTCTGTGAGGATCCAGCGCCTTCCAGCAGGGGCAGGGCAGTCGCGTAAGGCGTGGAGTTGAATGGCGGGCATTGGGACATTCTGTTCGGTCCGCTTTTGAGCATCGGATGGAAATAGCGGACGTTCCCCAACCTCGAAAGGCAGCTTTCGGGAGCACATCAGGGACAATCCGGAACAACATTTCTCAGGTACCCGCCCTCTCTGGCGGGGCTTCATTCATTGTAATTGAAGCGAGTTCAAGATCGTCCGAGGTTGGGCAGGAGGCGCAGGCAGCGACAACTCATTAGCGAGTTGCGCTTTCTACCCAAATGGGGATGTGTCAAAATCCCGTTGTTGAGTAGGCGTGTATTACGCGGCGGCTCAATACCTGGGGGCATAGCTTGCATCATGGAGCAGATGGCACCGTATCCACGAAATAGCGTGGACGTTGAAGCTATAACAACCGATTGCGAGCCAATGATCGCCGCGAGTTCTACCGAGCACCGCTTTGATCGCCTTCTCGAGTACATGCCGATCGCATTGTGGGAGGTAGACGCCCGCGCGCCGGGAGTCGTCTTCGAAAATCTGAAGGCGCAAGGTATCACAGACATAGTTTCATATCTTCACGACCACCCTGGCATTGTTGAACAGGCTTGCGATTCCGTTGTCGTTACCCGTGTAAACAGAGCAGCCGCGAGGATGTTTGGAGCGGCGAATGATGCCGAGCTGGTACAGCCGGTTCGGTATATGTTTGAAGCGACGCCGCAAGCGGCTGAACGAGTGATGGCTGCGCATTTCGACGGTCGACGCAATTACGTCGAAGAGATGCAGGTCAAGACGTTCGATGGGCGTATTGTCGAGGTTCTGCTTCTGGTCACCTACCCACAGCCGCCGGAAAATCTCGATACCACTTTCATCACCATGCAGGAGATCGGTGACCGTGTCGCTGCGGAGCGGCAACTGCGGCAGCTGCAGACGGACTTCGCGCACGCATCGCGGATATCGACATTGGGCGAACTGTC
This sequence comes from Novosphingobium kaempferiae, assembly GCF_021227995.1. Lineage (NCBI taxonomy): Bacteria > Pseudomonadati > Pseudomonadota > Alphaproteobacteria > Sphingomonadales > Sphingomonadaceae > Novosphingobium > Novosphingobium kaempferiae. The sequence continues at coordinate 4,859,465 of NZ_CP089301.1, forward strand.
CACTTCCATCGCGCATGAGGTCAAGCAGCCTCTGGGCGCCATAATGCTGAATGGCGGGACTAGTCTGAGGAGACTGGCGCAAGTTAATCCTGATCTCGCCAAAGTACGACATCTGCTGGAAAAAATTATCGAGAGCGCTGGCCAGGCAACCGATATCATCGGTCGCATTCAGGCGATGGCGTCCAAGCAGGTGCCGAAAAGAGCGCAGGTATCGCTGAATTCGATCATGCGCGACGCGGTTCGGTTCGTGAACCAGGAATGTGTTGAGAAGGGCATTACAGTCCGCGAACTACTCTCGCCTGACGTGCCTCTGATTTGTGGCGACAGAATCCAGTTGCAGCAAGTGGCCGTCAATCTGCTGGTGAACGCGATCCATGCGATAGAACAACAATCGGGCGGTGCGATCCGGGAGATTTGCGTGCTTACGCATCTGACGGGCACCGGGCGGGTCGAATTCGTCGTCGCCGACAGTGGTCCCGGCGTCGCGCCGGAAAACATCGGGCGACTGTTCGACAGCTTCTTCACCACGAAGCCCGGTGGGATGGGCATCGGTCTGGCGATCTGCCGGACGATCATGCACGATCATGATGGGGAGATCGCGGCGACAAATCGTCCCGAGGGTGGATCTGCTTTCCGTTGCAGTCTGCCGGGAGATGGCAGCTGATGATCAGAGCCGGTGGGCGCTCACGAGCGGCGCCCGGAGCGCGGCGTGGTGAGCGAGGCGAGCGTCACGAAAGTCAGGGCGCCGGCGATCATGCTCACCGGAATCTGGTCCGCGATGCTTTGGACGACGGTAGATGCCCCGAACGCGAAGGGAAGCAGTATGGCCCACTGGGCGCGGCTGGGCTGCCCTTCCTTGCGCGGGCGATGGTCCTGACGTGCGATCCGGGCAATCAGTTTCACGTGGGCGTGGGCATAGCCGATACGCCGAGTATCATGCCCGCCCCGTACCCTCGACTTCTGGTATCGGTGGCTCAATGCCGCGTAACACGTGCCTGGAGCGGATCATGCGGTCGGACCTATGCCTACGTATGAGGGGATTTGACCACTGCCCACTCGTTGCCGCCAACCGAGGGCGATAGGATCAGGATATCATGGAGTTTAGTCGAGCCTGCCACGGACTGCGGCGCACCGGGATGAGGATGACATTGGCGATGATTACGATCAGCGAAATCGCTGCAGAGGCGGAGATACGTCGCTGCTTGCCGGTCATGCGGCTACTGAGGCCGCACCTCAAACCGGACGACGATGTGGTGGTCGGGCGTATCGTGAGACAGATGGCGGACGGCTATCGGCTCCTGGCCCTGCTCGACGGCGCCGAGGTACGCGCCCTCGCCGGATTTCGGTTTCAGGAGAACCTTGTCTTCGGCCGTTCGATCTACATCGACGATCTCGTCGTCGCGCCCGAAGCGCGTCGGCAGGGCCATGCGGAGACCATGCTCGCCAAGGTTCGCGAGATCGCGCTCCGGGCCGGTCTTCAGGTCGTCGCGCTCGATACCGCACTGGCGAATGTCGGTGCGCAGAAGGTGTACGAGCGCTGCGGCTATGAGACGGTAGCCTACCACCTGATCCAGCGTTTGCCGGATTGAGCGATAGGCCGGGAGCGACGGCAACGCTGCAGCTCCCGGCACCGTCATTTGCGGATGAAGGCGAGGATGTCCGGGTTGAGGACATCGGCGTGCGTGGTCAGCATGCCGTGCGGATAGCCCTTGTAGACCTTGAGTTCGCCGTTCCTGAGCAGCTTGATCGCCAGTTGGGCCGAATCCGCGATAGGTACGATCTGATCGTCGTCGCCATGCATGACGAGTACCGGCACGCCGATGGCCTTGAGGTCTTCGGTGAAGTCCGTTTCCGAGAAGGCCTTGATGCAATCGTAATGCGCCTTCGCACCGCCCATCATGCCTTGGCGCCACCAGTTGTCGATGGTTCCCTGGATGACCTTGGCGCCCGGCCGGTTGAAGCCGTAGAAGGGGCCGGTCGGCACGTCGATGTAGAACTGGGCGCGGTTGGCGGCGAGCGCTGCGCGGAACCCGTCGAAGACCGCCATCGGCAGCCCACCGGGGTTGCGTTCGGTCTTGAGCATGATCGGCGGGACCGCGCCGACTAGCACTGCCTTGGCGACGCGGCCGGGCTGCGATCTGGCGACATAGCGGGCGACCTCGCCGCCACCGGTCGAATGGCCGATATGCACGGCATTGCGCAAGTCCAGATGCGCGGCGAGTTCGACGACGTCCTGCGCATAAGTGTCCATGTCGTTGCCTGCATCGGTCTGCTCCGAACGGCCGTGGCCGCGCCGGTCATGAGCGATCACGCGAAATCCCTGCTCGCGGAAGTAGAGCATCTGCGCGTCCCAGTCGTCCGCGCTCAGCGGCCAGCCGTGATGGAACACGATCGGCTGAAGCTCTTTCGGGCCCCAGTCCTTGTAGAAGATGCGGGTGCCGTCCTTGGTCGTGAAATTGTCCATTGTCATGTCTTCCTTTGAGAGTGAGCGACGCAGTGTGGCCGCGTTGAGAGGTGGGGCAGAGAGCATCAGTCCGGTGACGACCATGCCGCCCAGAATATCGCGGCGGCTCGTCATCGGCCCGCCCGGATGATCGGACTTTTGGCCTGGTATCATTGTCGAAGGTTCCATTGCCGGGAGGGTGAGGGCCGACCTGCCGCGCTCCCGGTCGCGGAAGGATGTCGAACGAGCCGCCGATGGGCGGACCGGCTGGGAAGGGCCGGTCCGCCCGGATGTCTGCGCATGCCTGCGGGGGGCGGAAAGGCAGCGCAGAATGCCCGGGCGTTGCGGGTGCGGAGGGATAGCCCGAGCAAGGCGATGTTGGACCGTTCAGGCTTTTGCGGCCATCACTCCGGATGGCAGCATCGACCATCCGGGGGTATAGTTCAGGCCATCACTTTCGCGCCGAACACCGGGTCCATGGCAATGGACTGGGCGCCGTCGGCTGCGACCTGTTCGGCGCGTGCCGGGTTCACGAGGCCGTCGAGATAGACGAACTTCAGATCGCGCACGCCCACGGTGGCAAGCACGTCGGCAAGGTATCCGGTAAGGTGATCGGGCTGGAGCCGACCGGCACCGGACACGATCCCGCCCGCAGTCACGACGACGAGTGTAGGCCGGTCCTTGAGCAGCCCCGTTTTGATGCCATCGACAGGCGCGAAGCTGCGACCGTATCGCAGCACGAAGTCGATCCACATCTTGAGCGTTGCGGGCACGGTATAATTGTGCATCGGCGTTGCGACGATCAGGTAGGCAGCGTCCTCAAGCTCGCGGATCAGATGCTCCGACAATGCGAAGACCTCCGCGTCATGCGAATGGCCGCCGATCAGCGCATCGGAATAGCCCGAATGGATGGTCGCATCGGCCAGCGCGGACAAGTCGCGCTCGATCAGCGTGAGCCTGGGGTTTTGGGCCTGCAGGTTGGTAACGGCCTGCATCGCGAGTTGCGCCCCGCGCGAGGAACTGCCGTAGGGGCTTGCGGTGATGAGAAGTATGGAAGCCATCGGATCGGTCCTGTCGGTTTCGCCACTTCGGACCGACCGCAGGCCGCGGCCCGCGGTCGGTGCGGGCAGGGTCAGGAAAGGTTCGCCTTGTCGAGGCCGAAGGCCTTGTCCTGCGATCCGGGGACCGGCTGGAATGCGATGCCGGCGCGGTTCCAGGCGTTGATGATCATGACCATGTAGGTCAGCTGGACGATTTCGTCTTCGGTATACTGGCTGCGCACTTCGGCGTAGACCGCATCCGACACGCCTTCGGGCGACAGCTTGGTCAGCGCATCGGTCAATGCAAGGGCGGCGCGTTCACGGTCGTTGAACAGCGGGGATTCACGCCAGATTGCGAGATGATGCAGGCGCAGTTCGCGTTCGCCGTGAATGCGGGCCTGTTTGGTGTGCATATCGAGGCAGAAGGCGCAGCCGTTGAGCTGCGAGGCGCGGATTTCGATGAGGCCGAGGATGGCTTCCTCGACGGTGCCTTTCTTGACGGCGAATGTCAGCTCCACGAGCTTCTGCGTCAGTGCGGGAACCTGCTTCATATGATCGAGACGCTGGGTCATGTCTTCGTACTCCTTTGCTTCGCTTTGGTAGCGCGGAGATACGACTTCGTGATTCATACGATTAGGTAGGTAGTCGCCACATAATTGGTGCCGGAGACGGCGTAATGAATATGGCGACGAACTTTAGCGGCGTTTGATGCAAGTCTCTTCGTCTTCAGGATCGACGGTTACTTGTCGGATCGCTTCGGTATGCGCGAAAAGCTTGCGCAGGTTCGTTCGCTTCGCGAGGAGGTCGGCCAGGGTGTAGCGGTCCAGCACGGCCAGGAAGGCGCGGGTCGCTTCGTTCAGGATGCGCGGCAGCGTGCAGGCCGGGGCGATCAGGCAGGTGCTGCAGTCGACGAGGTCGAAGCCGGTCTCGGTATGGCGCACGATCTGGCCGATGGTGATATGCTCCGCCGGTCGGCCGAGCCTGAGCCCGCCGTAGCGGCCGCGCACGGTCTCGAGGAACCCGGCCTGTCCGAGATCATGGGCCACCTTCTTCAGGTGGTCCTTCGAGATGTCGTAGACCTCCGCGATCTCCTGGATCGACGAAAGGTCGCCCTCGTCGCGCGTGGCGACGTGAAGCAGCATGCGCATCGCATAATCGGTATATCGGGTCAGCTGCATGGGGCAGATCCGGCAAGAAGGGGCATCACGTCGTCATGACGCGCGAAACGGCCCGGCTCAAGCCGGACCGTTTTGCAGGCGCGGGACTGCCGGGGCGGTTCAGGCGGCAATATCCAGCTCCGCCGCATGCTCTGGATAGGGCGCCGCTGCTTGCGGAGCCTGTCCCGCCAGTTCGTCAGCGAAGCCGTGGTTGACGTCGCGATGATGCGCCTCGTCCGCGCGGACGACCAGCACCACATCGCGCAGCGTCGCGTCCTGCGGCAGCTTCCAATAGTGGATGGCAAGAGCGGGCGCGGGCCGGTCGGCGATCGTTCCGGCGTCGATGGCCTGCAGGAAGTGCGTGTAGCTGATCACGGCTTCCTCCTCGAAGTAGCCGACGACCCGGTGAGCGATCCGCGGCGCGACAAGATAGATGCCGAAGAACGCACAGTAGAAGCCCCACTGAACGAGCAGGATTAGCAGCCGCTCTAACATGTTCGGCTGCGCGACCTTCACGAAGGTCATCAGGTGCATCCGCTCGTTCTCGGCTTCCTCCATCAGTGTGCGGATCCAGCCGTTGTCGTCGACCATGCGGCGCAGGCACTTCAGGTGCGTCAGCGTGGCGCCGACCATGCCTGGAACGGCGGCGACCGTCTCGATCACGATAGCGCGATGGGTATGGCGCTCCTGGAAGATAAGGTCCGCGAAGAAGCGCAGGGTCTTGGTGAAGCCGTATGCCACGCGGTCGCCGAAATTTTCCGGCCGGCGGTGTTCGATGCTCACTGCGATGCTCTCGTACATTGCGAATTCCTTCCCCTTGCAGAGCGGCCCGTCGGGAGGGCGAGTCGCGAAAGGTGTATTTTTAGTGCTCCTTTGTCGCCGAAGGTGCAAGCATTAAAGATGCTATTGACATGCACCTTTATAAGGAAATAGATGCGGCTTTAATGCAGCTTTGGAGTCGCATGATGGATCATCCCTCGACGATCGCGGAAGCCGCCATCCGCCCGCTGGTCGAAGCCTTCTATGAACGGGTGCGGGCGGACCCTCTGCTCGCCCCGGTGTTCGGCGCGCACGTTCATGACTGGGAGGACCATCATGCACGGCTGGCGGATTTCTGGTCCTCGATCCTGCGCACCAGTGGCCGTTACAAGGGCAGTCCGCTCGCCCTTCACCTGCTTCACGCCGATGCGATGACGCCTGAGCGCTTCGAGCGCTGGCTCGCCCTGTGGCGCGCGAGTTCCGACGAACTGCTGCCGCCGCCGGTCGCCGCCGTCGTGCAGGCCAAGGCGGCCCGCATCGCCGAGAGCTTCCAGCTTGCCATCCAGTACCGCCGCCCGCCCGTCGAGACGGCCTGAGCCGATCCCCCCAAAAAGCCCCCAAGGAGTACCACGATGCCCGAAGCACTCACGTCCGCCACGATAGCCATCGTCAAGGCGACCGTCCCCGCACTGGCCGAGCACGGCACGGCGATCACCAAGGCGATGTACGCGCGTCTCTTCCAGGACGAGCACATCAAGGCGCTGTTCAATCACGCCAATCAGGGAGAGAGCGGGGCGCAGGTCCACGCGCTTGCCGGCGCTATCCTGGCCTACGCGCAGAATATCGAGAACCTCGGTGCGCTGGTGCCGGTGGTCGAGCGGATTGCCTACAAGCACGTCGGCTACCACATCCTGCCCGAGCACTATCCGTTCGTGGCGAACGCCCTGCTCGCCGCGATCAAGGAAGTGCTGGGCGATGCGGCGACGGATGAGATCCTTGCGGCCTGGGGTGAGGCATACTGGTTCCTCGCCAATATCCTCAAGGCGCGCGAAGTCGTCCTGCGCGATGAGATCATGCGCTCGGAAGGCGGCTGGAACGGCTGGCGCCGGTTCGTGGTCGCGGAGAAGATCCGCGAGAGCAGCGTCATCACGTCCTTCGTCCTGTGCCCGGAAGACGGCGGGCCAGTGCTTCGCCACAAGCCGGGCCAGTACCTGACGTTTCGGCTGAAGCCGCCCGGCTCGCCGGAACTCAAGCGGAACTATTCGATCTCCTGCGGCCCGAACGGCGAATACTATCGCATTTCCGTGAAGCGCGAGGCGAACGGGCAGGGCGGTTCACGCTTCCTCCACGATGATGTCGAAGTCGGCGACGTGCTGGAGACGACACCGCCCGCCGGGGATTTCTTCTTGGCTGAGGCGCCGCAGCGCCCGGTCATCCTGCTGTCGGGCGGAGTGGGCCTTACCCCGATGGTCAGCATGGCCGAAGCGATCGTACGTGAGCATCCGCAACTGGAGGCGCATTACGTGCATGGCGCGATCAACAGCGAGACGCACGCCATGGATGCGCAGGTCAAGGCTCTGGCGGCCGCCTGCCCGGCTCTGAAAGTGTTCACGTTCTACAGCGACCCGCTGCCGGGAGACGAACTGGGCCGTACGCACCATGGCGAGGGCTTCGTCTCGCTCGACTGGCTCGCGGCCAACACCCCGCTGACCGATGCGGACATCTTCCTGTGCGGTCCCAAGCCGTTCCTGCGCGCCTTCGTGGCAGGGCTTTCGCTTGCAGGTGTCGCGGCGGATCGGATCCATTACGAGTTCTTCGGCCCGGCCGACGAACTCATGGCGGCTTGATCGCCCGGTACGAGAGGGAACCTGACGGGCGGGCGCCCTCTCACACCGGGGCACTTCGATCATACGAAGGCATAGGCCGCCTTGGTGCCTCTGCAGCGCTCTGGTAAACCGCTGCGAGGAGTCAGACGCCGTGCATGATCGAGTTCCAGCCGATGACGGCGGTCGGGTTGTCGAGCCCCTTTCGGAGCGCGAGCGCCCGCTGATCGTCATCGCCGACGATCAGGCACTTTTCCGGGAGGCGCTGGAAGAACTCTTCGCATCGGTCGGAATGGATACCTTGTGCTTCGAGAATGCTGACGGCCTGCTGTCGGCGGCGCTTCCCGATCGTCCTGGCTGTTTCATTCTCGATGTGAGGATGCCGGGTCTCAGCGGGCTCGACCTGCAGGTGGAACTGTCGCGGACGGCTCGTGCCATGCCGATCATCTTCCTGACCGGGCATGGCGACGTGCCCATGAGCATCAGGGCGATGAAGGCCGGCGCGTTCGAGTTCAAGACGAAGCCCGTTTCCGAGCAGGATCTGCTCGACGCGGTAAGTGCTGCGGTGGACGCCGATCGTGCCAGCCGTGCCGAAGACCTTGTCACTCGCGAATGTGCTGCGAAGTTGGAGGCCCTTTCGGCGCGTGAGCGCCAGGTTCTGCGGCTGATCGTGAACGGGCTTCTCAACAAGCAGATCGCTTATGAGCTTGGCGTGACGGAAGTCACCGTGAAACTGCATCGCGGCAATGTGATGAGGAAGACCGGAGCACGATCGGTCGCGGAACTCGTCCGCCTGTGGGATCGACTGCCGGAAGGACTGCGACCGATCGAGGCCGGCTAGACTACCGTATGTCTTTAGCAATGCCGCAAAATTCTGCATGGAGCATGTTCAGGGTCTGGCTTGTCGAGGAATGCAACTTGTCCCGCAATCGCCTCATTGCCGTTGTCGATGACGATCCGGGCATGTGCGATGCGATCGGTGAAATGGTCGAAGCGCTGGACTTCGACAGCGCGCGCTTCCTGTCGGCCGAGGGGTTTCTGGCGGAGGCGCAAGTGCGGGATTTCGATTGTTTGGTCACCGATATCCGCATGCCTGGCACCGACGGGTTCGAACTTGCCCGCCGCGTCGCGCAGATCGCGCCCGCCCTACCGGTGATTCTCATTAGTTCGATCGACGACGAGATGACCCGGCGCAAAGTGGGGCGGGTGGGCGGCACGGCCTTTTTGCGCAAGCCGTGCGATGCGGAAACGTTCCTGACCTGCGTTACCAACGCGATGGATCGTGGCTGAGCGCTGCGACCGGCTTTTCAGGCGTTCTGGATTACGGATGCATCGAAACCGCTGATCGAGAAATCGAGAACACGGTCCATCCGGACGAGATCCTGTACGTTTTTCGCCTCGACCTTGTGCATGGCGTTGCCGCGATGGATCTTCACCGTGATCTCGCTGAGGCCGAGCGTGTTCGCGATTTCCCTGTTCTTCAGGCCGGCCAGCACAAGCGAGGCGACCTGCTTCTCCCGGGCAGAGAGAGACACGTAGCGCAGCCGCGCCTCGGCGGCCTCGACAGCGTCGGTGCGGGCCCGCAGGTTCGCCTCGATCGCCGTATTGACCGCGTCGAGTACGTCCTGTTCTCGCAACGGCTTCAAGAGGAAGTCCAGCGCTCCGGCCTTGAGGCCGCGCACCGCCATCGGTATGTCGGCATGCCCGCTCATCAGGATGACGGGCAGCAGGAAGCCGTGGCCTGGCAGCCGCGCCTGAAGCTCCAGCCCGCCGAGGTGCGGCAGGCGAACGTCCGAGAGCAGGCAGCCGGGCACCTCGGGGTCGGCCTGATCGAGAAAAACGAGCGCATTCGGATAGCTGCGGGCGGCGAGGCCCACCGTCAGGAATAGTTCTTCCAGAGCATCCCTCATGCCGGGATCATCGTCCACGACATGGACAATCGGCTCGATGCTCGGCGTCGGTGTATCCATCGTGTCCTCCGGGCGGCAGCGGTCCCTGATAGTCCTCGGGCAGACTTGCGAGGAGGATAGAACGCATCAGGCGAGGTGGCCAGCATACGAAGGGCTAGTGCGTCATCATGCGCATTTGGATTGCTTGCTTTCCGGCACCAGTGATCTGGCGGGTTGCCTGTAATGTGGGCCTTCATGGCCGGTTACATGAGAAGCGCGGTTGCTTGCCGCCGCCCCGACGCTTCCCAAGAACGAAGGCCATCTCGCATGACACAACCCTACAAGGCAGCCGTGACCGCGCTTGGTGGCCGATCGGGATTCGCCGCCAGCAGCGATGGACGCCTGAGAGTCGAACTGTCGATCCCCGCTGTGCTGGGAGGAGCCGATGGCCCCGGCACGAACCCCGAGCAGCTCTTCGCCGCGGCACAGGCAGCATCCCTGCTCGCCGCAATCCGCAATGTGGCGCAGGCAAGAGGCGTCGAGGTTCCTGCAGACAGCAACGTCACGGCAACGGTTGGCGTTGCTGGTGCAGCAGGCACGGCCGCGAAACTCAGCGTGGCCGTTGCAGTGGATCTGCCGTGCATCGACATCGAGGAAGCCCGGCAGATCGTCGCGGAAGCGATGCGTGCCTGCCCTATCGCCCTTGCGACGGGCGAACGGGCGCCGCCTGTCGTGAACGTCGACTAGGCACCTTCCGCCCGGTCGCGCTGGGCGCGATCCTGCCTGGCATAGTGGCCGCGCAGCCATTCGATCAGGACGCGGACCCTTGCGGGCCGGGCCACGCCGGGCGGGGTCACCATGTAGGCAGACTTCGTCGCCGCCGACCATTCGGGCAGGATGCGGACCAGACTGCCATCCTCAAGCTCGCGGGCAATGAAGAAGTCCGGGAGCAGCGCCACCCCGATCCCGGCGACCGCGGCCGGCACTACCGCTCCGGCGTGGTTGATGTGGAAGCGGCCCGCCATGCGCACCGTTGCGGGGCCATGGTCGGGGTGGTCGAATTCCCAGTCGACACCCCAGGGCACGTTCGTCGGGATGATGGCGGGATAGCGGGCAAGCTCCGCCGGATGTGCAGGCATGCCGAGCTTCTCGATAAGGCTCGGCGCGGCCACCAGCGGACGGATGAACGAAAGCAGTCGCACCGTCCGCAGCGTGCTGTCGGGCGGCTGGCCGAGGCGCAGGCACACGTCGAACCCCGATCCGATGAGATCCACCTCGTCTTCCGTCAGGCACAGGTCCAGTTCGATATCCGGATATTCGAGAAGGAATGACGGCAGGATCGGCACGATCGTCGCGAGGCCGAAGGCGGTGGGACAGGCGACGCGCACCTTGCCGCGCGGGATGGCCGCTTCCTCGACGATATCCGCCTCGATCGCGCGCCCGTCGGCAAGGATGCGGGCGGCACGCTCGACGGTCAGGCGACCGGTCTCCGTTAGCGAGAGCTTGCGCGTGGTCCGGTGGAACAGCGTCGTCTGCATGCGCTGCTCAAGCCGCGTGATCGCCTTTGACACGGTCGTGCTGGCCAGCCCGAGTTCCTCCGCCGCGTGACTGAACGAGCCGACCTCGGCGACCTTGGCGAAGATCGCCCATGCCTCGAAATCCGGAATGTGCGGCAATCGACTCCCCCTCTCGTGAAGCGCCTTGCCCGATTTTAGCAGCGGTGCGCGGCGATGTCCCGACTCGCGCGCGCCGCGATCAGTGCTTCGCCGGGTGATCCGGCACGGTGAGGGGGCCGTCGTTGTCGTCGACGACGAAGATGGCGAGCAGCCGGGCGGCCTCTGTCTTGCTGGCGTTCGCGCTGACACCGTGCTTGTCGCCGGGGCTTTCGGTCCAGTATTCACCGGCCTTGTAGATCTTCGGCTCTCCACCGTTCACGCCGCTGACGATCGCGCCTTCGAGCACGTAGGCGACGATGAATGCCGATTTGGCGTGCGTATGGGCGGGCGAACCGTCGCCGGGGGCGTAAGTGACCAGAACCGTCTTGACCGACTTGCCGGGAACGTTGGTGATGGGCTGTGCGAAATCCGGTTTGATGGAGGTCAGAACGGTCGATCCGGCCGGGCTCGCGTCGCTTGCGTAAGCTACGGTCGACAACGGCAGCGTGGCTGCGAGCAGTGTGGCAAGAACGATGCGCATTGTATTTCTCCTGAGATGAAGGTGGAGCAGGGTTCAGGCGGCGCTCGACACGTCCTGCGTGGCCAGCCAGTCGTCGAATGTCGTCCATTGCAGATGGGCGTCTTCATCCGGCAGCAGGATGTCGTCGGTGAGCGGCGCACCGAAGTAAGTGCCGTGCGGGTCGGCTTCTATCCGCACGCTGCCGCCGGTCTTGCGAACGTATCGTGCGGCAAGCTCGTCGATGCGGAAGATTTCCGGCCCGGCGATCTGATAGCGACCGTTGACGGGTGCGCCGGTCGCGAGATGGACCAGTGCATCGGCGACTTCCTGCGCGGCAATGGGCTGGAACAGAGCGTGCGGCAATCTGGCCACCCCACCGGTTGCCAACATCTGGATTATCATCGGAACCAGTTCGAAGAACTGGGCGGCATGAACCAGCGTATATGGGACAGGAGCACTTCGCACATAGCTCTCCTGCGCGAGCTTCCCGGCGATGTAGCCGCTACCTGACAGGCGTTCGCTGTTGAGCACCGAAAGCGCGAGGTGATGGCGTACGCCTGCGCCGATCTCCGCAGTGAGGATGTTGCGGGCAGCGGTTTCGAAGAAGCTCACAGACGCATCGCGGTCCATCGCGACCTTGTTGGTCACATCGATCACCACTTCTGCCCCTTCCAGAGCCGCTGCGAGGCCATCGCCTGAGATGATGTCCACGCCTGTGCCCGGCGATGCCGCAAGGACGCTATGCCCTAGAGCCTGAAGGCCCGAAACAACTCGCAAGCCGATCTGCCCCGTACCGCCGATAACCACGACGCGCATGACTTGTCTCCCGATTGGCCGTTACACACGCAGTGTTAGCTGGGCGGAGGTACTTAGCGGATCGTCGGGAGGTCACGTTTCGATCATACGAAGGTCGAGGTTCGCAGCGCGGTCCTGCGCGGGTGCGACCTGCACTTCAGGATAATGAAACTGGCCGATCGCGTGCTGAATGCTTTCCCGTAACCCGTCTATCCTCATCGACACCTTTGGGGCGGGACAATCGGGCCTTCAAGCCGATGGAGGAGTTTGCGCGATGTCATTCCGGGGACATCATGATTGGCAATCCAGTCGTCGCCGATTTCTCGGGATGACAGGCTTGGCCGTTGCTTCGCTTCCTTTGCGCGCACGGGCGGCGCTCAAGCCATCTGCGAGCGCGCGGAGGCTGTCCGGGGTCAGGCAGATTCCTGCCGGCACGCTTTCAGTCGGCTATGTCGACATGGGTCCGGCCGACGGTCAGCCGGTGCTCCTGCTGCATGGTTGGCCTTACGACATCCACAGTTTCGCCGATGTCGCGCCTGTCCTTGCACGGGCGGGGCTGCGGGTCATAATCCCGCACCTGCGCGGCTTCGGGACGACGCGGTTCCTGTCGGAGAAGACACCACGCAACGCGCAACAGGTGATGTTGGCGACCGATGTGATCGGCCTGATGGATGCACTTCGGATCGATAGGGCGGTCATTGGCGGTTTCGACTGGGGCGCCCGTTCCGCGTGCATCGTTGCGGCGCTCTGGCCGGAGCGATGCTCGGGTCTCGTCTCCGTCAGCGGCTACCTGATCGGAAGCCGGATGGCTGGACAAGTGCCTCTCGCCCCCAAAGCCGAGCTTGCCTGGTGGTATCAGTTCTACTTTACGACCGAGCGTGGGCGCGCCGGCTATGCGGCCAACTGCCGTGACTTCAACGAACTGATCTGGCGCCTGGCTTCACCGCGCTGGGCCTTCGACGCCGAGACTTATGCGCGTTCGGCGGAATCTTTCGACAATCCCGATCATGTCGCGGTGGTCATCCACAATTACCGCTGGCGCCTCTCGTTGGCCGAGGGCGATCCCAGCCTGCAACCGCTTGAAGACCGACTGGCTCGGTCGCCGACCATTTCCGTTCCCACCATAACGATGGAGGGCGATGCGAACGGTGCGCCGCATCCCGAACCCGATACCTACCGTGTACGCTTCACCGGCCCTTACGAGCACCGCCTGATCGGCGGCGGTATTGGCCACAATCTGCCGCAGGAAGCACCAGAGGAGTTTGCGCGGGCGGTCCTGAAGATCGCAGGCAAAGCCTGATGTCAGGCTGCGACCGGCTCGTCTCGTTGCGCCGATGCGACCCGATACCTTCCCGGAGAAACGCCGAACTTGCGCTTGAACGCCGCGCCGAATGCGCTGTCGGAGAGAAATCCGAGCGATCCCGCGACGGTGGATGCGGACTCCCGGCCGGACCGCAGGCGTGCTGCGGCGAGCGTGAGCCTCCAGCCCGCCGCATAGTCCACGGGAGCGACGCCGACCCGAGCCTTGAAACGTGCGGCGAAGGTCGAGCGGGATTGCCGCGCGATGCCCGCGAGTTCCTCCAGTCGCCACTGTCGGGCCGGTTCCGCATGGATGGCGCGGATTGCCGCTGCCAACGGCGGGTCGGCGAGGGCCGCGATCCATCCCGGAGCATGGTCCCCGGCTTGCGCGAAATGGGCCCGCAGCGCGTGTATGAACATCAGGCGGAGGAGGTCGTCGCATGCCGTTCGCGATCCTGCGAGACCTTCCCGCCATTCGCGATCGAGTTGGTCGAGAAGCCAGGCGATCGGCGCGGCTGCCGTGGCGTCGGCGCTGACGACGAGGGTCGGAGGCAGCAGGTCGAGAACGGGCGAGGCGTCCGTCGCATCGAACGTGACGCTGCCGCCGAGTATCTCTACCTCGTTTCCCGATCCGTATCGTCCCTGCAGCGTGTTGTCCGCAAATGCGACCCTTGCGTCCACGGGATCGAGCGAGGGGTCGCTCGCAAGCGTGAATTCCGCCCGTTCCTTGATGACCACGCAGTCGCCGGGGCTAAGCCGTCGGCGCTCGTCCCCGGCGACCAGCCAGCAGTGCCCGTGGCGGACGACGTTGAACTTGCAGCTCTGCGGTCGAAAGCGGAGCGACCACTCGCCTCCGGCTTCCAGCCGCACCGAGCAGGCCGGTCTGGCCTGTACGACGGCCAGCAGGTCCGAAAGCGGATCGGACGGTGGATTCTGGATTATCACGACAGAAATTCCGACGATGGACGATGCTTCATCCGAATATTGTAAGGTAGATCGCGTGTCATGACTACTCCCCAGACCCCCGTAAGCTCGGCCTTCGGCCCTGCATCCACCGCCGCCGATGTGATGCGCGGCGTCGACCTGACCGGCGCTACCGCAATCGTCACCGGAGGCTATTCGGGCATCGGCCTGATAACGACCGTTGCGCTCGCCGATGCCGGGGCAAGCGTCGTCGTGCCGGCGCGTGACATGGCCAAGGCGCGGGCTGCGCTTGCGGGCCGCCTCGGCGTCGAGATTGCCGAGATGGACCTCGTTGATCCGCAGTCGATCGAGCGCTTTGCCGCCCGTTTCCTTGAGAGCGGGCGCGACCTTTCGATCCTGGTCAACAGCGCCGGGGTCATGGCGACGGCGCTTTTCCGCGATGCCGACGGCCACGAAGGGCAGTTCGCGGTCAACCACCTCGGCCACTTCCGCCTCACCTGCGCCTTGTGGCCTGCGATGCATGACGGTGCGCGCGTCGTTGCGGTGTCGTCACGCGGGCACCAGATCGCGCCGGTGGATTTCGACGACATCGACTTTCGCCATCGCGACTACGACAAATGGCAGGCCTACGGCCAGTCCAAGACCGCCAACGCCCTGTTCGCACGTGCCCTCGATCGTCGCGGAAAAGGGCAGGGTATCCGTGGGTTCTCGCTGCATCCGGGGCAGATCATCACGGACTTGTCTCGGCATCTTTCTGCCGAGGAACTCGGCGCTTTCGATGCCTTCGATGCGCAGGGCAGGCCGAAGATAGACCCGGCAGCAGGCATGAAGACCGTCGAGCAGGGCGCCGCCACGAGCCTGTGGTGCGCCACGAGCCCCGCGCTTGACGGCCTTGGCGGGGTCTATTGCGAGGATTGCGATATTGCCGCGATCAACCGGCAGGAAGTCGGGCGGAAGGGCGTTGCGCCGTGGGCCGCCGACGATGAGGCGGCCGAACGGCTATGGGCGGTTTCCGAAGACTGGACCGGCAGGACGATCTGACGCGGCAACCATGTACTGAACGGCACCTAAAGGTGCCTGACAGTACTTCAGGCCAGCGTAAGGCCGCCATCAACCGCCAGATTGACGCCGGTGACGAAGCTGCTGTCGCTCGATGCCAGAAACAGCGCAGCCCTGGCGAGGTCGTCCGCCTGCCCCATCCGACCGAACGGGATCATGCCCGCCGACTGCTCCTCGATCTGCGGTGCGATTTCGGCGGGCAGGCCAAGCTTGCCGAGGATCGGGGTGTCGGTCGGGCCGGGGCTGAGGACGTTGACGCGGATGCAGCGTTCCTTGAGTTCCAGCGCCCAGTTGCGGGCGAAGGCTTCTATCGCCGCCTTGCTTCCGGCGTAGACGGCGTGGCCGTCGAGTACCTTGTGCGTCGCGATCGAACTCATGAGGATGATCGAGCCGCCATCGTTCATCAGCGGCAGCATCTTCTGGACGCCGAAGAACGTGCCGCGCGTGTTGGCGAGGAACTGCATGTCGAAGTCGGCGGGGGTCACATCCACGCTCGACTGGATGCGGATGCCGCCCGCGTTCGCCACGTAGATGTCGGCGCGGCCGAAGCGCTCGGCGACGAGGGCGGTGACCCGGTCATGCGTGGCGAGGTCAGCGACGTTGCCGATGAGGCCGACGGCGCTGCTGCCGAGCCTTGCCACCGCCTCGGCCACCGCGTCCTCGCGGCGGCCGACGATGACGACGCGGGCGCCGTTCTCGACGTAGATCTGCGCGGTGGCGAAGCCGATGCCGCTGTTGCCGCCGGTGATGATGGCGACTTGTCCTGAAAGCCTGCTCATAGATACCTCCATGTTTGGAAGTGCAGATGATCCTTTCCAATCGGGCTCGTCAGACCTTCAAGGATGCCATCAGTTGTTCCATAATGTCCGCCATGGAAAGTCTCGGCATCTTCGTTCGCGTGGTGGAGGCGGGCTCGTTCACGGGGGCCGCCCGGATCATAGGGACCACGCCGTCCGCCGTCTCCAAGAGCATGGCCCGGCTGGAGGCGCGGCTCGGCTTTCGGCTGTTCCGGCGATCCACGCGGGCGTTCACCCTGACCGCCGAGGGCGAGCGCTATTTCGAGCGCGTTGCGCCGCTCGTCCGCGGGATCGAGCAGGCGGGCGAGGGGATCGGCGCCGGGACTGAGGCCTCGGGGCACTTGCGGCTCAGCATGCCCGCCGATTTCGGCAGGATACTGGTGAACGCGCTGACGGTCGGGTTCCATCAGCTGCACCCGAAGGTGCAGCTCGACCTCAGCCTGAGCGACCGCCACGTCGATCTGATCCGCGAAGGCTTCGATGCCGCGATCCGCGTCGGCCACGTCCCCGATACCGGCCTGATCGCGCGGCCGCTTGGTCGCCTGCCGATGGCGTTGGTGGCATCGCCGGACTATCTGGCCCGTCACGGCACGCCGACCTGCGTCGCCGATCTCGAAGCGCATGCGCATGTCCGCTACATGCTGGCCGGACGGGCATTCCCGCTGATGTTCGAGGCGGGGGAATTCCTGCCGCCGCGCGGCGTGCTGGATGCCGACAGCGGCGAGGCGCTGCGCATCGCCGCGCGCAACGGCCTTGGCATCACGCAGATCCTGAAGGCATCGGTGGCGGACGATCTCGCCTCCGGCCATCTGGTCGAGGTGTTGCCGCAGGTTCCGCTGGCGAGCGTGCCCGTGCAGGTGCTCCATGCCTATGCGCGCGCCGTGCCGGAAAGAGCGGCTGCACTGCTCCGCTTTCTTGGCAGCGCGATGGCGCGATGGACGGTGTGATCGCGGGCTTGCGATAAGGGCATGAATACCGCGCGATTATCCGTAGTTCTTACGCAATAGTCCTATACTTTGCGGCTCCATCTGGTCACAGGTCGACACAGATCTTTTTGAGCGAATGCGCGGCGGCTGCGGAAAGGGGCGCCTGAGTGGGCATGGGCAAAGTGGCGGGAAGGCTGTTCAGGCGGATGGCGTTCCTGCTGGTCGCGATGCCCGCGCTGGCGCTGGGCGCGTCCGCGCCGGAGGCCGACGATCCGGTCTCCTCCGCCTTCGCCGCCTATACGCACCAGAAGTGGGGGCGGGAGCGCGAGGCGCCCAAGCAGATATATTCGGTGGCGCAGGGCAGGGACGGCTACCTCTGGCTGGCGACCGGACAGGGGCTGTACCGCTTCGACGGCGTCCGGTTTGAACGGCTGGCCGCGCCAATTCCCGATCAGGGCGCGCCGTCCGCCGTCCTCGTCCGCCGCAATGGAGAAGTCTGGACGAACTACGCGGGATCGCACCGCTTCGCGGTCTATCGCGGCGGACGGCTGGCGATGCTGCCGCCATCGCCGGTCACGCACCGGATATCGGTGATGAAGGAGGGACCGGATGGTTCCGTCTGGGCGCTCAGCGACGCCGAGGACGACCCGCTGTTCCGTTTCCACGACGGACGCTGGACCGGTTACGGACGCCGGAGCGACATCCCTTCGGGCAATCCGTTCGACATCGCGATCACCGACGATGGCGTAGTGTGGCTGACCCATGCCGATGTCATCCTGAAGTCCGACGCCGAGGGCAGGCGCTTCGCGCCGTTCCGGAAGCATGACGACACGATCGCACGGCTGGCGATCGATCCGCAGGGGCGGGTCTGGCTCAGCGATCGGGACGGCAGCCGCCCGATCACCGGCGAGAAAGGCGCGGGCACACCGCCGCCGCTGCGCTTCGCCTATGCGACCGATCGCCCCCAGATCCACGGCTTCACGATGTTCGACCGTGCGGGCAATTTCTGGATGGCGACCGAGTATCGCGGCGTCCAGCGCATCACGCGCCCCGATCCGCGCGGTGCCGCCGGCGCGGCGGAAGCCTCCACAGCCGTGGAGCGCTTCACGACGCAGAACGGCCTGACGTCCAACATCACCAATCGTCCGTTTCAGGACATGGAAGGCAATATCTGGGTCGGCACCGAGAAGGGGATCGACCGCTTTCGTCGAGCCTCGGTGGTGTCCGAGCCGAAGCTGGACGATCCGCTCGTCTTCGGCGACCTGCTCCTGGCGGCGCGGGACGGCAGCGTCTTCATCGCGGAGGCGAGGAACATCTACCGGGTCAGGCCCGGCGGGCGGCCCGAATTTATCCTGTCGTCGCAGGCCCGGCCCGTCACGATGTGCGAGGCGCCGAACGGCGATGTGTGGATCACGCTGTTCAGGGACGTGGTGGTGTGGCGCGGCGGACGGGTCGTCGGGCACCGGCCGTCGCTGCCCACCGACGTCACCGTCTACGACTGCGCCTTCGACGCGCGGGGCGATTACTGGATCAGCGTGGCGCGGGGCGGGCTGTTCCGCCTGCGCGGCCATCGCTGGGAGCGGATGTTCGGCGAAACCGGGCCGGACTTCCGTCCGCGCTCGATGATCGCCGATCCGCAGGGGACGATGACCGTCCAGTGGAGCTACCGCACATTGCGGCACATGCTGCCGGGCGGCCCGCAGGACGTGCCGATTCCCTTCCGGATACAGGATCCGCAGTCGGTCACGCTCTATGCCGCAACATCGCGTCCGGGCGGGGCGAGCCTCTATGTCGGCGGTCCCGCCGGGGTGGCGCGGCGCGTCGGAACGCGGTGGCAGCGGCTGGGCCGGGATCGCGTCCCCGAACTCGCCGACGTCAACGGCATCGTCGTGACCCCGGACGGCGATCACTGGTTCGCGGGCAGCGCGGGCGTGATCCGCATCGCTGCGGCGGAAGCGCAGGCGGCTTTCACGACCGCGGGCTATCGGCCGAAGTTTGAGCGGTTCGACGAGGATTCCGGCCTCATCAGCATGCCGCACGATCACAGCCGCCACGCCATCGTGCAGGGGGGCGACGGCCGCATCTGGATCGCCACGCAGGCGGGCACCGTCTGGATCGACCCGGCGCGGCTGACCCGCAATCCGTTCCCGCCGAAGCTGTCGATCCGCGGCGTGCGCGTCGGCCGGAAATTCTATCGCGACCCGCGCCATGTCCGGCTGCCTGCCGGGCAGGGCGATCTGGAAATCGACTTCGCGGTGCTCAGCCTGTCCAACCCCGACCGCACGCAGGCGCAGTACCGGATGGAGGGGCAGGACGAGGGCTGGATCGCAGCGGGCCATCGGCGCGAGGCGTTCTATACCAATCTCGCGCCGGGCACCTACCGCTTCACCGTCATCGCGACGAACGAGGACGGCGTTGCGAACCTCAAGGGCGCCTCGGTCGAGATCGAGATTACGCCGACTTTCGTGCAGTCCATCTGGTTCCGCATCGGGCTGGTCGTCGCGCTGGCGCTGATCGTCTGGCTGCTGCTGGCGCTGCGCTCCGCACAGGTCGCCGCGCGGATGCGCAACCGGCTCGAACAGCGCCTGATGGAGCGCGAGACCGTGGCGCGCGACCTGCACGATACGCTGCTGCAGGGCGTGCAGGGGCTCATGTTCCGCATCCAAGCCGTCGCCAATCGCCTGCGCGCGGAGAGCCCGGAACGCCGCTCGCTCGACGAGGCGCTGGATCGGGCGGACGATCTCGTCTCGAAGGGGCGCGACAGCCTCCGCGACATCCGCGCGCGGGACAGCGCGGCGGACTTGCGCAGAACCCTGCAGGCCTCGGTCGACGACGCGCTGATCGGCAGCGCCGTCGACGTGCGGATCAGCGAACTCGGCCCGATCCGGGTGATCCATCCGCTCGCACTCGCCGAAATCGGGGCCATCGTCGGCGAGGCGCTGTTCAACATCGGCCGTCATGCAGACGCGCGCACGGTTGAGATCGTCGCCTCCTACGGCCGCAGAACCTTCCGCCTCAAGGTGCAGGACGACGGCCGGGGCATCCCTGCCGAAGTTCTGGAGAGCGGCCGGAGGGAGGGGCACTTCGGCCTCGTCGGCATGAGGGAGCGGGCGCGCACGATCGGCGGTACGCTGCGGGTGGCAAGCCCGGCGGCCCGGGGCACCGAAGTGGTGCTCGATATCCCCGGCGCGGTGGCCTACGAACGGCGGGCACGCCGGCGCTGGTGGCCGCGCTCCTAGAGTTCGAGAAAACCCCGGCGCGTGGCGGTGATGGCGGCCTGCGTGCGATCGGTCGCGTCGAGCTTCAGGAACACGGTCTTGAGCGCGAGCTTCACCGTCTCCGCCGACACGCCGATGTTCCCGGCAATCTCCTTGTTGGTCAGCCCGCGCGCGACCATGCGCATGATGGTGATCTCGCGCTCGCTCAGGTGTTCGCCTGCCGGGTTGTCCTCGAAATCGTCGAGGATCTCGCTCTGCACATACGTGCCGCCCGCATGGACCCTGCGGATGGCGTCGAGCAGTTGCGTGCGTACCCCGCTCTTGAGCAGGTAGCCGCTCGCCCCCGCGCGCAGCAGGGTGCGGGCGGGCACGTCGCCCCGGAAGTTGGTGAGGACGATGATGCGCGCGTCGGGATGCTCGCCCCGGATCGCGACGACCGCGTCGAGGCCGTTCATGCCCGGCATCTGGAGGTCCATCAGCACGAGGTCGGGCCGCAGTTCGCGGAAGCGCCGGATCGCCTCCAGCCCGTTGGCCGCCTCTCCGCAGAGCGCGATGTCATCCTGCCCGCCGAGCAGCGCGGAAATGCCGTCGCGCAGCAGCGGGTGATCGTCGACGACGAGAACTTGGATCGGCGCTCCGGCGATGGCCATTGCTGCGGGCTCACTTCCTCTTCCAGCGGCTCGCGTTCTAGTCCCGAACGCGCGGCGTCGCGACCGATTTATATTTCCGCGCGCTACCCGATCGGGGATTCCTTCGGCGCTTAGACCGCGACCTTCTCATCCCTCAGGAACCCGAGGAACGCCTTGAACGCGGCCGAGTGATGGCGCTGCCGGGGGTAATACAGGCGCAGTCCGGGGAAGGGCGGTGTCCACGCCTCGAGAAGCTGGACCAGCGAGTTCCCGGCAAGGCCGGGCATGGCGTCCGACAGGCCCACATAGGCGATGCCGAGGCCAAGCTGCGCCGCTTGCAGCGCGAGCGCGACGGACCCGACCTGGATGCGCCCGCTGACCGCGGCATTGAAGGCGCGGCCGTCCTCCTCGAACTCCCAGGCCATCGGGCGGCCACTCGGAAGCCGCGCGACGATGCATTCGTGCTCCTTGAGGTCGTCAGGCGTCTTCGGTGCCGGTCGCGAAGCAAGGTAGGCGGGCGCGGCGACCACGATGATCTGTTCCTCCCTGCTCAGGGGCACCGCGACCATGTCCTGCGGCACCGCCTCCTCCAACCGTATTCCCGCGTCGAACCCGTCCGCGACGATGTCGCTGAGCAGCCCGTCGCTGGCGAGTTCCACCTCGACCTGCGGAAACGCCGTCATGAAGCGGGCGATGGCGGGCAGCAGCCGGGTCACGGCCACTTCCGAGGCATTCAGCCGCAGCCTTCCGGACGCCGTGTTGCGCAGGCCCTCGATCACCTCGAAGGCTTCGGCGATGGCCGACAGGGCAGGGTCCGTGCGGCTGATGAGGGCCTCCCCCGCTTCGGTCGGGGCAACGCTGCGCGTGGTTCGGTTGAACAGCCGGATGCCCAGGCGCTCCTCCAGCGATGCGATCATATGGCTGAGCGTGGGTGCGGACACGCCCAGTTCTGACGCAGCAGCGCGGAAATTGCGGCGGATGGCGAGCAGGCGCACGGCCTCCAGATCGCGGAGCGTCAATCCCTTCATAGTTTGGAGTTCCAGAACAGTGCATCAAACATTATGCCCGTTATCAAAACGAACCGGCAAGTCCATCTCCCCTTCACGCAAAGGAGATCATCAGATGGCAAAAGTCGTTCCAGCCCGCGACGGCGCCCTGCGCGTCCTCCACGCCGCCCGTGACGCCGGTGTGAAGCGCGTGGTGATGACATCGTCCTTCGCCGCCGTCGGTTATGGCGTGCCCGCTCGGGAAGCGCCTTTCGACGAGAACGACTGGACCGATCCGGAAGAAGCCTCGGTGCAGGCCTACATGCAGTCCAAGTTCCACGCTGAACGTGCAGCGTGGGACTTCGTGGGCACACAGGCGCCCGATCTCGAACTGGCCGTCATCAATCCCACCGGCATCTTCGGTCCGGTTCTCGGCAGGGATCGCTCGACCTCGATCGGACTGATCCAGGGCCTGCTCGAAGGTGCGCTCCCTGCGAGCCCGCGCGTCGCTTTCGGTGTGGTGGACGTCAGGGACGTCGCCGACCTGCACCTGCGCGCGATGACCGCGCCCGAAGCGCGGAACCAGCGCTTCATCGCGGTTTCGGGCAAGTCGCTGTGGCTGAAGGACGTCGCCGCCATCCTGCGCGAAAAGCTCGGTGAGCGGGCTGCCCGGGTTCCCGTCGATGAGATGCCCGACGAGGAGGTGCGGTGCATCGCCGAACATGCGCCCGCGATGGCTGCCATGGTTCCGCAACTCGGGATCGTGCGCGAGGCCAGCGCCGCGAAGGCGATGCGCATACTGGGCTGGCAGCCGCGCAGTCCGGAGGAAGCCATCATCGCCAGCGCGGAGTCGCTCCTGGCCTTCGAATGTGTGCAATGAGTAGTTGCGGAACCTGTTCAAGCACCGTTCCGAAGAGCCGGTCCGCGTGCGGCGAGACCTGCTCCAGGATGTGGCTATGACAGCCGAGACGCTGGTGGCTATGCACCCGCCATTTCCATCGGTTGGCCGTTTAGCTGCTGAAGGCGATGGCGTCCGTTGGCTTGCGGCGTTCCGGAGTTTTCGACGAACGAATGATTGAATATCCCTGAGTGACATTGCCGGGAGCAGCGTGATTGCCCCTTGCAACCGACGTGTTCAGGCCGGTTGTAAAGGGCAAATATCAGTTGCTGACTGTCCGGACCTCGAAGCGCATAAATGGCAAGCGAACATCGACAAAGGGTCGAGCTCGGAACGGCGAGCCCGGCTCAAGCCTTCGAGAGTCGATAGGTCTGCCAGGCGCCCTCTCAGGCTGGCGAGCGCGTCTTGCTGGAAATGTGAGCGGGGCATAGATGGTCGACCATGAAACCCATTGCTCCTGCCCAAATCGACGACAATATCATCCGCTTTGCTCACATCGTGCTCAAGGGCCTGCCCGAGTGGATTGAGGTGGAGCTTCTAGAGGGAAGCATGCAAACCGAGTGCTTCGATAACGTCGATCGGGCGATCCGCGCCCATGGCGGCAAGGCGATCATGGGGTGGATCATTTGGGAAAAGCCTGGCGTGTGGCTGGAGGCAGAGCACCACGCGATATGGGAGCAGCAAGACGGCACCCGGCGCGACGTTACTCCCACGGTTGATGCGGAACCGCGGATAGTGTTCGTGCCGGATGACAAGGCAATTCGCACCCATCCTCGGTTTGGGCTGCCGACCCGCTACGTCTCGATCTCCAAAGACCCGGTGGCGGTTCATGCGATGAAGAAGGCGCAAAAGATGATGGATGTTCGCGCCGAGATTCTCGCCGCTGGGGGTATCAGCCCAAAGCTGATGCCGAAGGCGCAATTGGCACATAGGCGTTTCGTTAAAGCGCTGGAAGCGATCGACGCTAAACTCGCATTGCAGGCCAAGGTCGAAAATGACGACAAGCCGGAGTGATGGCGTGCCTATCGTTGTAGACGGCGCGAGCGGCCGCAATCGAAAATGCGGAACATCCGGACTTGAAGTCCGAAAATTGACGGACGAAACCGCAAAGAGTCGGCAGTGATGGGCAGGGCTTGGGACAAACCCGCCGTTCTATAAGAGGATCGCCACTGGCCGATTATGGAAGAGACGGCCATTTCCACCACAGCTAGATACGGTGTTGATCGAGGAAATCGCCGACGATCCTGTTGAACTCCCCTGGGGCCTCCAGATAGGGCAGGTGTCCTGTGTCCATCACCGCCAGCGCGCTGTTGGCCAGGCCGGCCACTATCTCCTCGACGCAATAGGCCGGTACGAGACGATCCTGAGAGCCGCTCACAACGAGCGCGGGGCAGCTTATGTGCTGCAGATCGGGCCGCTGATCCCAACCCATCTGCTCATGGCATATGCGGTTGAGATGGGCAGGATCGATGTGGTCGAGCGAACGCAGGAACCCATGGACGATCGCCGAATGCTGCTCGACGTGCATCAGGTGCAACAGCTGATCCGCCCACCGCTTCGGTCCACCTTCCTCCAGCAGGACATCGTAAAGCGCGAGACGCTTCGCCTGATCGTCAGGCTCGAAGTGGACGTAGGCATTCACGATCACCAGTCCGGCGACCCGCTCGGGACGCCGTGCGGCAAACGCGACGCCGGTCGAGGCACCGGCGGCGAGGCCGCACAGAACGGCCCGCTCTACCCTGGCATGGTCGAGCATCACTTCGATCGCACGCCAGTAGTCCTTGAGGTCTTTAGAGCGCCCGGAGGATCGGCCATGTCCGGGAAGATCCGGCGTGAGCACATGGTAGCTAGGCGGCGTGGACGAATTTGAGCCAGTATCTGGCTGTGGCGATATGAACCATGCTCATGAAGCTGGCTCAACCAATCCGCTTGACCAAGCAGATAGTCGCTCCCCGAGACAAGCTCGGGGAGGAATGGCGTTATTCTCACCCACACTTCGTCATTGCGAGCGCAGCGAAGCAATCCCACGCAACTCTATGCCGCTGGATTGCTTCGCTGCGCTCGCAATGACGAACGTCTGGAATGGACACACGAAAACGCCCGCTGGCGAGTGCGGGCCTAACGCCGGGGAAAGAAACGCGAGGATCCGAGATGAACATCGGGTCGGCGTCGTGAGCGTCCGGCTGGGACGCGGGGGTTTGGTTTCCGCAGCGCGTTGCGAGTGGCCGGGTAGGTGCGGAGTGCAGCCCGGCTCGACCTGTATTCCATCGGACCTGTCCGGTATGATCGACGTTGGGGTTCGCGTCGGTGCCGGTCATGGGACTTCCGGGAGAGCCGCTCCCAGGCCGAGGAACTCGGTTGGGGGAACGGCCGGGCCAGAGCCTAGAGGACGGTCCGGGTCTTCGACTGAACACCGTGGTGCGCGATCGCGGCTTGATACCGCATCCCGGCCCACGACGCCGACCCGATACACCGATGCGACGTGATCTGCGTCGAACCGGATGCTGGGCCATATAACCTATTTGGCGATAATTGTCAAGATTCGATCAGCATGGCCTGCAACCGCCCGCGCTTCGAGGCATCCAGTCCCAATGCGCCTTCAAGATAGGCGTCGGTGCTGCCGTACCGCTCGTCGATCGCTGCCCATGCCGTGTCGAGATACTCCGCCTCGACGCCCATGAGCACGCGCAGCACCGCATCGTCGAGCTGGCCGGTGATCACCCGGATCGTCTCTCCCCCCGATGCGATCCGCGCTTCGACATCGCCTGCGGAGTTGGTCAGCAGATAGTCCGCCATGATGTCGTCCCGATGCACGCCGAGCCCCGCGTGAAGCATCGCGACCGCGATTCCGGTCCGATCCTTCCCCGCCATGCAGTTGACGAGGCTGGCCCCCTGCCCTTGCGCCAGCTCGTCGAACCACCCCCGGATCATCGCCTGAAGCTCCGGCCGGAAGACGATGCCGCCGTAATTCCGCACGAGACTCTCACGCGTGGATTCAGCGGTTCGCTGCCGCGCCACTTGCGCCGCCGCGATATGCGGGGCATGCCGGACTTCCGGATCGGGCGCGAAAAACACTTTCGCAGCAAAGTCTTGTGGGCGACGGCAGGGATGCGTCTCGCGCTCCTTCGACGTTCTGAGGTCGAACACGCTGGCCAGACCCAGCCCGGCGATCTGCTCCAGATCGGCATCGCTCGCACCGTGATGCTGGCCGGAGCGCCACACCGCGCCGCGCTTCATCCGGTCACCTCCCGCGACCGCATAGCCGCCCGCGTCGCGGAAATTGTGTACCCCCTCCAGAGACAGGACACGATCGTTCACAGGCTTCCCTCCCGAGTCTCTCTATTGCCGATAGTAGCCATGCTTAGTATCTCCTCGGCAAAGATCGGGACAGGGCTTAATGAACGCAGAGACGACCATCGCGGCCGACCGGGGAGCGGACGCGACGACACCCCGCAAGCGACGCAATCTGCGCCCGATCCTGATGATCGGCGGGCCGCTGGTGGTGCTGGCGGCGGCGGGCTGGCTCTACCTTTCCGGCGGACGTTACGAGGAGACCGACAATGCCGCGCTCCAGACCGGGATGATCGCGATCAGCCCGAGCGTCGCGGGCACCGTGGTCGCCGTCGAGGTTCGCGAGAACCAGCGCGTGCGCAAGGGCGACGTCCTGTTCCGCATCAAGTCGAGCAGCTTCGAGGCGAACGTCGCCGAGGCAGAAGCCGCCTTTGCCGACGCCCGCACCGATGTCGGCTCGCTGCGCGCCGATTATCGCGAGGCGCTGTCCGAGGTCAGCGCGGCGCAGGCCCGCCGCAGTTATGCCCTCGGCGAAGCCGCGCGCCAGAAGTCGCTGCTGGCTGAAGGGATTTCCTCCAGGGCGCAGTACGACCAGGCCCAGACCGAAGCCCTCACCGCCCGCGACGCCATCGCCGCTGCCGAGGCCAAGGCGGAATCGCTGCGCGCCAGCCTTGCCGGGACGGTCGGCGGCGATAT
This sequence comes from Novosphingobium kaempferiae, assembly GCF_021227995.1. Taxonomy (NCBI): domain Bacteria; kingdom Pseudomonadati; phylum Pseudomonadota; class Alphaproteobacteria; order Sphingomonadales; family Sphingomonadaceae; genus Novosphingobium; species Novosphingobium kaempferiae. The sequence continues at coordinate 4,886,269 of NZ_CP089301.1, forward strand.
CGACGCACAGCCCAAGGTCCGCAAGGCCGCATCCCAGCTCGCACAGGCGCGCATCGGGCTTTCCGATACGGTCGTGCGCGCGCCGCAGGACGGCGTCGTCACCCGCGTCAACCAGCTCCAGGTCGGCAACTACGTGACGCCGGGCCGCCCGGTATTCATGATGGCGGGGTTGAGGTTCTGGGTGCAGGCAAACTTCAAGGAAGACCAGTTGCGCCACATGCGCGTCGGCCAGCCCGCCCGCATCCGCATCGACGCCTTCCCCGACAACGATATCCGGGGCCACGTCGAAAGCTTCAGCCCCGGCACAGGCTCCAGCTTCGCGGTGCTCCCGGCGGAGAACGCCACCGGCAACTGGGTGAAGGTGGTGCAGCGCGTGCCGGTGCAGGTCGCCATCGACTCCGCCCCGCGCGACCTGCCGCTGAGCGCGGGCCTCAGCACCAGCGTCGAGGTCGATACCGGCCACGAACGCCACCTCCTCGGCCCCGACACGCCAGCCTCCAACTGATGGAGCACGCCGCCCCCACCTACCCGACGCGCGCGCGGCGGATGCTCATCACCATCCCCTCGATGATCGCGTCGACCATGGTGGCGGTGGACATCACCATCGCCAACGTGGCGCTGCCGCACATGCAGGCGAGCCTTTCCGCCTCGCAGGAGCAGGTGCTGTGGGTTCTCACCTCCTACCTCGTAGCGGGCGCCATCGCGACGCCGCTGAGCGGGTGGCTGGCGGGCCGCGTGGGGCGCAAGCTGGTGATGCTGGTCTCGGTCGGCGGGTTCACGGTCGCCTCTGCATTGTGCGGGCTGTCGACCGACCTCACGATGATCGTCCTCGCCCGCTTCATGCAGGGCGCGTGCGGCGCGGCGCTGGTGCCGCTGAGCCAGGCGATCCTGCTCGACATCAACCCGCCCGAGGAGCACGCCAAGGCGATGACGATCTTCGCGCTCGGCTCGATGGCCGGGCCGATCATCGGGCCGACGCTGGGCGGCTGGCTGACCGACGCGCTGAGCTGGCGCTGGGTGTTCTTCATCAACGTGCCGTTCGGCATCCTCTCGTTCGCGGGGATGTGGCTGTTCCTCGTGCGCCGCAGCAGCCGCGAGCAGACGCGCTTCGACATGTTCGGCTTCGTCACGCTGTCGATCGCGCTGACCGCGCTGCAACTGATCCTCGACCGGGGCGAGCATCTCGACTGGTGGGATTCGCGCGAGATCCAGCTGTACACGGTGATCCTGCTGATCGCGGGCTGGCTGACCGGCGTCCACATGGCGACCGCGCGCAACACGTTCATCCGGCCCGAACTGTTCCGCGATCGCAACTTCGCCGTGGGCTCGGTCTTCTCGATCATGATCGGCATCGTCGCCTTCGCCACGCTGCCGCTGATCGTGGTGATGACGCAGTCGCTGCTGGGCTATTCCGCGCTGCACGCCGGGATGGTCGGCCTGCCGCGGGCGATCGGGACGCTGGTGGCGATGCTGATGGTGACGCGCCTCATCGCGCTGATCGACGTGCGCGTGGTCATCCTCAGCGGCCTCGCGATCATGGGCCTGAGCATGCTGATGTACTCGCACATCGATCTCTACGTGGACGAGCGCGCGCTGCTGGGCATCGGCTTCGTGCAGGGCTTCGGCAGCGGCCTGATCTTCGTGCCGCTCTCGGTGGTGGTGTTCACGACGCTGAGCCCCGCGCTGCGCAACGAAGGCGCGGCGATGTACGCGCTGACGCGCAACATCGGCAACGCCATCGGCATCTCGCTGCTCAACGTCCAGTTCGTGCGCGACATCGCCGCTTCCCGCGCGACACTGGTGCAGGGGCTGCGGCCGGACAATCCGGCGGTGATCTACGCCCGGCCCGATCTCGACTTCGGCTCGGTCGACTCGCTGGCCAGGCTCAACGCAGAAGTCGTGCGGCAGGCGACGATGGTGGGCAACGTCGCGAGCTATCACTTCGTCTTCGTCCTCACGCTCGCCCTGATGCCGCTGGTCCTGCTGATCCGCGTCAGGAAGGAGCGGGTCGACGTGTCCGCACTGCCGATCGGGGAATGACATGAAGCGCCTTTTCGCCATAACCTCGCTGGCACTGCTTTGCGCTGGCTGCGCGGTCGGCCCGGACTTCACGGCGCCTGGGCCACCCGCTGCGGAGGCAGGCTACGACGGCCCCTCCCGTCCCGTCGGCGCGACGCTGACGCAGGGGCCGGAAGGAGCATGGTGGAAGGCCTTCGCCTCGGACCGGCTCGACGGCTTCGTCGCCCGGGCGCTGGCAGGCAACCACAGCCTTGCCGCGAGCCGCGCCACGCTCGAACGGGCGCGCCAGCATATCGCCGCCGTCGCGGGACGCCGCCTGCCGCAAGTCGATGCCAGCGGCCGCGCGGAATACCAGCGGGTGAACCTCGCAGCATTCGGCCTCTCCGACCGGTTCGGCGGCGCGAACATCCCCAACCCGGAGTTCGACCTCTACACGCTGGGCGCGGGCGTCTCCTACGATCTGGATCTGTTCGGTCGCAACCGCCGCGCACTGGAGCAGGCGGGCGCCGAGGCCGAAGCGCAGGCGCGCGCGACCGAGGCGGCGCATCTCGTCGTTACCGGACGCGTGGTGGCGCAAGTGCTCGCCATCGCCGCGCTCAACGACCGCATCGCCACCGAGCGCACGCTGCTTGCCGAGGACGAGCGTAACGCCGCTCTAACAGAGGCGCGACGAAAGGCTGGCTCCGGCACCCTCGTCGAAGTGCTGAGCGCGCGCGACCAGTTGGCCGCCGATCGCGCCGACCTTCCCGGGTTCGAGCAGCAATTGATGGAAGGCCGGGCGATGCTGGCGGTTCTGCTGGGCATTTCCCCGGCAGAACTGGAACCCACCGACTTCGGCCTCGACGATTTCGTGTTGCCGAGCGATGTACCCGTCGCCCTGCCCTCCGCGCTCGTCCGCAAGCGGCCCGACATTCTCGAGGCAGAGGCCCGGCTCCATGCAGCGGTGTCGGCAGTGGGCGTTGCCACGGCGCAGCTCTATCCCGACGTGACGCTGGGCGCGAGCCTGACGCAATCGACCTCGGAACCCGGCAGGATCGCCAGCAACCGCTTCAACGCCTTCGACCTCTTCGCCGGGGTCACGGCGCCGATCTTTCACGGCGGGACGCTCAAGGCCGAGAAGCGCGGCGCGGAGGCAGAGGCGCGCGCGGCTGACGCGCAGTACCGGCAGGTCGTCACCGAAGCGTTCGGACAAGTGTCGGGCCTGCTCTGGTCGCTCGACAGCGACGCGCGAGAGATCGCCGCGCGGCACGAGGCGGCGGAAATTTCCGGCCGCTCGCTGCATCTGTCACGGCGCAGCTTCGAGGTGGGAAACAGCGGCGTGCTGCAGGTACTCGACGCCAATCGCGCCTACCAGCGCGCGCAGCTTTCGCTGCTTGATGCAAGGATCAGGCAGTATCAGAACGTCGCACGGCTCTACGTCGCGACGGCGGGCGGATGGACTGCCGCGCCCGGATCCTGATCGCGCGAGGCAATGGCCAGCCAGAACATGCCGGAGCGGGTGGCGACCCGAGGCTCGAAGGCAGGGTGACGGCCCGAATACGACGGACCGACCGGCCCGCCGCCATGCGATCACGCCAGCAGAAAGTATCCGAGCGCGGCCCAGCAGGCCATGCAGAGCAGGATCGCAATCGTCAGGCCGCGCCCGTCATGCTCCTCGCCACGGTCCATCCGTTGCGCGGCGTAGACCATGCCGCTCGACAGCCTGGCCGACAGATCGCGCCCCGTGTCCGGGATACGTTCGAAGCGGATAATATTTTCCTCAGCGACCTTCATCAAGCGCATCCTCAGTTGTCGGGACGATTGCATGCGCTTTTCCAGCGACACCTTTCGCCCGGACCATCCTCTCAAGGGTGCGCCTTTTGACGTCTGCCCAATTCGTTTCGTTGCGCCATTCTTAGCAGAATCGGGATGTTTGTTCCAGAATATCCCGAATGCATCACATCGTTTTAACGTCCAGACGGAATGCAATATTATCTTCAATCAGAGGGTAATATCCACAAAGCCTCGTGAAATTTCAGAACAGAGAAGCAATGAGGCATTTTTGCGTCGCAAAAAGACAGGAAGCGTTGGAAATCAGCGTCGATGCAATCGTTGCGCACGCGCAAACCCGGGATTTCGCCGCAAAGCACCACCGCAAGCGCGTAAAGCTGCGGTCAGCATCTGCCTTCATCGCAGGCAAAACTTTTTTTGATGCTGGCGCACCGCCCAAGGCCATCCGAGCCCTGTGCGCGACAGAGTGATTCGCACGAGGATATGGCGGAGATCCCGTTCATCCCGGCGCCATCTTGCGGCGCGATCCGCAGCGCCCTAGGTTGCCGCCGATGACCCATCCGCCCCGCCTGAAGATCAAGATCCAGATCCATTCCGGCGAGGAAATCGCGATGGGCCCCGGCAAGGCCGACCTCCTCGACGCCATCCGCGAGCACGGCTCTATATCTGCTGCGGGACGCGCAATGGGCATGAGCTATCGCCGGGCCTGGCTGCTCGTCGATGCCATGAACCGCTGCTGGGACGAACCGCTCGTCCATACCGCCCCCGGTCGGGCTGCGACCAGCGGCGCACGATTGACCCCGCTTGGCGATACGGTTCTCGCGCACTACCGCAGCCTGCAGGACGGCATCTCGCAGGCGGCCAACGGCGCGGACTACGACGGGCTGGCCGGGCATCTGCTGCCCGAACCGCGCGCATCGCAGAAGGATTGACGTCGACAGGATTGAACTCGACGCCGCGCACCATGGCCTTGCGGCGGGACTTGCGCCATATACTGCCCGATACGGTTCCTGTCCGGAGTTCCCTGATGCGCAAGTTCGTGGCCCTGTTCCTGGCGATGCTCGCCCTGCTGCACGGTGCGGCCGTTTCCGCCGCCCCGCCGCGCGGACAGCCCGCGCTGGTGCTCGCAGCGGCCAGCCTTCAGGAATCGATGAACGCCGCCGCCGACGCCTGGGCCCGCAAGGGCCATCCACGCCCGCGCCTGTCCTTCGCTGCCTCTTCCGCGCTCGCCCGCCAGATCGGCTCGGGCGCACCGGCAGACCTGTTCGTCTCGGCCGACGAGCCGTGGATGGATGACGTGCAGTCCAAGGGGCTGGTCCGCAAGGGCACACGCGTCTCGTTCCTGCGCAATTCGCTGGTCCTGATCGCCCCGCGCGCAAGCTCCGTGCAGATCAAGGTCGCGCGTGGAATGCCGCTCGCCCGCGCCCTCGGCAACGGCCGTCTCTCCATCGCCGATCCGGCGGGCGTGCCCGCGGGCATCTATGCCAAGCAGGCGCTGACCCGGCTCGGCGTCTGGGCATCGGTGCAGGACCGCCTCGCCCCCGGGGAGAGCGTGCGCGCGGCGCTCGCGCTGGTGAGCCGCGGTGCCGCCCCGCTCGGCATCGTCTATGCCACCGACGCGCGCGCCGATCCCGCCGTGCGTGTGGTGAGCCCCTTCCCGCCTGCAAGCCACGACCCGATCAGTTACCCCGTCGCCACCCTCGCATCCTCGCGCAACCCGGAGGGCGAGGCCTTTCGCCGCTACCTCGTCTCGGCAGAGGGGAAGGCCGTATTCCGCCGCTTCGGGTTCGGCACGAAGTAACCGGTGAGCCTGCTTTCCCCGACCGAATGGGAGGTGCTGGTTCTCTCCCTCAAGGTCAGCGCGGTCGCCATCGCGGTCGCGCTGCCGGTGTCGTTCGCGCTCGCGTGGGTGCTGGCCCGGCTGCGCTTCCCCGGCAAGGTTCTGGTCGATGCGCTCGTCCATCTGCCGCTTGTGCTGCCTCCCGTCGTGACCGGCTGGTTGCTGCTCCTCGCGTTCAGTCCCAATTCCGCGCTCGGCGGCTTTCTGGAACGCACCTTCGGCGTGACCTTCCTGTTCCGTTGGACCGGAGCAGCGCTCGCCGCCGCCGTCATGGCGCTGCCGCTGATGGTGCGCGCCATGCGCCTTGCGCTGGAGGGCGTCGACCGGCGGCTTGAGAACGCCGCGCGCACGCTTGGCGCAGGACCGGGGCGCACGTTCGCCAGCGTCACCCTGCCGCTGAGCCTGAACGGCGTGCTGGCCGCGACGGTGCTCGGGCTGGCCCGTTCGGTCGGCGAGTTCGGCGCGACGATCACTTTCGCCTCGAACATCCCCGGTGAGACGCAGACGCTGCCGCTGGCGATCTACAGCGCGTTGCAACTGCCCGGCTCCGACATCCAGGTCGCGCGCCTTGCCGCGCTTTCGGTACTGCTCTCGGTGGCGGCGCTGGTGCTTTCGGAGTGGCTCGCGCGGCGCAGCGGTCAGGAAAAGGGCCGCCATGTCCTTTGACGTCGCCGTCACGCTGAAACATGGCGATCTGCGTCTGGACTATGCGTTCACCGCAGGACCGGGGCTGACGGCGCTGTTCGGTCCGTCGGGAGCGGGCAAGACCAGCCTGCTCGACGCCGTGGCCGGACTGCTGCGCCCGGTCGAGGGCCGCATCGCGGTGGCAGGCACGGTCCTCTATGACAGCGCCGCGCGTATCGACCTCAAGCCGGAACGGCGGCGCTGCGGCTACGTGTTCCAGGACTTGCGCCTGTTCCCGCATCGCTCCGTCCGCCGCAACCTCGCCTTCGCGCACCGGTCGGGGGAGGGTCTGGACTGGGACCATACGCTCGACCTGCTGGGCATCACCGCGCTTCTCGACCGGATGCCAGCGACGCTCTCCGGCGGCGAGGCGCAGCGCGTAGCGATAGGCCGGGCTCTGCTCTCCAATCCGGCATTCCTGCTGATGGACGAGCCGCTCGCCTCCGTCGATGTGACACGGCGCGCCGAGATCCTCGGCCTGATCGAGCGCATCCGCGACGAATTGCGCCTGCCGATCCTCTACGTGAGCCACGACCGTGCCGAAGTCGAGCGACTTGCGCAGACCATCGTCCCCATCGGCAACGACCATTCCTGAGGCATCGACGGCTTGACCGCAGCGCCAAGCCCCGCAAGGCTGGTAACGGGACTTGTCAGTTCCCTCGTGCCGGTTGGGCGCGTAAGGGGCCTCGCGGGTACGGAGGGAAACTATGCGCATTCTGGTGGTGGGGCCGACGGGCCGGACGGGCAGCCATGTGATCGACGCCTTGCGCGCGCACGATCCCGATGCGGAGATTCGCGGGCTATGCCGCTATCCCGAGGAACCGGCGCGCTCTATCGAGACGATCCCCGGCACCTTCGTCGCCGCCGAACGCCGCTCACGCCCCATAGAAACCATTCCCGGCAATGGCGACACCGGCACGCGCCGTTCCCGCCCGATCGAGACGATCCCGGGCAACGGTGACACCGGAACCCGCCGCTCCCGCCCTATAGAGACGATTCCCGACAACTCGGAGACTGGCACCCGTCGATCCCGTCCCATCGAGACGATCCCCGGCAATGGCGACACCGGAACCCGACGCGCCGTGGCGATGGAAGTCGTCGTCGATGCCGCAGAGGGCAGCGTCGTGCGCTCGCGCCCGATCGAGACGATCCCCGGCAACCTCACCGCAGGCACGCAGCGCTCTCACTCCATCGAATGCCTGACCGGCGATCTGGAGAATCCCGTCGACCGCGCGCTCGCGGTCGCCGGGATCGACACCGTGATCCACTGCGCCCCGGCCTTCCATCCGCGCGAGGCGGCGATGGGCACCGGCATGATCGACGCGGCAGTGGCTGCGGGCGTGAAGCGCTTCATCTATGTCTCCGCGCTTCACGCACAGGTGTCGAGCGTGCCGGGTAATGCCGCGAAGCTGGCGGTCGAAGGCTACCTCGCGGAGTCCGGCCTCGACTGGACGGTGCTGCGCCCGCAGAACTTCATGCAGAACATCGACGTCGCCGCAACGCTGGAGGCCGCAGCGCTCGAACTGCCCTTCCCGCTGGCGACCCGTCTTGGATATCTCGACCTTGCCGATCTCGCCGAAGTCGTCGCGAAGGTGGCCTATGAAGACGGCCATGCCTTCGCCACTTACGACCTCGCGACCGACGAAGCGCTGAGCACGGCGGAAATCGCGGCGCTCATCACCACGGTCAGCGGGCGCCCGGTCGCCTCGGGCGAATTGCCGGTGGCGCAACTCGTCGCCGGGCTGGAAGCTGCGGGACCGGCTTTCGCCTATGTTGCGGATGCCGTCAGCCGCCTCAACGCATGGCAGGCCCGCACCGGCGCTCGCGGCAATTCGGGCGACCTGCGCCGCCTGCTCGGCCGCGAGCCCGGACGCTTCGAGGACTACGTGCGCCGCAGCCTCGAAGACTAAGGACCGTCAGGCCGCGCCGATCAGTTCGCGGCCGATGAGCATGCGGCGAACCTCGTTGGTGCCTGCGCCGATGTCGAGCAGTTTGGCGTCGCGCAGGTAACGTTCGACCGGCCAGTCCTTGGTGTAACCCGCGCCGCCGAGCGCCTGAACCGCCTCACCGGAAACGCGGAAGGCGTTCTCGCTCGCCAGCAGGATCGCGCCTGCCGCGTCGAAGCGCGTGGTCTGCCCGGCATCGCAGGCGCGCGCCACGGCGTAGACGTAGGCCCGCGCGGACTGGAGCGCGACGTACATGTCCGCGACCTTGGCCTGCATCAGTTGGAACGCGCCGATCGGCTTGCCGAACTGCTTGCGCTCGCGGATGTAGGGGATCACGGTGTCGAGGCAGGCCTGCATGATGCCAAGCTGTAGCCCCGCCAGCACCACGCGCTCGTAGTCCAGCCCGCTCATCAGCACGCCGACGCCGCCGTGGAGCGGGCCCATGATGTTTTCCTCGGGAACCAGGCAGTCGTCGAACACCAGCTCGCAGGTGGGCGAGCCGCGCATACCCATCTTGTCGATCTTCTGGCCGATGGAGAAGCCGGGCATGTCCTTCTCGATCAGGAAGGCGGTGATGCCCTTCGAGCCCTCGCCCGTCTTGGCGTAAACCACCAGCGTGTCCGCATAGGTGCCGTTGGTAATCCAGAACTTGGTGCCGTTGAGTCGGAAACCACCGGAAACCGCCTCCGCACGCAGCTTCATGCCGACCACGTCGGAGCCTGCGCCGACCTCGGACATCGCAAGGCTGCCGACGTGTTCGCCGGAGATCAGCCTGGGCAGGTACTTCGCCTTCTGCTCTTCGTTGCCCCAACGGCGGATCTGGTTGACGCACAGGTTCGAATGCGCGCCGTAGGACAGGCCGACCGACGCCGAGGCCCGGCTGACTTCCTCGACCGCGATGACGTGTTCGAGGTAGCCGAGGCCGATGCCGCCCCATTCCTCCTCGACCGTGATGCCGTGAAGGCCGAGTTCGCCCATCTCGGGCCAGAGGTCGCGGGGAAACCAGTCCTCCGCATCCACCCTGGCGGCCAGCGGCGCGATGCGCTCGTCGGCGAAGCGGGAGACGGTCTCGCGGATCATCTGCGCGCTTTCGCCCAGCGCGAAGTCGAAATCGGGGGTGGCGCGCATGGGTTCCTCTCCTCTGGCAGCCTCTTTGTTGCCGTGCTCCTAGAGCAATATCGGTGCCGCGCGAAGATGGAATATTACGGGAGGCGTCGCGAATATGTCTCTCAGGCGGGTTCGCCTACCCGCAGCGAGGCAAGCGCGGCGACGAGGAGTGTGCCTGCCGCGAAGGCCATCGTCCAGATCGGCTCGCCGGGGAAGAAGGCCTTCATGATCGAGCCCATCACCGTCGCCACCAGCAACTGCGGCAGCACCACGAAGACATTGAAAAGGCCCATGAATATGCCGAGCTTCGCCTGCGGCAGACTGCTTGCCAGAATGGCGTAAGGCATGGCGAGGATCGAGGCCCAGGCGACGCCGATGCCGATTTCGCACAGGACCAGCGCCTTGGGATCGCGCAGCAGCAGGAACCCCGCGAAACCGGCTGCGCCCGCGACGAGGCACAGCGCGTGGGTCTTCGCCTTGCCGAGCCGCTTGGACAGGAACGGCAGCAGCGCCAGCGCCGCGACCGCCGCTACGCCGTTGTAGACGGAGAACAGCACGCCCACCCAGTTGCCCGCTTCCTGATAGGCGGCGCTGGCCGGATCGGCCGAGCCGAAGTGATATTGCGCGACCACCGGCGTCGTGTTGATCCACATGATGAACAGTGCGGACCAGCTGAAAAACTGAACGAAAGCAAGGCGTTTCATCAGAGGCGGCATGCCGGAGAAGTCTCCGACTATCCCGGCCAGCATCGACGCGCTGCGCCCGGCGCGGACGAGGCGGATCGCCAGCATCGTTGCAAGGCCATAGCCCGCCAGCAGCGCGGCGAGGAGGTAGACCTCCTTTTCCAGCGACCATGTACGGACGAGCGTTGCAACGAGTGCGCCTGCGATGATCCACGGAAGGCCGCTCCAGACGCTGCGGGAAGCGAGCGCGGAGGTCGAGGTGTCAGCCACCTCCTGCACTTCCCCGAAGGCCGCCTGCTCTTCCGGAGAGTATTCGCGGGTGGTGAAAACCGTGCACAGAACGGCACCTAGAAGCGCCAGAGCGCCGCCGAAGAAGCTGTAACGCACCGTATCGGGTATCTCACCGAGCGCAGCGACGTTCGAGACGCCGAGATGCTCCAGCAGATAGGGAAACAGTGAGCCGACCACCGCGCCCGCACCGATGAAAGCGGTCTGCACGGCATAGCCCGCCGTGTGTTGGTCCTTGCGCAGCATGTCGCCGACGAAGGCGCGGAACGGCTCCATCGAAACGTTGAGGCTGGCGTCCAGCATCCACAGCAGCAGCGCCGCCATCAGCAGGCCGCCGCTCTCGGGCATGGCGAGCAGCGCGATCGTCGCGAGCACCGCGCCGGCAAGGAAGTACGGCCGTCGCCGTCCGAGCCTGCCGAGCCAGGTGCGGTCCGACATGTGGCCGACGATAGGCTGCACCAGCAGGCCGGTCAGCGGCGCGGCAACCCAGAGCGCGGGGAGATCGTCGATCCCGGAGCCGAGCGACTGGAAGACGCGGCTCATGTTGGCGTTCTGGAGCGCGAAGCCGATCTGGATGCCGAAGAAGCCGAAGCTGATGTTCCACAGCCCCGCCCAGCCCTGCCGGGGCTTCTGAGTTGCTGCGTCCATCACTTCATCCCTTCCCTGATGCCTCGCGCGTTTGGTGCCGCGCCGGAGTGCAGGCGGAGCGCGTCGCACGATGCGGGTTCGGCGACAACATGCATACGAATGCTTTGGCTAGATACGCGCGCATCACGGTGGGCTGTTCACGGGCAGCGGTCCCGGATCAAGTCCGGGATGACGTATTTTATCACCCCACTGTACTGCGCCGCACCACCAGCCTTGCGGGCAGCGTGCGTGACGCCACCTCCCGATCCTCGATCTGGTCCGCCAGGGTCTCGACCAGCACCGCGCCCGCCTGCTTGAGATCCTGCATTACCGTGGTCAACGGCGGATTGGTCATGCTGGCGGCGGGGAGATCGTCGAAGCCCATCACCGCCACGTCGCCGGGGATGGACAGCCCCGCCTCGCCCAATGCCCGCATCGCACCGATGGCGATGAGATCGCTGGCAGCGAAGACGGCGTCGAACGCCAGCCCCTCCCCGATCACCTCGCGCATGGCGGTGTGGCCCATGTCCTCGAGGTTCACGACATCGCGCTGCAGGCGAGGATCGACCTCCGCGCCCGCAGCGGCCATCGCCTCGCACAGCCCGCGATAGCGTTCGGCGAACTCGGGGTAATGCTCGTCCGCCTGCCCGAGAAAGACGATCCTCCGCCTCCCGAGCCCCAGCAGGTGCTCGCCAGCCATACGGCCCGCACCGCGATTGTCGGACCCCACCGTCGCGCCGATGTTGGCGCCGAGATCCACCGCATCGACGCTGCCCCAGCGCACGAAATGCGTACCCTGCCCCACCAGTTGCCGCAGCCTGCTTTCGTAGAGCTTGTAGTCCCCGTAGCCGAGCAGGATCAGCCCATCCGCACGGTGGCTGTCCTGATAGCGGACGTGCCAGTCGTCCTCCAGCTTCTGGAACGAGATCAGCAGGTCGAGCCCCCGGTTCGCGCATTCCCGCGTGATCGCGCCCAGCATGGCGAGGAAGAACGGGTTGATCTTGGAATCGTCGGGAGACTGCTCCTCGAAGAACAGCAGCGCGATGGTGTTGGACCGCTGAGAGCGCAGCGAGGACGCGTTCTTGTCGACCGAGTAGTTCAGCTCCCGCGCGATCTCCTCGATCCGCGCGCGAGTGGCCGCGCTGACCGACTTGCTCCCGCGCAATGCGCGGCTGACGGTCGGCTGCGAAACCCCCGCCCGATAGGCGATGTCGAAGCTGGTCGGGCGGTTGGTCGGCTTGCGTCCCATTGGCTTTCCTGCTCGATGCTGCGCTGCAACATTGCCACAACCCGAGTTACACAACTCCATGCAATCGAGTGCTTTTAAGGGATTCTGCGCGTTGCATGGAAGACACGGCGCGTACCCCTCCCGCACCTACGTATACGTATGCCATATTATGCGCAACGCAGGACCGTCTTAATCAGGGCAGGTCGAATGGAGTCGCGGCAGCAATGCTCGGGCTTCGCAGGAGGAGAGCCGGACACCATCCAGATGGGCCGGCAAACAGAGGGTCAGGAGAGGACATCATGTCGCTTCGCAATGAGATTTCTGCCGTCGCGGGTTCGTCGCGCACGGCCATGGCTGCCGCACTTGTCGCGGCACTGCTTCCCGCTGCTGCATGGGCGCAGGACGCCGCCCCCGCAGATGACGCAGCCACCACGGAAGATACCGGCAGCATCGTCGTCACCGGCTACCGCGCGTCGCTGCTGAACGCGATCAACCAGAAGCGCAACGCCGAGCAGATCGTAGAATCGGTCTCGGCCGAAGACATCGGCAAGCTGCCCGACGCATCGATCGCGGAATCGATCGCCCGCCTGCCGGGCCTCACCTCGCAGCGCGTCAACGGTCGCTCGAACTCGATCGCCATCCGCGGCTTCGCGCCGGACTTCTCGACCACGCTGCTGAACGGCCGCGAACAGACCTCGACCGGCGACAACCGCGCCGTCGAGTATGACCAGTATCCGTCGGAAGTCGTCAGCACCGTCAACGTCTACAAGACGCCGATGGCCAGCCTCGTCGGCCAGGGCCTGTCGGGCACCGTGGACATGCGGACGATCCGTCCGCTCGACGCGGGCAAGCGCATCATCTCGTTCGGCGCGCGCGGCACTTACGCGGATCTCGGCAAGCTCAACGCCGGGTCCGACGACAAGGGCTATCGCATGACCGGCACGTATGTCGATCAGTTCGCGAACGACACCCTCGGCATCGCGCTGGGCGCCAGCTACATCGACGAGCCGTACCAGATCCAGGAATTCAACGCCTGGGGCTATGCCGACACGCCGGATGGCAACAAGGTCATCGGCGGTTCGAAGTCCTACGTCACCTCGACCAAGCTGAAGCGCCTCGGCCTCAACGGCACCCTCCAGTGGAAGCCGACGCCGAACCTGACGACGACGCTCGATGCGTTCTACTCGGACTTCAAGGACGACCAGATCAAGCGCGGCATCGAACTGCCCCTGTTCTGGGATCCGGACACCGCGTCGCTCGCCAACGGCACCGTCACCGACGGCCTCGTCACCTCGGGCACGTTCAACGGCGTCAAGAGCGTGGTCCGCAACGACCTGTTCCAGCGCCACGCCAAGCTCTACTCGTTCGGCTGGAACACCAAGTGGGAAGGCGATGACGGCTGGAAGGCCTACGCCGACGTCAGCTATTCCAAGACCGACCGCAGCGAGCTCAACATCGAGACGCTGGCCGGCACCGGCCGCAACACGATCGGTGCCCTGGACAGCGTCGACTTCGTGATGACCGGCAAGGGCGCGGTGTTCTCGCCGACGCTCAACTACGGCGACTACAACACGATCCTGCTCACCGGCCCGCAGGGCTGGGGCGGCACCCAGATCGCGCCGGACGGCACCCGCATCGTCAACGGCCAGGACGGCTACTACAACGACCGTCACATCAAGGACGAGCTGTGGCAGTACCGCGTCGAGGTCGAGCATGAGTTCGAGAGCGGCCCGCTGCACTCGTTCCAGGTCGGCTGGAACTACACCAACCGTTCCAAGACGCTGGTTCCCGAGGAATACTTCCTGGGCCTCGCCGCCAACACCGACGGCCTGACCAGCGTGATGGTGCCCGAGGAATACCGCCTCAAGGGCGAGACGCAGCTGAACTACCTCGGCCTCGGCCCGGTCATCAGCTACGATCCCGCCGCGCTGGTACGCGACGGCATCTACAACCTTGTCGCGAACCCCTACGGCGACGTGATCGTCAAGAGCTACGCCATCCGCGAGCGCCTGATGACCGCCTATGTCCAGGGCAATCTCGACGCGGACATCGGTTCGGCGCACCTGACCGGCAACTTCGGCGTGCAGGCGCAGTGGACCGACCAGAACTCGCGCGGCGCCAGCGCCGTGCTGCTCGGCACCAACCCGAACGGCTCGCCCAACGTCGGAGCCCTGCTGCGCAACACCAGCACCGACTACCTCGACGTGCTGCCCAGCGTGAACCTGTCGCTGCGCTTCCCCAGCGACACCATCATCCGCTTCGCTGCCGCGCGTGAGATCATCCGCCCGCGCCTCGACGACATGCGCGCCTCGGAGAAGTTCGACTACACGATCACCGGCGGCGTGGCGCAGGTTACCGGCGAGTCCGGCAACCCGTACCTGCGTCCCTGGCGCGCCAACGCGCTCGACCTGACGTTCGAGCAGTACTTCGGCGGCAAGGGTGTGATCGCGGCGCAGTTCTTCTGGAAGGATTTGAAGAGCTACATCTACAACCAGCAGTCGAGCGTCCCCACCGACGAGCTTTCGCTGCAGGATCCGGGCAACGGCGTCGTCCTCTCGCCGACCGCGCAGTACACCATCCCGGTGAACGGCAAGGGCGGCAAGCTCTACGGCGTCGAACTGGCCACCACGCTGCCGTTCGAGACCGTCATCCCGGCGCTCGAAGGCTTCGGCGTGACCGGCTCGGTCGCCTATACGAAGAGCAAGATCCAGGCGACGCCGGACTCGCCCACGGGTGACCTGCCGGGCTATTCGAAGTGGGTCGCCAACGGCACCGCCTACTTCGAGAAGTGGGGCTTCAACGCCCGCGGCTCGGTGCGTTATCGCTCGACGTTCCTGGGTGAAGTCTCGGGCTTCGCGGCCAACCGCGTGCGTCGCCGTGCGGCTTCGGAAACCATCGTGGACGCGCAGATCGGCTACGACTTCCAGCCGGGCAGCCCGATGGAAGGCCTCTCGCTCTACATCCAGGGCCAGAACCTGACCGACGCGCCGTTCGTCACGACCAACCCCGGCGATAGCCGCGAAATCATCGACTACCAGCGTTACGGCCGCCGCTTCCTCGCCGGCTTCACTTACAAGTTCTGAGCCCCTGTGGGGCTCGGGCTAAGTTCTGATAACTTACCCCCCGGCGTCGGGATGGAACCCTCCTCCTCCTGACCGGCGCCACACCGGCGGAACCGTGCAAGAACCCTCACTTTCACGGTTCCGCCTATCCTTTCGACGGCCATCCGGAGACAGCCCGATGAACCGCCTCATGCCTTCCCTCGCCGCCCTTGCGCTGGCCCTCTCCCACGGCGCGGCGCTTGCCGGCCCGGTGGAGGACATGCGCGCCCGCACGCCCGAGCAGGAAGTGATCTACTTCGTCCTGCCCGACCGGTTCGAGAACGGCGATCCCGCCAACGACACCGGCGGCCTTACCGGCGGCAAGCTCCAGACCGGCTTCGATCCCACCGACAAGGCGTTCTTCCACGGCGGCGACATCAAGGGCCTGACCGCGCGGCTGGACTATATCCAGGGCCTCGGCGCGAGCGCGATCTGGGTCGGGCCGATCTTCAAGAACAAGCCGGTGCAGGGGCCGAAAGGCAACGAGAGCGCGGGCTATCACGGCTACTGGATCACCGACTTCACGCAGGTCGATCCGCACTTCGGCACCAACGACGATTTCAAGGCGCTGGTCGAGGCCGCTCATGCCCGGGGCATGAAGGTCTACATGGACATCATCGTCAACCACACGGCGGACGTGATCCAGTTCAGGGAAGGCACGGCGGAGGGGTATCCCTACCGCTCCAAGGCCGACTATCCCTTCTCGACCAAGGGCGGGCTGAAGGGCGCCGCCATCAATCCCGGGTTCGCCGGTGATGCCGTCGCGACGACGGAAAACTGGGCGAAACTGACCGATCCCGCGTTCGCCTATACCCCAGTCGTGCCCAGGGCGGAGAAGGACGTCAAAGTCCCCGCCTGGCTCAACGATCCGATCTACTACCACAACCGCGGCAACACCGACTGGAAGGGCGAAAGTTCGCAGTACGGCGACTTCGTGGGCCTCGACGACCTCGCCACCGAGAACCCGCGCGTGGTCGACGGGATGATCGAGATCTACGGCAGCTGGATCGACCGCTTCGGCGTCGACGGCTTCCGCATCGACACCGCCCGTCATGTGAACGCAGAGCTGTGGCGCAAGTTCGTCCCCGCCATGCTGGAGCGTGCGAAGGCCAAGGGAATCAACAACTTCCACATCTTCGGCGAAGTCGCGACGGGCGATTACGACCCTGCCCTCCTCGCCTCGTGGACGCGCAATGCCGGGCTTCCCGGCGTCCTCGACTTCGCGTTCATGCGCGCGGTCGACGATGCGGCGGGCGGCGCGAAGGACGGCGGCACGGCAACGCTGGCGCGGCTGTTCGACGACGATGCGCTCTATGCCGGCGGCAAGGCCGGGGCGATGCAGTTGCCCACGTTCCTCGGCAACCACGACGCCGGGCGCCTGCCGATGTTTCTCAAGCTGGGTCAACCACTTGCGAGCAACGACGAACTGCTCAAGCGCTCCATGCTGGCCCATGCCATGCTGCTGACGCTGCGCGGCGTGCCGACGATCTACTATGGCGACGAGCAGGGCTTCGTCGGGCATGGCGGGGACCAGTGGTCGCGGCAGGACATGTTCGCGTCGAAGGACTTGCGCCTGACCGACGAGCCGCTGCTGGGCACGACCCGTGCGCCGAATGCAGAGCACTTCGATCCGTCACATCCGCTTTATCGTTTCATATCAGAGCTTTCCACGCTGCGCCGAAGCACCCCTGCCCTCCATTCGGGCATGACGAAGGTGCGCACCTCGTCCGAAAAGCCCGGCCTTTTCGCCGTGTCGCGCTTCGATCCGACGACCGGGCGCGAGGTCGTGCTGGCGTTCAACACGTCGACCGAGGCGGTCAGCGGCAACATCGCGGTTGAGCCCGCTTCGGGCGCATTCCAGCGGCTTGCCGGAGCGGAATGCCCCGGAAAACCGACGGTTCCCGGCTCGCTTGCGGTGAGCCTGCCGCCGCTCGGCTTCGCGGTCTGCGCCGCGCACTGAACTGAACCTAGAGATACCCAGCATGCACCGGGCCCTACCAGAGAGCGCCATGACCGAAACTTCAACAACTTCCACCGCTCCATGGTGGCGCGGCGCGGCGATCTACCAGATCTACCCGCGCAGCTTCGCCGATTCCAACGGCGACGGCATCGGCGACCTGCCCGGCATCACCGCCCGGCTCGACCATGTCGCGCGCCTCGGCGTCGAGGCGATCTGGATCTCGCCGTTCTACCAGTCGCCCATGGCGGACTTCGGCTACGACATTTCCGACTACTGCGCGATCGACCCGATGTTCGGCACGCTGGAGGATTTCGACGCGCTCGTCGTGCGCGCCAGGGAACTCGGCCTCAAGATCATCATCGATCAGGTCTATGCCCATACCTCGGACCAGCATCCGTGGTTCACGGAGAGCCGTTCCTCGCGCGGCAACGCCAAGGCGGACTGGTACGTCTGGGCCGACCCCAAGCCCGACGGTTCGCCGCCGACCAACTGGCAGTCGGTGTTCGGCGGCCCGGCGTGGCGCTGGGATGCGCGGCGCGGACAGTACTACATGCACAACTTCCTTGCCGAGCAGCCGCAGCTGAACTGCCATAACCCGCAAGTGCAGGAAGCACTGCTGGGCGTGGCGAAGTTCTGGCTGGATCGCGGCGTCTCGGGCTTCCGCATCGATGCGCTCAACCACTCGATGCACGACCCGATGCTGCGCAACAATCCGCCAGCGCCCGATACCGGAAAGGTGCGCACGCGGCCCTATGATTTCCAGCTTCAGGTCTACAACCAGTCGCACCCGGACATCATCACGTTCATCGAGCGGTTGCAGGCGCTGATCGCCAGCTACCCCGACACCTATTCGCTGGCAGAAGTGGGCGGCGCCCGCGCGAGCGAGGAGATGAAGACCTTTACGCAAGGCGACCAGCGCCTGAACAGCGCCTACGGCTTCGACTTCCTCTATGCCGACAACCTGACGCCCCGGCACATCGCCGCCGCGCAGGACTTCTGGCCCGAGGAAGACGGCGCCGGCTGGCCGAGCTGGGCCTTCGAGAACCACGACGCGCCCCGCGCGCTCTCGCGCTGGAGCACGCCCGACCAGATGGACGCCTTCGCGCGGATGAAGGCGATGGTGCTGCTGTCCTTGCGTGGCAATCCGATCCTGTTCCAGGGCGAGGAACTGGGCCTGCTGCAGGACGAGATTCCGTTCGAGCTGCTGCAGGATCCCGAGGCCATCGCCAACTGGCCGCTCACCCTCTCGCGCGACGGCGTGCGCACGCCGCTGCCGTGGCTGGCGCAGAGCGAGCACGGCGGGTTCACCTCGTCCGCCCCATGGCTGCCGATGAGCGAGCAGAACCTGTCGCGCGCGGTGGACCGGCAGGAGGCCGATCCGGCATCGTTGCTCAACCTGACGCGCCATCTGCTGGGCTTGCGCGCCGCCGACACCGCGCTGCGTCGCGGTTCGTGCGACGTGCTTTTCGCGGACGAGACGCGCCTCGTGCTGCGCCGCAAGGCCGATGGCCGCAGCGTGCTGTGCGTCTTCAACATGAGCGCCGATACTGCAGCATGGCCCGCAGCAATTCCAACCGAAGGCCGCGTCCTCGCTGCCGTGAACAACACTGAAGCCGGTGCCCTGCCCGCATGGGGCGGCATCTGGATCATCGAAGGAGAAACGGCATGAAGCCGCTCGCCCTGCTGGCAACTGCTGGCATCGTCATCGCCGCCCCTGCATATGCGCAGGAGACCGCCCCCGCCGTCACCGCCGCATCGCCCGATGGCTCGATCGTGCTGACCGTCACCACCGACGGCGACCGCCGTCCCACATGGTCGGTCACGCGCAAGGGCAAGCTGCTGATCGCGCCGAGCAAACTGGGCTTCATCCTGACCGATGGCCTGAACATGACGCGCGGCTTCGCGATCACCGGCAACGACACCGCCAAGGGCGAAGACACCTGGGAACAGCCCTGGGGCGAGCGCCGCTTCGTGAAGGACAAGTACAACCAGGTCACGGTGCGCTTCAGGCAGGCGGACAATCAGGGCGCGCGCCTGATGAACGTGACCTTCCGCCTGTTCGATAACGGCCTCGGCTTCCGCTACGAACTGCCCGAGCAGCCCGGCCTCAAGACGATGAACATCGCCGACGAGACGACCGAGTTCGACATCGTGCCCAAGGGCACCGCATGGTGGATCCCGGGCGGCGAGTGGAACCGCTACGAGCAGGTCTACCAGCAGACCCCGATCGATGCCGTTTCCACCGCGCACACGCCGATCACCATGAAGCTGGAGGACGGCACCCACCTGTCCTTTCACGAAGCGGCGCTGGTCGATTACGCGGGCTACTGGTTCAAGCGCGCCGAGGGCCAGAAATTCCGCACCACGCTCTCGCCCTCCTCGCGCGGCGCCCGCGTCGTGCGTGAACTGCCGTTCGCGACGCCGTGGCGCACCGTGCGCATCGCCGACGATGCGGCGGGCCTCGTCGACAACGACCTCGAACTGAACCTCAACGAGCCGAACAAGCTGGGCGATGTCAGCTGGGTGAAGCCGGGCCGCTACATCGGCATCTGGTGGGGCATGATCCGCAACGACTGGAGCTGGGCGGAAGGTCCGCAGCACGGCGCCACCACCGCGCGCACGATGCAGTACATAGACTATGCCGCGAAGCACAAGTTCCGCGGCGTGCTGGTCGAAGGCTGGAACAAGGGCTGGAACGGCGACTGGTTCGGCCACGGCGACGAGTTCAGCTTCACGCAGGCGACGCCGGACTTCGATATTAACGCGATCACGAAGTACGCCGCTAAGAAGGGCGTGAAGCTGATCGGCCACCACGAGACCGGCGGCAACATCGCGAACTACGAAGCGAACATGGACGCGGGCTTCGCGCTCTACCAGAAGCTGGGCGTGGACACGGTGAAGACCGGCTACGTCGCCGACCACGGCGGCATCATCGCCAACACCGACCATCCCGGCGGCCCGGTCGGCCCGATCCGCATGGAATGGCACGACGGTCAGCGCATGGTCGAGCATCACCTCGCCGTCGTCGAGAACGCCGCGAAGCACCACGTCGCCATCGACGCGCATGAGCCGGTGAAGGACACGGGCCTGCGCCGCACCTACCCCAACTGGGTCTCGCGCGAAGGCGCGCGCGGCATGGAGTACAACGCCTGGGGCCAGTTCGCGAACGGACCCGAGCATGAGCCGACGCTGGTCTATACCCGCATGCTGTCCGGCCCGATGGACTTCACGCCGGGCGTCCTCAGCCTCGAAGGCGCGAAGGGCGCGCTGGCATCGACGCTGGCGAAGCAGCTCGGCCTTTACCTGGCGATCTACTCGCCGATCCAGATGGCGGCGGACTTCATCGAGCAGCTCGACAAGTACCCGCGCGAGATGAACTTCATCGAGTCGGTTCCCACCGACTGGGCGGAAAGCCACCTGATCGCGGGCGAAGTGGGCGACTATGCGATCTTCGCGCGCAAGGACCGCAATTCGCAGCGCTGGTTCGTCGGCGGCGTCAACGACGCGACGGCGCGCACCGTGACGCTGAAGTTCGACTTCCTCGAAGCGGGCAAGACCTACAAGGCCAGCGTCTGGAAGGACGGCGAAGGCGCGACCTACGAAACCGAAGCGCGTCACCGGATCGCTTACGACACGCGCACGGTGAAGAAGGGTGATACCCTCGACGTGTGGCTGGCGCCGGGCGGCGGCACCGCGATCCGATTGGAGCCGCGCTGATTTGTCGCGTCGTCCCGGGCTAGACCCGGGACCGCTGGCGGTCTTTCGGTGGGTGCTATCGGCGAGACAGCTTGCCGGGAGTGCTCGCCAAGGACGTTCGTCGCGATCAAAATCATTCCCGTCATTCCCGCGAAGGCGGGAACCCATCTCCTGCCGGTGCCTGTCGCACGGGCATCAGTTGGGTCCCCGCCTTCGCGGGATGACGAACAGGGTAAGGTGCAGCTAGCGGCACCTAATCCCCTGCCTTCGAATGGCATCCCCTCTCGTCATTGCGAGCGTAGCGAAGCAATCCAGCGTCGAGGGCCGACCGTGGATTGCTTCGCTACGCTCGCAATGACGAAGATTGGGGCAGGCCCCGAATCCATCCTCAGTTGCAGCTCGCCTTGGTCGTCGCCGTCGCGTCCGAGATGCCGTTGCCCGAACTGGCTCCCAGCGTGCGGTCGTCGCGGATGATGAAGGCCGCCTCGCGACGGAAGTTGGGCTGGCCGACGAACCAGCTGCCGAACAGCGGCTGATAGGTGTAGTTCACCTCCACATACATCACGGCGGAGCCCTGTACGGCTGCGATTGCCGGATCGCCCATGCCCGTGATCGTCGTCCCGGTCAGCCCCTTGCCTGCCGCACCGTAGCGCGACACGACCTTGAGATTGCCCCGGCAGCGCTGCCAGTGGATGAACTGGCGGCCGGTGGCGGAATCGCGTTCGAGGCTCGACAGGATGATCCGCCCGTTCGACTCGAAGTTGAAGTACGATCCCTGCAGCAGCCCGCCCGACATCACCGCATTGACGTCGGCCTCCTTGACCGTGGGCGTCACCGCGCTGTTGTCGGTCTGGCCGAGGCGGGATGCGTTGTCGGCCACCGAGGAGGCGATCTGGCCGACCTGCATGTTGATCATCGCCATCCACGCCAGCTCGGTGCCGTAGAAGCCCAGCGTGATGAGGATCGGCAGGACCAGCGCGAACTCCATGAAGGAGACCCCGCGCTGGTCGCGACGCAGCCGCCGCGCGAAACGGGCGAGCCGCATCACGAGCATGTCCCCGCCGCCGCGCCGTACTTCTCCTGAAGCGCGTAAGGCTGGTTCTTGCGCACCGCGCTGGCGGTCAGCGTGCGCTGCGCGGTCGAGTTGCCGACGTAGGGTACGATGAACACCGGCTTATAGATCACGGTCGCGGTGTAGAGCACGACGTCGTTGGCCCCGCCGTTGTCGCTGGTGCCGACATCCGCGTCCCACTTCCCGTTCTTGTTCTCGTCCGTGTAGGTCTCGCCCTTGTCGCAGGTGCCGTTGGTGTTCTTGTCGTTCCACGCCTCGGCGCGCTTGATGTCGGCGAAGTCGTAGTAGCTCATGCGCTTGAACGTCACCGTGGCGTCGGGCGCGATGCGCTTGACCATGCCGGTGACGTAGGCGTCGGCGTTGGCGTTGTCCGCGCCCTCCAGCCCGTCGCCGCGCGCCGCCTCCTGCACCGCGCCGTGAAGCACGGCGGTGAGATAGGCGGTGTGCGCCATGTCGTAGATGCCGATGAGCAGGAGCAGCAGCACCGGCGCGGCGACGGCGAACTCGATCACCGCCGAGCCGCGCGCATCGCTCCGCAGGCCACGGATGCGGTCCGTGACCGTCACTGCACGACCCTCAGCTCGCCCACCTGCTTGGCGATCTCCTGGAATGCCGAGTTGAGCTCGCCCGAGCTGGTCGCAGTGAAGGAGCTGTCGTCGGAAGCGCAAGTCTGCAGGTCGCTGCTGAGGCCGGAGGTGAACGCGATCACCCAGACGCGGATGCCCTTGTCCTTGATCGCTTCACACACCGCGAGGAAGCGCGATGTATGGCGCGACGCGTCGTTGGAATAGCCGTCGCTGGTCACGCGGCGGTCCCAGTACTCCATGCCCCACGCCTGCGGGATCTGGTAGCTGGGCTCCATCTGGCCGTCGGTCATGAAGATGATGTGCCGCGAAACCTCGCCGCCGTTCTGCGGATCGTCGTTGACAAGCGACTGCCACATCCCCTGCGGCGACATCATGCGCCCGCCCCAGATCATGCCGATGTCGAGGTAGGTGCCGCCCACCGCCTGCAGCGAGTCCGCATAGTTGTTGAACGCCGTCTGCGTCATCGTCGAGAGCAGGCGCGCCTGCACCGGGCAGTAGCTGCCGCCGTCACCGCCGTAAGTGGTGGTCGCGGTGGTGTAGTTACCGCTGCTGTTCCAGCGGCGGAAAGACACGTCCGGCCAGAGCGGCGCCCATTTGGTGTTGTTGTCGTTCACGTCCGGATAGCCGTCCAGATCGAGGTCCAGTGCAGCCTTCGGCGTGATGCCGGTGGCCGACGAATAGCTGAAGCTCGCCTGCGCGACGGTGCCGCGCTCCTGGATGCAGCCGCCCCAGGTCGAGGATTCGTTGGCGCCGTAGGCAGCAGTCGGCGTGTTGACCGCGTTGAACTTCTTGAAGTTGCTCGTGTCGTAGGTGATCTGGCGATAGCGCATCATGTAAGGCCGCGTGATCCAGCGCCAGTAGACGTAGTACTTGTTATCGCTCGCCTGGCGGCACTGGTATTCCTTCTTCGTCTGGACCTTGGTCGCGCCCGATCCGCTGTCGGTGAACGCGGTGTCCGCCGGAAGGTCGGGCGTGCAGTTGCTCTTGCTGCTGTAGCTCTTGACCGGGGTGTTCTGGTTCCAGACGCCGTTGGTGTCGTTGTCGCCGGAATCGTCGGGCTCGTAGATGCGCGACTGATAGGGATAGCTGTCGACGATGTAGCGGGAGTCGAGGCCGTTCAGCAGCCGCCCGACATTCACCGTCGAGCTGAACGGCACGAAGCCGTAGCGCACGCGCGCATTGCTGGCGGCGGTGGCGTTGTAGATCGTCGTGTAGAAGTTCTTCATCGCCTCGCGCAGCGCCTGGATGCGGGTCTGCGTGCCCGACAGCTTCGAGTCCATCGAACCGGTGGTGTCGAGCACCATCATGACGTCGGCATTGCCCACGCCCATCGAGCTGCTGCAGGTCACGCTGATCGGGAAGTTGTCCTTGCCGAACACGCGCATGAGCAGCGTGTCGAGGATCGTCGTCGCGGTGGCCGTCACCGTCTGGCCGTCGTCGGGCGAGGTGACCGTGAAGCTGGTCGAGCGGGTGCTCTGCGTGTTGTCGTTGAAGTTCGCTGCGAAGTAGGCCTTCGCCGCATCCTTCGATGCCTGATCGAAGCCCGCCGTCGTCACCGTGCGGCGTCCCGCCAGCACAGCGGAATCGCAGGCCGACTGGATCTGCTGGCGCGCCAGGTAATTGCGGCTGATATCCACGGCCGAGCCCACCACGACGACGGCGACCAGCACGCCCATCGCGGCGATGGGCAGGATGTTGCCCGCCGCGTCACGCGCGACGCCCTGCACGACGTTTCGTGAGAACTTGGCGATCTTTTGACATGCTTTACGCATCGTAAACCAGGCTCGCTGTTGGAATTGCCCCGATAATCCCCTGCCGATACCAGCAATGTCTTAAGGAAGTTTTGGCGTCGTTCTCGTGATCGCAATCGATATGATCGACGCGCCATGCATCTTTTTGAAGAAACCTCGGGAACTGCCCGTATTTCCGTGCGTTGACCGACCCGATCCGGGATTTACGCGCGCAAGGGGGAGCGTTCCGGTCGTATCAACGCACCCCCCGAGGCGAATGAATGACGACCGCGCGTCCCGGGCAGAGCAGGCACTCCGTTTACCCTGAATCCGATACCCGGCAGACCTTCCTTGCCGCATAGGCCGATCCGCATCCTCGCGGTGGACGACATCCGCGAGAATCTCGTCGCCCTCGAAGCCGCGCTGGATCAGACCGGCGTCGAACTCGTAACCGCGTCCTCGGGGTTCGAGGCGCTGGAACTGCTGCTGCGACAGGACTTCGCGCTCGCCCTGCTCGACGTGCAGATGCCGGACATGGACGGGTTCGAGCTGGCGGAACTGATGCGCGGGGCGGAGCGCACGCGCGGCGTGCCGATCATCTTCCTGACCGCCATCGCCACCGACGAACGCCGCAAGTTCCGCGGGTTCGAAGCGGGCGCGGTCGACTACCTGCTAAAGCCCATCGACATCACCGTGCTCAATTCCAAGGTCGCCGTCTTCGTCGAACTGGCCCGCCAGCGGCGTGAGATCGCCTTTCAGCGCGACGAACTCGGCGCGGCGCTCGGCCGCCTGCGCGCCCATGGCGACAACTCCCCGCTCGCCGTGCTAGAGATCGATTCGAACCTGCGCATCGTCGGCTGGTATCGCAGCGCCGAACGGACCCTCGGCTATACCGCCGCCGAAGTGCTGGGCGTGCCGCTGGCCGAAGCGCCGTTCCTGCCGCCCAACGGCGGACGCGCCGCCTTCCTTGCGGGCATGGGCGAACTGCTGCAGGGCGGTGACCGGCGCGCCATGCAGGAACACCGCTACCGCCGCGCCGACGGCGTGCTGCGCGAGGGCGAGTGGTATTGCTCATCCCTTGCGGGAACAGGGCCCATACAATCAGGGGGGCGTCCCGGCAGCGTGATGGTCGAGATGCTCGACATCACCGAGCGCCGCCGCGCCGAGGATACCCAGCGCCTGCTCATTGGCGAGCTCAACCATCGCGTGAAGAACACCCTCGCCACCGTGCAGGCCATCGCCTCGCAGGGGTTCCGCCACGCCCGCTCGCACAAGGAATTCCAGGATGCCTTCACCGGTCGCCTTCAGGCCCTGTCACGCGCGCATTCGATGCTGAGCGCGACGACGTGGGAAAGCGCGGGGCTGCGCCGCCTGATCGCCGACCACGTCGCCATCGGCGCGGTGAGCGAGGACCGCCTGCTGCTCGACGGCCCGGACGTGGACCTGCCGCCCGAACTGGCGCTGCGCTTCTCGCTGGTGTTCCACGAACTCGCCACCAACGCGCACAAGTACGGCGCGCTGTCGAACGCCTTCGGCACCGTCTCGCTGGTCTGGACCTGCATGGGCGATGTCCTCGCGATGGAATGGACCGAGCGCGGCGGGCCTGTCGTCGCCCCGCCCGAGCGGCGCGGCTTCGGCTCCACCCTGATCGAGCACAGCATGGCCGCCGACGGCGCGCGCATCGTCTCGGATTTCGCGCCCGAAGGCGTGCGCTGGTCGATGACCCTGCCGCTCTCCCCGATCGAGGCTGCACCCGTAGAGCCGAGCGTGCGGCCGCCAGCGCCCAAGCCCGCGCCCGCCGCCGCCCTGCCGCCGATGCGCATCCTCGTCGTCGAGGACGAGCCGCTCGTCGCCATGGAGATCATCGCCCAGATCGAGGACGGGGGCGGCATCGCCATCGGCCCCGCGACCTCCTGCGAACACGCGCTGGCACTGATCCGCGATGCCGATCCCGACCTCGCCCTGCTCGATGGCAACCTCAACGGAGAACGGATCGACCGCGTGGCCGACGCCCTCGCCGCGCGCGAGACGCCCTTCGCCTTCCTCAGCGGCTACGACCGCGAGCATCTGCCGCAGGACCATGCCGAGCGCCCCATGCTCAACAAGCCCTTCGTCGCAGCGGACGTGCGCGCCATGCTGCTGCAACTGGCCGAGACGGTGAGAATCCCGGTGCGCTGAGTGGCCCGTGGCGCTATCGCGATACCATGTCCCAGATCCCTTCCGTCCTGTTCGTCTGCCTCGGCAACATCTGCCGCTCACCCCTAGCGGAAGCCGCGCTGCGCCATGAGGCGAAGGCTGCCGGGCTGGACATACTCGTCGACTCGGCCGGGACCGGATCGTGGCACATCGGCAAGGGCCCGGACCCGCGCTCCTGCGACGAGGCCGCGCGCCACGGCATCGACATCCGTTCCTACCGCGCGCGTCAGGTGAGCCCGGCGGACTTCGCGCGCTTCGACCGGATCATCGCACTCGATTCGACCAATTTCGCGGACCTCAGGCGCATGGCCCCGTCCGGAGCGAAGGCGCGCCTGTCGCTGCTGCTCGATCACGTTCCGGGCATGAAGGGGCAGGACGTCGCCGATCCGTACTACGGCGGCCCCGAAGGCTTCGAGACGACTTGGCAGCAGGTCAGCGCAGCAGCGCGCAATCTGGTGGCGGAGTTAGCAACGCGCTGAAAGCGGTTAGCGCCAAACCCATAGCTCGTCATTGCGAGCGTAGCGAAGCAATCCGCGAACGGCCCACGCCGCTGGATTGCTTCGCTACGCTCGCAATGACGAAGGGATAGGCCTCACGCAAACCGCCGCAGCCAGTACTGCATAGGCTTCGCCGTATCCGCCACGTCACGGTGATCCTTCCACGCCAGCTGCGTGACGACCCCCTCCACCGGCGCATAACCGCGCTTCGTCCAGAAGCCGTCGAGCGGTACGTAGTCCGCCGGATGATCCGGGTGCTCCCGAGCCCGGATCACCGCCGCGAAAGTCGCCGCATCCGCCCCGCACCGCCGTGCCTGCGCTTCGCGATGATCGAAGAAGGCATGGCCGATCCCCTGTCCCCGGTACTCAGCCAGCAGTACGGATTCGCCGAAGTAGAACAGCCTGTCCACGTCCAGCCCCCGCGCCTCGAACGGCGCGCGGAACTCCGCCTTCTGCGCCGCCATGGGCGATGCGGTGGCCGCGCCGACGATGCGATCCCCGTCCCGCGCTGCCACCAGCACCGCATCGGGCGCCTCGACGAACTCGCGCAGGTAGTCCTCCTCGTACACAGGATCGCCATCGTAGAGGTAAGGCCATGTGGCGAAGACGGTCATCCGCAGCCGCGCAAGGTCGGCCACGGCGGCTAGCACCTGTTCCCCGGTCATGACCTCGATAGTGACGGACATCGGGCCGATTCCTCCTCCACCGCCGCCTAGCACGAGGCCGCCGCTCGCGCAGTTTGCTTTTGACCCCGCTTGCACTATATGCCCGCTCGAATGCCCCGGCCTTCCCGAAGCGCCGGGGCTTGCTCTTTTGACCGTTTCAAGGACCACGCGCATGTCCCGTCGCCGCCAGATCTACGAAGGCAAGGCCAAGATCCTCTACGAGGGCCCCGAGCCCGGCACGCTGATCCAGTACTTCAAGGACGATGCCACCGCCTTCAACGCGCAGAAGAAGGGCACCATCCAGGGCAAGGGCGTCATCAACAACCGCATCAGCGAGTATGTGTTCACGCGCCTGAACCACATCGGCGTGCCCAACCACTTCATCCGCCGCCTCAACATGCGCGAGCAACTGGTCCGCCAGGTCGAGATCATCCCGATCGAGGTCGTGGTACGCAACGTGGCCGCCGGTTCCATCTCCAAGCGCCTCGGCATCCCCGAGGGCGAGATGCTGCCGCACACCCTGATCGAGTACTACTTCAAGGACGACGCGCTGGGCGATCCGCTCGTCGCCGAAGAGCACATCGCCTGCTTCGGCTGGGCCAACCATGACGAGATGCAGGACATCGCCGCGATGGCGATCCGCGTGAACGACTTCATGGCCGGCATGTTCGCCGCGATCAACATCCGCCTCGTCGACTTCAAGCTCGAATTCGGCCGCATCTGGGACGGCGACTTCAGCCGCGTCATCCTCGCGGACGAGATCAGCCCCGACGGCTGCCGCCTGTGGGACATGACCACCGGCGAAAAGCTCGACAAGGACCGCTTCCGCCGCGACCTCGGCGGTGAAGAGGAAGCGTACCAGGAAGTCGCCCGCCGCCTCGGCCTGTTGCAGGACGACAACGGCCCGAGCGAAGTGCTGGACCTCACCAAGCACCGCAAGCTGCGCGGCAAGTAAGCCTCGCAAGCCACGGCATTCGAAAAGGCGGCGCTCGCAAGGGTGCCGCCTTTTTGATTCCTAATTCCTCCCCGAGCTTGTCTCGGGGAGGTGGCAGCCCGTCAGGGCTGACGGAGGGGGAATGCGTGGCCTCTCCCCCTCCACCACTCGCTGCGCGGGCGGTCCCCCTCCCCGAGACAAGCTCGGGGAGGAACATGCGCCTTGCCTTCCCCCGCCCACCTTGGCACTCCTTGCCGCGATGAGAGGTTCCCTGATCGCCCTCGTCCTCGTGCTGGCGCCCCTGCCGCTGGCCGCGAAGGACAAGGCCCCCGCTTCCGACACCACCTGGGCCTTCGAGCGCAGCGACATTCCCGTCGATCCCGACTTCCGCTTCGGTCGCCTCGACAACGGCATGCGCTACGTCATCCGCCGCAACGCCACGCCCGCCGGGACCGCGATGGTGCGCATGGACGTGGAGGCGGGCTCGCTCGACGAGTCGCCCGCCGAGCAGGGCTTCGCGCATTTCCTCGAACACATGGCCTTCAACGGATCGGCGCGCGTGCCCGAGGGGCAGATGATCCCGCTGCTGGAGCGCGAGGGGCTGGCCTTCGGGGCCGACACCAATGCCTCCACCAGCTTCGACCGCACGCTCTACAAGCTGGACCTGCCGCGCAACGACGCCGGGCTGATCGACACCGCGCTGATGCTGATGCGCGAGACGGCCAGCAACCTCACGATATCGCAGGAAGCGGTGGACCGGGAGCGCGGCGTCGTCCTTGCCGAGATGCGCGACCGCAATTCGTGGTCGCTGCGCAACGCCATCGACGCAACGAAGTTCTTCTACCCCAAGTCGCTCTACGCGCAGCGCTTCCCCATCGGCACGACCGAGACTCTGAACACCGCGACGGCAGCCTCCCTGCGCGCTTTCTACGAGCGTGAATACGTGCCTGCGCACGTCACGCTGGTCGTCGTCGGCGACTTCGACGTTTCTGCGGTGGAAGCGGGCATCACCCGCCACTTCAACGATTGGGCGCCCAAGTCCGCCGAGCGCCAGCCCTCCCCCGGCCCCATCGCCGCCAGGGACAAGGCACGCACCGGGGCCTACGTCGACCCCGCCCTGTCGGAGCGCGTCACCGTGCAGCGCAACGGCAAATGGCTGGACGAGCCCGACTCCATCGCCCAGCGCCGCGAGACGCTGCTGCGCTCGATCGGCTACGACATCGTCAACCGCCGCCTCCAGCGCCTTGCCCGCAGTGCCGAGCCGCCGTTCCGGGGCGCAGGATTCGGCACGGGCGACGTGTTCGAGGCGGGCCGCTCGACCCGGATCATCATCGACACAGTGGACGGCAAGTGGCGCGCCGGACTCGATGCTGCAGGCCGCGAGTACCGCCGCGCGCTGGCTTACGGCTTCTCCGCCGCCGAAGTCGCCGAGCAGGTGGCGCAGGTCCGCACCGGCATCGTCAACGCAGCCGCCGCCGCCGCGACGCGCAGCAACGCCATGCTGACGCAGCTCGCGCTCTCGCTGGTGGACGACAAGATGGTGCCCTCCACGCCGCAGTCCGCGAAGGAGCGGTTCGAGGGTTTTGCGCCGCAGATCACGCCCGAGGCCGTGCTCGCCGCCATGAAGCGCGAGGCGCTGGCGCTCGACGCCCCGCTGATCCGCTTTCAGGGCCGCAAGGCGCCCGAAGGCGGCGAAGCCGCATTGCGGGAAGCGTGGCGCGAGGTCATGCGCGCGCCCATCGACCGCGAAGCCGCGACCGCCAGCGCCGCCTTCGCCTATACCGACTTCGGCCCCGCCGGGCAGGTCGTCGGCGACACCCGCCGCGCCGATCTCGGCATCCGCGAGGTGCGTTTCGCCAACGGCGTGATGCTGAACCTGCGTAAGACCGATCTGGAGCAGGACCGCGTGCGCGTCGGCCTCGCCATCGACGGCGGCGACCGGCTCAACACGCGCGAAAACCCGCATGCGACGCAGCTGGTGGCGAACCTCGACGACGGCGGCCTCGGCAAGCACAGCCGCGACGAGTTGGACACCATCCTTGCCGGACGCAGCGTCGGCCTTGGCCTGTCGAGCGGCGCGGCCAGTTTCGATTCGCGTCTGACCACGACGCCGCGCGATCTCGAGATCCAGCTCCAGCTGCTTGCCGCGCTCATCACCGACCCCGGCTATCGGCCCGAGGGCGAGGTGCGCTACCGGCAGGCCATCAACAACTACTTCGCCCAGCTGGACGCCACGCCCGCATCGGCGCTGGAGGCGCGTCTGGGCAGTATCGTCAGCAATGGCGACCCCCGCTTCAGCCTTGGCGACGTGGAGGATTACCGCCACCTCTCCTACGCCAAGCTCAAGGCCGACATCGGCGAACGGCTGGCGAAGGGTGCGCTCGAAATCTCGCTGGTGGGCGATATCGACGAGGATGCCGCCATCGCACTCGTCGCGAAGACCTTCGGCACCCTGCCCGCCCGCGATGCCGCGTTCCGCACCGAGCAGCCGCAGCCGCCGCGGCTGTTCTCGACCGACCGTTCCGCGCAGGTGGTGCGCCATACCGGTGCCGCCGATCAGGCGCTGCTGCGGATCGTCTGGCCCACGCGCGACGATACCGATCCGGTCGAGGCGCTGGAACTGGAACTGCTGGAGCGCGTCATGCGCGTCGAGCTGACCGACCAGCTGCGCGAGGCGCTCGGCAAGGCTTATTCCCCCTCGGCGTCGAGTTTCCTGTCGCACGAGTGGAAGGGCTACGGCACCTTCTCGGTCAATGCCTCCGTCGATGTGGCGGAAGTGCCCGCCACCCGCGCGGCGATTCGCACCGTGGTGCAGGAACTGCGCGCCGCGCCCGTCAGCGAGGACATCCTGCGCCGCGCCCGCCAGCCGCTCGTCGAGGGGCTCCAGAACGCGCTCAAGAGCAATGCGGGCTGGATGGCCCTCGTCGCTCGCGCCCAGTCGGAGCCCGAGCGGATAGACCGCTTCGAGAAGGCGCGCGACCGGCTGCTGGCTCTCACCCCGGCGGACGTGCAGGCGATGGCCCAACGCTACCTTGCGCCCGAGGCGGGACTTGAGGTGCTGGCGCTGCCGAAGGGTGTGGAAGGGAAGTAGTCGTCGTCCCGGACTTGATCCGGGACGACGTATCAGCGCGCGTGGTTCGGCCGCACCGGCTTGCCGGTCCGCTCCGCCCAATCCACGATCAGGTCATCGTAAAGCGCCTGGTCGATCAGGTCGTACTTCTCCGGGAAATTCCGGAACGCATCCATCGCGCTCGCCACAGAGCCGGTCTCCATCAGCTCGCGCGCCATCTTCAGGTGGTTCACCGCTGCCGAGACCCAGCCCCATCCGGTCGAGAGCGTGAAGCGCGTATCCGGCAGGTTGAAGCCCAGCGTGCAGACCGGAATGGGCATATGCGGGATCACCTCGGCCTGCTGTTCCGGCGGGGCGCTGGCGAATACGACCGCGTCCGCCCCCGCCTCGGCATAGGCCCGGCCGCGCCGGATGGCTTCCTCCACCGAGCCGGTGCCGCCGCCGCCGTTGGCGCTGGTGTAAAGTTCGTCGCAGCGCGCGATGATGACGAGGCCGCTGTCACCGCGTGCCTTCACGCCCGCCTCGATGCGCAGCTGCATCTCCTCGATCGAACACAGGCCGTTGACGTGCTTGGAATGCTTGGGGTTCACCTCGTCCTCGACGTGGTAGCCCGCGATGCCTGCAGCGACGTACATCTTCGTGAAGCGATAGGCGTCGGCCACTGTCTCGCCCAGCGTGTCGGCATCGGCGATGAGCGGGATATCCATGGCCTGCGCGATGCGGCCCGCCTGCTCGATCTGCTCGATCTGGCTGAAGATGCCGTTGTCGGGCACGGCGTAGTGGAAGGCCGAGCAGGCATGGCCGCCAAGGTAGGCCGCCTTGAAGCCGACATGCTGGACGATCCGACCGGTCAGCGCGCTGTAGGCCTCAGCGGCGACGAAATGCTCGCCGTTCTCGATCAGCGCGCGCAGCTTCTCACCCGGTGTCGGCATCGTCACGTCTCCCTCTTTTCAGGAGGGCTCGCACGAGGCGGTTACGGGGGCAAGCGGCTCAGGCGGTTATCGGCTGGGCGTTGCCGATCCGCTCCAGCACGGGAACAAGCTGGTCGAAGTGGTCGATCACCGCCGCCGCGCCGAGTTCAACTACGGGCAGGTCGTTGAACCCGAAGCTGACGGCGATGCACGGCAGGTCCGCCGCTGCCGCCGCGCGCGTGTCGTAGGTGGTGTCGCCCACATAGGCCGCCCTGCCCTCGATGCCCGCCCGCTCCAGCATGAGATGCAGCAGGTCCGGGCGCGGCTTCGCGCGGCCGGGGCCGAGGGTGTCGCCGCCGATGACGGTGTAGAACCGCTCGGTCAGGCCGAGTTCGCCGAAGATCTTTCTGGCGAACCGCTCCAGCTTGTTGGTGACGACGGCGATCTTCACGCCGCGCGCGGCCAGTTCGTCCAGCATCGCCGCGCCGCCGGGATAGAGCCGCGTCTCCATCGCAATGTTCGCCTCGTAGAAGGCGAGCAGCGCGTCGTGCAGCTCCTCGAACCGCGCATCCTCCACTGCGCCGCCGGTCGCCAGCAGCGCATTCGCCAGCATCTTGCGCGCGCCGCCGCCCACGAAGCCGCGCACTTCCTCGCGCGGGACGGGCCTGCGCCCTTCCAGTTCGAGCGCGTGGTTCACCGCATGGCCAAGGTCGCCGAGGCTGTCGAGCAGGGTTCCGTCGAGGTCGAAACCGACGATCTGAAAGGGAAAGCTGGTCATTGCGCAAAGCAGTGGCCGCTCGGGATGGAAACCGCAACAATTTGCTGGCAGGAGAGCACCCATGACTTCTGCCAGTGCCCCCCTCGCCGCTCCTCTCGCAATCGTCGTCCTCGCCGCCGGCAAGGGCACCCGCATGAAGAGCGACCTGCACAAGGTGCTCCACCCGATCGCGGGCCGCCCGATGCTCGAACACCTGCTGGCAAGCGCCGCCGAGCTGGCGCCGCAGCGGCAGGTCGTCGTCGCGGGGCACGGTCGCGAGCAGCTGGAGAAGGCATTGGGTGCGCGGGCGACGATCGCCGTGCAGGAACCGCAGCTGGGCACCGGGCATGCGGTGCAGCAGGCGCAGGACGCGCTGGCGGGCTTCGACGGTGACGTGCTGATCCTCTACGGCGACGTGCCCTTCGTCAGCCCCGAGACGATGCGCGCCATGATTGCGCGGCTCCATGCAGAGGATGCCCCCGCCGTGGTCGTGCTCGGCTTCGAGCCCGCCGATCCACTGCAGTACGGCCGCGTCCTTGCCCACGACGACGGGCGCATCGCGATGATGGTGGAGTACAAGGACGCGACCGAGGAACAGCGCGCCTGCCGCCTGTGCAATTCGGGGCTGATGGCGGTGAAGTCCGCCGACCTGTTCGACCTCCTTGCCAAAGTCGGTAACGAGAACGCGCAGGGCGAATACTACCTCGTCGACATCGTCAATATCGCCACGCTGGAAGGCTGTGCCTGCGCCGTCATCGTCACCGCCGATGCGGACGAAGTGGGCGGCATCAACAGCCGGGGCGAACTCGCCGAAGCGGAAGGCCGCTGGCAGGCGAAGCGCCGCGTGCAGGCCATGGTCGACGGCGTGACCCTGATCGCGCCGGAGACGGTGTTCTTCGCCTGGGATACGCAACTGGGCCGTGACGTCACCATCGAGCCCAACGTCGTGTTCGGCCCCGGCGTGACAGTGGCCGACAACGTGATGATCCACGCCTTCTCGCACCTCGAAGGCGCAACGCTGGAAAGCGGCGTCGCCATCGGGCCTTACGCGCGTCTGCGCCCCGGCGCGGTGCTCAAGGCCAATTCCAAGGTCGGCAACTTCGTCGAGATGAAGAAGGCCGTGCTGGGCGAAGGGGCGAAGGCCAACCACCTCAGCTACATCGGCGATGCTGTCGTCGGCGCGGGCGCGAACATCGGCGCGGGCACCATCACCTGCAACTACGACGGCTACTTCAAGCACCAGACCGTTATCGGCGAACGCGCCTTCATCGGCTCCAACAGCGCGCTGGTGGCTCCGGTGAAGATCGGCGCGGACGCCATCGTCGCGGCGGGCAGCACGGTGACGCGCGATGTGGCCGACGGCGAACTGCGCCTCGTCCGTGGGGAACAGCTGGTCAAGCCCGGCTGGGCCGACCGCTTCCACGACGCGATGAAGAAAAAGAAGGCGGAAGCGAAGGGCTGAACCCCTTCACTTCCCCGCAGCGCGTGCCTTGACGATCTCGGCCAGATTCGCGCGCGCGGCGGCATCGGTCGCATCACGCCGGAGCAGTTGCTCGTAGTATCCCTGCGCCGCAGGAAGGTCGCCCTTACTCTCGGACGCCAGCGCCATGCCGCGCAGCGCCCGGTTCGCCATGCGCGCGGGCATCTCGGCATCGTCCGAGGCCGTGAGTTCGAAGGCCCTGCCGTACTGGACCATCGCCGCCACCGCATCGCCCCGCAGGCGCAGGACGTCGCCGTACTGGTTGAGGAAATGGGGGTTCGTCGGGTCCATCGCCACGGCCTGCCCGAGCACCTGTGCCGCCTCGTCGTAACGCTTCAGCCCCGACAGCACGAAGCCCTTGGCGAAGAGCGCCTCGCACCACGCTTCGGGCGCGAGATCGACTTTCGTCCCGCGCCCCGCCGCCGCACCGAGGTTCGCCACGCCGCCGCCGTCCCGGTTGCAGAAGTAGGAAACGCCCGGCTCATGCTGCGCATCCGCAAACTGCGCGATCATCGCGTCGGCACGTCCGACGGCTTCCGCCTGCTTGCCGTCGCGAATCAGGCCGACGATCTCGACCATTCGCGGATCCTGCGCTTCCGCGCTGAGGGGCGCAGGAAACAGCAGCATCGCCGCGCCAGCCGAGACGGCGGCGCGGCGCAAGGGCATCAGGAGCCGATCGCCTTGCGGCGTGCGATGTTGCCAAGCTCTGCCTTGGCGATCTCGCTCTTCGGATCGTACTGGAGCGACTGGTCGTAGAGCTTCTCGGCCTCGTCGAACTGACCCATCGCCGCCTTGGTGAAGCCCATGCCGCGCAGGGAGCGCGCCGCGACCTTCGCGTCGGGACCGGAGGTGGACTTGTCGACGGCAGCCCAGGCTCCGGCGAACAGGTCGTAGCTCTGCTGCCATTCGCGGCGGGACTTGAAGAGTTCGGCGTATTCGTTGGCGAAGTGGGCATTGCCCGGTGCCATCTGCGATGCGGCGCGCAGTTCGGCCTCGGCAAGATCGCCGCGACCAAGGTCGATCAGCGCGTAGCCCTTGCCGTAATGCGCCTCGCACAGCGCCGGATCGACGTCCACGGTGCCCGCGGCCGCCGTTGCCCCGGCATCGCGGCACAGGCGCGGACGCATGTCGCCTGCGAGGCGCTGGTCGGCGTCGGCGATAACCTTGTCGAACAGCTTCACCGCCTGCGCCTGCTTGCCCTGCCGCAGCAGGCTGTAGCCCTGCTGGACATGCGCGGCGGCATCGAAGCGGGTATCCGTCACCCGCGTGGCGGGCGCGAAATTGGTGGCGACGAGTTGCGCCTGACGCGCAGGTTCGGCATGCGCGGCGCCTGCAAGAAACAGCGAAACAAGAACGGAAGACGCAATTCGAGCGTTCATCGGCGTTTTTCCTCTCCCCAAAACACCGATACCGCGCCGGTCTGTGCCGAGCCCTTTTAACGTGGGCCAATCGTCAGACAGTGTTCGTTGAACTGCGAAGAATATCCGACAAGCGCGGTTTGACAAGTCATCTTGCCGAAATCAAATCGTCGTTCATCGCACATGGCCCGGTTTTCGGTGCCGTACATGGAGATTTCGTGATGGCCAACAGCCCCTGGAGCCACAGCCGCAGTTCCGCGCTTTCTGACGACGTAGACTTCGAGATCAAGGGCCAGGAACTGCAGTTCGTCGAAATCGAACTCGATCCCGGCGAAAGCGCCGTGGCCGAAGCCGGGGCGATGGTCTGGAAGGATTCGTCCATCGACATGACCACCGTGTTCGGCGACGGCTCGGCCGATCAGGGCGGCGGCTTCATGGGCAAGCTGCTCGGCGCGGGCAAGCGACTCGTGACCGGCGAGAGCCTGTTCACCACCGTCTTCACCCATCGCGGCTCCGGCAAGGCGCGCGTCTCGTTCGCGGCGCCGGTGCCCGGCGCGATCCTGCCGATCAAGCTGGACGAAGTGGGCGGGCGGCTGATCTGCCAGAAGGACGCCTTCCTGTGCGCGGCTCGCGGCGTCTCCATCGGCATCCACTTCCAGCAGCGCATCATGACCGGCCTGTTCGGCGGCGAAGGCTTCATCATGCAGAAGCTGGAGGGCGACGGCTGGGTCTTCGTCCAGATGGGCGGCACCGTGATCGAGCGCGAGCTTCGCCATGGCGAGGAACTCCACGTCGACACCGGCTGCGTCGCCGCGTTCCAGCCCAGCGTCGAGTTCGACGTGGTGCGCGCAGGCTCGGTCAAGTCGATGATCTTCGGCGGCGAAGGCGTGTTCTTCGCCCGACTGCGCGGCCCCGGTAAGGTGTGGATCCAGTCCCTCCCCTTCTCGCGCCTCGCCGGACGGATGCTGGCCGCGGCAGGCTCGACCGGCGGCCAGAGCCGCGGCGAGGGATCGCTGCTGGGCTCGCTCGGCAACCTGATCGACGGGGATTGATGACGAAGATGTAATGTCCGGGACAGTGCCTCGTCATGACGGATAGCGCACTGTCCCGTTCATGCTTCCTGCGATACCATCCTTGTCGATGATATCACGATATGATATCGCGATATCATGACCCGCATTCTCGCAGACCTTCCCGACGAGGACATTCGCTGGCTCGACTCGCGCGCTGCCGAACTCGGCAAGTCGCGCGCCTCGGTGCTGCGCGAGGCGGTTTCGACCTACAAGGCGCAGAGCGAGCCGGTTCACGGCCATGACTGGATCGACAAGGGTTTCGGCTTGTGGAAGGATCGGACGGACATCGGCGATGCCGTCGAATGGCAAAGGCGTGAGCGCGCTGCCACGGCACGGCCATGGGACTACGACTACGAGGAAGTCCGCGCCGCGTTTCCAGACCTGTTCGATGAAGCCGACGATCGCGAGCATGAGCATTACCGCAAGGTCATGGGCCCGGATGCTTTCGCTCCGCGCGTGCCGAAGCCCGGTGCCGGGGACCAGCCCTCCTCGTGACCACTTTCGCGTTCGACTCCAATATCGTGATCGATGCGCTTGGCGGCATCCCGGAATCGCGCGTCGAGATGCGGCGCGCGGCCGATATGGGCGGACGCCTTTGGATCAGCCGCATGGCCTGGATCGAGGTGATGTCCAAGGGGGACGGCCCCTTGCTCCAGCGGACCGAGGCGTTCCTGTCGGGCTTCGCGATCGACGAAATCGACGAGGAAATCGCGACGCGCGCCGCATCCCTGCGACGGGAACGCCCTCGCCTGCGCTCGCCCGACGCCATCATCCTCGCCAGCGCGATCGTGCGCGGGCGCATCCTCGTTACACGAAATACCAAGGATTTCCCGGCAAGCATGCCGGGCATCCGCGTCCCCTATTCTCTCTAGACCAAGGCACTTAATCTCATGTGTGGCATCATCGGCATCGTCGGCAAGGAAGACGTGGCGGACCGGCTGGTCGACGGACTGCGCCGGATGGAATATCGCGGCTATGACAGCGCGGGCGTCTGCACCCTGTTCGACGGCCAGCTCGTCCGCCGCCGCGCCGAGGGCAAGCTGTTCAACCTGGTCAAGGAACTCGCCCGCGATCCCGCGCCGGGGCTGACCGGCATCGCTCACACCCGCTGGGCCACTCACGGCGCGCCGACCGCCGCCAATGCCCACCCGCACGCGACCGCAGAACTCGCGCTCGTCCACAACGGCATCATCGAGAACTTCAAGCCGCTGCGCGAAGCCCTCGAATCGCGCGGGCGCCACTTCGAAAGCCAGACCGACACCGAAGTCGTCGCCCACCTCGTCTCCGAGCAAGTCGAGGCCGGTGTCGCGCCGGAAGAGGCCGTAAAGGCGGTGCTGCCGCAGCTGCGCGGCGCCTTCGCGCTGGCCATCGCGTTCCGCCGCTTCCCCGACATGCTGATCGGCGCGCGCCTCGGCTCGCCGCTGGTGGTGGGCTACGGCGACGGCGAGACCTATCTCGGTTCGGACGCGCTGGCGCTCGCCCCGCTGACCCAGAAGATCACTTATCTGGAGGAAGGCGACTGGGTCGTCATCACCCGCGATGGCGCGACGATCTACGACGCGGAGAACAACCGCGTAGAGCGCGACATCGTCACCTCCGGCGCTTCGGCCGTGGCGATCGAGAAGGGCAATTTCCGCCACTTCATGCAGAAGGAAATCTTCGAGCAGCCGACCGTCGTCGCCCAGACGCTGCGCTCGTACCTGCGCCAAGTCGACCAGTCGGTCGCGCTGCCGCAGATCGACTTCGACCTCGGCGCGATCAAGCGCATCACCATTGTCGCATGCGGCACCAGCTTCTACGCAGGGATGGTCGCCAAGTACTGGATCGAGACCTTCGCCCGCCTGCCCGTCGACATCGACGTGGCGAGCGAGTTCCGTTACCGCGACCCCGTGCTGGAGGACGGCGGCCTTGCCCTGTTCATCTCGCAATCGGGCGAAACGGCCGACACCCTCGCCGCGCTGCGCCACTGCAAGGCGGCGGGGCAGACCATCGCCGTCGTCGTCAACGTGCCCACCAGCACCATGGCGCGCGAAGCAGACCTGCTGCTGCCCACCCACGCCGGGCCGGAGATCGGCGTCGCCTCCACCAAGGCCTTCACCTGCCAGCTTGCCGTTCTCGCCGCCCTCGCCGCGCATCTGGCGGTCAAGCGCGGGCGCATGGATCACAGCGAGGAGGCGCAGGTCGTCCAGCACCTGCTGGAGACCCCGGCAAGCCTCAACGCCGCACTGGATCACGATGAGGAAATCGCCGCCATGGCGCACCTCATCGCTCCGGCCCGCGACGTGCTCTACCTCGGTCGCGGAGCGGACTACCCGCTCGCCCTCGAAGGTGCGCTGAAGCTGAAAGAGATCAGCTACATCCACGCCGAGGGATATGCCTCGGGCGAGATGAAGCACGGCCCCATCGCGCTTATCGACGAAGCCGTGCCGGTGATCGTGCTCGCCCCCTCCGGCCCGCTGTTCGAGAAGACCGTCAGCAATATGCAGGAGGTCCGCGCGCGCGGCGGCAAGGTCGTGCTCATCTCCGACGCGGAAGGTATCGCCGAAGCGGGTGACGGTTGCATCGCCACCATCGAGATGCCGCGCGTCCATCCGCTGATCGCGCCGCTAGTCTACGCCGTTCCGGTGCAATTGCTCGCCTACCATGTCGCCTGCGTAAAAGGCACCGATGTGGACCAACCTCGCAACCTCGCGAAGAGCGTCACCGTCGAATAGGATGTTGTTGCGACTAAGGCGGTTTACTTACCACTAACCATTCGAGCCCTATCGCTTCGGCCGTGAACACACGGTCGCCCACAAGCAAGCCCCTTCCCGGAGACTTGCCCCTCGGGGCCGTGCTCGGCCTGTCGGATCCTGCCGACAGCGACTGGGCACGGCTACGGGGCTTGCAGTACGCAACGCTGCGGCGGGCCGTTGGAGCGCGTCTCTCGACACAGGCAGCCGGAGCACTCGCCACGGCGATGCTGCTGATCGGGCGCATCCATCCCGGAATCGTCCTGTCATGGGTGCTGGTCGTCGCCCTCACCCAGTGGCACGCATGCCGCGTCGATCGCATCGTCGCCAGCGCGCCGAACAATCGCATCGGCCGCGAGGACGTGCGCCGCCAGACCGTCGGCGCGGTGCTTGCCGCGCTTGCGTGGGCCTTGCCTCTCTGGGCCTTCGGGCCATTCGTTGGCGCACAGACCCTTGTGAAGCTGTGGACGGTGCTGGCCATGCTGATGGCGGCGTCGGTCATCCTGCTGCCTGCCGTACCGATGGCGACGCTGGTGTTCTCCGGCGTGGTCGGCCTTTCGGCGATCGCGTGGTTCCTGTTTGCGGGCAGCTTCGACATGGCGGCCATTGCGCTGCTGTTCCTCGGCATCGTCGCCATGGGCGCGGTCGAGGGCGCACGGCGCTACCTTTCCGGGCAGATCGCCGAGGCCGGTATCGTCGAGAAGGACGAAGTCGTCTCCCTCCTCCTGCGCGAATTCGAGGAAGGCGAGGCCGACTGGCTTTGGCAGACAGACACCTCGCGCCGCATCCGTTCCGTCTCGCCGCGCTTCGCCTTCGCGCTGGGACGCGATGCCGGCGAGGTCGAGGGGCAACCACTGCTCCAGCTCATCGCCGGCTCGGCATGGGAAAGCGGTCAGTTCCCCACCAGCCTCCACGAACTCGCCGAACGCCTCAAGCATCGCGAGCATTTCGCCAACCTGCTGGTGCGGGTGATGATCCGCGGCGATGCGCGCTGGTGGGAGCTTTCGGGCACGCCGCGCTTCGACGCCAACGGCGTGTTCGAGGGCTATCGCGGCGTCGGCTCGGACGTGACGCAGGCGCGCGAGAATTCGGACAAGATCGCCTGGCTGGCGCGCTACGACACCCTGACCGGCCTGCCCAACCGCACGATGCTGACCGAGACGCTCGGCAGCGCCCTGCAACATGCCGCCGAATGGCGCAGCCGCTGCGCCTTCCTGATGATCGACCTCGACCGGTTCAAGGCGGTCAACGACACGCTCGGCCACCATGTCGGCGACCAGCTCCTTGCCCGTGTGTCGGAGCGCCTCAAGGAGCAGATGACCGAGAACGAGCTGTGCGGACGCCTCGGCGGGGACGAGTTCGCGGTGGTCATCCGCGACGCCTCCGACGCCGGGCACGTCGATCGCGTGGCGAAGCGCGTGATCGACCGGCTTTCGCAGCCCTACGAGGTCGATCACCATACGCTGTTCGTCGGCGCCTCGATCGGCTCCGCGGTCGGTCCGCGTGACGGATCGACGGTCGAGAAGATCATGCGCAACGCCGACCTCGCGCTCTACCGATCCAAGGACGGCGGCGGCAACCTGCACCGCACTTACGAGCCTGCGCTACACGCCCATGCCGAGGAGCGCCGCAAGCTGGAAGCCGCGCTGCGCCGCGCGGTGGAGCGCGAGGAACTGAACCTCGTCTTCCAGCCCGTGGTCGATGCCGGTTCCGAGGCGGTCGTCAGCTTCGAGGCGCTGCTGCGCTGGCAGAGCGCGGAACATGGCGCGGTCAGCCCCGCCAAGTTCGTACCGCTGGCCGAGGACACGCGCCTCATCATTCCCATCGGCGAATGGGTGCTGCGCGCCGCCTGCAAGGAGGCGATGCACTGGCCGAGCCATATACGCGTCGCCGTCAACGTCTCGGGCGAGCAATTGCTGGACGCCAACTTCGCCGCCAGCGTGGTCGGCGCGCTGTCGGGGAGCGGCCTGCCCGCGAACCGGCTGGAGATCGAGGTCACCGAAAGCATCTTCCTGCGCGACGCGACGCAGGCCCGCGCCGCGCTGGAGCAGGTCATGGCGCTCGGCTGCGCGATCGCACTCGACGACTTCGGGACGGGCTATTCCTCGCTCGGCTATCTGCGCAAGATGCGCTTCTCGACCATCAAGGTGGACCGCTCGTTCGTGCAGGGCGCGGCGACCGGGAATGCGGAAAGCCTCGCGATCATCCGCGCCGTGGTGGCCATGGCAGACAGCCTCGGCATGTCGACCACCGCCGAGGGCGCGGAGACCGAGAAGGAAGTCCGGGTCATCCGCGAGCTCGGCTGCCGCAAGATCCAGGGCTTCTACTTCGGCCGCCCGCTGATCGCCAAGGACGCCGAGGCGCTGTTCCGCAACCGCTCCATGAGCGACGCCGAGCGCGGCCTGATCCTCACATCGAAGGCGCGTAGCCACCATTGAGCGGATAGGTCTGCCCGGTGATCCACTCCGCCGCGTCGGAACACAGGAACGTCACCAGCGCGGCCACGTCGGCGGACTTGCCGTAGCGCCGGATCGTGTAGCGGGCCATCTGCGCCTTGGCGTGATCGCCCTGCATGACTTCCGCCAGCTTCTCCTCGGGCATGTCGGGCATCAGCGAGGACAGCGAGACGGCGTTGCTCGTCACGTTGTAGCGCCCCAGTTCCTTGGCGATGGAGCGCACGAAACCCTGCGCACCCGCCTTGGCCGAGGCATAGACCGCCAGCTTGGGCTCGCCCACGCGGCCCGAATCGGAGACGATGGTGACGATGCGCCCCTTCTTCGCCGCGACCATGTTCGGGATGAAGGCGAAGCAGGCGTTGTAGACGCCATAGAGGTTGGTGCGCAGGTATCGGTCCCAGGCGGAGGGCTCCTCCTCCCAGAAGTTCAGCGTCGGGCGCAGCGAGCCGCCCGGCCCGGCCATCCCGGCATTGTTGACCAGGATCGTCGCGGGGCCGAGCCGGTCACGGATCGCCGCATCCGCCGCACGGATCGCGTCGAGGTCGCCCACGTCGAAGGGCACCGCCAGCGCGGGCACGCCCATCCCGCGGATCTCCTCCGCCACCGCCTCGGCGCGTTCGGGCACGAAGTCGTTCACGGCGACGCCGCCCGCATTGTGGCGCGCCAGTTCGAGGGCGATCCCGCGCCCCGCATTCTGCCCCGCGCCCGTGACCACGGCGATTTGCCCGCCAAGGTCGAGAAGATCCTGTTCGCTCATTCGTCCTGCTCCCGTCGATGCCTCTGGACAACTAGATAGTATTTACTACCTTATTGCCGAACATCCCTGCGAAGTGAAGATGCCCGGCCTGCGCTTGCCAAGGCCCGCGCCGATCATCGCCGCCGATATCGCGGCCACGCTGGACGGGGTGACGATGGAGGAGAGGACCATGTTCGAGGAATTCGACCTGACCGGCCGCGTGGCGCTGGTGACGGGAGGCGGCACCGGCATAGGCCGCTCCACCGCGCTGCTGCTGGCGAGCCGGGGCGCCGACGTTGCGGTAGCGGGACGCAAGCGCCCGCCGCTCGATGCCGTGGTCGCGGAAGTCGAGGCGCTGGGCCGCAAGGCGCTGGCGGTGGAGGCGGACGTGCGCGAACTGGCCCCGGTGCAGGCGCTGGTGGAGACGGTCGCGGGGCACTTCGGGCGGCTCGACGTGCTCGTCAACAATGCGGGCGGGGCGCATGGCCATGTCGGCATCGCGAAGATGGACCCGGCCAAGTGGGACCGCGACATCGCCTTGAACCTGAACTCTGCGATGTACGCCTCGCAGGCGGCATTTCCGTATCTGCGCAAGGTGAAGGGGGCCATCGTCAACATCTCGTCGGTGGCAGGGATGCACGGGACGCAGGGAGTGGCGGCCTATTCCGCCGCCAAGGCGGG
The DNA here is from genome assembly GCF_021227995.1 of Novosphingobium kaempferiae. NCBI lineage: Bacteria > Pseudomonadati > Pseudomonadota > Alphaproteobacteria > Sphingomonadales > Sphingomonadaceae > Novosphingobium > Novosphingobium kaempferiae. Next base: position 4,930,153 of record NZ_CP089301.1, read on the forward strand.
CGTGCAGATGTTCACCCGCGTCGCCGCTGCCGAGTGGGGACCTGCGGGCGTGCGCGTCAACGCCGTGGCTCCCGGCATGACCGCCACCGAGAAAGCCCGCGCGGGCTGGGAGAAGACCGGCTTCGACGCCGACAGCGCCGCGCATGTCTTCCCGCTGCGCCGCTACGGGTTGCCGGAGGAGGTCGCTCAACTGGTGGCGTTCCTGGTCAGCGATGCGGCCAGCTACATCACCGGCGAGGCGATTGCCGTGGCAGGCGGGCCGGTGCTGGGCGGGATGGTGAAGGTGGACGATTGAGAGAACTAAACCCAATTCGTCATTGCGAGCACAGCGAAGCAATCCAGCGTCACGGGCTGACCGTGGATTGCTTCGCTGTGCTCGCAATGACGAAAAATGGGGAAAGCGAACGCCGCCTTAGCTCCCCCCTACCCTAGCTTCGCTTCCATCGCCGCGATCTCCGAACGCAGCCACATCGTCTCCGACAGGTTCCTGCCCCCGCTAGCGGCGAGCAGTGCCTCATGCGCAGCCTTGCGCACCCGCAGCGCCTCGACATTCGCAGGCTCCGCGCCCAGCGCGATGTCGGTCAGGTGGACCGCCTCCAGCGCCGCGCCCGCGTCCAGCTTCGCCTGCGCCCGCTCGGCCAGCTTCACCGCGCCGCCGGCCAGGTCTACGAGGTCCGCATCCACGCTGCTGCGCGGCACGCCGTAAAGCGCAGTGGTGCCGTCTTCGTAGTGCAGCCAGCCGGAATATTCGCGCCAGATCGACTTGACCGCCCAGCTGCCCTTGCCGTGGAACTCGCCGATCTCCAGCCCCTCGGGCCAGGCGAATTCGCGCATCAGGGTGTGGACGTCCCGGCCCGCGTTCATCCCGTCCAGCGTGTAGTCGCGCACGTATGAGACGGCGGCGTGCAGTTTGTCGAGATCGGCGCGGATGCGGTCCTTGCCGACGATGGCGTCGCCGTGGCCGGTGATGACGATCTCCGCGCCCAGATCGCGCACGACCTCCAGCGACTTCAGGTAATTGCGCACCAGCCGGGGCTTGTCACCGCGCAGGGTGTTGAGGAACGGCATCGACAGCCAGACCGGCCCGAACAGGTTGCCGGTGAAGGCGATCTTCTCCTTCGGCATCCACACCGTCAGCGCGTCGATCGTCTCGCCCTCGGGGGTGGAGATGATCTCGAAGGTCCGCCCGCCGAGTTCAACGGTCAGCCGCCGGTCGACGAGGATATCGGGCACCACGTCGGGCGCAGGCTTGGGCGCGGAACCGCGCTTGAGCGTCGAGCCCCAGAGCTTGCCGCTCCTCGGCCCGAAGAAGGGTTGCAGGCGGTTCATGTCGCCCCACGCCTCGGTGAAGCCGGGGCCGCCGATCACCTGCGTGCCGTCTTCCAGAAACTCGGGCACGCCACCGAAGTGGTCGGCATGGCTCTGCGTCAGGACGATGAAGGCGAGCGGGCCGGTGCGGTGCGGTTCCAGCAGCCGCTTCGTGCGCTCGGCATTGTCCATGAAGCCGGTGTTGACCATGACGTCGCCCTCGTCGGTCGTGACGAGGTAGGCGTTGGAGATGTCGTTCGCCTCGAACACGAAGTCGGTGACGGCAATGGCCTCGGCCTGCTCGTCGCCCGAGCGGACCAGCGAGGCGAGCCTGGGGGCGGCTTCCTTCACGTCGCTCATCTCAGTTCTCCTCGAAGCCGATCATGACTTTCGCCGATTGCGGGGTGGCGGCGATCTCAAGGCCCTTCATGACCTCGCTGAAGGGCAGCTTGTGGCTGATCATCGCGGCAATCTTGTCCCGCAGGCGCGGCATGGCGGCGATCACATCGGGCATTTCGGTGGGATAGCCGACAGCGGTGGTGATGGTCATCTCGCTCGTCAGCATGCGGCCGACGGGGAACTCGATGGGCTTCATGTAAGCCGCCGTGATGACCAGCTTCGCATGGAACTTGGCCATCATCACGACTTGCGAAAGGATGTTCGGCGCGCCCGCTGCGTCGATGAAGGCATCGGTGCCGACGCCGACCCGGCCATAGCTGGGCACTTCGCCGTGAAGCCGCGCCAGTTCCGCGCGCAGGTCCACCTCGGCGGGGTTGAGCGCCGCCTGCACGCCCAGCGCGCGGGCGCGTTCCAGCCGCTCTTCCGAAAGGTCGAGCGCGACGACATCGGTGACGCCCCGGTCGATCAGCCACAGCAGCATGCCAAGGCCGATGGGGCCGCAGCCGAACACCACCACCTTGTCGCCCGCCTTCACGTCCGCGCGGTTGACGCCGTGCATGGCGACGGCCAGCGGCTCGCACATGGCGGCGACGTCGTAGTCGATGCCCTCGGGGATCGGCAGGATCGATTCGCCCAGCCGCGCCTCGCGCACCAGCAGTTCCTGCGTGAAGGCGCCCTCCGGCCCGCCCGAGCCGATGTTGCCCGGCGTCATCATCGGGTTGACGATCACCGGATCGCCCACCGCGATGCCCTCTACGCTCGCGCCCACCTCGATCACCTCGCCCGCGCCTTCGTGGCCGAGCGCGGTGATCGTGCCCGGCGTCGGGATGCCGCCGATCTTGATGTAGGACAGGTCCGATCCGCAGATGCCGACCGACTTCATCTTCACCACCACGTCGAGCGGCCCCGTCTCCGGGCGTTCGTAGGCATCGAGGCGCACGTCGCCCGAGCCGTGGATTCTGAGCAGTTCCATATCGCTCTCCTCTCGGGTCCGCCGCCGTTACGGCCGAACCATGTAGCCGCCGTCGATGGTGATGGTCTCACCGGTCATGAAGCTGCTGGCGTCCGAGCACAGGTAGGCGCCGATGCCTTCGAAGTCGGCGGGAAAGCCGGTGCGCTTCATCGGTATCGTCGGGGCGAAGTGCGCCGCCACGGCGTCGGCGCGGGCGCCCTCGCCCATCATCGGCGTGATGATGAGGCCCGGTGCGACCACGTTGGCGCGGATGCCCAGCGGCGCGAGTTCGATGGCCAGACAGCGGATCGCCGCCGCCACCGCGGCCTTTGACGACGCATACTCCATCTTGCCCGGCAGGCCCTGGAACAGCGAGAGCGAGCCGCAGGCGACAAGGCTGCCGCCGCTCTCATCGCCGCCCTCGACCCGTTCCTTCATCAGCCGCGCGCCTTCGCGCAGGGTGAAGAAGGCGCCGTGCAGCGCGGTCTTCTGGAACTCGTACCAGTGCTCGGTCGGCATCTCGAAGACCGAGTTATAGCGCGGCGATGCGCCCGAATTGGCGAAGACGCAGTCGACGCGGCCGAAGTCCGCCATGACCTGCGCATAGCCCTCGGCGATGTTCGCTTCCTCGGAAACGTCGACCTGATAGGCGATGACCTTGCCCGCCCCGGCGGCTTCCAGTTCGGTCTTGGCCTTCGCGCTCTTCTCCGCATTGCGCGCCCAGATCGCCAGGTCGCCGCCCATCCTGGCGACGCCCATCGCGAAGCCGAAGCCGATGCCGCCGTTGCCGCCGGTCACCACCGTCACCTTGCCCGTGCAGTCGAACAGGCCACTCGCCATCAGTCTCTCCCTCGATCCCGTGCAGCGCCATTCGAGCGGCGCTTTCGTGGCCGCGATGTTCGGCGCGGGGGCATTGCCGGGCAAGCACGGCAGACATAGAATTCAGGCCCTAAGGTAGCGTCCGGGACACATAAGGGAGAGCAGCATGACCCGCACCGCGACCATGTGCATCGACGCGCAACTGGAAACGCAGGGCGTCCACGCGCAGATCGTGCGCTTCGATATCCCGGAGCCCACCGACTCCCGCCATGCGCTGAACGAGGGCTACCACGTCAACATGTGCCTCACCCCACGCCCGCTGCAGTCGCGCGGCGGCTATCGCCATCGCTGGGGGCCGCACCGGCTGGAGCGGTTGGGTGACGTCTTCGTCATCCCGCCGGGAGAGGAACTGTTCATCCGGGGCGGCAGCGGGCGGCAGGCCTCGCTCGTCTGCACGATCGACGCGGCGCTGGTCCATGATCTCGCCGGGCGCACCCTCGCCTGGGACGATCCGCACCTCGCCGCCGCGCTCGACATCGCGAGTGCGCAGATGCGTGCGCTGCTGTTCCGCATCACCGCCGAGGTGCGCCATCCCGGCCTTTCCGCGCAGCGGATGCTCGGCTTCCTTGGCGGGGAACTGGCGATCGAACTGGCGCGCCACAGCCTCGAAATCGCCGAGCGCCCCGTCACCGGTGGCTTGTCCGGCTGGCGCCTGCGCCTGATCGACGAGCGGCTGGCCGACGATCTTGCCGCGCCCAGCCTTGAGGAACTGGCAAGGCTCTGCTCGCTCTCGGTCCGCCAGCTGACCCGCGGCTTTCGCGTCAGCCGCGCCTGCTCCATCGGCGACTACGTGGAGCAGCGCCGCATGGAGGCCGCCAAGCGCCTGCTGATGGAGGGCGAGAGCGTGAAGACCATCGCCTTCTCCATGGGCTTCGCCTCCCCCTCCAGCTTCACCTTCGCGTTCCGCCGGGCGGTGGGGGCTAGCCCCAGTACCTTCCGCCAGCGGCAGGGGCGGGTGCTGGCTTGAGCGTCGGGTCTTGACCCGAATTCGACACAACGTCCCCTTCTCTCACCCCTTCCACGTTGCCAGCGCCCTGCCCGCACGGGTTATCTGGTCCCCATGCAAGGCCGACCGATCGGCCGCACGGGAAGAGGACAACACAATGGCCACCACCGCCGCCGAACAGCTCGTACCCGACGCCCTCGTCGAGCAGGCGATCCGCGAGACCGGCATCGACACCTTCGACAACGACAGCTGGCGTGAAGGGTTCGACGTCTTCACCCGTTCGTTCAACGAGGGGATCGCCAAGGGCTGGATGAGCGAGGGCGGCATCGCCCGTGCCCGCAACGACACGCTCCACTACCTGCGCGGCCGCCTCAAGACCTCGCAGTACCTGCGCGAGAACCCGCAGCTGCTGGAGCGCCCCATCGAGCGCCCCGTCTTCGTCATGGGCGTGCCGCGCACCGGCACCACGCTGATGTCGAACCTCCTCGCCGCCGATCCCGCGCGCCGTTCGCCGCTGACCTGGGAGATCGACGATCCGGTGCCGCCGGTCGGCTCCAGCGCGCTGCTCACCACCGACCCGCGCGCCACCACCCGGCTCGCGCAGGAGAAGGCCGCGCTGGAAGCGAACCCGGCCATGGGCAAGTACTATCGCGGATCGGCGGTCTACCCCAACGAGTGCGTGTTCTTCATGGCGCACGACTTCAAGACGCTGATGATCGAGTCCAAGGGCAAGCTGCCGCTCTACAAGGACTTCATCTTCTCGTGCGACATGACCAGTGCCTATGAATACCATAAGAAGTTCCTGCAGATGCTGCAGCAGCACGCAGGCGGCGTCTGGAACGTCAAGAAGCCCAGCCATGCGCTGTGGCTGGAGACGATCTTCAAGGTCTATCCCGATGCCCGCGTGATCTGGACGCACCGCGATCCCTTCACCGCCACCGGCTCGCTGTGCTCGATCATCTCGCTCAGCCATCAGGCGCACATGGGCCGGATCGACGCCGAATGGCTGAAGCAGGACTACCCCTGGCAGGCCGCCGAACACGCCAACCGCATCATGGATTTCCGCGACAAGTTCGGCGAGGACAGGATCATCGACGTCCACTACGCCGACATCGTGGAAGACCCGGTGGCCGCCACGAAGAAGGTCTACGCTGCGCTGGGCGACGAATGGACCGCCGAGGCGGAGGCCGGCGTGCAGAAGTGGGTGGACGACAACCCGCAGGACAAGTTCGGCAAGCACGAATACAAGCTGGCGCAGTACGGGCTGAGCAAGGCCGAACTGGAACCCCTCTTCGAACGCTACCTGTCGCGCTACGACGTCGCGCGGGAGGGCTGAGATGCTGGAAGGGCTGCACTACCAGAACGCCTACATCTGCGACGATCTGGAAGCGGGCATAGACCTGTTCCGCGGCCGTGGGCTGGAGAAGGAACCGACGGTGATCCCGGTCGACCAGACCGTGCTCACCCCTTCCGGCCCGAAGCGCCAGAAGGGACGCATCTGCTTCATCTGGATCGGCGACCTGCAATACGAGTTGATCGAGAACGAGGTCGACGAGGTCGGCATCTACGCCAACTGCCTGTCGAACGGCGGACCCCTGCGTTTCCACCACATCTGCTTCCGCGTGCCCGACTGGACGGATTTTCGCGCGCGCGTGGACACGCAGGAATTCCCCATCGCCATGGAACGCGACCTTTCCGGCGAACCGGAGGGCGCGCTCAAGTTCCTGTACCTCGATGCGCGCAAGGTGTTCGGGCACTACATCGAATATACCTGGATGCCCGAGCCGATGTGGCAGCATATTCGGGCGATGTGATTTAGTTTCATGCCTCTTTCGTCATTGCGAGCATAGCGAAGCAATCCAGCGCAGTGCGCCGACCGTGGATTGCTTCGCTATGCTCGCAATGACGAGGTTTGGCCTAAACGTGCCGCGTGCGGCCGGGACTTCGACAAGTTCAGCCTGAGCGAACATTGCCTTGCAATACGTCTTCGTTAAAATCGAACCATGTCGAAGCCCAAGACGCGCATCATGTATATCGAGGACAAATCCGAGGGTCTGAACGGCCCTGCCCGGATCGGTCGGGTCACGTTCTCGAAAACCGGACGATCGATCCATTATCAGGGCCGGGTATTCCAGTCGCTCGACGGAAGCGGTTTCAAGGCGAATTACTTCGACGTCGATACAGGCGCGCAATTCTGGATTTCCGGGCCACGCAAGGATGGAGCGGATCGCTTGCATGGCGGCTCGAAGCTCGTCGAAATCGACCCTGAGGTTGAGCGCGAATACTGGCGAGACATTCGCGGACAAGCCTGACCTAAGGCGGCAGGTTGGACGCGCGCCCAAAGCTCCTCCCCGGCACGGGGAGGGGGACCACCCGCAGGGTGGTGGAGGGGCACGCGGCGGATCGCGTGCCCTTTCGTTCGAACGCCTTGAAACAGAGCGCGCCGATCGAGGTCCGGCAATCCCGAGGGTGCCCCTCCACCATGCTTCGCATGGTCCCCCTCCCCCGTCGGGGGAGGAACAACCCTACGCCATCACGGCCCCGACTTCGCCGTACAGCGTCGTCCTCTGCCGCAGCTTGCGCCCCACGCTTTCTGCCGCCGCGCGCATGTCGGCCACTTCGGCAAGCTGGCCGTGCGAGGCGCCCGCTGCTCGGCTGATGCTCTCGTCCATGAGGACGCCGCCGAGGTCGTTGGCGCCTGCCGCCAGCACCGCCGCCGCGCCGTCCATGCCCAGCTTGACCCATGACACCTGGATGGAATCGATGGCCCCGTGCAGCGCGAGACGCGCGACCGCGTGCATCATCACCGCCTCACGCCACGTGGGCCCCTTGCGGCTCTGGCCCTTGCGGTAGAACGGCGCCTCCATGTGGACCAGCGGCAGCGGCACGAACTCGGTGATGCCGCCGGTGTCGAGTTGCAGGTTGCGCAGCGCCAGCAGGTGCCGCGCCCAGTGACGCGGGCTTTCGAGGTGGCCGAACATGATCGTCGAGGTGGTGGGCAGCCCGACCCTATGCGCCGATCCGACAACGTCCAGCCACTCGTCGGTGGTCAGCTTGTCCGGGCAGATCTTGGCGCGGATATCGTCGCACAGGATCTCCGCCGCCGTACCCGGCAGCGAGCCGAGCCCGGCATCGCGCAGCATGGCAAGGTAATCCGACACCGGCATGCCCAGCGTGCGTGCGCCCTGGCTGACCTCCAGCGGGGAGAAGGCATGGACGTGCAGGTCCGGGCAGGCGTCCTTCACCGCGCGCAGGATCGAAAGGTACGTCTCGCCGGTGTAGCGCGGATGGATGCCTCCCTGCAGGCACACTTCGGTGGCCCCGCGCGCCACCGCCTCGCGGGCGCGGGCGGCGATCTCCTCAAGGTCGAGGTCGTAGGGCTTGTCGCGAAAGCCCGCCTTGCTGCTGGTCTTGGAGAAGGCACAGAACGAGCAGGCGTGCGTGCAGATGTTGGTGTAGTTGATATTGCGGTTGACCACGTAGGTCACGACGTCGCCGCGCACCTCGGCCCGCAGCGCATCCGCCGCCTCCACCACGGCCCGCGCCGCCGCGCCGCGCGTTGCGAACAGGGCGGCGATCTCGTCCTCGCCCAGCGCCGTGCCACTGGCCGCACGGTCGAGGATGCGATGGATGCGGCTCGCCACCGGGCCGTGATCGCGGCGCGCGAGCGGCCTGGTGACGCTGCCCGGCGCAGGATCGGAAACGCCCGGACTCCAGCGGCTGTCGCGGCCCAGCCCTTCGGCATCGGACAGGCGCAGCACCGCCGGACGGATCGCGCGGTCGAGCCAGCCGTCCTCCTCGATGAAGCGGTGATAGACGGTCAGGCGCTCGACCAGCGGCAGACCGGCGCGGGCGCACACGGCCTCCAGCCGCTCGATCTCGGGCCAGGGCGCCTCGGGGTTCACATGGTCCAGAGTGACGGGGGAAATCCCGCCCCAGTCGTCGATCCCGGCGTCGATCAGTTCGGCCAGCCGCTCGTCGTTGAGGTTGGGCGGCGCCTGCACCGAAACCTCGTCCGGCAGCACGATGCGGGCGGCGGCGATGGTGCGCAGGAAGTCCGCCTCGCTCGCCTCGATGGCGCCGGACATCTTGGTCCCCGGCTTGGGGCAGAAGTTCTGGACGATGACTTCCTGAAGATGGCCATGCTCCCGATGCAGGTCGCGCAGCGCGATCAGCGACTCGATCCGCTCGCGCGGCGTCTCGCCGATGCCGATGAGAACCCCGCTGGTGGTCGCCAGCTTCGCTCGCCCTGCTGCCGCCAGCGAGGCGAGGCGGACGGCGGGCACCTTGTCGGGAGATCCATGGTGGCACATGCCCTTTTCGAGCAGGCGTTCGGACGTGCTTTCCAGCATGAGCCCCACGGAGGCCGCCACGGGGCGCAGTGTGCGCCAGTCGTCCTCCTCAAGCACGCCCAGGTTGATGTGTGGTAGCAGTTCGGTGTCGTTCAGTACACGTTCTGCGCAATGCCGCACGTAGTCGATCGTGCGCGAAAAACCGCGCTTTTCCAGCCACTCACGCGCCACCGCATAGCGTCGCTCGGGCGCATCGCCCAGGGTGAAGAGCGCCTCCTTGCACCCCGCTGCAGCGCCCGCGCGGGCGATCTCCATCACCTCCTCCTCGCTCAGGAACGGCGCTTCCAGGCGGGACGGCGTGGTGGCGAAAGTGCAGTAGTGGCAGACGTCCGCGCAGAGCCGCGTCAGCGGGATGAAGACCTTGCGCGAATAGGTCATCCGCGCCGGTGTGTGCGGTCCGAAACGGGCCGCGCGGCGCGCCCTAGCTTCGGCCAGAACTTCGTCCAGAGGCGCAGAAAGGAGTCGGTTTATCAATGCGTTATCGTCGCGTGCCATGGTCATCCTGTCTCGATACCGGCTGCGATCAGTGCTACGCGTGCAAGCCTCTCCCGGTCGTCGGCATGCCACATGACTGTTGGGCAAACGGTGACCGAAAGCCCCCGCGCCCGCAAGTCCCCCGCATCCCCGGCATCGGCCTCGTCGATCACCAGATGGTCGAGAAGATCGCCGTAGTGATCGGCGATAGAGGCATTGGAGACCGGCTTGCCCAGTTCCCCCAGCAGCTTGCCCAGCGGCCCCTTGAGCGACGCCCCGCCCACCAGCGGAGATACCGCCACCAGCGACACCTTGCGCCGCTCCAGCGCCTCCCGCACGTCCCCCACGGCAAGGATCGGATCGACGCTGAGGTACGGATTCGAGGGACATACGATGATCGCGCCAAGGTCATCGCGCTCCAGCGCAGCGGCGAATGCAGGCGACGGCGCGGCGCTGGCAGCACCCTCGAAACGCACCCCCGTCGCCACCGGACGGCACTGTTCGGCGACGAAGTAGCGCTGGAAATCCAGCCACCCTTCCGCCGTGCCGACCTGCGTGCGCACAGGCGCCTCGCTCATCGGAACTATCGCATGCGCGATACCGAGTTCGCGCGTCAGACGGGCCGTCACCGCAGACAGCGTATCGCCCCCGCGAAGCCGCCAGGAACGGGCGATATGCATTCCCATGTCCCGGTCGCCGAGGTTGAACCAGTCGGCCTCCCCCAGCGCGCGCAGCATCGCCATGGCCTGCCACGTCTCGTCCTTCACGCCCCAGCCGCGCTCGGTGTCGTTGAGGCCCGCCAGCGCATAAGTGACGGAATCGATGTCCGGACAGATCGTCAGGCCGAGGTGCTCGAAATCGTCGCCGGTATTGACCACAAGGGTAAGGTCCTCCGGCGCCAGCACCGATGCCAGCCCCGCCGCCAGCTTAGCCCCGCCGACCCCGCCGCTGAGTGCAAGTATATGCTTTTTCATCGGAACATATCCTGTTCGACCGGGCGCAAGCCACTCGCCGCGCCGGGGCCATCATCTTCGCAGGTCCAGCGCTGCGCTCCGCGCACGATGGCGACGGGCGTGCCCTCGTCCCCCTCGCCCATCGCCAGCGCCGCCATGGTCGCGATCGAGTCCGCGACGGCGATCACCGTCGCCTGCAGGGTGCGCCCGTAGAGATCGACCGCCTTGCCCCGCCGGTCTTCCAAGACGGTGATCCCCGCAGAGCCGATCGCCGTGCCGACGGTGCCGATGCGCCAGGCCCTGCCCATGGAATCGGCGATGACGACGCCGACATGCACTCCGCTCGCCTCCCGCAAATCGGCCCGCAATTGTCGCGCCGAAGCGTCGGGATCGACCGGCCACAACAGCACCGTGCCGCTGTCCCCACCCTCGACGTTGCTGGCGTCGATCCCGGCATTGGCGAGGACATGGCCGGTCCGGTGCCGGGCGATGATCGCCGCTGGATGAGGCCGCATGATCTCCGCGCTCTCGTCCAGTATCGCCTGTGCCATCGCCGGGTCGCGGCCCGTCCTCGCGGCGAGGGCAAGCGCCTCCTCACCCACCTCGACAGAGGCGAGGTCCACCATGCGCCCCTCCACCTTGGAGACGATCTTCTGCGCCACCACGCAGATATCGCCGTCGCGTAAGGCATCGCCCGTGGCCGCCAGAGCGGTGCAAATCGCTTGCGCAATCGACTGGCCGGCGGCGAACATGGGCAGGCCGGCCAGCGGTTTGACGGTCAGTTCCGGAATGGCGTTCATCCTGTTCTCCCGAACGACACCTTAAGTCCGCCGCCGACAACGACAATCGCCACGGGCGAAACTTCGCGGGAGAGATAACAGGCATGGCAAGGATCGCGGTCATCGGCGGCACCGGAGCACTGGGCAAGGGCATCGCGCGCAGGCTCGTCGGCGCGGGGCACGAAGTCACCATCGGTTCGCGCTCGGCCGAGAAGGCGCAGGGGACCGCCGAGGAGCTGGGCGCGGCAGGCTTCGCCGCCAATGCCGACGCCGCGGAGGGCAAGGACGTGGTGATCGTCACCGTGCCCCATGCCTCGCAGGGAGATACCCTCGCACAGATCAGCAGCCGCATCGGTGACGCGGTGGTGGTGGACACCACGGTGCCGCTCGTTCCGCCCAAGGTCATGCGCGTGCAGCTTCCGGCCGAGGGCAGCGCGGCGATGCAGGCGCGGGCGCACCTCGGCCCGGAGGCGCGGCTGGTCACGGCGTTCCACAACGTCTCCGCGCATCATCTCGATTCCGACCACGCCATCGACTGCGACGTTCTGGTCTTCTCGGACGACGTGGAGGCGCGCAAGACGGTGGTGGACCTGTGCCCCGGCATGGGCCTGCGCGGGCTTTCTGGCGGCGCCCTCGCCAATTCGGCGGCGGCGGAGGCGCTGACCTCGATCCTCATCTACATGAACAAGACCTACAAGGCCGATGGCGCAGGCATCCGCTTCACCAGCCTGACCGAAGCCCCGGCGATCCCGTGACGGTCTGGGCGCTCATCCCGGTCAAGGCGCGGGGTCAAGGCAAGACGCGCCTCGCATCTGCGCTGCCGGATCGTCAGCGCGACGATCTCGTCGAGGCGATGCTGGCGAACGTCATCCGGGCTGCCGCGCAAGTCGCGGATCGCACGATCCTGATCGGGCCGCCGCGCGGCGCGCTGCCGTTCATCCCCGATCCGGGCGACGGCCTCAATCCGGCACTCGAACGCGCTCTCGCCATCGCGGCGCGCGGCGCGGCGCCGGATCGCATCATCGTGCTCGCAGGCGACCTTCCCTGCCTCAATGCCGAGGACCTGCGCCATCTCACCCGCCTCCCCGCCGGAGTGATCGGCATCGCGACCGACCGCCACGGCACCGGCACCAACGCACTTTCGCTGCCGTTGCCCGAGGCGGCAGCGTTCCGTTGCCACTACGGAACCGGCAGCGCCAATCTCCACCGCGAGGCGGCCGGAACTCTCGGCCTGACCGCCGAGACGATCACCCTGCCCGGCCTCGCGAAAGATATAGACGAGCCTGCCGACTTGGCTGATGCTGAATTTATGTTCGCCACAGCGAACTGACACCAGAGGCCGCACACGGCCCTGTCGAGCGGAGAGGAACCCTTGCAGGCAAGCGACATCGACCTGACCGGGCAAGTTGCCTTCGTGACCGGCGGCGGCGGCGGGATCGGTCGCGCCATTGCATTGTGCATGGCCGATATGGGCGCGGACATCGCGATCGTCGAGGCCGTCCCGGAGCGCTGCGAGCAGGTCACCCGCATGGTCGAGCAGCGCGGGCGGAAAGCGCTGTGCATTCCCGGCAACGTGATGGACGTGGAGGCCCTGCAGGGCGCGGTTGCGCAAGCGGCAGATACCTTCGGACGGCTCGACGTGCTGGTGAACAATGCGGGCGGCGTCACCCGACGCGGGTTCCTCGACCTGACCGAGAAGAACTGGCGGCGACACATCGACCTCAACCTCGTCAGCAACCTCGCCGCGACGCAGGCGGCGGTGCCGGTGATGATCGCGGGCGGGCGCGGCGGCTCCATCGTCAACGTGACCAGCATCGAGGCGAGCCGCGCCGCGCCGGGCTATGCCGTCTACGCGGCCTGCAAGGCGGGCATCAACAACCTGACCCGCACGCTGGCGCTGGAATTCGCGGAACACGGCATCCGCGTGAACACCATCGCCCCCGACTACACGGTGACACCCGGAACGCGCGGCCAGTTCACCGGGCCGGTGGACGAGAGCACATGGTTCCAGTCCAGCCCGGGTCAGGTCGAAGGCATCCGCAAGCGCATTCCCGCCGGTCGCGCCGGGATCGACGAGGAATGCGGCCGCGTCGCGGTGTTCCTTGCCTCGCCGATGGCCAGCTACGTCACCGGCACGATCATTCCCGTCGATGGCGGCTCTTGGGCATCCGGCGGCTGGGTGCGCGACCGCACCGACGCCTGGGTGCTCCCGCCCGAAGTCACCGAATAACGAAACGGAACAGCGATGACCTTCACCCTCAGCACCAGCCTGCCCTTCGACCATATCGACAAGCCGCAGGAATGGGGCACGATGCAGGCGCTGCACGAGATCGCGAAGGCGGTCGAGGCGGCGGGCTTCTATGCGGGCACCGTCACAGACCATCCGGTGCCATCCTCGCGCTGGCTCGACAACGGCGGGCACTATGCGCAGGATCCCTTCGTCATGCTCTCGATGCTGGGCGCGGCGACGACGACGCTGCGGCTCCAGACCAACATCCTCGTCCTGCCCTATCGCAACCCGTTCATCACTGCGCGCGCGGTGTCCAGCCTCGATCATTTCACCGGCGGGCGCGTGATCCTGGGCCTTGGCGCCGGATACATGAAGGCGGAGTACAAGGCGCTGGGCGTCGATTTCGACAGTCGCAACGACATCATGGACGAATACATGAAGGCCATGAAGCTGGCCTGGACCGGCGAGGATTTCACTTTCGAGGGCAACGGCTACACCGCGCTCGGAAACCGCGTGCTGCCCACGCCCGCGCAGATGCCGCATCCGCCGCTGCTGGTGGGCGGCAACTCGAAGCGAGCGCTGCGCCGGGCCGTCGAACTCGGGGATGCCTGGCACCCGTTCTTCGTGCCCAAGGCGATCACCGACACCGCCCGCACCGCCAACCTCGAAGGCGACGACGATATCCTCGCCGCCATCGCCTACATGGCCGAGCATTGCGTGAAGGTCGGGCGCGAGGTTCCGCCCAAGGTCATCGCCTCATCGACCTATTCGGTGAAGGCGGGCTGGAACGCACAGGAGGCGCTGGACCACTTCGCCAACCTCAAGTCGCTCGGCGTCGACGGCTCGGGCGCGACGATCTACACCGAGACGCGCGCCGAGTATCTGGAGCAGGCGCAGAAGTTCGGCGAAGAAGTGATCACCAAGATCGACTTCTAAGGCTGCCCTTGGGCTTTGCTTCGGCATCTCATGGCTGCGGGCAGAAGCGAGCAGCGCCAGATATCAGCCCTGAACCGCCGCGATCGCCTCGTGGAAGGCGCGAACCGCAGCTTCCTCATCGCCGTTCCAGACAGCGCCTGACACGGCGAGGAAGTCCGCGCCTGCCCGGATCAGATCGCCGCAGTTGCCCGGCGTAACCCCGCCGATGGCGACGCAGGGAATTTCGAAGATCGCCTGCCACCATTCGAGCAGGTCCAGCCCGGCGACGTGCTTGGTCTGCTTGGTAGTTGTCGGGAAGAACGCGCCGAACGCTACGTAATCCGCCCCATTCTCGCCCGCTTCCATGGCGAGGTGGCGGCTGTCATGGCAGGTGACGCCTATCTGCGCATCGCGACCGAGTGCCTGGCGGGCTTCCTCGACGGTGCCGTCCTCCTGCCCGATATGCACGCCGTCCGCGCCGAGACGCTTCGCCAGGCTGATCGAATCATTGACGATGAAGGCGACCTCGCGGTCGGCGCAGATCTTCTGCAAGGGCTCCGCCAGACGCGCAGCCTCGTGCTGGTCGACGTCCTTCACGCGGAACTGGAACGCCGCGACCTCGCCCGCATCGAGCGCCCGGGCCAGCCGGTCCGGGAAAGCCCCGCTCACGTCCAGCGGCGAGATCAGGTAGAGCTGCGTGGGTTCGCGCGGGATGTCGGCTTCGTCGGTCATGCCTAGCGCCCTAGCTGCTCCCCGGCATGAGGAAAAGGCCCTCCGTCGAAACCTGCCTTCTGAGCATCCAGAGTCGCTGCTAATGCGGCGCTAACCGGGCGCCAATGCCTCGTTACGGAACCGTTCAGGGAGCGATGCCATTCTCCGCACGATGAAATCGACCGCCGCTCTCGCGATCCTCGCCCTGGCCCTTCCCGGCTGCCGGATGATCCCGCCCGCCGATCCTGCACGCGTACCACCCGCCCAGACGCAGCCGATTCCCGGTCCCGCGCCCGCTCCCGCCTACAGCCCCGCGCCGAACTACACGCCGCCGCCCGAGGCGCCTGCGCCTTCCGAAGATCCGCTGATCTATGCAGCGCTCGGCCAGACGGTTAGTGTCAGCGGACCGCGCGTCACGCCCCTTCAGGTGCTGGAAGACAGCCGCTGCCCCATGAACGCCCGCTGCGTCTGGGCCGGGCAGGTCCGTCTGCGGGTGCGCATCGAAAGCGGCACCGGCGGCGAACTGGAGCTTACCTCCGGCAAGCCGGCACGGGTAGCGGACGGCACGCTGGAACTGGTGCAGATCCGGCCGGACAAGGTCGCCGGTGGAGATAACGGCGGCACCATCGCGCCCAATGCCTATCGCTTCGGCTTCCGCTTCATGGGCGGGTACTGAGAGCACGAAAAAGGCGGCGCCCCTGCGAGCGCCGCCTCTTCATTTTCCGGACCGAAACGATCAGGCCGTTGCGGCGGCCTCGGCCTTCTGGGTCGAACCGACGTAGATTTCCTCGATCGCCTCGCTCAGCGCCGCGTCGAATTCCGCATCGCTCATCTGCGCACGCAAGTCGGACAGCAGCGCACGGCTGAAGCTGGCGATGATGCCCTTGTTCTTGGCCAGTTCGACGCAGGCTTCCGGACGCGAGTAGCCGCCCGAAAGCGCCACGACGCGAAGCACCTTGGGATGCTCCACCAGCGGGTCGAACGTGCCCGGCACGATCGGCAGCGAGAGCTTGAGCATGACCTGCTGGCCCTCAGGCAGTTCGTCGAGGTTCTTGAGGATCTCGGCGAGCACCAGCTTGTCGCACTCCGCACGGGTCTCGCTCTTGATGTTCACCTCGGGCTCGAGGATCGGCATCATGCCGTGGGAGAGCACCTGTGCGCCGATCTCGAACTGCTGCTTGATGACGGCGGCGATGCCCTCGGCGTTGGCGGAATTGACCACCGAACGCTCCTTGGTGCCGTAGACGCCCAGAGCCTTCGAGCGCGCAAGCAGCTCGTCCAGCGTCGGCATCGGCTTCATGAGTTGGACGCCGTTGGCTTCGTCCTCAAGACCCTTGTCGATCTTGATGAACGGCACCACGCCCTTGGCGATCAGCGCCTGCGGCGTCGGCACGCCCTCGACGGTGCCGTCCATGGTGCGCTCGAACAGGATGGCGCCGATGACCTTCTCCCCCGTGAAGGCCGCCGACGAGATGATCCGCGCGCGCATTTCATGAATCAGGCCGAACATCTCCTCCTCGCTCGACCATGCACCATCCTCGATGCCGTAACCCTTGAGCGCCTTCGGCGTCGAACCGCCGCTCTGGTCGAGTGCGGCGATAAAGCCGTCACCGTCGGCCATCTTGGCCGTCATTTCCGAATACTGCATGGTTTCTCCTCCTGAGTTGTTCGGCAACTTGAATTAAAGCCTACGCCGCGCCCCCTTGCTTCGCAACTGCGGCATAGTTTCCATAAGGTTCAATTCGGTATCGCACGCGGCGGGACGTGGCGTGCCCGCGCATGAAACAGAATGTTGAGGCGCCGGCGCAGCGGAATGTCGACCCAACGGACACAGAGCCAACCCAGAGCGACACAGGATGCGAGGTAGACGGCCCCCATCAGCACCTCGTTCCAGCCCAGATCGTCCTTGAAGTAGCGCAGTGGCTCCATCAGCGCCCAATGGACCGCATAGACCGCGTAGGACACCTCACCCAAGAACCACGCGACCGGCATAAGAACCCGCGAAGGCTCGCCCCGTGAACCGAGCCAGACCAGAAGCGGCGACACCACGACCGCGCAAGCGATGTCGTACCAGCCCTTGGGGATGAAGGCGGGGTCGGCGACCAGCATCGCGACGATCGCGACGAGGCACAGAACCCCCAGCCAGCCCGGATGGCGCACCTCCTTGGCGGGCAGGCTCGCCAGCACCACGCCGATGGTAAACGACATAGTCGTGCGCAGCATCGTCGTACCCATCTGGCTCCACAGCGGGCCGAGGTTGCCTCCCTCGCGCGCCAGAACCGCAGGCACGAAGAAGCATCCCGCAACCAGCGCGATGGCGATCTGCCCTGCACGCGGAATACGGAAAAGCACCAGCGCCAGCCCCAGGCT
Organism: Novosphingobium kaempferiae; assembly: GCF_021227995.1. Lineage (NCBI taxonomy): Bacteria > Pseudomonadati > Pseudomonadota > Alphaproteobacteria > Sphingomonadales > Sphingomonadaceae > Novosphingobium > Novosphingobium kaempferiae. The sequence continues at coordinate 4,947,421 of NZ_CP089301.1, forward strand.
CGCGATCAGTTCGAAGAACAGCGACCACGCCGGGACATTCGTCGGGAACAGCGTGTTGGTGAACGGCGAAGGCAGCATCAGCAGATTGAACGGCAGCGACTTGGCGATCTTGGCGTAGCTGTAGACATCGCCCTTGCCGGTCCAGTGATTGGAGATCGCCGACAGCGTGGTGATGACGATCCCGGCAAGGAACAGCGGATAGAGCCGCACCACCCGCTGCTTCATGAACTGCCACGTCGTCAGCCCGGCTTCCCAGCGCGGCAGGTAGGTGCGGCAGAGCACGAAGCCGGACAGGGCAAAGAAGAAGTCCACCGCGACATAGCCATGCGGGGCCTGCGATATGTTGTAGTGGAACAGCGCGACGGCGAGCGCGGCGATCCCGCGCATGCCGTCGAGCGTCACGTACCGGCCCTGCCAGGGCGGCGCGGCCGCATGGTTCTTGGTATTCATGCGCACCGCATCCTGCCCCGGTCTGTCTTGTCGTATCAGACGGAAAGCGCCGCCACGCCAGGCAGTTCCTTGCCTTCCATCCATTCGAGGAACGCGCCGCCAGCCGTCGAGATGTAGGAGAAGTCCTGCGCCACGCCCGCGTGGTTGAGCGCCGCGACGGTGTCGCCGCCGCCAGCAACCGATACGAGCGTACCTTCCACCGTCAACGCGGCGGCGGTGCGGGCAAGGGCAACGGTGGCTGCATCGAAGGGAGCCATCTCGAACGCACCGAGCGGGCCGTTCCAGACCAGCGTGCGGCAGTTCTTGAGCACATCGCCCAGCGTCTCGGCCGCGTTCGGACCGGCGTCGAGGATCATCTCGTCCGCCTCGACCTCATGGACATTGCAGGTGCGCAGCGACGGCGGGTTGGCGGCGAATTCCTTCGACACCACGACGTCGTAGGGCAGGTGGACCGTGCAGCCCGAGGCATCCGCCGTGGCGAGGATCTCGTTCGCGGTGTCGGTCAGGTCATGCTCGCAAAGCGACTTGCCCACGTCCACGCCCTTGGCGGCGAGGAAGGTATTGGCCATGCCGCCGCCGATGATGAGATGATCGACCTGCGTGACGAGATGCTTGAGCACGTCAAGCTTGGACGAAACCTTCGCGCCGCCGACGACGGCAGCAACCGGCTTCTCGGGCGTGCCGAGCGCCTTTTCCAGCGCCTCAAGCTCAGCCTGCATCGAACGGCCGGCATAAGCGGGCAGCACCTTGGCCAGTCCCTCGGTGGTGACATGGGCGCGGTGTGCGGCGGAGAACGCGTCGTTGACGTAGAAATCGGCGTTGGCGGCAATCGCAGCGACGAGTTCGGGGTCGTTCTTTTCCTCACCCTTCCAGAACCGCGTATTCTCAAGGATTGCGATATCGCCTCCGCGAAGGATGCCGACAGCCTGCTTGACCACGTCACCGGCGATCTCGGGCACGAACATCACTTCCTTGCCCAGCGTCTTCTCGACCGCGCCGACCACCATCGAGAGCGACATGGTCGATACGCGCTCACCCTTGGGGCGGCCGAAGTGGGCAAGCAGGAGAACTTTTGCGCCCTTCTCGCTCAGTTCGAGAATCGTCGGAGCGGCGGCGCGGATCCGAGTGTCGTCGGTGACGGCGCCGTCCTGCATCGGCAGGTTGAGGTCGACGCGCACCAGCGCGACCTTGCCCGCAACATCACCAAGATCGTCCAGGGTCTTGAAAGCGCTCATCTCTCGATCCTTATCTCGTTGCCGACGGCAATTTCGCCGTCATCCAGCACCGTGCCCAGCACGCCGCCCCGCCAGTCCGGCATGAGCGCGCCCTTGAGGCCCGGCGCCACCTCTTCCATGCGGCTGCACGGATCGCATTCCATGGTAATCGCGATGCGCAGGGTCTGCCCGATCGCCACGACATAGCCGGTTTCCCTCGGGAAACGCAGCCCCTCGACCAGAAGGTTCGCCCGGCGCGAATGCCAGGGCGGTCGCTCTCCGAAAAGGTCCGAGGCATGGAGATCATCAAGGGCGGCCTGCCAGCTTTCGATCTCCATCAGGGAGACCTGCCGCCTTGGCTTCCTGCCCGGACGCACCGCGCCGCGAAAGTCCCCATGGACTCCCGCGGCGGCAGTAACGGTGACGGACCGTAACTCCTCCATCGGCGCGCGAGGCCGAAGCCTTCGCGCGATACCGATGAGGCGGCCCATCTCCATCAAGGTCTCAAAGCAGGCCGCCCATTACGCCGGCCGTGTCGACCATGCGGTTGGAGAAGCCCCACTCGTTGTCGTACCACGAAAGCACGCGCACCAGCTTGCCTTCGAGCACGGCGGTTTCGAGGCTGTCGATGGTCGACGAGTGCGCATCGTGGTTGAAGTCGATCGAGACCAGCGGCTCGTCGGTGTAGCCGAGCACGCCCTTCAGCTCGCCTTCCGCAGCGGCCTTGAGCAGAGCGTTGACTTCCTCGGCGGTGGTGTCGCGCTGCGGCACGAAGGTCAGGTCGACGACCGAGACGTTCGGGGTCGGCACGCGGATCGACGAACCGTCGAGCTTGCCCTTGAGGTCCGGCAGAACGAGGCCGACGGCGACGGCGGCGCCGGTGCTGGTCGGGATCATGTTCATCGCACCGGCGCGGGCACGGCGCGGATCGGAGTGGATCTGGTCGAGGATCTTCTGATCGTTGGTGTACGAGTGGATCGTGGTCATCAGGCCACGCTCGATACCGATCTTCTCGTGCAGAACCTTGGCGAACGGCGCCAGGCAGTTGGTGGTGCACGACGCGTTCGAGACGACGACGTGCTCCGCGGTCAGCTTGTCATGGTTGACGCCGTAGACGACGGTCAGGTCGACGTTCTTGGCCGGTGCCGAGATCAGCACGCGCTTGGCGCCCGCTTCGAGATGCTTCGAGGCCGACACCTTGTCGGTGAAGAAGCCGGTGCATTCCAGCGCGATGTCGATGCCGTTGGCGGCGTGCGGCAGGTTCGCCGGATCGCGCTCGGCAGTCACCTTGATGCGCTTGCCGTTGACGATCAGGTCGTCGCCGTCGACTTCGACGGTGCCCGCAAACGCACCATGGACGCTGTCGCGCTTGAAGAGGAGGGCATTGGCCTTGGCGCTGGCGAGGTCGTTGATCGACACCAGCTCGAGGTCATGGTCGGTACGCTCGAGAATGGCGCGGGCGACATTACGCCCGATACGTCCGAAACCGTTGATCGCAACCTTGATCGCCATAATCCTAATCTCCTCTTAGGCGCTGAGCTTTTCCAGAATCTGCGGCACGATCGCATCGACGGTGAAGCCGAAGCGCTCGAACAGAACCTTTGCCGGGGCCGACGCGCCGAAGCGGTCCAGACCGATGTTGAGGCCGCCATTGCGGCTGAATGCGGTGAAGCGCTCCCAACCGTGTGTCACGCCTGCCTCGATCGAGACGCGCACGATCGACGGATCGTTGGGCAGCACTTCATGCTTGTACGATGCGTCCTGCGCCTCGAACAGTTCCATGCACGGCATCGAGACGACGTCTGCGCCGATACCCTGGCCCTGCAGAGCGTCACGCACCTTTACCGCCAGCTCGACTTCCGAACCGGTCGCGATGAGGATGACCTTGCGGTCGCCCTCCGCATGACGAAGCGTATAAGCGCCGCGCGCGGTGAGCATCTCGCCCGAAGTGCGCAGCTGCGGCAGGTTCTGGCGGGTCAGCGCGAGAACCGAGGGAGTCTCGGGCGTCGAAATCGCGATCTGCCAGGCTTCGGCGGTCTCGATCACGTCGGCCGGACGGAACACGTTCAGGTTCGGGATCAGGCGCAGCGACATCACCTGCTCGACCGGCTGGTGCGTCGGACCGTCTTCACCGAGACCGATGGAATCGTGTGTGAGAACATAGATCACGCGGGTCTGCTGCAGCGCCGACATGCGGATCGCGTTGCGGGCATAGTCCGAGAAGATCAGGAAGGTGCCGCCGTAGGGGATTACGCCGCCGTGCAGCGCCATGCCGTTCATCGCCGCCGACATGCCGAATTCGCGGATGCCGTAGTAGACATAGCGCCCCGAATAGTCGTCGGCATTGAAGGCCGACTGGCACTTCGCCTTGGTATTGTTCGAACCGGTGAGGTCAGCAGAGCCGCCAACCATCTCCGGCACCAGCGGCGCGAGAACGTTGAGGGCGTTCTCGGATGCCTTGCGGGTGGCGACGGTGGTCTCGCTTTCGAGCCAGCTTGCGAAAGTCTTCGCGGCTTCGTCGCCCGAAGGCAGGTCACCGGCCATGCGGCGCTCGAACTCGGCCTTCTTCGGGTGGCCCGCAAGACGGGCTTCCCATTCGCGGCGCGCAGCGGTGCCGCGCTTGCCGACGAGGTGCCAGTCCTCAGCGATCTGAGCCGGGATCTCGAACGGAGCCGAAGTCCAGCCGAGATACTCGCGTGCAGCCTCGATCTCGGCAGCGCCCAGCGGCGAGCCGTGGACGTCGTGGCCGCCCTGCTTGTTGGGCGCGCCCTTGCCGATCAGCGTGCGGCAGGCGACGAGAGTGGGCTTGTCCGAAGCCGCAGCCTGACCCAGCGCGCGCTCGATGTCGGCGAAATCGTGGCCGTCGCAATCGAACACGTCCCAGCCCGAAGCGCGGTAGCGCGCCGGGATGTCCTCCGAAGTCGAAAGCGAAGCGTCGCCATCGATCGTGATCTTGTTGTCGTCCCACAGGACTTTGAGACGACCCAGCTTGAGCGTACCGGCAAGGCCGATCGCCTCATGGTTGACGCCTTCCATGAGGCAGCCGTCACCGGCGATAACCCACGTGTTGTGGTCGACCAGATCGTCACCGAAGGTAGCGGCAAGGTGACGCTCGGCCATCGCCATGCCGACCGCCATCGCAACACCTTGGCCCAGCGGGCCGGTGGTGCATTCGACACCTTCGATGAGGAAGTTCTCGGGGTGACCCGCGCAGACCGAGCCGAGCTGACGGAAGTTGCGGATGTCTTCCAGCGTCGGGCTGGCGTAACCGGTCAGGTGCAGCAGCGAGTAGATCAGCATCGAGCCGTGGCCCGCCGACAGCACGAAACGGTCGCGGTCGGCCCACTTGGGCTGCGCCGGATCGAACTTGAGGAACTTCGAGAAGAGCACCGTCGCGACGTCGGCCATGCCCATCGGCATGCCGGGGTGGCCACTGTTGGCAGCCTGGACCGCATCCATCGAAAGCGCCCGGATGGCGTTGGCCATCGGCGCGAGACGGTCGGAAGCGAGGGTCATGGAACTACTCCGGGTACGCGGGATATTGGGACGATTCGTGAATTTGCGCTCCCCTTTAGGGAGAGGCCGCTTCCCGTCAAGTTCACCGCCGGATTTCACCCTCTGCAGTTCGGGCCGAAGGCTGGGGAAGATCGGCCGTGAACATGGGGGCAAGTACAGTCCATCGCAAGTAGAGCACTTGTGAAGCGTAGTCGCATGACAAGATTGTGAACAACGGCGCACAACTGCTTGCCTCACACCGGCAATGAGCCCAGCGCAATCATATGGAAAAGGCCCCTGCCCTGCTCGCGCTCGATCGCATCGAGGCGGCTTTAGCGCGGATCGAGATGGCGACCACGAAGGCCGCCTCGGACCAAACCGACCTGCGCCGCCGCCACGACGATCTCAAGCAGAGCGTCGCCCTGTCGCTCACAGGCCTCGACGAACTGCTCGCGGAGCGCACCTGATGGGCAACGTCACGCTTTCGATCGGTGGCCGCGATTTCGCCCTCGCCTGTGCAGATGGCGAGGAAGCGCATATCCTGCGGCTCGCGCGGCTCATCGACGCCAAAGTCGCGACCGCAGGTGTCGTCGGACAAACCGAATCGCGGATGCTGCTGTTTGCCTCCCTGATGCTCGCTGACGAGCTTCATGAGTTGCGCAATCGCCCGACAGAGCCGGCCCCGGCTGCGGAAGCAACAATCCCTCCCGATCTGGCCCAGCGCCTCGACGCGGTTGCCGCGCGCGTTGAAAATCTTGCAGACCTTCTTGAGAGTGACGCGCCAAGCGCCTAATTAGGTCTCGACGGGGTCTGCCCGGCACGAGCCGTTCGAACATCCCTGAGGCTATAAGCAATCCAATGGGGGCTGTCCCTGCCCGGATCCTGGTCCGACGCACATGGTCCCCACCTGACGTCGAGGCGTCAGAGGATTTCTAGGCAAACGACCCATGGTGGATCCCGTCACCTTTTCATGGGCTTAGGTTTCAGTCTTCCAACAATACCAAAGTTGGAATTCTAATCGATATGTCGCAGACCAGCCCCATACTCAGTTGACTGGAAACGCCCACGGTGCCCCACTCGTCGTCGCCCATCGACCTTGCCGATGAAAAGGCCGCCTTGCGCAAGCGTTATCGCCAGGCTCGCGCGGAACATGTCGAGGCGCTGCCGCAGAACCTGCGCGCGCTGATACTGAACCGCCCCCCTGCTCCGGTGCTGGCGATGATCCCCGCGGACGCGACGGTCGGACTGTACCATCCGTCAGGCTCCGAGGCCCCTGCCCTTGGCTGGGCGCGCTGGCTGTCTGAAAACGGCCACCGGGTCGCCTTGCCGTTCTTCCCGGCACGCGATGCGGCGATGGAATTTCGTATCTGGGGCAACCCGTGGGACGATGAGTTGCTGGAAGCCGGGCCTTGGCGAGCCATGCAGCCTTCGCTTCACGACGAAGCTGTCGTACCGGACATCGTGATCGTCCCGCTGGTCGCATTCACCGCAGACGGCCATCGGCTAGGCCAAGGCGGCGGCCACTATGACCGCTGGCTGGCCGCACACCCCGATGTCACTGCAATCGGGCTTGCATGGGACTGCCAGTTGGCCGAGGAACTGCCCGTCGAACCACACGACCGGCCTCTGGCCGCCATCGTCACGCCGACACGGATATATAACGCATAAGAGGATAGAGCATGCGCGAGACACCGACCTGGCGAATCCCCTTCGGGGTACTCCTGCTGGTCATCGCGCTGGGCGTTTATGCAATCGCCATCGCCAGCTTCGTCCCGAGCCTGATCGGAGGCTGGAATGCGCTCGCGCAGACGCCGATCTACATCGTTCTCGGCGTCGTGTGGCTGCTGCCGCTGAAGCGATTCCTGATCTGGATGGAAACCGGGCGATGGAGCGCCCCGGCCGTGACCAAATGACGGCGCTGAAACGAAAAAGGCCGGACTAGGTCCGGCCTCTTCATTCATCGCTGCTGGAACCACTTCATGAGAAGTGGCGCGAGTGACGGGGCTCGAACCCGCGACCTCCGGCGTGACAGGCCGGCACTCTAACCAACTGAGCTACACCCGCGCAGCGATATGTTTTTGCCAGTTTCCTGGCGATTTTCCCAAGTGGCGCGAGTGACGGGGCTCGAACCCGCGACCTCCGGCGTGACAGGCCGGCACTCTAACCAACTGAGCTACACCCGCGTTCTAAACGGTTGCGTCCGCTTGGGAGCGCCGCCACTAGGCCAGCCTCGCAGGGCTGTCAACACGCTTCCAAAGCGCATTTCGATTTTTTCTCCACAGCAAGAATTTAACCATATTTTTGCGAGTGGCGCGCAGACTTTCGATCCGGGGCCGCAACAGCGGAGTGGGAGAATGTCCGTGAAAAGCAGCAAGCGCATCAGGTCGATCCTGCCTGTCGTCATCGCCTCCGGGCTCCTCGGATCGAGCCTGCCCGCACAAGCGCAGGGCGGTTCCTCGATCGCAACGGACAGCACGGTCTTCGTGGAGCGCATAGACGCCCGCAATGGTCGCCGCCTCGAACCCGCGAACATGCTCACCCGGGGCGACCGGGTGGTCACCGTGGTGACATGGCGCCGGATGAAGGGCACGGGCAGCTTCGTGCTGACCAACCCCCTTCCCGCCGGCCTGAGCTATCAGCGCAGCGCCAGCGACATGCAGGAAGTCTCGGTGGACGGAGGGCGCTCCTGGGGCCGTCTGGACGCCATGCGCGTAGATGGACGACTGGCGACACCGGAAGACGTCACGCATGTGCGCTGGCGCATCCCCGCCAGCAGCGCGGCACTGGGTCAGGGCAGGATTGCCTACGCAGGCGTCGTGCGCTGATTCAGCAGTTCTCGTACTTCCAGTTGCGCTTCTTGCCCTCGGCAAGCCATTCTACGGCCTGTGCGATACGCCTGGCACGCGTACCTTCGGTCTTCGCCTCGGTGATCCATTCGAGGTAGTCTCGCCGCTGCGCAGGCGTGAAGGCTTCGTAGCTGGCCTTGGCGGCAGGCAGAGCATCAAGGGCTGCCAAGAAATCTTCCTGCATGGGAATTTCGGCCTTGGGCTTGCGGACGGTCCGCACGGCCGTGCCGCTGCTCTCGACGCGCTCACGCGCGGCCTGCAGTTTCTTCGCGAGTTCAGTTTCGTCAGACAGGTCCGTTATCGAACCGATGCGCCCGAATTGGCCCATCGCGTCGCCCTGCCTGCCGTCACCGTGAATGACGAAAGTGCAGTGCGCCTTGAACGCCGCCATTCCGGCGACGTTCTTTCCGTTCACGAGGAAATGCGGCATGCCCCACTTGATCGCCTCCTCAGCTCTGGGGAGCGCGCGATGGGCAACCTCGCGCAAATGCTCCAGAATCGGGCGGGCAAAATCCGCGGCCTTGGCGATATACTCGTCTACCCGCGGATCCCTACCCATCTGCCCTCTCCTATCCTGCGAGGATCAGCGCAGGCGCCTCGATCAGCTTCCTGAGATCCTGCGCGAAGCTCGCCGCATCCCAGCCGTCTACCACACGATGATCGCAGCTCATCGAGATATTCATGAGCTTGCGCTTCTCGATCCGCTCGATGCCATCGGCGCCCTTCACGAACATCGGTCGCTCGACGATGCGATTGGGGCCGATGATGGCGACTTCCGGGCGATTGATGACTGGCGTAGTCGCAACGCCGCCCATCGGTCCGAGCGACGTGACGGTGATCGTCGAACCCGAAAGCTCGGAAGACTTCGCCGACCCATCGCGCGCCGCATTGGCAAGGCGGGTGATTTCGGTCGCAAGCTGCCACAGGTTGCGATCCTGCGCGCCGCGGATCACCGGCACCATGAGGCCGCCGGGCGTCTGCGCGGCCATGCCCAGATGGACCGAGCCATAGCGCGTCACCACGCCCGCCTCGTCATCGTAATGCGCGTTGAGCATCGGGTACCTGGGCAACAGCTTGCAGATCGCCGTGATCAGGAACGGCAGCATCGTCAGCTTGGGCCGATCACCACGCCCGGCATTCAGCTGAGCGCGAGTCTCCTCCAGCGCGGTGACATCGTACTCTTCGACATAGGCGAAGTGCGGGATGTTGCGCTTGGATGCCGCCATGTTCTCGGCAATACGACGGCGCAGGCCGATCACGCGGACCTGCTCGTCCTTGCCCTTCATGCCTGCAGGCTGGAAGCCGCCGCTGGCGTTATAGGACAGAAATGCATCGAGATCGCCATGGCGCACCCGCCCATCGTCGGCGGGGCGGACTTCGCCAAGGTCGATGCCCAGATCCTTCGCGCGCTTGCGCACGGCAGGGCTCGCGAGAACCTTGGCGTGGGAGCCGGTCTTTGGCGCGGGTGTAGGCGCGCGGGCTTCGACAGGCTCAGCCTGAGCGGGAGCGGGTTTCGGCTCAGACGCTTTGACAGGCTCTTGCGCTACATCCGCTTGTCCCGAGCTTGTCGAAGCACCGGCAACGGCCCTGTCGATATCGCCCGCGTCCGACGTTTCCACCTCGATCCGCTCCTCGGCCACCTGGGCCTTGGGAGCGGGCGCCCCAATATTCTTGGCGCCATCCTCGTTCCCTGCCCCTTCGATCTCGATCACCACGAGCGGCGAGCCGATGGCGATCATGTCGCCTTCGGCGCCCGCCACCTCGATCACTGTGCCCGAGACCGGGCTTTCCATCTCGACGGTGGCCTTGTCGGTCATCATGTCGGCAAGGCGGCCGTCTTCCTCGACGGTGTCGCCCACCTTGACGTGCCAGGCGACGATCTCGGCCTCGGCGATGCCTTCCCCGATGTCGGGGAGCCGGAAAATATAGCGTCCCATCCCAATCAATCCTTCAAGAGCCGATCGACCGCCTCGCCGATGCGGACGGGACCGGGGAAATAGGCCCACTCGAGGCTATGCGGATACGGCGTGTCGAAGCCGGTCACGCGCTCGACGGGTGCCTCAAGGTGATAGAAGCAGCGCTCCTGAACCAGCGTGACGAGTTCCGCGCCGAAGCCGGAAGTGCGGGTGGCCTCGTGTATCACCAGGCATTTCCCCGTCTTCTCCACGGACTTTTCCACAGTCGCCATGTCGAGCGGAACGAGCGTGCGCAGGTCGATGATCTCGGCATCGACGCCCTTCTCCGCCAGCACTGCTTCGGCGACATGGATCATCGTGCCATAGGCCAGCACCGTCAGCGCCGAGCCTTCGCACACGATGCGCGCCTTGCCGAGCGGGGTCTTGTAGTACCCTTCCGGAACGACACCGCCCGCATGGCCCTTCCATGTCCGTGAGGGCTTGTCGTAATAGCCGTCGAACGGGCCGTTATAGATGCGCTTGGGCTCGAAGAAGATGACCGGGTCATTGTCCTCGATCGCGGCGATCAGCAGGCCCTTGGCATCGTGCGGTGTCGCAGGGATGACCGTCTTGAGGCCGGCAACGTGCGTGAACAGCGCCTCGGGGCTCTGGCTATGCGTCTGCCCGCCGAAGATGCCGCCGCCAAAGGGCGAGCGGATCGTGATCGGCGAGGTGAACTCGCCCGCTGAACGATAGCGCATGCGCGCCGCCTCGGAGACGAGCTGGTCGAGCCCCGGATAGATATAGTCCGCGAACTGAATCTCCGGCACCGGACGAAGGCCATAGGCAGCCATGCCCACCGCCGCGCCGACGATGCCGCACTCGTTGATCGGCGAATCGAACACGCGGTTGCGACCGTACTTCTTCTGCAGACCCGCGGTTGCACGGAACACGCCGCCGAAATAGCCGACGTCCTCACCCAGGATGACGATGTCCGGGTCGCGCGCCATCATGATGTCGAGCGCGTCGTTGATCGCCTCGATCATGTTCATCTGGCGCGTGGGAGCATCGCGCAGGCTGATGGAATCCTCTTCAGTCATGGCCTTCCCCCTTCCATTCGGGCCATTTCGTTTCACGCTCTCGGATGGCCTGTGCGGCCTGCTCCTCGAGATGCCAGGGCAGTTCCTCGAAGACGTCCTCGAACATGGTGTGGAACGGGTGGTGCAGGCCATGGCCCAGCACGCCGTTCTTCTCGGCTTCCTTGGTGGCCACCTTGACCTGTTCGACGAGTTCGCGGTCCATCGCCTCCTGCTGCTCCTCCGACCATTCGCCCAGCACGATCAGATGCTTCTTGAGGCGCATGATCGGGTCGCCCAACGGCCATTCCTCACGCTCCTGCGCGGAGCGATAGGCGCTGGGATCGTCCGAGGTGGAATGCCCCTCGGCCCGGTAGGTGAAGTGCTCGATCAGCGTCGGACCCTGGTTGGCGCGGGCACGGTCGGCGGCCCATTGCGACGCCGCATAGACCGCCAGTGCATCGTTGCCGTCTACGCGCAGGCCCGCGATGCCGTAACCCGCAGCGCGTGCCGCGAAGGTCGTGCGCTCCGCCCCGGCAAACCCGGAGAAGCTGGAGATCGCCCACTGGTTGTTGACGACGTTCAGCACCACCGGCGCGTTGTAGACCGCCGCGAAGGTCATCGCCGCGTGGAAGTCGCCTTCCGCACTCGATCCCTCGCCGACGAAGGCACTGGCGATGCGGGTGTCACCCTTGATCGCGCTCGCCATGGCCCAGCCGACGGCCTGCGGGAACTGCGTCGCAAGGTTGCCCGAGATGGTGAAGAAGCCGAAATCCCGCGCCGAATACATCACCGGCAGCTGGCGACCCTTCAGCTTGTCCGCACGGTTGGAGTAGATCTGGTTGACCATCTCGACCAGCGGATAACCGCGAGAGATCAGCACGCCCTGCTGGCGATAGGTCGGGAACACCATGTCGTCATGGGCAAGCGCATGGGCGTGGGCGACCGAGATCGCCTCCTCGCCGGTACACTTCATGTAGAAGCTGGTCTTGCCCTGCCGCTGCCCACGATACATGCGATCGTCGAAGGCGCGGGTCAGCGCCATCGTGCGCAACATGCGGCGCAGCGTCTCGGCGTCTAGTCCGGGGTTCCAGGGACCGACCGCTCGGTCGTCCTCGTCGAGAACGCGGATCATGTCGGTGGTCATCGGCCAGGTCTCGCTGGCCGGGCAATTCTCGTCCGGCCGGCCCAGTTGCCCGGCGGGCGGCACCGGCAGATGCGAGTAGTCGACAACGTCCCCCGGCCGATAGCGCGGCTCGGGGACGTAGAGTTCCAACGGCGGCAGATTACCGCGCGTTCGTGCCGTATTTTCGGCCATTTTCATGCTCTCCCGCCAAGGTCGGGCCGTAGGAACCTTGGGATGCAAAATTCTACGGTTAAGTCATAATATTTCAAACCTCAGCAATGTCAATCAGACCGCAACCGGCGCGGCGATATGCGCCTGGGGGGCATATCCGCAGACTTCGAAGTCCTCGATCCGATAGTCGAAGATCGAATCCGGATGCCTCGCAATCGCCATCGTGGCCACCCCGTCGGGCTCGCGCGAAAGCTGCTGTTCGACCAGTTCCGCGTGGTTGAGGTACAAGTGGACATCGCCACCCATCCAAACGGCCTCACCCGGCTCAAGGTTGCATTGCTGCGCCATCATCCGCGTCAGCAGCGCCAGCGACCACATGTTGAACGCGAAGCCGAGGCCGAGATCGCAGCTGCGCTGGTAGAGCAGACAGGACAGCCGCCCATCGGCCACATGGAACTGATAGGTCTTGTGGCATGGCGGCAAGGCCATCGAATCGAGTTCGGCGACGTTCCAGCCCTCGATGATGTGACGACGGCTGCCGGGATTGGTCTTCAGACTCTCGACCACCTGCGCGACCTGATTGATGCCTGCACCACGCCGGAACAGGCCATCGCCCGCGGGCTCATAGGTATCCCAATCGACCCACTGCTTGCCGTAGACCGGTCCGAGATCACCCCACGCCTCGGCGAAGACCTCATCCCCGACGATCCGTGCGGAGAAGTCCTTACGGCTGATCCCCTCTCCCGTCTCGCGGCGATAGCGGTCGAGCGGCCAGTCGGTCCAGATCTCCACGCCCTGCGCGCAGAGCGGGCGGATATTGGTATTGCCGGTCAGAAACCACAGCATCTCGCGCGTGGCGGTCTTCCAGTAGACGCGTTTGGTGGTGAGCAGCGGCATGGCACCGCCCGACAGATCGAAGCGGATCGTCGCGCCGAATACCGACCGCGTGCCGACGCCGGTCCGATCGACGCGCTCGTCGCCCTGCTCCCAGATGCGGCGCATGAGATCGAGATACTGCCACTCCCAATGCGGGGCGACAGTTGAGGCGGCGTGGAGCGGCAGCGTGGTCATGCCGCACAATCTATCGTCGCAGCCAGGCTATCGGAAGTCTCCAACGCCGGTGCTCCCCAGCCCTGTCCCGACGAATTTCACGACGTTGAAGTTTTTCCGAAAAGCCCTCTTGCCACCCCCGGAGTCGCCCTATATAGGCGCCCTCCTGCCCGGGGCGGTCTTCGGATTGCCCCTCCGGTCGGGGAATAGCTCAGCCTGGTAGAGCACTGTCTTCGGGAGGCAGGGGCCGGAGGTTCGAATCCTCTTTCCCCGACCATTTTACTCCTTGTGAGTAGGCGAGAACGGCGCGTCGCAAGACGCGCCGTTCGTCGTTTCAGCGTCCGGAAAAATAGCGCGAGCGCATTTCCGCCACCCTCGCCCGCGCATCCGCCACCGCTCGCTCCTCGATCGCCATCAGTACGTGCTCGATCGAGCCTTCCAGATGCATCCGCACCGCCGCTCGCGCCCGCACCGGATCGCGCGCCTTCAATGCTGCAAGAATCTCGACGTGCTGCTCCAGACTGTAGCGATAGTTGTGGTTGCGTGCCTCCTCCAGCATCCGGCGACATTCGGGCGAGCGTGAACGCATGTCCCATAAGTCTCTCACGCCACGCTCGACCGCGGTGTTGCGGGTGGCCCGCGCCATCGTCATGTGAAAATCCGTCAGCGCAGCCTGCCAATCCTCGAACGTCCCGTCTTCGCGACGCATCTCCATAACCGCCGCGTCCAACCGCGCGAGTTCCTCGTCCGTGACATTTGCCGCTGCAAGCGAGGCTGCTTCGCCCTCGAATATCAGCCGCGCCTGTGCCAGTTCCATCGGCGTGACTTCGGCCGCCGAGCTAGGCTGCTCATCCTCCGGCAAGCGCAGCACGTAGGCGCCGGAACCGATCCTCACGTCGACCACGCCCATCACTTCGAGCGCCAGCAAGGCCTCACGCACGATCGGACGGCTCACGCCCATGATGACGGCAAGTTCGCGCTCCGCGGGCATGCGTGAGCCTACCGGATAGCGCCCTGCCCGCACATCCTCTACAATCCGCGCGGCCACTTTGCGATAGAGCCTTGGAGCATGTGCATCCGCCGGCCCGGCCTCATCGGCCTTCCCATTTTCCCCACCCACGGCCACTCTCCTGCGGTCCGACCGATTTTTCGGTTTTTGCCGGTCGGTCTTACCAGTGCGCGGGGTTTTCGGGCAATATGCGCTCCGCCACCGTCAAGTGACATTGCCGTCGCAGGCCTAGCCTGATCGCAGAAGCTGCACGCCCCAGTCGCGCTCGAAGAGATAGAGCATCAGGCGCGCTGCTTCCCCGCGTGGTCCGGTCAGCCCGCCATCGCGCTCGATCAGCAACCGCGCGTCGTCATGCGCCAACGGCAGAAGCTTGGATATCTGCTCCAACGTGGCGATGCGGAACGGCGCGTCGCCCGACTGCCGCGTGCCGAGCAGTTCGCCGCCACCACGCAATTGCAGGTCTTCCTCGGCCAGCCGGAAGCCGTCCTGCGTCTCGCGCATCAGGGCGAGGCGCTGGCGGCCCGTTTCAGATAGCTGGTTACCGCGCAACAGCAGGCACGTCGACTTGCCCGACCCACGCCCTACGCGCCCGCGCAACTGGTGCAACTGGGCAAGGCCGAAGCGCTCGGCCTGCTCGATCACCATCAGCGTGGCGTTGGGCACGTCGACGCCGACCTCGATCACGGTGGTCGCGACGAGAAGGCTGGCCTCGCCCTTGGCGAAACGCTCCATCGCCGCGTCCTTGACCTCCGGCTTCAACTGCCCGTGGACAAGCGCCACCGCATCGCCCAGCCACTCCTTGAGCGCGGCATAGCGTGCCTCTGCGGCAGCAAGATCATCCGTCTCGCTCTCATTGACCATCGGGCAGACCCAATAAGCCTGCTGCCCGGTGGCGATATGGCGAGCGAGCGCGCCGATAACGTCGTCCATACGCTCCACTGCGACGACTCGCGTGTCGATTGCCTGACGTCCCGGCGGCAGTTCGTCGAGCTTGGACACCTCCATCTCGCCGTACTGCGCCAGCGTCAGCGTGCGCGGGATCGGCGTGGCCGTCATCGCCAGCGTATGCGGCGCGCGGCGCCCCTTGCGCGCCAGCATTAGCCTCTGGCCGACACCGAAACGGTGCTGTTCGTCGATCACCACCAGCGCGAGATTCCGATAGGCCACGCTGTCCTGGAAGATCGCATGGGTACCGACGACGATCTGGATCGAGCCGCCCAGCAGCCCCATCAGGATCGCTTCGCGCGCCTTGCCCTTGTCGCGCCCGGTCAGCAGCGCGATCTCGACGCCGGTGCCCTGAAGCATGCGCGAGAGCGTCTCGTAATGCTGGCGAGCAAGGATTTCCGTGGGCGCCAGCAACGCTGCCTGCGCACCAGCCTCCACCGCGATCAGCATTGAGGTGAGCGCGACAACCGTCTTGCCCGAGCCGACATCACCCTGCAGCAGCCGCAGCATTGGCGAGGGCTGGGCCAGATCGCCCTCGATCTCCCCGATCGAACGGGCCTGCGCGCCCGTCAGCGCGAAAGGCAGCTTGAGCTTCGCGCGCAGCGATCCGTCGCCGACCAGCGGCGTGCCGCGCTGCGAGCGGTTGCTTTCGCGCACCAGCATCAGCGCGAGAGCGTTGGCGAAGAGTTCATCGTAGGCCAGCCGATCGCGCGCCGGGCCGTTCACGCCGCGATGGGCCTCGGTCAGCGCCTCGCGCCAGGCGAGCCAGCCGGTCTTGCTGAGCAGACTCGGCTCGATCCATTCAGGCAGATCCGGCAAGGCTTTGAGCGACTGCGCCACCAGTGAGGCGACGCGGCCTTGCGTAAGTCCCTCGGACAGCGGGTAGACCGCCTCGCACAACTGGCCGACCGGGGCGACGGAATCCTCGGAGACATGCTCGGGATGCACGATCTGGAGCATCTGGCCGTACTGGTCGATACGTCCTGCGACCCAGCGCTTCTCGCCCACCGGGAGCTGCTTTTTCGCGGTGTAGGAGGCGCGGCCGAAGTAGGTGATCGTGCAAATGTTGCCGATCGCATCTTCGGCGATCACGCGGAACGGGCCGCGGCCGCTGGGGGCGCGGTGTTCGCGCACGGTCAGGGCAACGATGACGTTCTCGCCGATGCCCGCCTCGTCCAGATTGGTGATGGCGCGGCGTTCCACGAAGCGGTCGGGCAAGTGATACGCGATGTCCCGGATGCGGGTAAGCGCGAGCTTTTCCAAGGGCTTGCGCAGCTTGGGACCGACGCCTTCGAGCGCCTCGACTTCGACGAACAGGGAATTGAGCGCTTCGGGCCGCATAGGCCGAGCCTCTTAGCGCGACTGTGCACCGTTTCGCCAGACCGCGCGGGAACTTGCCCGGGCATGACGTCATTAGTTTCGCGTCACCAACATAGGAGAAGCCCATGCTCTTGCCGCACGGAACCGTGTTCGCGATCGTCGACGGGGAGAATTTCGAGCTTTATCGCAACTCCGGAATCGAGGCAGAACCGCGGCTTACCGCCATCGATGTGCCCGAACTGGAGGCTACGAACTTCAGCGCGGGCGCGCGTCGGCTGGACGGTCCGACGCGGCATCAGGCGCGGACCGGGGACGGCAGCAACGACGGACTCGACGAGGCCGCGCATGTCGCGGCAGTGACTGGATGGCTGAACCAGCAGGTGCTTTCGCGCGATATCGAGCAGCTTGTCGTGGTCGCCGATCCGCGTTCGCTGGGTGAGATGCGCAGGCATTATCACAAGCAACTCAAGGACATACTCGTCGCAGAGGTGCCCAAGAACCTCGCCGGTCGCCCGGCGCAGGAGATCGTGCGCGTCCTTCACAGCTGACCGCAACCTTGCCCATGGCCGCGCTGCGCTGTACGGCGCGGCCATGACCGAACTTACGCCCGATAACGCTGGCCGCCTTGCCCGCCTGAAGTTCCGCGCCTGGCACCGTGGCACGCGGGAAGCCGACTATATGATCGGCTGTTTCTTCGACAAATTCCACGCCGAATGGTCCGACGAAGAGATCGACATGTTCGAGCGGATGATCGAGGAAGAAGACGTCGACATCATGGCCTGGGCGCTCGGTACGCAGAGCATTCCCGAAGAATATCAAGGCCCTATGCTGACCCGCATGATGCAGCTGGATTACGTCGACATCCCGCGCTGATGGCCCCGCTGAGCCCTGCACTGAACTGCACCTAGCGTGTACCAAGCGTCCCCGAGAGGTGCTCAAAGCCCTCCGAGGACATGCCCGCCGTCAACGGGCATCACCACGCCCGTCATGTAGCGCGAGGCGTCCGAACAGAGCAGCGTGAGCGGCCCGTCGAGATCCTCGAACTGACCGAAACGCCGCTGCGGGATTCGCCGCGCCATCGCCTCGCCCAGCTTGCTGGCAAGAAAGTCGCGGTTCATGTCGGTGGTGAAGTAGCCCGGCGCCAGCGCGTTGACGCGGATGCCGTAGCGGGCAAGTTCCAGTGCCATCTGCTTGGTCATCTGCACCACGCCCGCCTTGCTCATCGCATAGACCGTCAGTTGGCCGCCCTGCGCCAGACCCAGGATCGAGGCGATGTTGACGATCGCCCCGCCAGTGCCGCGATCGCGCATCCCGCGCGCGGCTTCGGTGGCGACGAGGAAGGCGCCGCGCAGGTTGGCGTTCATGATGTGGTCGAAGTCCTCGACCGTCGCATCGAGCACCGGCTGCGCGGCGGAGACGCCCGCGTTGTTCACCAGCACGTCGATCGCGCCCGCCTGCGCCACGGCTTCACGAACGCTCGCGGGATCGGTGACGTCGAGCGGCACCACGCTCGCCGCGCTGCCGATCGTGGCCGCCAGTTCCTCCAGCGCCTCGACCCGCCGCGCCGCCAGCACCACCTCGGCGCCCTGAGCCGCGAGCACTTGCGCGAAGTGCCGCCCCAGCCCGCTCGACGCGCCGGTTATGAGTATGCGCCTGCCTTCCAGTCCCGCCATCGTCCGCTCCCTTTGTTCAAGGGCGGTCGTGGTCGCTGGGGCAGTTCGGTGCAAGTGATGCTTTGTGGAGGTAGTGCCTTACGACGCGCCGTTCGGCCCGGCGCCCAGTCCAGCCACGATCTCCTTCTCGGCAGCGGTCGCCTCGTCCGCAAGCTGCCGCAGCGCCTTGGCGGTGTCTTCCAGCAGGCCCGCGCCCAGCGGCCGCTCGCCGTTCGTGAAGCGCCGGATGGCCCGCTCGTCGATGCCGAGACGGCGCGAGAAAGCGGTGACGCCGCCAAAAAGCTGGACGCAATACGCGAAGTGTTCACGCTGCTCGTCGATCGAAGGTGCTGCCATTGTATCCGCCTGTCAGTTCATTGCCGCAGCCATAGGCCATCCTGCCGACGGGGCAACCTCCATCGCCGCATCCGTCGTCACTGATAGCGCAGCGTGTTCTCGAACCCCTCGTTCGCCTTCGTCATCTTCGCGATCTTCCTGAGGGTCGCCCGCACGTTCCGCTCGACGCGGCGGTCGTCGTGAGCACCCGTGACCGGATAGTCGTCGCGGGCCAGCAACTGCTTGATGCGCTCCGCGAAAGCGGCCTGATCGCCTTCGTTGGCCGCTTTCCTGAGGTTTCGGCACACCCATTCCTCGGCGGCGGCCTTGTCGTAGTCATCCTCGGCACCGTACCCTCGCCTGTCCGCTGCCGCCTGCTCGCGTGCCGCCGCATCGATGCGGGCATCCAGCCATCTGGTCACAAGCTGGCCGTCCCACGCCTTCGCCGGGTCGCTCGCCGGGTTCCTGTCAGCCATGGCTCAGTTGCCCTCGGCATCGACCGAGAAGACCATGGGCTTGCCACGCGAAGCGGGCTCCCACCCGGCCAGCAACGCTGCCCGGATGCCCCTCGATACGATCGCATCACCGATCTGAAGACGCCCGCGCGGCATCCCTTTCATCAGGCGCTTGGGTGGAGGAAACTCCAGCAGGGCTCCGCGCTGGGTGCCTTTCTGCTGCAGCGCGACGGTCATGCCTCTCCAGCCATCGAAGTCGTCCCACTGCGGCTCGCTGCGCAGTTCCCATTCATATTGAAGTCCATCGACCTCGACGATACCGGCCAGCCTGTTGCTCATGACGGCACGCCTAGCAGGTCTCTGCCCGCAAACCACCCCCGTGTCGGCCTTGCAACGAAGACCCGCCGGGCAACATCCTTGTGCGCCCCCTTCCCCGCGCAAACCGATTGTATTTCCCGCCACTGCCGCATATCTCGCCTTCCACCTCCGTCATGACTGATTTCTCCCGCATCATCACGGCCTCGGCGCCGCTGACCCTCGCCTCGGTCACTCGCGGTTCGCAGCCGCTGGTGCTCGCCGATCTCGCCCGCGCCGCCGCAGCCAAAGGCCGCGCGGTCTTCATCGCCGACAACGATCAGGCCATGAGCGCCGTCGCCAGCGCCGCGCAGTTCTTCGCGCCCGAGCTGGAGGTGATCGAGTTCCCGGCGTGGGACTGCCTGCCCTATGACCGCGCCAGCCCGGCGCTCTCGGTCAGCGCCCGGCGTCTGGCGGCGCTTCATGCGCTGCAACTGAAGCGGCAGGGGCCGCAGTTGCTCGTCACCACGACGAACGCGGTGCTCCAGCGGGTGCTGACCCCCTTCCGCATCCGCGAATCGGTGCGCCTGCTCAAGCCCGGCATGGAAGTGGGCCACGAAAGCCTGATCGCGCTGCTGCGCCGTCAGGGCTACCAGCGCACCGACACCGCCATCGACGCGGGCGAGTTCGCGGTGCGCGGCTCGATCTTCGACATCGTGCCATCGGGGCTGGAAGGCGGCCTGCGCCTCGACTTCTTCGGGGACGAGCTGGAAACGCTGCGCCTGTTCGACACCGGCACCCAGCGCTCCACCGGCACCGTGCCCGACCACCTGCTGCTCCCCGCCAGCGAGGCGCTGGTGGACGAGGATACGGTGAAGCGCTTCCGCACCCGCTACCGCGAGAAGTTCGGCGCCAACGCCACCTCGGACCCGCTCTATCAGGCCGTCAGCGACGGTCGCCGCCTTGCGGGCATGGAGCACTGGCTGCCCTTGTTCGAGGACCGGCTGGTCACGCTGTTCGACCATCTCGGCGCGGACGACCTGATCGTCATCGACAACGCGGCGCTGGGCGCGGCGGACGAGCGCGTGACCGACATCGCCGACTATCACAAGGCGCGCCTCGACACCTCGGGCCAGAAGGCGGGTTCGTATCGCCCGCTGCCGACCGACGCGCTCTATCTGGGCAAGGACGAGTTCGAGGGGCTGCTGGACGCCCATCCCGTCCACCGCGCCGATCCCTTCGCGCAGCCCGAAAGCGCCAAGGTCATCGACTTCGGCTTCGGCAATGCCCGCGACTTCGCGCCCGAACGCGCGCGGGGCGACAATGCCTATGAAGCCGCAGCAAAGCACCTTCATGCGGTGGCGAAGTCGGGCCGCAAGGCGATCCTTGCCGCCTATTCCCCCGGCAGCCGCGCGCGCCTCGTCTCGATCCTCGGCGAAGCGCAGGGGCCGGAGCCGCGCGTCGCCGAGACATGGCAGGAAGCGCTGGGCATGGCCGTGCAGGGCCGCGCCGCCGCGCTGGTGCTGCCGCTGGAGACGGGCTTCTCCAACGATGCCGTCGAAGTCGTCACCGAGCAGGACATCCTCGGCGACCGCCTTGTCCGCCGGAAGAAAAAGAAGAAGGATTCCGACGCCTTCCTCGCCGAACTGGCGGCGCTGACGCCGGGCGACCTGATCGTCCACATGGACCACGGCATCGGGCGCTACGAAGGGCTCCAGTCGATCCCGGTCGGCAAGGCGCCGCACGACTGCGTGATGCTGACCTATGCGGGCGGCGACAAGCTCTACATCCCGGTCGAGAACCTCGACGTCCTCTCGCGCTACGGCAGCGAGGCGGAAGGCGTCGCGCTCGACAAGCTGGGCGGCGAGGCATGGCAGAAGCGCCGCGCCCGCTTGAAGGAGCGCATCCGCGAGATCGCGGGCGAACTGATGAAGACCGCCGCCGAGCGCGCGCTGCGGCAGGCCCCGGCCTTCCTGCCGGAAGAATCGAGCTTCAACCAGTTCGTCGACCGCTTCCCCTGGCAAGAGACCGAGGACCAGGAAGCCGCCATCGCCGATACGCTGGACGACCTTGCCAGCGGCAAGCCGATGGACCGCCTCGTCTGCGGCGACGTCGGCTTCGGCAAGACCGAAGTCGCCCTGCGCGCGGCCTTCGTGGCCGCCATGGCGGGCCAGCAGGTCGCCGTCGTGGCGCCGACCACTCTCTTGGCGCGACAGCACTTCTCCGGCTTTGCGGATCGCTTCGCCGGCTTCCCGCTCAACGTCGGCCGCCTCTCGCGCCTCGTGCCGGAAAAGGAAGCCAAAGCGACGCGCGACGGGCTGGCGGAAGGCACCGTGGACGTGGTCTGCGGCACCCACGCGATCCTCTCCAAGACGGTCAGCTTCAAGCGCCTCGGCCTCGTCATCGTCGACGAGGAGCAGCGCTTCGGCGTCAACCACAAGGAAAAACTCAAGCAGCTTCGCGCCGACGTGCATGTGCTGACGCTGACCGCCACGCCGATCCCGCGCACGCTTCAGATGGCGATGTCGGGCCTGCGCGAACTCTCCACCATCCAGACCCCGCCGGTCGACCGCCTTGCGGTGCGCACCTACGTGATGGAATGGGACGAGATGGTGATGCGCGAGGCGCTGCTGCGCGAACACCATCGCGGCGGCCAGAGCTTCATCGTCGTCCCCCGCATCTCCGACATGGCCGAGATCGAGGACTGGCTGCACAAGAACGTGCCCGAGGTGAAGTACATCTCCGCCCACGGCCAGATGTCGGCGGGCGAAGTGGAGGAGCGCATGAGCGCCTTCTACGAAGGCAAGTACGAGGTGCTGCTCTCCACCACGATCGTCGAATCGGGCATCGACATACCGCGCGCCAACACGATCATCATCCACCGCGCCGACCGCTTCGGCCTTGCCCAGCTCTACCAGCTGCGCGGGCGCGTGGGCCGGTCGAAGCTGCGCGCCTACGCCTACCTGACGACGCCGGGCGGGCGACAACTGTCCGAAGTCGCCGAAAAGCGCCTCAAGGTGCTGGGCGACCTCGATTCGCTCGGCGCGGGCTTCCAGCTCGCCAGCCACGACCTCGACATCCGCGGCGCGGGCAACCTGCTGGGCGACGAGCAGTCCGGCCATATCCGCGAGGTGGGCTTCGAACTCTACCAGTCGATGCTGGAGGACGCGATCCTCGCCGCGCGCGCGGGCGGCGTCGGGCTGGAGAAGGACACCTCGGGCCTGTCCCCGCAGATCACGGTGGAAGCGCCGATCATGATCCCGGAGGAATACGTGCCGGACCTCGCCGTCCGCATGGCGCTCTACCGCCGCCTCAACGACGCCGAGAGCAAGGACGAGATCGAATCGCTCTCCGCCGAGATGATCGACCGCTTCGGCCCCCTGCCCCAGCCGACCGCGAACCTCGTCCAGCTCATCCAGATCAAGCGGCAGGCGATCGAGGCGCACATCGCCAAGATCGACGTCGGCCCGCGTGGCACGCTGGTCAGCTTCCACAACGACAGCTTCCCGAACCCGGTCGGCCTCATCGCCTATGCCGAGCGTCTGAACGGCGTGGTGAAGCTGCGGCCCGACAACAAGCTGGTGCTGCAACGCGCCTGGGGCGATCCCAAGAGCCGCCTCAACGGCCTGCTGCAGCTGACCAAGGGACTGAGCGCGGTGGCGCGGAAGGGTTAAGGAAGCGGCAGGGTTTTGCGCCTCATCTCGTCATTGCGAGCGTAGCGAAGCAATCCATGCTTGGCACGCGACGCTGGATTGCTTCGCTACGCTCGCAATGACGAACAATGTGCCCGCAGAGCAATTCGGATGCCCCGCAAGGATTCGAACCTCGACGATAGAACGGTAGCTTGGTCATTGGATGGCGGGGCTTAGATGAAAGCCCTAAGCCCCCGTGCTTTCGCCCTTCGCCTCTTCCGCCCGCGCCAGCTTGGCGAACATCGCCGCGCTCATCGGCTGCGCGCGCAGGAAGCCCTGGAAGTAGGCGCAGCCCTCGCGCGCGGCGACTTCGCGCTGGCCTTCCTCCTCGATCCCCTCGGCGATCACCTCGAGGTCGAGCGCCCGCGCCATCGCCACGATCGCGCGCAGCACGGCCACGTCGCGGCGGTCGGTGGTGACGCCGTCGATCATCGAGCGGTCGAGCTTGAGGTAGTGGATCGGCAGCACCTTGAGGTAGCGGAAGTTGCAGAAGCCCGCCCCGAAATCATCGAGCGCGATGCGGATGCCCTGTGCCGAGAAGTCCGCCATCGTCCGCGCAACCATCTCGATGTCGGCGATGAGCGCCTGCTCGGTGATCTCCAGCGTCAGCTGCCGCAGCGGAAAGCCGCTTTCCCGGATCAGCTCGAACATCTGCCGCGTATAGCTGGCGAAGGCTAGGTCGGCGGGCGTCACGTTGATCGAGAGGCGCAGCGTGCCCGGCCAGTCGCGCGCGGCGAACATCGCCTTGCGCGCGATGTGGCGCGACAGCGGGCCGATGTGGTCCGCCCGCTCGGCAATGGCGAAGAGCGCACCCGCGCCGATGCGACCAAGCTCCGGGTGGTTCCACCGCGCCAGCGCCTCGGCCCCGGTCAGTCGGTCGTCGGCAAGGTTGAACTGGGGCTGGAACAGGACTTCGATCTCGTCCCGGTCGATGGCGCCGAGGAGGTCCGCCTCCAGCTGCTGCGCGGAGCGCCCCGGCGGCGTGATCTCGCCGTCCGCCCACGCCAGCCGCGTGCCCGACTGCTCGTGCGCCTCGCCAAGTGCATGGCCGAGCCGGTCGAGCATCGATTCGACGCTCTCCCCCGTCAGTGCGCGGATCAGCGCCACGCGCGGCGACAGGCGCAGGATGCCCGAGCTGACGGGAATCGGCCGCGCGATCATGTCGGCAAGCTGGTCGGCGACAAGCTGCCAGCGCTCGCGGCTGCACGCCTCGTTGGCGACGAGCAGGAAGCTGCCGCCACCCGCGCGGGCGAGCAGCCACGGTCCATCCAGCTCCTCTTCCGCGAAGTGGCCGATGCGCGCGGCGACTTCCGCCAGCGCGCCGTCGCCCGCCGCCTCGCCATAGGCCATGTTGATCGCGTCGAGCCGGCGCAGGCTGAACAGCATGGCGTGGACATGCGCCATGTGCGGCATCAGTGCCGGGTCTTCGCGCCATGCCGCCACGCGATCGTGGACCGCCTCAAGCCCCGGAATGCCGGACAGGCGGTCCTCGATCCGCTTCGGCGGTTTGCGGACCTTCTCGTTCAGTTTTACGCCCATCGCGCGGCCATAACCCAAACCCCTTGCAAAACCCTTCAAAATTCGCGAGCCCCAATCCCGGATTGGGACCGGGCCGCAAGGTCTTCAGAGGGATGTGATGAGCAACGACGCCAAGCTGGCGCTTATCGTCTCCGACAGCGCCAAGGCGCAGGCCGGAGCAAGGGCACTGCACGACTCGCACCCATGGGTCTCGCCGCAGGAAGCCGACGTGCTCGTCGTGCTCGGCGGCGACGGGTTCCTGCTGCACGTCCTGCACGAACTGCTGGACCGCGACGGGATCAAGCCGGTCTACGGCATGAACCTGGGCACCATCGGCTTCCTGATGAACGGCCCGCTGGAAGACGGCGAGACCATCGCCGCCCGCGTGGCCGAGGCGCATAGCGTCCCGGTGCGCCCGCTGTGCATGAATGCCGTGACGCAGAGCGGGGAGAAGTTCAGCTACCACGCCATCAATGAAGTCTCGCTTCTGCGCGAGACGCGCCAGACCGCCAAGCTCGAAGTGCGCATCAACGGGCGCGTCAGGATGGAGGAACTCGCGGGCGACGGCATCCTGCTGGCGACGCCGGTGGGCTCCACCGCATACAATCTTTCCGCCCACGGACCGATCCTGCCGCTCGGCTCACGCATGATGGCGATGACCCCGCTCAACCCCTTCCGCCCGCGCCGCTGGAAAGGCGCAATCCTGCCCGAGAGCGCCGAAGTGGAACTGCGCATCCTCGAACCCGGCAAGCGCCCCGTCGCCGCCGTCGCTGACCAGAAGGAAGTGCGCGACGTCGCCATCGTGCGCATCAAGGCGACCGCGGAAAAGGAACTGACGCTGCTGTTCGACCCCGGCTTCACCCTGGAGGAACGCATCTTCGCCGAGCAGTTCCAAGTCTGAACCTAACCGCGCCTTCCCCTCCATCGTCATTGCGAGGGCCGAAGGCCCGCGGCAATCCGCAGCCGCTTCGCCGTCCCCGATTGCTTCTCTCAACCGGCAATCGCGACGGGCCATCGCGAACCTAAAACTTTTTCGAAAATAGATCCGATTTTCTGCATCACGGGGTTGCCAAGGCTGAGGAAGCTGTTATTGGCGCACCCCTGCCCGGCGGTGGTAACACTGACAGGCTGCTCCCCGATAGCTCAGCGGTAGAGCATTCGACTGTTAATCGAATGGCCGTAGGTTCGAATCCTACTCGGGGAGCCAACATCTTCTTCCACCCGGAAGAAGACCGTGCCAAGGGCGCGCCTCAAGCTCCACATCATCGACATTGCTCCGCGGCCTCCCGCGTTACGCATATCGGCGACCGCAGCGGTTGTCGCAAAACCATAACCGAACGGTGATCGTAGCGTCACGTCCGCCGCCTATGCGGCCCCGCAGTAGCACGGGGGCTGCGGGGGACATATGCGAGCGATTCTGTCGGGCGGCATGGCATTGTCGGCTCTGACCGGGGCTGCGACCGATGCATTCGCCATGGAAGACGCGCGGGGGCGCGAGACTTTCGTGACGGCGGATGCGGCGGGCGCCACCGGACGAAGCGAAGCGGGGCGGCGACGGCTCGATTCGCTGGATGACGGCGAAACGGGCGGAGAACGGGTGCGCCTCAGCCTGGGCATGGTGTGGGATCTGGCCGACGAGCCCGGTTCCGCCATGGCTTCGGACTTCGAGGACGGCGGTTGGGGCGTGGTTCGCGTCGCGGCGAAGGGTCGGACGAAAGGCCGGTCGCGGACAACCGCATTCTATCGCCGCGAACGGGCGCCCGGCGCGGGATACCGGATCGTGTCCGGTATCCTCGGCGGCAGCAGCCAGGTCGGTGGCGTCAGGTTCAGCTATCGCGGCAGCTACAGCCTTGAACGGACGGGAGCAGACCTCCGCGGCCTCGGCTGCCTCTCGCTCGCGTCGCGGCAGGACGTGACCGCCCTGTTCGATGCCGCAAGCCCCTGCGGGTCGGCGCCCGTCCGGGCCGAGCGCAAGGCCCGCTTCCACCTGCGCAGCCTCGACCGGACATGGCAGGGCATGGGTGAAGCAAGCTGGAGCCTCGGCGGCGGAAACGCGCTCGCCATGGGCGGCGGTTACCGCAAGACGCGCCAGCTCTTCGACGAAGGGCTCGGCGCGCCCGCCCGTCGCGGCCCTGCGCCGATGCCGACCGGCGCGCCCTTCTCCATAACCTCCGTCGCGGGGGCCTTCACCGGCGCGCCGACGCCGACCGATACCGGCTTCGCGACCGGCACCGGCATCCTCTCCGGTTTCCGGCAGAAGGAGAAGATCGCCACCCTGTTCGCCTCCAGCCGCATCGCGCTGGGCGGCGTGACGCTGGTGCCCGGCCTGCGGTACGAGCGCACCCGGCTGCGCGTCGGCGGGTTCCTGTCGGACGACGGCACTTCGGGCACGCCGATGGTGCTGCGCCGCACTTACGGATCGATGCTACCGTCCATCGTCGCGGGCATGTCTCCCGCGCGCAGCATCGCGCTCAGGGCACGCTGGTCGCGCGACATGGGACGGCCGGACCTCGCGATGCTCTCGCCGGGCGCCATCGTCGAGGGGCGCAGGCCGCAGGTGTGGGTCGGCAATCCCGACCTCGTCCCCTACCGCACCGACAGTTTCGACCTGACCGCGGTCTGGGCTCCCGACGGAGACGGATGCGCAGGGTGCGAGGCGCTGAGCGTCAACCTCTTCGCCCGCCTCGTGGACGATCCCATCGTCGCCGCCAACGAGACGCGCATCGATACCGCCTTCGCCGCGCGCCGCTACGACCGGCTCAACGTGACCCGCGCGATCAACGCCCGGCGCGGCGAAGTGGCCGGAATCGAGGCGCAGTATGCCCGCCGCCTGAACTTCCTGCCCGTCCCGCTCTCGGACCTCAGCCTGCGCCTTTCGGCGGGCTACGCGCAGTCGCGGCTGCTGCTCGCGGACGGGCGCAGCACGCGCTTTCCGTTCCAGCCGCGCACGCTCTACAGCGCCGCGCTTTCATGGCAACGCGGGCCGGTGGAGAGCGTCGTCACCTGGACGGGCACCAGCGCCGCCCTCCTCGCGCTGAACGACGGGCCTGACGGGCCGGTCCGGCAGGCACCGCTGCGGCGGCTCGACGTGCGCACGCGCGTCACCCTCTCGCCCGATCTCAACCTCTTCGTCGAGGGCCGCAACCTCACCGACGAGCAGACGCGGCAGTTCCAGGACGGCATGCGAAACTGGACCATCGAGGGCGAGCGCTACGGTCGCTCCATTTCGGCGGGAATCTGGGCGCGTTTCTGAACCTTTTTCCCACCGACCGTAACCGGACTGACGCCGTTCCAACATCGCGCTGTCAGACTCGGGAGCTAGGGGGAGCGCGCCGACATGGCGGCGGCAAACATCGAGGGGCGATGATGATCCGGCACTTGGGGAAGTGCGTGAACGGGACAGGCAGCGCGGACAGGTCCGGGAAGACCCTGCTCCAGCGCATGCGCGGAGGACGGCGGCCGGGGTGGCTCGCGGTGCCGCTGGCGCTGGTCGTGACGCTGGCCGGGGCCATCGACGGTGCGCCGCGGGATCCGCAGGTGGCGCAGAGTACTGCGATTCCGCCGCACCGGGCCAGCGCCGACGAGCTTTCCGTGCTCACCTACAACGTGAAGGGCCTGCCGTGGCCGCTGGCGAGCGGGCGTCCCGAAGCACTCGGCAAGATCGGTGATCGTCTTGCCGCGATGCGCCGCGAGGGACGCCAGCCGCAGGTCGTCGTGCTGCAGGAAGCGTTCACGCCCGAGGCCAAGGCGATCGGCCACCGTGCAGGCTATCCGTTTATCATCGAAGGGCCCTACGCCCGCTCCGCGCCCACCCCGCAAGCCGCCGCGCGTCGCGACTGGCACCTCGGCGAAACGCAGGCGGCAGCGGTCGACAGCGGCCTCGTCCTGCTGTCGGACCTGCCCGTGCGCAGCGTCGAGCGTGTCGCCTTCGCTCCGGAGGACTGCGCGGGCTACGACTGCCTCGCGGCCAAGGGCGTGCTGCTGGTCGAGCTTGAGGTTCCCGGACGCGGGCCGGTGCTGGTCGCGACGACGCATCTCAACTGCCAGGGCGCGTCCGGCGCGCCCAAGGCCCGCACCACGCAGGCCTTCGGGCGGCAGGCGGCGATGGTCGGTCGCCTCCTCGCGCGCGTGCATGCACGCGGGTTACCGATCGTGATCGCGGGAGACTTCAACAAGGGGCAGCGCCCGCAGCGCACCGCCCTGCTCCATGCCGCGCTCGACCCCGTCGGCGGCAGTCCTGTCGAGGACTCGCTCAGCCGCAACCGCGACGCCGATCCGCAAGGCTTCGGCCGCAGCGCCGAACTGACCGCGATCCGCGAGCATGCCCGCGACCTGCAATTCGCCTTCGACGGTGCCGACATGCACCTCGCGCCCGTATCGGTGGAGGTGCCGTTCGGCGAGGAGCCGGAGGGCGAGATGCTCTCCGACCACATGGGCTACACCGTCCGCTACCGCTTGCTGCGCAGCACGCCGCCGACGCTGATCGCCGCGCGCTGACCCGTCAGGGCAGCGCGGGCATGTCGCTTGCGACGATCTCGCCCGCGCCCCGGCCGATGGACCACAGGCGGCGCGCGGCTCTGGGATCCCAGTCGATCGCCTGCCCCGGCGTCGCGATGCCCTGCGTCGCGACGAGTTCGAGCCGCGATCCCGCTTCGGGCAGCCTGAGCACATAGACCTCGGGCCGGTCGTGTCCGGTGGCGTAGATGAGCCCATCCGGCCCCCAGCTCAGGCCCGAGCAGCTCTTGGGCGCCATGCGCGCCAGCACCGCTTCCGGGAACGCCCAGCTTGCCTCCGGCCGGAAGGCGTCGTCCATGCGGACCAGCATGGTGTAGCGATAGTCGCGCCCCGGCTCACCGCCCTTGCCCTCGTAGTTGGCGTAGACCGCCCACCACTTGCCCTGATGGCGGTCCATCACCGTCAGCGAGCCCGGCCCAAAGCCGAGGCTGACGCTGCGCAGGTGCTTGAGCGTGCGGGTGTCGAAGATCTCGACCGCGCTGGTCTGCGGCACCGCCGGGTAGTTCGAGGCGGCGCAGACGAGTTCGGTGCCGACAACAGTGCAGCTGTTCATGTGCGGATAGAGCCGTCGCTCGCCCTGCCACTGCGCGACCCTCTCCCCGGTGGCGATGCGATACTTGCCGATGCGGTCGTTATCGATGGCGTAGATGAACGTACCGTCCGACGCCGCGCCCTGATGCGCCTCCACCGCCTTCAGCCGCATCGCAACGGGGGCGGGAGGTGGCGAATCCGGCAGCGCCGTCTCGGCCCGGAGAGCCGTGGCGCCAAGCGCGGCAAGGCCGATGCAGCAGGTAAGCCTCAGGATCATGCGATGCGCCCTTTCGTGTTCCGGCGGGACGCTTACGACGGTCAGACTACGGTTCCATGTCGGACCGCGCACCTCCGCATGACGGCACTATGCTACAGGATAATCGGCAGCGGCGGCGCTTCGGGATAGAAGCATATTTGGCGACCGTTCAGGGGCCAGTCCGCAGCCTGATCCCCACCGGTCGCCGACCGCCTTCCGCCGGCGGTCCGGCCGGGCGCGCGAGACTCCGCAGGCTCTCTCCCCAGCGCGCGCCCGGCCACACCATCAGGCCAGCGCCAGCCCTCCGGCGAGGAGGCAGACGGCCGGCAGCAGCACTTGCAGCCCCTTGCGGAAACGCTGCGGCGCAATCGGCGCGAAGGCGAGCGCCACCACCAGCAGCGAGCCGATCCAGAAGATCGCCGTCAGCGGAGCGCCGTTGCCCAGCACGAAGCGCGCCACCAGCGTCAGCGCCAGCACCATCGGCGAGCCCCAGACGACCGCGTCCCACGCCTTGAGCAGACGCGGCTCCTCATGCCCGCGCCGCCTCCGCTTGCCGAGCCAGATGTACGTACCCGTCGCGCAGATGACGGTCAGGGCAGCGCCGAACAGGATATAGGCCAGCTTCACCGGAAGCCCGCCGAAGTTACCGAAATGCAGGCGATAGGTTGAGGCTGCGGCCTGCTGGCCCAGTTCTCCGTCCGACGTGCCCGCAACGCCGATGAAGCGACCCTTCGCGTCGAAGCGGTACGTCTCGCCGAAGATCAGCCGCCGTTCGTGCTCGGCCGAGATCTGGGTCTCCTGCCCGCGCGTCAGCGGATCGTGCAGCGTGACGTAAGTGATCGTCACCTCGGGATGATGCTGCGCCATGTAGTCCAGCGCGGTGGCCACGTTCGGCGGCGGTGCGGCGCGCTTGTCGGGCTTGCCTTCCTCGCCGAACAGCGGTTCGTAGACCGCCTGGATGTTCCCGCCGTGGTCGAGCAGGGCCATCGCATAGACCGTAAGCGAGCCCAGCCCGATCACCGCGCCGGTCAGCGCCACCGCGACCGAAAACGGCAGCGACCACACGCTCATGCGGTTGTGCCAGTCCGCCAGCCCGACCCCGCTGCCGTTACGTGCGCGCAGCAGGAAGGCGTCGCGGAAGATGCGCGGGTGGGCGATCACGCCGGACAGCGCCAGCGCGAGGATCATCACGCCCAGCACGCCGACGATGGTCATGCCGACGAGGCCCGGTACGTTCAGCGTGTAATGCAGCGCGACGAGGAAGTCGGACCATGCGATCTCCTCAGGCCCGGCAAGCGCGCCGTTCGCGTCGATATGCGTGGCGCGGGTGTCGCTCGTGATCGTCGCGCGCGGCAGGTCGGGCACCGGCATGTGGACATAGAGGTGCGTCGTCAGCGGCCCGCCGTGCTCGGCCTGTAACGCCGCCTCCACGCCCCGCTGCACGGCGGCAGGCACGATCTTGGCCATTTCCGGCGCACGGGCCTGCTCGATGCGTTGCAGTTCCGGGTAGAACACCGCGACGGTGCCGGTCAGGCAGACGATGTAGAGCAGCGCTCCGGCGACGAGGCCGATCGCGGCATGCGCGGAAAGCGCGCGTTTGACGGTGGAGGGTTCGGGCGCGGCGGTCATGCGAGAAGCCCCGCCGCCAGCGCGGGCCATGTCGGAATGGTCGACAGCGCGAGCACCTTGAGTTGTCCCTTGCGTCCCGTCTCCATGAGCATGGCGTAGGCGATCAGCCCCCAGATCACCGGCATCGCGAAGAGCGCCGTCGCCACCGCATTCGCGGTGCTCCAGCCCAGCAGCCCGCCCAGCTTGCCGATGGCCAGCGCCGCGCCGACCGAGGGCAGCACCGCGACCACGCCGACCAGCAGGAACGTCAGCAGCCGCCCGCCGATACGCCGGGGCTCAGTGCCCTCGGGCAGCATGCCCATGCGGCGGTTGGATGCAAGCGCCCTGCCTTTGGGAGCGGTCAGCGCCGCCCATGCCAGCGCGACGAATGCCGCACCCATTGCCCACAAGGCCGCAACCGAGGAGCCCCATGCTCCCGCCGCGATCCATCCAGCACCGAATCCGACAAGCAGCAGCCCCCAACCCGCTGCGTTGAGCGGCATCGAGCGGCGCGCCCGCGACCATGCAAGGCGAAGGACGCCGACGCCCGCCACGCTCGCGACGACAGCAATCGCCAGAACCATATCGCCGGGCATCAGGCGCACGGCCTCGGGATGAACGGACAGGAAACGAAAAATCGCCGGACCAAAGCGGCTCCCCCATGAAACAGATGGCGGGAGGCTTAATGCGACTCGTTTTCGTTAGCAAGCAAGGCCGGGAACGAGCAAGGCTTTGAAACGGGAAAAGGGCGCAGCTTTCGCCACGCCCCTACCCTCGATCCGCGAAGTCCGGTCAGAACTTGACCGAGACCCCCGCCAGCGCACGGTCGGAATGATATTCCCCCTGCCGCGCGAGGGCGTATTCGATGCGGAACTTGATCGCGTTGCTCGCCTTGATGCCGATCTGGCCACCGACCTCGAACGAGTCCTTCTTGGCACCGACGCTGGAGACGAGCCAGTCTGCCGCGCCCAGTTCGGCGACGCGCACTGCGGTCGCGTCCTTGAGTTCGTGGCGCCAGTTGCCGAACACCCCGACCTCGACCGGATTGCCGACGCCGACAGCCAGTTCCGCGCCAAGCTTGGTGCGCGCGGTCGTCCACTTCTCGCTCGGCATGGTCAGCGCGACGACGGCGGAACCGCCCTCGGCCACCGAGTCCGCCTTGCTGCGGGCGATCTCGATACCCGCCACCGGGCGCAGGACCGAACGGTCGCCGAACTTGACGTCCACCTTCGCCTCGAGCGCCGCGGTGAGCGTCTCGATCTTGTAGCTGTCGGTCGCGCGCAGGCTGCCCGTGGTCAGGCCGACATCGCGGGTCGTGTCGACGTTGGCCTTGTTGTAGCCCAGCACCAGCCCGACCGAGAGCGCCCCGACGCGGTGCGCGCCGTAGGCGAAGACCGACCAGGTATCGAAGTCCGCCGAACTGGCGACCGAACTGCTGATGTCGCCATCGGTGTAGCTGCCGCCCACGCCGATGCGGGTGCCGTCCTGGTTGACCACGTTGATGCCCGCGATCACGCCCTTGGCATCGCGGTTGTAATCGTAGGCGATGCTGTCCTCGTCCACGTCGGTCGACTGAGCGATGAACTTGCCCCACGCGGTCGGGCCCTTGCGGGTCGATTCCACGCCGCAGCCGTCATCCGTGCCGTTAGGCGCAGCCTCGGTGAACTCGCCCGGCGTCTGCACCGCCGGAGAACAGCCCCAGGGTTCCTGCGCGGCACTGAGCGCGACCTGGCCGATCTCGCGCGCGGAATTCGTGGCCATCTGCAGCGTGTGGGCGTGGATCTCGCCGCTGATCTGCGAGAACGTGTAGCCAAGGTCCGCGCTGTTCTTGCCGTAGAGGCCATCGTAGAGCGAATAGAACGCCCCGCTGCGCGCACCGGCCCTCGGACGGAACGGTTCGAGGCCCGCCGCCGCCGAAATGGCGTTGAGCTTCCAGCCGTTGGCCGCGCCGTAAGTGGCGAAGTTGCCGGGCGTGATCGCGGCGATGACGCGGGTCGGGCGATAGATCACGTCGAAGCGCGTGTTGGCCGCAAGACCGGCGCTCGGCTGCGTCACCGAGTCGAACTCTCCGGAACCCACCGGTCCGCCATCGACGATGATGAAGGTATCGCCCACGATCGGCGTGAAGTTGTTGTTGCCGCCAGTGATCCCGCGCAGCGTCGGCGCGAGGATGCCGTTGGGCTGGAACGTCGCGCCGGAAGTGAGCGCGAGGCGGTCGTAAGTGCCCGCGCCGCCCGCCGAGTTGTAGGTCCGCCCGTCGATCTCGACCGCGAAGGTCGCTGTATCGGCCAGCGTCACGTCGCCCGCCGCCACGACCAGCGTGCCGGGGCTGTTGCCCGGCGCGAGCGTGCCGCCCGCATTGACGTGGACATCGGCGACGACCGTGCCGGTGCCGCCAAGGCGCGCGCCCGAGTTGACGGTGACGTCGAGTGCCGACAGCGCCGAATTGACGAGCAGCGTGCCCTGATCGACCGTGAAGCCTTCGTTGAGCGTGCTGATCGCGGTCGACAGGGTCAGCGTGCCGAGGCCGGTCTTGGTCATCGCACCTGCGCCGGTAAGGCCGCCGCTGAGAGAGACGTCGAAGGAATTGGTGTCGATGAAGCCGCCCTGCGTCTGGACCGTCAGCGGGGTGCTGACATCGCCTGCCGAAGCGAACTGCAGCGTGCCGCCGACGAAGTTCGGGTTCACGTCGCCGTCGTTGAGTTCGGTGGTCGTGTAGAACGCCTTGGCGAGGTCGATGTCCGGGGTATTGCCCGGGTTGATCGGGATCAGCACGTCCGAGCCGCGCGTGACGTCGGTGGCGGGATCGAAATCGACGTTGGCGTTGGCCGACGGGATCGCATTGCCGAAGCCGTCAACATAGACGTAGCCGGAGTGCGCGCCGTAGGGGCAGTCAAGCGCCACGAACAGCAGGTCGTAGTCGTGACCCGCGATCATGTCGATGTCCTCGACCTTCCAGTCGCTGGTGACGTAGCGGCCGGCCTGGCGGAAGATCGTGGTGTTCTGCGCAGTGTAGGCGCTGTAGGCGATGTTGTTGATGATCTTGCCGGTCGTCTTGTCCACCACCTTGATGATGAACGACGGGCTGTCGGTCGGGCCGTGCGACGGTTCGAGAACCGCGTTCCAGGCGTAGTAGAGCTTGTTGCCCGTATAATTCGCCACCGACTGCGAGAGCGCGGTCACGCCGTAGTTCGGTCGCGCATCGTTGAGCCGGATCGCATGGTTGCCCGCGAAGACGGTCGGCGTGCCGGTGATGGCGTCGATGTCTCCGGCGTTGGTGATGGTGTAGCTGTTGGGCGCCCCCGCCCAGGTCGAATCCGCAGGCGGCCACTGCACCGTGCTGGTCCAGGTGCCCCCGGTGAGAACCCAGCCGGTCGTGTCTCCGCTCTCGAAACCGGGATTGACGACGGTCTGGCCGAAAGCCGGAACCGCAAGCGCCAGCGATGCTGCAAGCGCCGCGCCGCTGACTGCGGCCCGCGCACTGTAATGGCTCACGGCAAACGTGTTGGGTGTCGCACTACCGAACATGATGTCCCCCTCATGATGAAGCTCTGCTGCCTCGACCACGGGGACTAACCTAAGGAAAGACCTGTAGATAGTAATCAACCCTGTCAGGAAGATTACAAGGGTCGTTAATTTCCTAACAAAACGATCTATACTTAAATTTACTTATACTGATTCTTGGACGTAACTTTTCGAATCCCAATGAAAAAGGCGCCGCCGGATTGCTCCGGCAGCGCCCTTTGCGAAAGCCGTGCGGCTGGCTAGGATCAGACCAGCGCGCCGTGGCAGTGCTTGTACTTGTTGCCGGAGCCGCAGGGGCACGGCGCGTTGCGGCTGATCTGGAGATCGGCCCAGGGGTTGCTCTCAGGAGCCGCAGCAGCGCCCGCCGGATCGATGCCTTCGGGGCTGCCCGCGAGACCACCGAAGAACTGCGGGATCATCGCCGAACCGTCGCCGTCGTTCGAGTTGTCGAGGCCGGTGAACGGGTCGATGTGGCCGGTCAGGAAGTCGGGCAGTTCAGGCAGCTGCGCGGGCTCGGGCATACGCAGTTCGCTGACCGAGATGATGCGCGTCACGTCCTCGCGGATGCCGTCGAGCATGCGCTCGAACAGGCTGAAGGCTTCCTGCTTGTATTCGTTGATCGGCTGCTTCTGCGCATAGGCGCGCAGGAACACCACCTGGCGCAGCGCGTCGAGCGTGGCGAGGTGCTCCTTCCAGTAGTGGTCCAGCCGGTCGAGCAGGATCGACTTCTCGACCTGGCGCCAGATCGCCGGATCGTCCTGCGCCATCTTGGCTTCCATGTGCGCGTCGGCCAGTTCGGTGATGCGCTGTTCGATATCGTCGGGTTCGAGGCCGTCTTCCTCGATCCACGCCTCGATAGGCACGTCGATGGCGAGGATGTCCTTCACCTTCTCCTTGAGGCC
Source organism: Novosphingobium kaempferiae (assembly GCF_021227995.1). Classification (NCBI taxonomy): domain Bacteria; kingdom Pseudomonadati; phylum Pseudomonadota; class Alphaproteobacteria; order Sphingomonadales; family Sphingomonadaceae; genus Novosphingobium; species Novosphingobium kaempferiae. Next base: position 4,983,302 of record NZ_CP089301.1, read on the forward strand.
TTCGACGTTCCAGTGCTCCGGATAGGAGCCGGCCGGACAGGCATCGGCGACGAGCGAGTTGATGGTGTCGTGGCGCATGTCGACGACGACATCGTCCACCGCATCGGCGTCCATGATGTCGGAGCGCTGTTCGTAGATGACCTTGCGCTGGTCGTTCATCACGTCGTCATATTCGACGACCTGCTTGCGGACCTCGTAGTTGCGTGCCTCGACCTTCTTCTGCGCGGTCTCGATCGCCTTCGACAGCCATTTGGAGCCGATCGCCTCGCCGTCGGCAAGGTTGCTGTTCATCATCTTCGAGAACAACGTATCGGGACCGAAGATGCGCAGCAGGTCGTCTTCGAGGCAGAGGTAGAATTTCGACAGGCCCGGATCGCCCTGACGGCCCGAACGACCGCGCAGCTGGTTGTCGATGCGGCGGCTTTCATGGCGCTCGGTGCCGATGACGCACAGGCCGCCGGCTTCGAGGACGAGGCGCTTCTGTTCACGCACTTCTGCCTTGATCTTGTCGATCGCTGCCTCGCGCTCAGGCCCTTCGGGCATGTCGCGCAGTTCGTCCTCGACGCGGAACTCGACGTTGCCGCCGAGCTGGATGTCGGTGCCGCGACCGGCCATGTTGGTGGCGATGGTCACGGCGCCCAGCGAGCCCGCCTGCGCGACGATATGCGCTTCCATCTCGTGGAAACGCGCGTTCAGGACCGAGTGCTTGACGCCTTCCTTGTTGAGGAAGTCCGACAGCAGTTCCGACTTCTCGATAGACACGGTGCCGACGAGCACCGGCTGGCCGGTCTCGTACTTCTCGCGGATCAGCTTGGCGATGGCGGCGAACTTGTCGAGCGTGTTCTTGTAGAACTCGTCCTCCTCGTCGACGCGCTGCACCGGCAGGTTCGTCGGGATGGTGACGACGTTCATCTTGTAGATGTCGTAGAATTCGGGCGCTTCGGTCGCCGCCGTACCCGTCATGCCCGAGAGCTTCGGATACATACGGAAGTAGTTCTGGAAGGTGATCGAGGCGAGCGTCTGGTTCTCCGGCTCGATCTTGACGCCTTCCTTGGCCTCCACGGCCTGGTGCAGACCGTTCGACCAGCGGCGCCCGTCCATCATGCGACCGGTGAACTCGTCGATGATGACGACCTTGTCGTCCTTGACGATGTAGTCGGTGTCGCGCTTGAACATGAACACGCCCTTCAGGGCCTGATCGAGGTGGTGGACCACCTGCGTGTTCTCGACATCGTAGAGGTTCGAGCCTTCGAGCAGCCCGGCGGCCTCCAGCATGCGCTCGGCACGCTCGACGCCGTCCTCGGTCAGCGAGATGTTCTTGGTCTTCTCGTCAGCCTCGTAGTCCTCGGGCTGGAGCTGCTTCACGATGGCGTCGACCTGAACGTAAAGCTCGCTCTTGTCGTCGGTCGGGCCGGAGATGATGAGCGGCGTGCGAGCCTCGTCGATCAGGATCGAGTCGACCTCGTCGACGATCGCGAAGTTGAAGGGGCGCTGCACCATCTGGCTGCGCTCGTGCTTCATGTTGTCGCGCAGGTAGTCGAAGCCGAATTCGTTGTTGGTGCCGTAAGTGATGTCGGCGCCGTAGGCCTCGCGGCGTTCCCACTCGTTGAGGTTGGGGACGATCACGCCGACCGTCAGGCCGAGGAAGCCGTGCAGCTTCTCCATTTGCTCGGCGTCGCGGCGGGCGAGGTAGTCGTTGACGGTGACGACGTGGACGCCCTTGCCCTCGAGCGCGTTGAGGTAGGTCGGTGCGGTGGCGACGAGGGTCTTGCCCTCACCCGTGCGCATTTCCGCGATCTCGCCGCGGTGAAGCACCATGCCGCCGATCATCTGCACATCGAAATGACGCATGCCGTACACGCGCTTCGATGCCTCGCGCACGGTGGCATAGGCTTCAGGCAGGATGTCGTCGAGGGTGGAGCCGTTGGCCAGAAGCTCGCGGAACTTGGGGGTCTGGGCGGCGAGTTCCTCGTCGCTCATGGCCTCCAGCGCGGGCTCGAAAGCGTTTATCTGGGCGACGATCTTGTCGAGCGACTTGACGTAACGCTCGTTGGACGAGCCGAAGATGGACTTGACGAGTGCGCCGAACATGGCGGTGAATCCCTGTTTTCGTGAATGCGTAAGATCGATGTGCGCGCCGACGGCGAGAAGCCGGGCGCGTCTTGAAGCTCGCGAAGAAGCTGAGGGTTGCGCGAGAAGCGCTTATTCGCGCGCGCGGTCTATGCCGGTCAGTACGGTCGCCACGGCGACCGGCGCGAAGGCGGCAGGCTGCTGCGGCGCATGAAGGCGCGTGTTGCGCAGTCCCGGCTCGGGCAGTCTTGCAAGGGCCACCGGCGCGCGCGGCGCCTTGGCCGCGACCTCGCGAACGCCCAGAACCTGCACCGCCGATACCCGCGACGCGCACGCATCGGCGGGGCCGACTTGGGCAGCAAGGCCCGTCAGCAGGGCAAGCAGGGTCAGGATCAGGCGATGGGCCATCGGCAGGTCAGATAAGGTCGATGACGGGATGTGTCCACATGCGTTTGCGTTCAGCGGAGTATCCGGCCCACAGGTCAGTCCGGAAATTCCCGTGCCATGCGTTCCGCCAGCCATGCCCCGAACGTTCGGCTGGCGTCGGTCGCGCTCGCCACGACGTAGTGATAGGCGCCCTCGAACGGGATCTCGATGTCCGAAAGCCGCACCAGCTTGCCGCTTGCCAGCGCGTCGCTGGCGATCACCTTGCGCACCAGCGCGATACCGTGCCCCGCGAACACCGCTTCCAGCATGAGCCCGGCATCGTGGTAGGGCGCGCCGCCCGAAGGCTCGGGCAGTTCCAGCCCCGCCTTCTGGAACCACGGCGTCCACGCCTGCCAGACGTTGCGCAGCAGGTGGCATCGGGCAAAATCGTCGATGCCCCTGATCCCCATGCGCGAGCGATACTCGGGCGAGCAGGCCGGAAACACCATGTCGCCCACCAGACGCTCCGACACCAGTCCCGGCCATGCTCCTGCGCCATAGCGGATCGCCGCATCCAGTCCGCCGCTGCCGACGTGGCTGACCTCCACCCGAGCATCGAGGGCAATCGCGATCTCGGGGTGCAGCGTCTGGAACTCCACCAGCCGGGGCACCAGCCAGTTCGATGCGAACGACGGCAGCACGCCGACCCGCAGCACCTGCTCGCCCGCAGCCGGAGGCGGCGGGAAGATGCTGGCGATCAACCCGAGCGCCTGCCGCACCACCGGCAGCACCTGCCGCGCCTCTGCCGTCGGCTCCATGGCATTGCCCCGCCGGACGAACATCCGCGCACCGAGCCGCTCCTCGATCTCGCGGATGCGGTGGCTGATGGCGCCGTGCGTGACGCCCAGTTCCTCGGCCGCGCGGGAAAAGCTCTGCAACCGCGCCGCGGTTTCAAGCGCGCGCAGGGTTTGGATGGATGGAGGTCGATACACCCGCAGGTTGTTAACGGATTTCACAACCTGCGCCAAGAATCCTCGTTCGGCTCGAGCACCCGTCTGCATTAAGGCTTGCGCCATGCCCCCGAAGGACACCCTGCCGATGCCGACCGCCCGCCGCCGCTATCATCCCGCCATGCTCGTCGTGGGACTAACGTTCCTCGCCCTGCTGTTCTCTGCCGGGCTGCGCTCCGCGCCGGGCGTGATGATGCTGCCGCTGGAACTCCATTTCGGCTGGGACCGCGCGACGATCTCCTTCTCCGCTGCCATCGGCATCCTGCTCTACGGTCTGGTCGGCCCTTTCGCCGCCGCGCTGATGATGAGCATCGGCATCAAGCGCACGATGCTCGGCGGTCTGGTCCTCATGGCCGCCTCCACGTTCGCCAGCCAGTGGATGACGACGCCCTGGCAATACGTGCTGAGCTGGGGCGTCGTCTCCGGCGTCGGCTCGGGCGCGGTGGCCGCCGTGCTGGGCGCGGCAGTGGTCAACCGCTGGTTCGCGACGCGGCAGGGCCTCGTCATGGGCCTCCTGAGCGCCAGCACGGCCACCGGAGCACTGGTGTTCCTGCCCTTCCTCGCCTGGCTGTCGCAGGGCGGAGCGTGGAAGCCGGTCGCGCTCGCGGTCAGCCTCGGCTGCGCGGCACTGATCCCGCTCGTGCTGCTGTTCATGCCCGAGCGCCCCGAACATCGCGGCGTGCGCCGCTTCGGCGAGGCGCACGACACGCCGCCTGCTCCGGCCATGAAGCAGGCCGCGACGCCCTGGCTGGCGATCGAGGCGCTGTTGCGCGCGGGCCGCACGCCGATGTTCTGGCTGCTCGCGGGCACCTTCTTCGTCTGCGGTCTCACCACCAACGGCCTTGTCGGCACGCACATGATCGCGTTCTGCGGCGACCACGGCATCGCGGCGGTGGCGGCTGCCGGGCTGCTCTCGCTCATGGGCTTCTTCGACCTCATCGGCACGACCGCGTCGGGCTGGCTGACCGACCGCTACGATCCCAAGCGGCTGCTGGCGGTCTATTACGGCCTGCGCGGCGTCTCGCTCGTCGCCCTGCCCTTCATCGACTTCGGGCAAGTGAGCCTGACCATCTTCGCCGTGTTCTACGGCCTCGACTGGATCGCGACGGTGCCGCCGACGGTGAAGCTGGCCAACCGCTCCTTCGGTGAGCGCGACGCGCCGATCGTGTTCGGCTGGGTGCTGGTGGCACACCAGATGGGCGCCGCCGTCGCCGCGTTCGGCGCCGGGGTCATCCGCGAGGTCGTCGGCAGCTACACCCCGGCCTTCGTGCTCGCAGGACTGTTCGCCGTCGCCGCCTCGCTCGTCTTCATCTTCGGCTTCGGTCGGGGCGAGCGCGTCGGGCGCGCGATGGAGCCGCTTCCCGTCTGAAGCCCGCCTGACGAAGCGAGGGCGCCATGGTCCCTTGACCTGTCACACGCACGCGCTAGCAACCGCGCCATGGCCTACCCCGTCTCCCCGCTCGCCTCGCCCTTCCCCGCCCTGCCCGAGATCGCGGGCGTCGTGCCGCATGTCGTGCGCGCGGGGTACAAGAACTGGGGCCGCTGCGACCTCACCTTCGTCACGCTGGACGGAGGCACGGCGGTCGCGGGCGTGTTCACGAAGAACGTATGCTGCTCGTCCGAAGTCGATCTGGGGCGCGAGAACGTCAAGCTCGGCCGGGCGCGTGCGCTGGTGGTGAACGCGGGCAATTCCAACGCCTTCACCGGCTATCGCGGTCGCGAGGCGGTGGAGCAGATCATGGAGCAGGTCGCCGACAACCTCGGCTGCCCGAAGGAACAGGTCTTCGTCTCCTCGACCGGCGTGATCGGCGTGCCGCTGCCCAAGGACAAGGCGCGCGAGGGCGTGGAGAAGGCGCTGTCGGCTGAGCCCTGCTCATGGGAAGATGCCGCCAACACCATCGCCACCACCGACACCTTTGCGAAAGGCGCCACCGCCACCGCCATGGTGGGCGATACGAAGATCACGATCAGCGCCATCATCAAGGGCTCGGGCATGATCGCGCCCGACATGGCGACGATGCTGGGCTACCTCTTCACCGATGCCGCCGTGGAGCCCGCTTTCCTGCAGGCCTGCCTCTCCGCCGCGAACCTGCGCACGTTCTCCTGCATCACCGTCGATTCGGACACTTCGACCAGCGACACGGTGCTGGCCTTCGCCACCGGCAGGGCGGGCAACGCGCCGATCACCGGCTTCGACAGCCCCGGCGCCCACGCCTTTGCCGCCGCGATCCATGACGTCTGCCGCCAGCTTGCCCACCTCGTCGTGCGCGACGGCGAAGGCGCGCAGAAGTTCATCGCCGTGTCGGTAAGCGGCGCGGTGTCGGACGAGAGCGCCCGCAAGGTCGGCATGGCCATCGCCAACTCGCCGCTGGTCAAGACCGCCATCGCCGGCGAGGACGCCAACTGGGGCCGCGTGGTCATGGCCGTGGGCAAGGCGGGCGAGCCCGCCGACCGCGACCGGCTCTCCATCGGCTTCGGCGGCACCTGGGCCGCGAAGCAGGGCCTGCCCCTTGCGGACTACGACGAAGCCCCCGTCGCCGCGCACCTCAAGGGCCAGGACATTTCCATCGAAGTCGACCTCGGCCTCGGTGAAGGCACGGCGACCGTGTGGACCTGCGACCTGACGCACGGCTACATCTCGATCAACGCGGATTACCGGAGCTGAACATGTCCGAACCGTTCTTCACGATCTGGGGCCGCCTGAACTCGCACAACGTCAAGAAGGTGGCCTGGTTCGCCGAGGAACTCGGGCTCAAGTACCAGCGCAACGACATCGGCGGGAAGTTCGGCTTCACGGACGAATACCTCGGCAAGAACCCCAACCGCCTGATCCCGACCATCGAGGACGGCAAGGTCGTGCTGTGGGAATCGAACGCGATCTTGCGCTACATGGCCGCCGAGTACGGCGGCGGCGCATGGTTCCCCTCCGACCCCATCGACCGCGCACTGGCCGACCGCTGGATGGACTGGCAGTTCGCCTATGCCGATGCGCAGCGCGCGGCCTTCCTTGCCTTCGCCCGCACGCCGCAGGACCAGTGGGACCACGACGCCATCGCCCGCAGCGTCGATGCCTGTGCAAAGCACCTTGCGGTGCTGGACAGGTATCTCGGCGAGAAGCCGTGGCTGTCGGGCAGCCAGTTCGGCATCGGCGACATCCCGATGGGCGTCTACGCCTACACCTGGTTCAGCCTGCGTTTCGACAAGCCCGAGTTCGCCGCCGTGTCCGACTGGTACGCGCGCATCTGCAAGCGCCCCGGCTTTGCCGAACAGGTGATGATCCCCCTCACATGATGACCCCAGCCCTCCACGCCGCAGTCGAGACGATCATGCGTGAGGCGAGCGATCGCGCGATCCTCCCGCATTACCAGAAGCTCGCCGCCAGCGAGATCGACGCCAAGGCCCCTGACGACGTCGTCACCATCGCCGACAAGCAGGCCGAGGCGATGCTGACCGAGCGCCTCTCCGCCCTGCTCCCCGAAGCGGCGGTCGTGGGCGAGGAAGCCGTCTTCGCCGATGCGTCGGTGATGGAGCAGTTGAAGGACCGCCTGTGCTGGATCGTCGATCCGCTCGACGGCACCAACAACTTCGCCGCCGGAAAGCCGCCCTTCGGCGTCCTCGTCGCGCTGGCGGACAAGGGCGAGACCATCGGCGGCTGGATCCTCGACTGCCTGACCGGTCGCTTCTGCCGCACCGACCTCGGCGGCGGCGCGTGGATCGACGGAGAGCGGATCACCGCGCACACCACCGGCGCCGAGCCCCCGGTCGCGGCGATCTCGACCGTGTTCCTAGATGCTGGCGCGCGCGAGAAAGTGCTGACGCACATCGCCCCGCACTACACCCTCGTCGACATCCCCCGCTGTGCGGCGGAGCAGTATCCGCGCCTGGTGCTGGGGAGCAACGACATCTCAGTGTTCAACCGCACCCTGCCGTGGGACCACGCGGCGGGCGTCCTGTTCCTCAACGAGGCGGGCGGCAAGGCGGCGCGGCCCGACGGCAGCGCCTACCGCGTGGACGAATACGCACGCCGCGACCTCATCGGCGCGTCGAGCCCGGCGCTGTGGGATGAGTTCGCGGCGGTGGTGGCGAAGCTGGCATAAAGAAAAGCCCCCGCCGCTCTCGCAGCAGGGGCCTTCCTCAAACAGCAATCGAAGCGATCAGAGTTCGCTTTCGATCCAGCCCTTGAGCGCGCTCTTGGGCGCGGCGCCGAGCTTCTTGGCGACCGGCTGGCCGTCCTTGAACAGCACCAGCAGCGGAATCGACTGCACGCCGATCTGCGCGGGGGTGTCGGTGTTGGCCATGATGTCCATCTTGGCGATGACCACCTGCTCGCCCAGTTCCTCGGCGATTTCCTCCAGAGCGGGGGCGATCATCTTGCACGGGCCGCACCAGTCCGCCCAGAAATCGACGAGGACGGGCTTGTCGGACTTGAGGACGTCGGCCTCGAAGCTGGCATCGGTAACGGCGATAGTGGACATCTGCGGACTCCTGAAAGGGGATTTGGGCGATAATCTAGGGATGAAACCCGGCAAGGCAACGCCGGAGCGGTGAAAGCTTTACTCGCGCGGTTCCAAGTCCGGCTTGTGCTGTGCCAGCACGGCGGCGGGCACCTCGATCAGCCGGGGCACGGCGGTATAGAGTAGTGCGACCTCGACCGCACGACCGGGGAACGTCGCCTCCAGCGCGGCGGCGTAGGCACCCATCTGGCGCAGCACGCCCCGGGGCACCGCGTCGATCCGGTCTGGCGGACGGCGCGCGCTCTTGTAGTCGACAAGGCGCACGCGGCCCGGCTCAATGACCAGTCGATCGATCGTGCCCGCAACCACCTGCCCGCCGACGACTGCGGCAACCGGCACTTCGGCAAGGCTGTCCGGTCCGAACAGGTCCGCCCATTCCGGGTTACCGAGCACCGTCAGCGCACTCGCCAGCAGCGCCTCGCGGTCGGCCTCAGGGAGATCGGCGGCATGGCGCGCAAGCCAGCCGCGCCCGGCCTCCGCGCGCGTGGCCGAAGCCACATCGGGCAACCGCTCCAGCAGCCTGTGAACCAGCGTCCCGCGCCGCGCGGCATCGCGGCCAGCGCCCGGCGGGAACGGCGGATCGGGCGCATCCTCCTCACCCAGAGCCGAAGGCGCGAGCGGACGCGGCGGGCGCGGTTCGGCGGGCGGGCCACGCTCCAGCCAGCGCGGCAGCGGCTCGCGCAAGTCGAGCATCGGCGCTGCCGCCCGCACCGGAACCGAGGGCGCGGGCGTGCCATGCTCGCACCGCGCGCCCCAGATCGGATCGGCCAGTTCCGCTTCGGCGGGGAACAGAGCGCGCAGGCGGGCGTACCAGCTCTTCGGACTCGGTTCGCCCTTGTCGCGATTGGTGAGCGCGCCGCCGACGAACAGCGCTTCCTCCGCGCGGGTCATGGCGACGTAGAGCAGGCGCCAGTGCTCCTGCTCGTCGCCCAGCTTGCCTTCCTCGATCCGCGCGGCGATGCGACCCTGCTTCTCGTCCTTCGAGAGCGGCGGCAGCGGAATCTCGCGCGCCGGATTGACCGGATCGGGCAGGTCGAAGCCGCGCTCGCGCGCGTTGTCGGGATTGCTCGTCGCATCGGCGAGGATGACGATCGGCGCCTGCAGGCCCTTGGAGCCGTGCACGGTCATCACCCGCACCAGCCCCGCAGCATTGTCCGCCTCGCGCTTCAACTCGCCGTCGCCCGCGTCGAACCACGCAAGGAACCCGGCTAGGCTGGGCGTATCGGTGACGGCATAGGCCTTGGCGGCGTTGACCAGTTCGTCGATCGGATCGTTCGCCTCGGTGCCCAGCCGCGCAACCAGCCGCCGTCGCCCCTGCCACGATCCCACCAGCAGCCATTGCAGCAAGTCCTGCGGCGGATCGTAATCCGCGCGGCGCAGCACTTCGCCAAGTTGCTCCATCACCGCTGCGACCTCGGGCTCGCGCGAGCGACGCAGATGCTCCCACAACCGCGTGTGCCTTTCGCGATAGCCGTGCGCCAGCAACTGCTCCTGGCTCCAGCCGACGAGCGGCGAGACCAGCAGCGCGGCAAGGTTCAGGTCGTCGAGCGGCTGCACCGCGAAGCGAAGCGCGGCGACGAGATCCTTCACCGCCAGCGGCGCGCCAAGACGCAGGCGGTCGACGCCCGCCACCGGCACGCCCGCAGCATGGAGCCGCGCGACGATCAGCCCCGCCAATTCCTTGCGCTGGCGAACCAGCACCATGATGTCGCCCGCTTCCGCCCGGCGCGGCTTGCCCTTCACCAGCGTGAAGCCCGGCCCCTGCTCGTCCAGCCAGTCCCGGACCTGCAGCGCGATGCGCTCGGCCATCTGGCGGTCGGGGCGAGAAAGCCAGTCCGGCGTCGCGCCTTCCTCGTCCGGCAGTTCCTCGTCGTCCGCGTCGGCGGCATCACTCACCGGATGCCACAGCGCGACGTAGCCGGGACGCTCCTGCCCCTCGTGCGGCTCCGGCGGCTGGTCGAGGCCGAAGCTGGCATGACCGATACCGGTGATCGCCCGGTCGACGAAATCGAGCACCGTCTGCGCCGTGCGGAACGAACGGTCGAGCCCGAGTTCCAGCAGCCCGCGCGCCGAGTGATTGCTGCGCAGCATCGCCGCGTTCTCAGCCGCCCCGTCCATTTCGCGCCGCACGCGGTCGGCGGCGCGGCGGAAGTTCTCCGGGCTGGTGCCCTGAAAGCGGAAAATCGCCTGCTTGTAGTCGCCCACGACGAACAGCGTGCGCATCAGCTCTTCGGGCCGACCGCCCTCGTACTTGGACAGGCCCGCCCAGAACTCGCCCGCCATCGCGAAGATGATGTCCCACTGCGCGGCGTTGGTGTCCTGCGCCTCGTCGACGAGGATGTGGTCGAAGCGCCGGTCCAGCTTGTAGCGGATCCAGTCCGCCTGCGCCTGATTGGCGAGGAGGTCGGCGGCGCGGCGGATCTGGTCGTCGAAGTCGATCAGCCCTTCCCGCTGCTTCGCCGCATCCCAAGCCAGCGCGAATGCGCGGCCTAGGCGCAGCGCCGGCACCAGCCGGTCGGCCAGCATGAGCAGCCCGCGCAAGGCGCGCACTTCCAGAATACGCTCGATCACCCGCGCGCAGGAATCGGCGTAACCGGGGTCGAGCTTGTCCTGCGAGGTCGTGGACTTGGGCTCGCCCTTGGCGGTCAGGAAGACCTTGGCCAATGCATCAAGGCTCTCCAGCCGCTGCGCGCCGGTGCCCAGCAGCCACTCGCTGATCGCATCGACCGCGCCGAGCCCGGTCTTGGTGCCCCATTCGGCATTGACCGCCATGCAGTGCCGCAGCGAGCGCACATCGAACGCATCGTCCGCACAGCGCGCGGCGAGCCAGTCGCCATCGGCCTCCGAGGGCAGTCCCAGCAGCCGCAGCACATTGCTCCGCATGTCGGGAGCCTGCCAGCCGCCCGGACCGAACCATGCCTCCCGCGCCGAGGCGCAGCGCAACAAGAAGCCCATCACCGCATCGGGGCCATGCCGCAGCGAAAGCTGCTCCACCGCCCGCAGCAAGGCAGGATCGCCGAACGGCGCGTTCTCCGCATCTACCAGCAGGTCGGCCAGCACCTGCCGCGCGAGGAGATCGCGTTCGCGGTCCTCCATCGGGCGACTGCCGGGGATGAGGTCCGCCTCCTGCGGGAACGTCGCCAGCAGCCATTGCGAAAACGCATGGATCGTGTCGATCCGGAGCCCCCCGCCCGGACTGTCGAGCACCGAGGCGAACAGCGTGCGCGCCCGGGCGAGGTTGTCGTCGCTGGCGGTCGCACCGATCGCGGCAAGGCGCTGCCGCAAGTCGAACTCGTCCAGCCGCACCCATTCGGCCAGCGTCCCGTTGATGCGCGCTGCCATCTCGGTCGCCCCGGCCTTGGTGAACGTAAGGCACAGGATCTGCGAGGGATCGACGTCGGGCTGCAGCAAAAGCCGCAGCACGCGCGAGGACAGCACCTGCGTCTTGCCCGTGCCTGCCGACGCGGAAAGCCACACCGTCTCCTGCGGATCGACCGCAAGCATCTGGTTGCCGTGCAGCGGATGGACGGTAGCCGGGCCGCTCATGCCGCATCCTCTGGCCTGTTGCCGAGCGAGGTGATCCACTCGTCGAGCCGCATCAGCTGGTCGTAATCCGCATAGCTGCCCAGTTCCGGATTGAGCCGCGCGGTGAAGGGCTGGTCGCCGAGGATCCAGCGGTCGAGCGCATCATCGAGATAGCGCTGCGTCTCGGGCAGGAAGTCCTCGCGCGGGATGCCGGACTTCTTGCGGCCTTCCAGCACCGGCTCGAACATGTAGCCCATCGCGCCGTCCCGGCCCTTGGCCATCGACCAGTATTCGAAGGAGTCGGCCACGCCCTCGATACCCTCGAACCCGCCGTCCTTCGCGATCAGCGCGATGAGGCCGAGTTGCAGCGCGAAGCCTTCCTCGACGCGGCGGCCGGTGGGCGGCTGGCCGGTCTTGTAGTCGACCACCGCAAGGCTGCCATCCTCGCGCCGGTCGATGCGGTCGGCGCGGCCATGGATGCGGATGTCGCGGTGGCGCATGTCGCCCCACTTCTCTACCGCGACGACCTTGCGGCCGTTCTTCTTCGCATCGAGGATCATGCCCTCGAACGTCGCGAGCGCCGCCGAAAGACGCGGCCACCACAGCACGCGCATCAGCGGGTGGGCGTTCTGTTCGGTCAGCACGCCTTGCGCGATGGACTGGAGCCCGTCCTCCGGCTCCCCCGCTTCGTGCCAGCGCTGCATGATGAGGTGCGCGACCTCGCCCTTCCATGCCGCGCTCGGCTCGGCGTCGAGGCCGTCGATGCTGCGCAGGCCGAGGATGGCACTGGCGTAGAACTGATACGGATCGCCGCGCAACCGGTCGAGCCCGGTGACGGAGACATCGACGCGCCGCTGCTCGGCCGAAGGCATCGGCTGCGGGCGCGGATGCGGTGCGATCTGCGGCGCATCGTCGAGCATCCGTGCGAGCCGCACGGCCTCAGCCTCAACATGGCGTTCTAGCTGGTCGCCCAGCATGGCGCGCACGCGCAGCACGAAGCGCGAAGGGATCACCGGCCCGCCCTCGTCCCGCTGCGCCCAGCTCAGCACGACTTCGGGCGCACCGAGCGCGGCGGCAAGGTCATGCGCGGACAGGCCGATGCGGAAATCCGCACCCGGTACGCCCAGCGCCCGCAGCACGGCGGGCGGCAGCAGCGCGTCCTGCGCGGCGGTGCCGGGCCAGACGCCCTCAACCAGACCGCCGCAGATGATGAGATCGGCCCGGCTCATCCGCGCTTCCAGCAGGCCGTAGACCGACACGCGCGGATGCCCGCCCCATGGCGGTCGTACCGATACGCGATCCATCGCGTCGCGCAGCACGGCATGGATCTCGCGCGGGTCGAGCAAAGTGCCTGCCGCCCCCGCAGCACCGCGCAGTTCCTCGATCAGTGCGCTGAGCGCGCGGCCATCCGCGCCCGCCCACAGCATCTCGCCACACAGCGCTTCCGCCGCATCGGCGAGCAGGCCGAGCAGGCGTTCGAACGGCTCCGCATCGGACAGCGCGAACAGCGGCGACAGGATCGCCTCGATCCCGGCCCACCATTTGTCCAGCTTCGCCTCGGCCGCCTTCGCCCTCAGCGACGCGAGCCCGGCACCGGGACGCGGGCCGCGCAGCGCGAGGTCCAGCTTGCGGGCATTCTCCAGCCAGCGCGGACGGCCCTCCCCCGCTCCGGTCAGCGGATGGACCAGCAGCGCGATCAGCGGCACCGGAGCGGCGGCCTCTGCAACCACTTCGGCCAGCAGCAACAGCAGGCGTCCGGCGGCAGTCTGCGGCAGCGGGCGACCGGCGGTATCGTCCGCCTCGATCCCCCAGCGCTCCAGATGACCGACGACGCGCGCAGCCAGTCCCCGGTCGGGAGAGATCAGCGCGACGCGGCGCTCGGGCGTCTCCAGCGCCTCGCGGATGAGGACGGCGATGGCCTGCGCTTCCTCTTCGGGATGCGTCGTCTCCATCAGGCGCACACCGCCAAGGCGGCGCTGCTCGGGCGGAAGGTCCACCCACGCAGCGGAGGCCCGCGGTGGCAGGAACAGGCTAGAGATCGCGCGACTGCGCTCGGGCGGAGCGGCGGACAGGCCGGAGCGATGCCACGGCATCACTTCCTTGCGCGAAACGCCCATGCGGTTGAGCAGCAGCTTGAGGTGGTACTGCGGATGCGTCACCGCGTCGCTGCGCCCGAACGGCGGATCGTCCAACTGCACGGGCGCGCCTGCGGTGCCGAGTTCGTCCCACACATCGTCGGCCAGCGACAGGTCGAGATCGGGCAGCACGACGTAGCCCTGCGGCATCTCGCTCACTACGCGCAGCAGTCGCGCCAGCGCCGGCGAGGCGCCGGTGACGCCCGCTGCGATCACCGGGTTCGGCGGCGGCTGCGCCTTCCAGCGCACGGCGGCATGATCGAACAGGCGGTTGCGGCGGTCCGGCGCGTCGATCTCTCCGCTCTCGGCCAGTTCCGCGATCCAGTGCTGCTGCACCATCAGGAAGCTGCGGGTATTGTCGCTCCAGTGCCCCGCAAGGTCACCGACGATGCCGATGACGCGCTCCGACATGAGGTCGATCGGAGCGATCTCCTCGGCGAGCAGGCGATCCATCGTGCGCCCGATCTCGAAGGCGCGGCGCAGCAACGCCGCTCCCTTCCCGGCAGCGTCGCCCTCCACATCGCGCAGATAATGCGCGAGCCGCAGCCAGCGCCGCGTCGCATCGGCCGCAGGCGGAATATCCGCAGCCCCCAGCGGATCGAGCAGCGGCCCCAGCGTCTCGTCCAGATCGAGATCGCCAACCACCGCCATGCGCGGCAGCAGCATTCCCGAGCCCGAATGGCGGACGAACGCCTCGGTCACGGTGCGCACGGTACGGCGGCTCGGCAACAGCAGTGTCAGCCGCGCCAGCGCGATCTCGTCCTTCGCGTAACGCGGGATCAGCCCTGCGACGAGGGCGTCGGCGAAACCACGGTGCGCCGCAATCGAATAGACCTTGGGAGCGTTCCTGTCAGACCGCGCCTGCTCAGGCACGGGTCAGCCATTCCTCGGTCGGCCGGATCGCGGCAGGCTCGCCCACCTCGAACCACAGGCCCTGATGGGAGATACCGTAGAGGCGGCCTTCCTCGATCGCGCGCGTCCACAGCACGTTGGTGGAGAACGGCCCTTCCGGTGCATCGCGCAGCAGGCGCTGCGACACGAGCTGGATGCCGGTGTAGATGAACGGCGCAACCCGGCCAGCGCGACGGCGCGACACGCGCCCCTCAGGATCGAGGTGGAAGTCCCCTTCTCCGCGATAATTGAGCGCGCGGGTGTGCGGCACCATCAGCAGCAGCGCATCCATCCGCTCCTCATCCCACGCCTGCGACAGCTCGGCGAAGACGTCCTGCGGCCCGTCGAGCCAGATGTTGTCGCTGTTGAGGCAGAAGAACGGGTCGGGCAGCAGCGATGCCGCCTTGACCATGCCGCCGCCGGTTTCCAGCAGCAGTTCGCGCTCGTCCGACATCGTGACCTGCGGTGCCGTCTTGCGCACGTTCAGATGCCCTTCGAGCGCATCGGCCATGTAATGCGCATTGACCACGGCCCGGGTCACGCCCGCCGCGCCCAGCTTGTCGAGCGCGTGGTCGATCAACGACTTGCCCGCGACGCGCACCAGCGGCTTGGGCTGCGTGGCGGTCAGCGGGCGCATCCGCTTGCCGAGGCCTGCCGCGAGGACCATCGCCGTATCGCTGGCGAGCGGCTTGCTGCTCATTTCTGGTAAGTGCCCCCGTTGGCCTCGCGCAGCGCGGCCGGAATGTTCGCATCGAACCACGCCGCCACGGGCGCGAGCGCCGGATGCGCAAGATCACGCTCCAGCAAAGCCCAGACCCGCGGGATCAGGTCGAGGTAGCGCGGCTTGCCGTCGCGGCGCCACAGCCGCACGAAGATGCCGACGATCTTGGCGTTCCGCTGCGCGCCAAGACGGGCATAGTCGGCAAGGAAGGTATCGACGTCGACGCCCGCCTTGTGCGCGTAACGATCGAACATCTGCGCTTCCAGCTCGGGCGAGACATCGCGCCGCGCATCCTGCAGCAGCGAGACGAGATCGTAGGCCGGGTGGCCGACGAGCGCATCCTGGAAGTCCAGCAACCCCTGCTTTTCCAGACTGCCGAGCAGCATGATGTTCTCGGCATGGTAGTCGCGCAGCACCGTCACGCCGGGGCGCTGGCGCGGCAGCATTGCGGAGAGCACCTGCTCCCACGCCGCCGTGTAGCCCGCAGCGTCCACGTAGAGGCTCTGCGCGGTGCAGTACCAGTCGATGAACAGCCGCGTCTCGCGCAAGTACTCGGCCAGCGAGTAGTCGAGGAATGGCCCAGCCGGAAGCTGGTGCAGCTTCACGAGCGCATCGATCGCGGCGGAATAGACGGCGCTCTCGTCGGTCGGCCACTGGTCGAGGTAGTCGCGCATCCGCGCCTCGCCGAAATCCTCCAGCAGCACGAGCCCGCGCTCGGGTCGCTCCGCGAGGATGCGCGGCGCGCGCATGCCGTTGTCGTCGAGCCAGTGCGCGGCGCGCAGGAACGGACCAGGATCCTCGTTGGGCGGCGGCGCATCCATCAGCATCGCGGTCGCGCCATCGGCGCTACGGATGCGGAAGTAGCGGCGGAACGAGGCGTCGCCGGGCAACGGCTCGACCGCGGCGCCTCCCCAACCGGCGGCGGCGAGGAAGGCGTCAAGCCCTTCGGGAAAGTTCGCGTGTTCGAGCGTCATACCGGCAACCGCCCTAGCCAATCCGCCCCACCCTCGACAATGGCGATCCTGCCGTCCTCTACAACTTCCAACGCGATGGAAAGGCAGCCCGGCTCATGCGCGAAGCCGCCCGCATGGTCGGGCCATTCGGCGATGAGCGCCGCGCCTTCGCGATAGTCGTCCAGACCGATCTCCTGCGCCTCGTCCGGGTGGTTGAGGCGGTAGAAATCGGCGTGGACCAGCGGCAGGCGCACCGCAGGCGGATCGTAAGGCTCGATGATCGCGAAGCTGGGCGACGGAACCTCGCCCTCATGCCCCAGCCCCGCGATGATCGCGCGGGCCAGCGTGGTCTTGCCCGCGCCGAGCCCGCCGGTCAGCGCGACGACATCGCCCGGCAGCAGGGCATCGGCGATGGCGCGCCCGTAGCGGTCCATCGCCGCGAGATCGGCCAGTTCCACCCTCACGGCAGTTCGATCAGGGCGCTGGTGCCCTTGCCCGGCTCCGAATCAAGCCGCAACGAGCCGCCGTGCGCCTCGACAAGCTGGCGCGCCAGCGGCAGGCCGAGGCCGTCGCGGCTCTCCACCTTGCCGTCGGCGCTGACCTTCATCCCGTCGAGCGCCCGGGCGAGCGTGCGGCTGTCCATCCCGGCACCCTTGTCCTGCACGAGTATCTGGATGGTATCCCCTTCTCCCACCTTGCGGCGGGCGAGCTGGACGAGGATGCGCTGCCCCCGCGGCGACGCGGCGATGGCGTTGTCGACGATGTGCCCGACCGCGCGCGCCAGCCGTCGCCGGTCGGCGACGAGCGGGCGCAGCAAGCCCTTGGCCTGAAGATCGAGCGTCAGCCCGGCCTTCTGCAACCGCGCCGCGCGCTCCTCGACCACCGAGCGGACGAAAGGCATCGGGTCGATCTCCTCGAACTTGAGGGGGAGCAGACCCGCCTCGCTCTGCGACAGGTCGAGCAGGCTATCGATGTGGTCGCCCAACTGCTGCGAGGCGCTGATGATCGAGCCCACGTAATCGCGGCCCGAATCGTTGAGGTCGCCGCCGAGGCCAAGCTCCAGCATCTCCGCGAAGCCGCCGATCGAGGTCAGCGGCGTGCGCAGTTCCTTGCTCATGTTGGCGAGGAAGCGGGTCTTGATCGCGTCCGCCTCGATCAGCGCGGAATTGCTCTCGCGCAGCGCCTGCTCGGCCTTCATCGAATCGGTGATGTCGAGCACGGCGAGCAGGCCGTTACCGTCCGGCAGCGGTACGCCCGCATATTCCAGCACGCGCCCATCGGCGAGGGTGATGCGCCCGCCGGTCTGCGTGCGGTCGAGCGTTGCGGCGCGCACGACGTTGCCGACCGTCTCCGCCTCGACCGGGCGCTTGAGGCGCGAGGCGATCTTTCTGAGCAGCGCCTCGACGTGCGGGTGCGTGTCGAGGAACTCGCTCTCCAGCCCCCAGTCGGCGGCGAAGCGGCGGTTCCAGATCTGCATGCGACCATCCGGCGCGAAGACCGCGACCGATTCGAACAGGCTGTCGAACGTGGCGGTGCGGGTACGCAGCAGGGTGTCGCGCACGGCGGAAAGGCGCAGCTGCTCGGTGCGATCCTCGACGATCAGCAGCAACCCGCCATCGGGCACCGGCTGGGCGACGATGCGAAGGTGCGTGCCATCCGCCAGCGACCAGCTTTCCTCCTGCGTGGAGCCTGCGGCGAACCATGCCGCCTTCTCCCGCCGCCAAGCCGGGAAATCGCGCGCCTCGGGTACGCGACCGGCGTCGCGGGCGGTGTCCAGCAGGCGTTCGAAGGCGGGCGGATCGACGAGGATGCGGCCGTCGAGCTTGAACAGGCGCTGGAACGGCTGGTTGGCGAAGGACAGGCGGCGCTTGGCATCGAACTGCGCGACGCCCGCCGAAAGCTGGTCCAGCAGCGCGCGCTGCGCCTCGCGGAAGGCCCGGAAGGAGCGGGACATCTCCTCCAGATCCTCGATATCGACCGCATAGCCCGCGACACCATCGTCGCCGAGCGGCAGGTCGCTGACCCGCAGGGCGCGGCGCTGGCCATCGATGGTGGTGGAGACGATCCGCTCGATCGGGGAGCCTTTCAGCGCCGCCTGCCGCGCGACCTGCCCCGGCGTCACACCGTCTACCGCTTCGATCAGTTCGGTGCCCTTGGCGACTACGTCGTCCGCGCTCTTGGCGCCGACGGCAGCGACATAGGCGTGGTTGACGAGTTGCAGTTCGCCATCCGGGCGGCGGAACCACATCGGCATCGGCGCAGCCTCGATCAGCGAGACGAGCGCGTGGAAGTCACCCCGCGCGCGCGCTGCCTCGTCACGCAGGCGGACGAGTTCGGTCTCGCTGTCGGAAAAGTCGAAGACCCAGACCAGCGCGGCGCCGCCGGGCGAAACCTGCGGGTCAGCCAGATGCCCGCGCAGCGCGAGGCTGCGGCTGGAGCCGTGCGGCGTCACCGCCATGCGGAAGGGCGCCGCAGTCTTCTGGCAGCGGCGCACCGCCTCGGTCAGTTCAGCGAGCTTCTCGGCCGGAAGCCCTTTGCCGTTTCCTTCCAGTTCGGAGAGATATTGCGGCACTTCGTCCAGCCCGAGCCACTGCGCAAGGCGCTGGCTGGCCTCGATCCGCCCGTCGGTGCGCACCAGCAGCGGCAGCGCGGGCGATTCCTCGACCATGCGGCCAAGACGGCGCGCCGAACGCAACTGCGCCTCGGCACGGCCTTGACGGGAGCGGGCGGCCAGAACGGCCCATGCAGCGGCGACCGTCCAGGCGCCGAGAAGCAGACCGATCAGGAGAGGCAGGAAGCGCGAGAATTCCATCGCGCAAGGCTATGCTGCGCGCGACGGGTGGTGACAATGGGGGATGGCGCGAAACCGGTAGATACGCGCGTCGGGAGGACGCGGACAGGTTTGCGAATCCCTCCCCGAGCTTGTCTCGGGGAGGTGGCAGCGCGAAGCGCTGACGGAGGGGGAATTGCGCGATCATCGAGGCTGTAGGTCGTATCGCCGATCGCCTGCGACTGGTCGCGGTTCATGACGCCGCCGTAGACCTGCCCCCAGACGCGCGTGTCTGCACCTTCGACGTCGCGCAGTTCGGTCATGTGGCTGCTCCACGCCTGTGCGGACTGATCCCAGATCGCCTGCGCGCCCTCGCCCAGCTTGGCCAGACGATAGACGCCCGCGCCCGCTCGGGACGTGAGCCCGAAGCTGCCCGCATTGTAGGCCAGCGTGTAGTGGACAAGGCCGACTTCGGTCTGCGCCATGTGGAACGCCGTGGACGAGCTACCTGCGCCGACCTTGACCAGTTCGATGGGCTTGGAAAGCAGCGTCGCATCCTTGCTCAACTGGTTGAGCACGATGCCGGTCGAGCCGGTTGCGGCGCCCTGAATCACCAGGTTGTCCGCCAGACCGTTGTTCACGTCCAGAGCCAGCAGGGCATTGCCCGAACCGATGTAATTGCCGGTAAGCGTCAGCGTATCCCCCACAGCGCCGCTGCGCAGGTCGATGGTGCCGCTGTTCTCGAAGCGCTCAAGCCCCTTCAGCGTGACCGAAATCGCAGCAGCCGCCCGCGCTTCGTTGGCGAGGTTGCGCACCACCAGCGTGCCGCTGTTGGTCAACACGTCATCGCCCAAGCCGAAATCGCTGTCACCCATCGCGACGAACTTGCCGGAATTGACGAAGGTGTCCTTTTCGCCCGTCAACAACAGGTCACCCTCTATCGTGCCGCTATTATTGATAGAAAATCCGGCATCAACCGCGGCGTCTTGAATAGCGATGATAGTGTAACCATCACCCTTGTTCGAGATGGTGCCCGCATTGTTCACAGTAACACCGGTCTTGCCGGTCATGAAGACTGAATGGCCGGGACCTGCAGGCATATCTACTGAGTCGTGTATCTTCCCGCCGCCAATCACCTCGCCACCCCTGAGGACGTTGAGCACGCTGTCACCCAGAAGAGAGTTTACTTCCACCGCGTTGAATTGGCTGGACGTGACTTTGCCGGTAATGGTCACCTCGTTGTGATACGTACTGGCAGAAGCGACACCGATCCCCGTTGAGCTTA
Source organism: Novosphingobium kaempferiae (assembly GCF_021227995.1). Lineage (NCBI taxonomy): Bacteria > Pseudomonadati > Pseudomonadota > Alphaproteobacteria > Sphingomonadales > Sphingomonadaceae > Novosphingobium > Novosphingobium kaempferiae. The sequence continues at coordinate 5,003,542 of NZ_CP089301.1, forward strand.
CGTCGTGAGCCGCGACCCGAACGCTGGAACCTCTGACCGAAATGCCGTGGCCACCCGAAACGACCGACTGTGCCTCCACGACAAGATCGTAGCCTTCGGCGGCAATGCCCGTGCTGGAATCACCTTCAGCAACAACGCGATTGGCACGAATATCCAGTTTCCCGAACAGATTATCTGCACCAATTCCTACCGAGAACTCACCTGAGACATGGACATCCGCAACCGCGATAAGCAGGTTGGGCTTTCTCTCGTCCATTGCGGAAGTGGCTTTGGATACCGGGGTCAGGCTCATGTCTCGACGCAAGACGGCGTAGGCTTCCTCGGGTCCAGTGGTCCGACCGCGACGTGTGCCGATCGAGGCAGCCACGCCATGGCTTTTGTCCCCAGATGCGACGATCGCGCCAGCAGATATGACCTCAGCATCATCGCGGCCATGGCCCGTGAGATTTATGCCCGTAGACGCGAAGCCGCTCACTTCGATGCTGCCCGCATTGTGGACGCTAATCGTTGTGCCGGGGAGACTACCGCCACTAGCGTAGATGCCCATCGCATATCCCGCGCCAGAGGCCTTGATCGCACCCGAATTTCGGACAGTGATTGGACCGTTGCCCACCGCGAGGACACCATATGCATTGCGCTCCCCGGACATGGAGATCATTCCGCTGGTCGTGACATCGACGCCGCCGTAGCCGAAGGCATGGACTGCTGCTGCAAATGCCCCATTCGCGGAGACATTGTTTGCGCGGATCGAAGCTTTGCCGCCAAGGGCGACGGCATAGATGCCCTCTGCACCGTCACCTGCGGTCGAGACCGTGCCGGCGGCATTGACGGTAACGCTTTTGCCAACAGCGTAGATACCGGTGGTTGGCCTCGCGGCTGCGTAATTATAATCGTCGATCGGATGCCCCGGAATAGAGGCACCCGTCGTGATGACATCGTTCACCATGATGTTCACCGCGCCGTCGACGCCAAATGCGAGAAGCCCCGCAGACCCGTCACCGCTGGTTTTGATCGAACCGACCCTAACGTCGATATTCCCGTCTTGCGCACCATTCGAGACCACCAACCCTTCGGACAGCCTGCCCGAAGTGTTGATCGAAGCTACGTCAATCTTGAGATTTCCGGTCGTTGCAGCATTAGCGCGATCCTTCCCGTAAACAAAAGCGTAGATGCCCATAGAGTAATCGCCGTGAGTGACGATGCTGCTTTGAGTGACCGTGACATCGCCTCCCAAGGCTTCGGCGACGACACCGGCGCTGAGATAACCGTTCGTTTGCACCGAACCTTTCCCATCGACGGTTACGCCTTGGGTGCCTACAGCCAGTATGCCATAGGATTGATAGCCAGATGTTTGGACAAGACCGTTATTATGGATCGAAACGGTGCCCGTGGAAAACCCGGTTACGCCACGGGCTTTATTTCCACTGGTAGTAACACCGTTATTGATCGTGATATCGACTCTTTTTATAGTGTCGCCATTGTCGTCATGTCCATCCCCGTCATCATCGTCGCCAGCCACCGCGAGAATACCCTGTGATACTCTCCCAGATGTATTCACCTGATCCACCTCTACGACGGCATTACTGCTCCCTAATGCCATCACGCCGCTAGCAGCATAGCCTGCGGTAGAAATATTACCGGCGATGACGCTTGTGTTTCCAGAACTGCTGGCGAAGATGCCTGGGCCTCTGGCACTGGCAAGTTCGACATCCTCCACTTTGATGTAAACGTCCTTACCGCTGACAAGGATACCTACCGCATCGTAGTCGTTGGAACGAACTGAACCCACATTGAGCGCTACGTCGCCGCGTATCGCCGATACCACTATGCCAGCGCCGTCGAGTTTGCCTGCGTCGATCGAGACATCGCCCGCATAAGTATAGGCAAAAACCCCCGCATTATGAAAACTATCATGCGTATTGTCAGCGCTGGTCTTGACATGACCCACCTCTATCGAGATATCGCCGCCGACCGCCATGTTGACCGCATGAATGCCATCAGCGTAGTCATTTACCGTTTCGACCGATCCCGCCTTGATCTTGATCGAATTGTCTCGGCCCGCACTGTAGGCATAAATACCATGAGCACCGATACCCGCGGTCTTGACGGAATTTACATTAATTTCGGTTTTCATCCCGACGCCGAGCGCTACTCCGGCGATACCATGCGATAATGTGCCTTCGGTGGATACGCTGCCTACATCGATCGAAATCTTCTGCCCGTAGGATGTGCTCGCACCTCCGGCAAGAGCCAGAATACCGTAGGATTCATCTCCCTTAGTGCTGACGCTGTCACCTGTGATCGTCAGATTGCCAAGGAGAGCTTCGGCATGGATGCCGCGCGAGTAGAAGCCCTCGGTGGATACATTCCCCGCCTTGATCGTAGTATCGCCAAAGACGTTGTATGAGAAAATACCAAAGGCGAAATCGCCCTTGGTGGCTACATCGCCCACTTCGATAGTGGTGTTGCCACCCCGACCGATGTTGATGACGTCAATGCCATCCGATGCGAAGCCTTGTGTCGAAACGGTGCCAGCCTTGACGGTTATGTCCCGATCCGCCTGATCCGTCGTCCATACGAAATTGCTGTTCGCGTAGATGCCAGCCGAGTAATCACCCTTGGTGCTGACCGAGTTGGCATTGACGACGACGGCGGCGCCTACCGCCTTGATACCGCCCGCGTCGGCATGCTGATGATAGCCCTGCCCCTCCGTGACGACGTCGCCCGCGTTGATCGTGGTCGTTCCCCCCGTGTAAGCGACGATGCCGCGACCCGCGCCGCCCGTAGTCGTCAGCGAACCGACATCGACGCTGACATCGCCAAGATAGCTGGATGCATAGACGCCGTCGGAACCGTAGCCCGAAGTCGTGATCTTGCCGGCATGGACCGACACCGGGCCGACATAGGCGTTGGCGCGGATCGCGGTCGAGGCGAAGCCCGCAGTCGACACCTCGTCGGCGTTGATGCTGATGCCGCGCGGCAATCCGGGAACGTTGTTGGTCGCGTAGATACCGGCCGAATGATCACCCGTGGTCTTCACGGTACCCGCATTGATGGTGATGTCCCCGTAGCCGACAGCATGGATGCCCATGGAGCCCTTGCCGGAGGTGCTCACCTGCTGGACGGTGATGTTGGTCTTGCCATCCGCAAGGGTATCGATGCCGTGGGAATTGTCACTCGTCGTGACGATGGTCCCGGCATCGACGATCACGTCGTCCCCGAACACGCCGGTGTCTGAGCTGTAGCCACGCACCGCGGCGCTCTGGATTCCCGACGAGTGAGCGCCCGATGTCGTCAGCGAACCGCCCTTCACGTCGATCGCACCCGCAACGCTGCCTGCGGCGATGCCGTTGGCCTCGAAGCCCTGCGTCGTGATGTCACCGACGTGAATGGTCAGGTCGCCCGTGCTTGTGTGTCCGGCGACGCCGATCGAGCCAGCACCGTGCGTGGCGATCGTGCTCGCGCCATCGGCGATCAGGGAGGCGGTGCCGCCGGAGAAGTTGCCGACCGTGATGCCATTCACGTAATCGTCGCCGGTTTCGACCGAGATGCCACCGGCAAGATGGACAGTGAGATCCTGCGGCGCGGCCTCGTTGCCGATGACGTACTGGATGCCGCCAGGGTAGCCGACCGACGCCGGGCAGGTGATCGCGGTGAGGGTCAGCACGCCGCAGGCGGGGGCCGCCGCGACGGCCGGCACGTTTCCAAGAAGCAGCGCAGCCGCTGCGCCGCGGAGGGTGGTACCGAGACGCAGCGCCTGACGGCGCCGGGCCTGGAGGCGGGAAGGTCGGCCGGACTCGATGCTCGAAAGAACGCGATCGTCGTACACAAAAAGTACTCCCTGGTGACGCCCAGGAGCAATCGACAATCGGATCCCGCGCACACCGACGAGGTCGATGATGATGGCATACTTCAGAACTCGCGATGGGATCCGACCCGTTGCCCCCTTTGATGCGGGGTTCAACGTCGCGAGCAGCGCAAACCCGTAAAGAGATGCGCGTCGATGCCAAAGCGATCGCATGCCGGTGACCGACTTGGCCTGATTTGAGAGCGATGCGCCTCCAGTGGGTCATCCAGACGAGGCGCAGTGGAGCTACGGCGTGGGGTGCCAGCCACCAAAAGTCATTGAATTAACAATAAAACGAAATATCCTGTCTTCGATGAGGGGAAAGCTGGACGTGGCAAACCATTCGAAACGTATGCCGGTGCTATCTCAATTGGCCCTGATCGTTTTTTTCACGTTCTCGGAAAATGTCAGCGTTGCGCAGCCCTTAACGCAAATCTCACCTGCCGTCGGTACGAGCCATGTTTCCGCGGCACGGCTCAGTTTACTTCAAATGAAGCATAGCTCTTGGACAAGCCGCGATGGCGCGCCCTCGTTGGTACTGAATATCGGCGAAACCAAAGAAGGTTTTCTTTGGCTGGCGAGCCGGGAAGGCCTCTTTCGGTTCGACGGACTCTCGTTCGAAGCAATGGATGTTGGCGTGGATCGTGAGAAGTATGGGCTTCCACGAAGGATTGCGGTCGCGCGCGATGGCCGGGTCTGGATTTGGTATCCAAAGGGCTGGCTTGCCGTGTACCGCGCCGGTCATTTGCGTTTTATCAAGGCTCCCGAGATGGGTGGCGAGGTATTCCATATCGTGGAAACCCGCGACGGTGCAATCTGGCTTGCGGTCGCCCAGATCGGCCAGCCAATTCGCCGGTATCAGAAAGGCCGCTGGGACACGGTGATGCCGAATCCGAGCCGGGACATGCTGGTCGATATTATCGAAGCGGGCGACGGTGCGGTCTGGCTAAGCTACAATGAAGCCCTCCTGCGACGAGCGCTCGGCGCCGACCAGTTCGAACGGATCGATGTTCCGCATGTCCGCGGGGCGAAGCTTGCAGCGGATGCCGGGGGAAACATTTGGCTCACCGCACCAACCGGCGGCCGGCGAATAACGGGACCAAGAGGGAAGTGGCCTGCAAAGACGTCCCGTTGGTTCCCGTGGGATGCAGATGGTCGCTTTTTCGGCGTGCAGTTCGATCGGAACGGTGATCTGTGGGTGCTCGGCCGGGGCTTCGGTCGGGTCGCCGGGCTCGCGCAAGCGGAGCGGGCAGGAACCAATTCCGTCGTCTTCGAATTGGGAAACATCCCCCAGATGAGTTCCAATCGCCCGGCGAGCATGCTTGTCGATCAAATCGGCCAGATCTGGTTCGGCGGGCCCAGAAGCCTCGATCGCTTCAGCGTTCCAAGTGTTGTCCCGGAGCCGGAACTCACAGATGTCGCGAGTTACGGTGACACGCTTTTCACATCGTCCTCGGGCTCCGTCTACTTGGGTCAGAATGCCGCAGTCTACAAGGTGGAGCCTGGAGAGCGCCCCGTCCGGATTCTTGCAACCGGTTCGGAAGTCGAAGCGATCTGCGAGGATAAGGAGGGAGCGATCTGGATAGTGCTTGGCGACCGCATAATTCAGTTGCGAGGCGAACAGCGAACAAACTTCCCACGGCCGTTTGCCGAGACCGGCGTATACGGATGCGGCGCGGATGAGACCGGCCGCTTCTGGCTTCTTGCATCTACGAGCGGGTTGTATTGGCTTGACGGGGTGGAATGGCGGTCAATACGGCCTGATGCATCCAAGACCTTTGACCCGTATGCCATGGCGAGGGATGCCCAAGATCGCCTCTGGGTACTGACGGAGCCTGAAGTTCTAACGCGCCTAGCTGGCGGGTTCGCGGAACGACGCGCGATCGGTCCGACAGCGAGCCTCGGCAAGATTGTTTCACTTCTGCCGACATCTCGCGGTTTCCTGATGTCTGGAGAGGATGGAGCGGCATTGACAACACCCACAGGCGTCACGCGGATGGCACCCAAACAAACCATGGCCTTGCGGGGAGTAACCGGCCTCACCGAAACGCCGCAAGGAGACACTTGGGCATTTGGTCGCGGCCTGGTCCGCTTCAGGACTTCTGATTTCCGAAGAGCCCTCAAAGATCCGAACTTCATCATCCCGGAGCGTGCCTTCACTTTTGAGGATGGATTACCCAACGGGGCCAATGCGCAGGCAATTCGATCGATGACCGTAGGGGGGGATGGCCGAATATGGCTGGCGACGATTGATGGCCCGGTGTGGATCGATCCCGCCAAGGTTTTCTCCAACCCGGTCCCCCCAGGCGTCGCCATAACATCCCTAAGTAGCGGCGGGAGAGTTTTCAGAGATCCTGTGCAAGTCGACCTTCTGGCGGGAGCTTCCGACATCGCGATCGCTTTTTCGGCTCTCAGCCGTTCCACGCCTGATCGAGTGAAGGTTCTCTATCGCCTTGAGGGCCATGATAAAGATTGGGTCGATCCCGGAAGACGGCGACAGGCGTTCTACACGAACCTTGAACCCGGCGATTATCGTTTCCGGGTGATCGCCGCGAACGAGGACAACGTATGGAACCGCCTCGGTGGAACCGTCACCGTTTCTATCCCGCCGACTTTTCTCCAGAGTTGGGCATTCAAGGTTCTTTGCGGACTTGTGATATTGGTCTTGGGCTGGATCGGCTACTCCATACGCGTTCGCACGGTCGCGAAGCGCATAAGGATGCGTATGGCTGACCGCATCGGCGAGCGAGAGCGCATAGCGAGGGAAATTCACGATACCCTGCTTCAATCGGTCCAGTCGGTGACTCTTCGCTTTCACTTGGCCGTCGATGAAATGTCTGCGACCGAACCTATCAAGCCTTCACTTTCAGAAGCCATTGACCAGGCGGATCGCGTCATCGCTGAGGGCAGGGACCGCGTCCGGAATCTTCGACCGCTCTCACGTGCGGCCACTTTTGAGGCAGAACTGCATGACATCATTGAGCGGCAGGCGTTCGATTCGTCCGTCAATATTGGATTGCATGTAAGCGGACATTCCCGTCCGCTTGATCCCCTGGCATTCGATGAACTCACACAGATTGCGAGCGAGGCCATCTTCAACATTTGGCGTCATTCTGAAGCGCGTCAGATCGATGTGCAAATCTCGTACGGAACGCCCTTCTGCCTCCAGTTCATCGATAACGGTGTGGGTATAGATCGTGCCGTTGCTGATGCTGGGCAAAGGCCCGGGCATTTCGGAATACCGGGAATGCGCGAGCGAACGGAAAAACTAAACGGCAAATTTTCGATTGGTCGACGGTTGACAGGGGGAACGGAACTTATCATCGCGGTGCCCGGCACGATAGCTTACGAAAAACAAGACGCGCGCACCAAGCTTTTCTCGTTGATAAATCTCATAGTTCGTTACTTTAGGTTCAATCTAATATGAGCTCATGGATGGAAATGATAATCCCTTCCCTCCGGTGGTATCACCGGTAAGGTTGATTCCCCAACGTTGGGACCGCGTCCAATATCAGTCACTTTACTGTGCGGTTGGTGCAAGGCCGCTCCGTGACCAATTAATCGGGCGCAACACGTTTCAATTTTTCGGCATCCTTAGCCAAGCTGACCATAGGATTTCGGCCTGCACCTATACTTCCAGTCCGGCATAGTAGATCACGCTCATGCGAGGCCAGACTTTCTGGTCGCTTGCCGGATGTACTGAACGCCGCGTACGCGCCCCAAGCAGCCCTTGAACGCCCATCAGCGTTCGATGAAGCCGCGCCGGATGGCCACCGTGACGGCATGGGTCCGATCATCCACGCCAAGCTTCTCGAACGCGCGTTTCAGATGCGCCTTGATCGTGTCGATCGACAGATCGAGCCGCCAGGCGATCTCCTTGTTGGCATGGCCCTCCGCGACCAGCCGCAGCACTTCCAGTTCGCGGTCGCTTAGCGGCTCGTCGAGGGCGTGTGCGGCAAGGTCGTGGACGATCTCCTGACTGAGCGCCGGGCGTCCGGCGGAAACCATGCGGATCGCATCGAGCAGTTCTTTGCGGATGCCGTTCTTGAGCAGGTAACCCGCCGCCCCGGCCTGGATGCAGCGCACCACCTGCGCGTCGCCGGGGTAGGTGGTGAGGACCAGTATCCGCGCGCGGGGGATCGCTTGCGGATCGCCTCTATGGCTTCGAGGCCGCTGATGCCGGGCATCTGGAGATCCATCAGGACGACGTCGGGCTCAAGCTCGGCGAAGCGCGCGATGCCCTCGGTGCCGTCACCCGCCTCGCCCGCCACGGCCATGTCCGCCTGGCGTTCGATCAGGGTCGCGATGCCGTCCCGCAGGAACGGGTGGTCATCGACGATCAGTACGCGGATCGGCCGGTCTAGGCCCGCTTGTGACGCCATCCGTCATGCTCTCCAAGGGAGCCGCAGCGAGTGTCATGATCCCTCCGGCGTGCCGATGCGCCGGTGAGAATGCGGGCAAAAGCGTCCCGGATCAACGCGGTTTGCGACATCGCGCGGCCAATTACCCGAATGAGTGATGCGCCGGACCCGATCGGGGGTCGGGCCCGGTCCGAGCGCTAGGTATTCTCCATCGTAGTTCCGCGATGCGGCCACTCAGGGGCGACCAAGGGGGCAGGCAGATGACCAGCGCTATCCGGCCCGACGAGGCACACGGCTTCGCATTCGGACCTTTCATCCTGAAGCCCGAACGCCAGCTCCTGCTGCGCGACGGAGCGCCGGTTCCGCTCGGCGGCCGGGCGCTCGACCTCCTGATCGCGCTGGTCGAGCGACCGGGCGAACTGGTGGAAAAGCGCTACCTGATGGCGCGCGCCTGGCCCGATACCAATGTCGAGGACGGCAACCTCAAGGTCAACATCGCCTCGCTTCGACGCGCCTTGCGCGACGGGTCGGACGAGAACGGCTTCATCGCCACCGTGACGGGACGCGGCTACCGCTTCATAGCGCCGGTACGTCGGCTTGGCGGATTCGCGTCGACGGCTTCCGCACCGCCCTCTCCCCGCCCGACACACCGCCTGCCCGAAGCGATCCGCATGGTCGGCAGGACGAAGCAGATCGCCACCGCCCGCACCGCGATCGATCAGGGCCGGTTGCTGTCCATCGTCGGCCCCGGCGGCGTGGGCAAGTCTGCCCTCGCGCTGGCGCTGGCGGGCGACCTTGCCACCGAAACCGGCATCGACGCCCTCCGGGTTGACCTTTCCGGGCTGGATCCGGCAGACGGCCCCGCCGCCGTCCATACCGCAATCGCGACCGCGCTGGACCTCGATGCACGCACCGCGTCGCTCTCCTCCCTCACCGACGACCTGCGTGGGCACGGCACCCTGCTGATCCTCGACAATTGCGAACCCGCCGTCGATGCGGTCGCCGTGACCGTCGACAGCCTCATCGCGGCGGCCTCCACCCTGCGCATCATCGCTACCAGCCGCGAGCCGCTCTGCGCGCGCAGGGAGCGCATCCTGCGCCTCCGTGGTCTCGACCTCCCACCCGAATGCCCCGGCCCGTCTGCCGACGAAGCTCTGCGGTTCGGCGCCGTCGAACTGTTCGTCGATCGGGCGGGCGACCTGACACGGCCATTCCGGCTGGACGACGACGAGGCACCCGAAGTGGCGCGCCTGTGCCGCATGCTCGACGGGCTGCCGCTCGCGATCGAGTTTGCCGCCATGCAAGTGGCTACATTCGGAGTGCGACAGCTCAGGCTGCTCCTGGAAAGCGGCATGGAGCAGCTCGGCGGTTTGCGCAGCGACACGCCCCGACATCGCAGCCTGCGTTCGTGCATCGATTGGAGCTACCGCCTGCTGTCCGAGCGCGAGCGCTTCCTGCTCCGCCACTTGAGCAGGCAAACCAACAGCTTCACGCTGGCTTCCGCATGTCGCATCGGCATGGACGCTGGCATGTTGGAAAGCGCGGCAATCGACGATCTTTCCGCGCTCGTGTCGAAGTCTATGGTGGAGGTTCAGACCAGCTCGACGGCGACACGCTACTGCCTGCCGCATACCGTGCGGACCTATGGACTCGCCCGGGCGGCGGAGACCGGGCGCAAGGGCCAAACTTGGCCGCCGCCGGCGGGCGATGCGTTCCTCGGCATCGCGGCGGATGCCGCATTAGGCGCGGTAAGCGAACGCCTGAGGGGTGCCACCCCCTATGCCAGAATGCTCTTTACCGAATCCAACTTCAAATTTGTCGGTACTGTCCACGAGATCGCCGAAGAACTCAATGTGCCGATGGCGCAGGTCGCGCTTGCCTGGATGCTGGCGCGCGCTGAAACCATTTCACTCCTCCCAGGGGCGCGCCGGCCTATGCAACTGGAAGGTAACCTTCCGGCTACTTCACTGTCGTTTATTCAAGGACAGGGCAAGCGATTTGACGCAGTTGACGACATGCACCCTTTCGACCCATAATTCATCTTCAACTTGCCCCTCGGCGTGCTTTTTGGAGGAATGGACGTGGCGTTGAGGCTCCCCCGGTTTCGTCCTCGATCGTGATGAAGAGCACCCCCTATTGATTGGGGAGCGCTGCTCGAACAAGCGAATATCGCATCATAATCCACGATGCGAATAACGAACTAGGGAGTACCGTCGGCTTGTTCGATCGCTGACGAAATGCCCTCGCGCGCTTCAAACCTGTGCCGTCTATCGGCGGACCCGATCCGGCTACCGACGATCGCGACCTGGGTACGATTGCGCACCTTGAGACGACGCATGAGGGCGGAAATGTGGACTTTCACCGTCCCTTCGGCAATGCCCAGTTCCTGCGCAATCTGTCGATTAGAGAGGCCCGAACAGACGCAGCGAAGAACCTTGATCTGCGTAGGCGTCAGGATGGAAAAATCCGGCACCTCCGGTTCACCTGCATGAACGCCGCCGTCATCCATATGCACTTTGCCGTTACCTTGCATCACTCTCACGTCGCATCGCAAGCGATACTCCTCTTTTCCATTGCCGATCACCTTTCGTCCTGCCCAAAGCTCCCTGCACCAGAAATGCGGCATGGCAAGCGCCCCCCGCCGCTGCCGTGTACGGCTGCGTCCATCGCAAAGTGGTCAATGGTGCGAACCGCAGTTGTTTCCCGCGCCGCTGGCGGAAATGATTCCGCGCGCGGTCGCGGGCCAGCTATCCTCCTTCACAGAGGTATTGTCCCGGATCGTATTGTTCAGGTAGTCGCTCCATTCACCATTGAGCCGACCGCTGTTGTACCAGTTGCCCATTGCCGACTTGTCCATGGCCGTGCGCCGGGGCGCGATATGCGACTGCGGATTGAGATTGAGCCAAACACCACCGATCTTGTCGATTACGTTTTCGCGCACGGTCACATAACGCGACCCTTCGTCGAGATAGATGGCGATCCCGCCGTAGCCATCCGGTGAAACTTTCAATTACCCACAAGTGGTCGCACGCGTGATTCCCGTCAGCGCATTACGTTTGAAGCCCCTGACTCGGCTGTGATTCCTGCTCAGGCACGGAACCTGCGGGGTGCGTGCCATGGCGAACGACGGAGATGAAGGTGAGACCTGGATCGACGGAGAAATAGACAACACCGGGTTCGGCGATGCTCGGCTTGGTAATCGGCTGCGCAAACTGTTGTGCTGCTTGGACAGCGCAACAGGTCAGCCGCTGCCGTTGGCGTGCGAAGACTGGGCAAACACCAAAGCGGCGTACCGCTTCTTGTCGAACAGCTCGGTCACCGAAGAGCACATTCTGGCTGGCCATTTCCAAGCGACAGCGCGTCGTGCAGCCAGCTGCGATGGCACCCTGCTGGTGCTGCAGGACACCACAGAATTCGTCTACCAGCGATCAGCACCAGATAGCATCGGCTACACCAAGCATGTGAACAGCGGGCGCGACAAGGAAGGCCGCTGGCGTCAGCACAAGCTGTGCGGCGTGATGATGCATGCCAGTCTGGCCATCACGCTTGAAGGGCTTCCCCTCGGCTTGACGGCTGCCCGCTTCTGGAGCCGTGCGCAATTCAAAGGGCTGCTGGCGCTCAAACGCAAGGTCAACCAGACCCGCGTGCCGATCGAGACAAAAGAAAGCATTCGCTGGCTCGAGAATATGCGCGGCTCGACGGCATTGCTCGGAGGGGATCCCGCCCGCATCGTTCACGTCGGCGATCGCGAGAACGACATCTATGAATTCTACTGCGCGACGCAGGAGCTCGGGACCCACTTTGTCGTCCGCACTTGCGTTGATCGTCTGGCCGGCGACGGCAAGCACACCGTGTCGGCCGAGATGGCCGAGGTCGCTGTCGAGGGACATCACCAGTTTGAGATCGCCGACGGTAGCCGCGTGAAACTGGCCCTGAAGTACAAGCGCATCGGCGTTCTGCCGCCCATTGGCAAAGCGCGGCGCTACCCACCACTCAGCTTGACCGTGATCCACGCCGTGGAAGTCGACCCTCCCGAAGGGCGCAAACCGATTGACTGGAAGCTGCTCACCGATCTTCCTGTCGGAACGGCCGCGGAGGCGATCGAGAAAATCGCCTGGTACTCGATGAGATGGAAGATCGAGCTGTTCTTCAAGATCCTCAAGTCAGGCTTCAACGCCGAGAAGCTCAAGCTGCGCGCAGCCGAGCGACTGGTCAACCTGTTAGCCCTATTCTGCATTCTGGGCTGGCGAATCTTCTGGCTCACGATGCTGAATAGAGCGCGCCCCGATGATGATCCCGGGTCTGCACTGACAGCCACCGAGATCGAGCTCATTGACCGAATTGCCGCCCGCGCCGGGAGAATGACTGCAAGCGCGCCGCCGATTTCATCGTACCTGACTGAGATCGCGCGCTTGGGCGGCTATCTCGGTCGAAGACACGATCCGCCGCCCGGCAACATGATCATGTGGCGAGGTTGGACCCGACTCATGGACATCCGACTTGGGGTCGAGCTCGCCGCCGAACCACTTGTGGGTAATTGAAAGACGCTGGTGCGGAGGTCGTCCATCACATCACGTCAAAGGGAATGCTACAATTTAAAGCTTAAGTCGCTTCAGCCCCCCCCCCAATCAGCCAAACCTGGCTTGTCGGCTTCCGCCCCAGATCCGACGTTGATCGCCCTTCTAACAGAGGGCGCGCTCTAGTTAAGTGAGTGACAACGCTCTGGGTGTTCCCGACATACGGTTATGGCGCGGCCCCCTCTGAATCTGGTCCAAGGTCATTGCTGCCTTATATTGCCCAACGGGGTGCCGCGCCTACAGCCGGTCAGGCTGCAACTGGTAGAGGTTCGGGATTGTGCGCTTCAGGAAAAGCTTCGTACGAGCGCCCACTGCGCCACATGTTCAGCATGATGACTGCGAGTTTCCGGGCAACGGCAACGCGGGCCTTGGAAAACCCAATTGCATCGGCGCGATCCAATCCCCAGCGCCTGAGTGCCGTATCGTGCTTCTTGGCGACGGCGAGCATCACGGTTGCGGCGCTGACCAGATGCATGCGCGTCATGGGATTACCCGCCTTCGTGATGCGGCGAGGCCGCTTACTGTCGCCGCTCTCGAAAACCTTGGGCGTTAGCCCCAGATATGCGGCCACGTCGGTAGAACGACGAAAGCGGGTCGGATCCTCGATCGCTGTGAAGAATGAGACTGCCGTGATCTTGCTGACGCCGGGTATTTCGGTGAAGCGCCTACAAAGATCATTGGAGATTGCGAAATCTTCGAGTTCATTTTCCAAATTCAAGATTTCAGTCCTGAGCTTCAACGATAGCTCAAGTAGCGGTTTCATTTGGTGGGTAAGATCATGGCCTGTTTCGGCTCTGACCTCCTCAATGGCACGTTCGACATGGAACTTGAAGCGGGCTGCGTTATGGGTCCGCTCCTTAATCCTTGTGCCATAAACCCGGAGCATCGATTTTATCAGTAGCTCAGTCGATACACGCTGCCGGACCATATTGTGCCGTGCCACCAATTTGGACCGCGTAGCATAGCATTCGTTACTCTTGATATGGACTTCAATGAGGAATCCGCGTCCTAGACGCGCCACTTCGGCTATGCCCCGTGCGTCATTCTTGTCGGTCTTGTTTTTCCTCAGTTCAAGGAAACGCCGTACGGCGAATGTGTCGTAGGCGTTGGCGTCATAACCGGATGCCCGGAGGCCCTTCACGACCTGAAGGCTAGTCGAGCAGGATTCCATACCGATTGCGGTGACACCAGAGGGGAAGTGCTCGATGAGGAAGTCGTTTATCTTCGAAGCTTTCGTCTGAAGTGCCTGCTGAATAAGGACTTTGCCGGTACAATCGACGGCACAGAGGGCAGTCGATGCGACGCCGGTATCAAGCCCAATCCAAATTTCGGGCTTCGTAGGTTGCAACGCAGTCATCAAGGCTCCTATTAAGCCATCCCTCACAGGCCAAGTGCGGAGTCGGTCATGGCTCCAAAAATTTTTCCGAGGTGATAGCTAGTTTCGCCACCCGCGAACGGCTGGGAGGCGGGCTGATGACGTCTTCACCTTACCAAAAGGTTAACTACACGATTGGTACAAAGCTGCATTGCGGATTGCGTTACGGACCGTCGTTGTCTCACGCCGAAATCTGGACGGACTGTGAGACGCGCCATTGTAGACGCTGCGAATGCAGCTAAACCATACCTATGGTGACCCCGTCCTGAAGAATGCCTTCAGCGGAAAGGAGGGGAATATGGAAAATCGGAGCTGATTTGAGCTGAAGGCTTTGCATCAAAAAGTCGAAGTCCGCGAGCGAGCGAATTGCGTTCGCGCTGCGACAAGCGGACGTCGGCACGCCTGTCGCCGAGGTATACCGGAAGTGGGCGTGCCGGAGCTGACGTACTACCATTGGCAGCAGCTATACGGTGGCATGGAGCCGTTGAAGCTGCGCAAGATGCGTCGACTGGGAGAAGAGAAGCTGAAACGGCTTGTAGCCTACCTTTCGCTCGACAAGGCCATACTCCAGGAGCTGCTGGCAAAAGCCTAGCGCCCAGTCTGCTTCGTAGATCGCTTACTGGATACCGGATCGTTATTGGGCGAGCGAGCGGCGTCGCTGCGCGCTTCTCCGTTTTTGATCGCAAGACGAACCGCTACCAGTCGATCCGGATCGACCTAGCGCCGCCCAGAAACAGGATCGAATAGATCGCGGCGATCCGTGTACGATATGGCTATCGCCGTATCCATGTACTGCTTCGGCACTAAGGCTGGCCAATCAACGTGAAACGGATTCACCACCATTATCGTGGCCGCCCGATGGGTAGACCGGCCGCTGCCCTCGCACAGGAACGAAGTCTGGGCGATGGCCTGCGTGTCCGATGCCCTGTTCAACGGTAAGCACTTCCGCGCCTTGACCATCATTGATGCCTACACCCGCGAGGCGTGCTATCCATGTCGACCATGAGATCAAGGGCGAGTAGGTAGTGCCCGTCGTGGATCGCCTGTTGTTCGATCGCGGGCGCGCTCCTGCCACGTTCAAAGCGGACGATGGCCCTGAATCTATCTCTCGGAGGCGCGGCCATTAGGCCTACATCAACCGATTCACGCTGCACTTCAGCAGGTCCGGAAAGCCTGCGGACTACGTCTTCGTCGAAAGCTTCAACGGCCGGTTGCGCGATGAGTGCCCGAACACGCAGCAGTTTTTGTCTTTGGACGACGGCAGGAGCAAGATCGAGGCGTGGCGGACGGACTTCAACGAGACCCGACCTCATATATCCCTAAGGGTTCATGATGCAGGCCGAATTTGCTTCATGGGCTGGGTTAACCCGGGCCGATGAAAAGCCGAATCTCTCATTCTGGCCAGCAGTGGAAATCAGCAGCGCTTTGTGAAATCACCTTACAGATCGGGGAGCCACTCTTCGGTTATCGGCGTTGATGCCTCGAGGAGATGGAAAATGCCCAGAACACTGCCGGAACTTTCCAAGAAGATGCGCGACATCGATTTCGCGATGTTGATTTCTCAAACGGAAGGCAAGGCCATCTCAGGCCGCCCGATGAGCAACAATCGAGAGGTCGGATTCGACGGTGATGCGTGGTTCTTTGCTGACGGAAGCACACGGATGGTCGGAGATATTGCTAACAATCCCAATGTCGGCCTCAGCTATCAGGGCGAGGCGGGCTTTCTCGGCATGCGTCCTCTCTTCATCCATGTAGAAGGTGTCGCCGAACTCCTTCGCGATCACGCGGAGTTCGAAAAACACTGGACCAAAGATCTCGAACGATGGTGGCCTGACGGAATCGATACCCCCGGACTCGTCCTTATCAGAATAACAGGAAGCCGCATTCATTACTGGGACGGCGAAGATCAGGGTGATATTCATTTGGTCTGAACTGGAACTGTCCGATTGAAAGTGGCTTCAGTACCAATCCAGCGGCGGACAAATGGAACTTTAATGACGGAAAATCTCCAGGTAACTCAAGACGTCTGATGTCGTCGCGGCAATGGCGCGGTAATGGGCATGGAACATCAAGTCGCTAAACTCGGGCATGCCAACCGATGCTACCGCATACATGACGAATTGCTTGTATCCGGACATTGACCAAATTGGGCCGAGGAAAAAAGGTATGAACACATGACGGAACTCGAACGCCTCAGAGGAAGAGTTCGTGAAGACCTCGCAAATCGCGACGACAGCGTCATTCCGGAAACCACTCGTCTCAGTCAGGAATATGCCAGAAATGGATTTGGGCCCCTGCTTCCACATCAGATCGAAGATGTCATTCGAAGCGTCGCCAAAGAGCTCGGGTTCGACATTTTTCGCGCCCTTTAAGCGCGTTCCATCCACCCGGCCCAACTGACATGGCTAGTGGCAAGCCCTGAATGTTGGTCGGTAGGGCCAAGCATCTCCTCATCTGCCCGGTCAGTAAAAGTGGCGTCTGGCCGAGGATTGACGCTGGCAAACGCCTCAAGGTCGCTGCCGCTTTAACGCGCGAGTGCTTTTAGATGGGCTATTGAGGCTGCTCTTCTTCGTCTTTCTTCAATTTATCAGCCGGATGGCCGCTCGCGGTGCAGCCATTGGAGGCGCCGGGCTTTCTATGTTGCAGCATGCAGACCACACTCAGCCTTACGGCCCTTCGCGAACACCTCGACACGCTCGAGGGGAAAATTCCGGGCTACCGGATTGATGGCCCATATCCGCCAACTCTGGCGGATGGAGCCGCCAACTGGGAGGCCCTGGTGTACGCCAAGGGTCCATTCGACGACGCCGGTCTGCGCCACGCCCAGAACCTCATTGACGGCTTTCGAAAAAGACAGCCCTACGTATCCTGGTAATACGATGCTACGATCGAAATGAGCCACTGTTGCGTGGGGCGATTCGAGATGTGTGTCCCTTCCACCGAGGCACATGGCGGCGTAGCCGGCGGGTTCAATTCCCGCCCGACTGTTTCCTCGAGGTCTCAGCATTCTGGCAGACGATTTCTGTACGGTCGGAGTCAGCAAGCTGGCTTTATTTCACGCTTGTCAGATGCGACTGGTGCTTCGGTCGCGATTTGAAAGCCTGATCCGTCCTGGAAAAATGCGACGAACTGAATGAAGCATACCAAATGGATCAATTGCAGCGGTATGTAATCGGTTGTAGGCGCCGCCGCAGAACAACCGGGTCGCAAAAGCCGAGTATCGTCGCAATATGATCAGTAATGCCCACAAGAAACTGGAAGACCTCGAGCATGCAGTCCTTGAACTGGAAGGTGCCCATTACGCGCTGCATGACATGATTGCCTTTGCATTGGCGCGAACGCCGCAGGACGAAGTCGAGCATATGGCTGCGAGCCTGGCGGACAATGTTTGTGTGCATGCTGAAAAGATTGGCGAGATCCGGCTATCTGCCTATCTCGATGAGGTCAAATCGGTTACAGAAGAAGTCCGGCAGGTGCGAAGCCTGACTCCAGGGCTGTTCGCACGGCTGACGCGCTCACGCGCTTCATAGTCGCGATGCTTCGTGCCGCGTAGTTGGTAGGGCACGCCGCTTATCTATCTGGCCAGCCGGGAAATTAGCCAAACGCACAGGTGACGCCTGTCGGTGCCGGTCATTCGGCATCATGCTGTAAAGTGAAATTCTTGCCCCGACTCATCGCGCATCGTGGAAATGCGTGTCATGTCGGGCCAAGCAATTTGATGGTCGTGCCGTGCGCGCGGTCCATGCCAACGCGCACGGGATCCTGGAAGGTGTGTTCGTTGTTGCATCCGACCTGCGCCCCGAACTGGCGCAGGGGCTCTTCGCGACGCCAGGCAGCCATCGGGCTTATCTGCGCATCTCTACCAATCCCGGCGACATCCTCGATGATGCCATCGCTCTGCCGCGCGGTTTGGCGCTCAAGGTGCTCGACGTGACGGGCAAGCGCCTCGAAGACGCCCAGGGCTCGACGCAGGACTTCGTCATGGTCAATGGCCCGATCTTCACCGCGTCGGATGCGAAGACGTTTGCCAGAAGCCTCAATCTGCTCGCCAAGACAACCGATCGGGCGGAGGCTGCCAAGATCGCGGCTTCCAAGGTCCTGCAGGCCGTCAATGCGGCACTTGGCGCGGTGGGATTGGAGAGTACCGCGCTCGCAGGGCTTGGCGGTGCGCCGCAGGTCGATCCGCTGGGAGAGACATATTTCAGCGTCACGCCGTTTCGCTACGGCCAATATGTTGCCAAGTTCCGACTGCGGCCTGTCAGCAGCGCCCTAGCGCGACTTGCCGGCACGAGAATCCAGACCAGAGCGCAGCCTGATGCCGTGCGCGAAGACATGGCAGGTATCGACGCCGAATGGGCATTTGAGGTGCAATTGCGCCGCAACGCCGATTGTCCGCCCATCGAAGATGCCTCGGTCGAGTGGAGGGAGGACAACGCGCCTTTCATCGAGGTCGCCCGCCTGCGTGTTCCTCGCCAGGACAGCTGGGATACCGAACGGGTACGTGCAGTGGACGAAAACATGCGGTTCTCGGTATGGACCGGTCTTGCCGCGCACCGCCCGCTCGGAGGCGTCAACCGGGCGCGGCGCGGTGCCTATCGGCATTCCGCCGACTTCCGGGCGGCCGCCAATGGCTGCCCGATGCACGAACCGACGGTCTAAGAGGGCGCCGGCATGTACGATCCGGCGAAACCCCGGAGCGATGACGGCCCCACCGGCGGGTAGGGTTCGCTGGACCGAATGGCGGGTGTAGAGCGTGAGCTCAAAGCGGCTCCAGCCATCCTTCGCATGCTGGCCGAGCATGACGAGCCGGAAGGGTACTGTGCATGTGCACATGGACCAGGCCGCCTCGTCCCTGCGTCGCTCAGTCTTGCCAGGACGTTGCCAAGGCGACTGGCTGAGATCGGGCCCGATCTGGCGGGAAGAAACTGGACCGACTCCCTCAAGTCACGGCATTCCAAGGAACATTCGGCGCACCGAGCCATTCACCAGACGCCCGACCAAATGTTTCCGGAGTGTAATCGATGAACCCGCCGAACCTCGAGCGCATGGCCCCCCGCCCCGTAGCGCCCGTCGTCCTGGGCGGCATCATAGCCGTCCTCGGAATGGTTCTTGCGATCGGCGGTATCTGGCTCGCAGTTCTGGGGGGATCGGCCTATTACGTCCTCACCGGCATGGCCATGCTTGCCTCCGGCGTACTGCTGATCCGGCGCAACATGCTGGGCGGATGGCTCTATTGCGCAATTTTCGTGCTGACCGTGATCTGGGCTTTCGCGGAGGTCGGCGCCAACAACTGGGCCCTGGTTCCGCGCGTCGTGGCCCCGCTGGTGCTGCTGGTGGCAACCCTGCTGGTCATGCCCACTCTCTCCGTTCGTCCAAACCGCTGGAAGGTGGCGCTCGGCACCAGCGCGGCCGCCTTGGTGCTGACGACGATATCGGGTCTGATCTTCGCGCGCATGGCCGATACCGGCCCGGTCGAGGACCCTCCTGGTCTGCGCTTCGAGATGAGCGATCCTTCCCTTGCCCAAGTCGGCGACGACTGGCCGGCGTATGGCGGCACGGATGCTGCGCGCCGGTTCTCGCCGCTCGGTCAGATCACGCCGGACAATGTGAAGGACCTTAAGCGCGTCTGGCTGGTGCATACCGGCGACATGCCCTCGTCGCCCGAGATCGCCAAGACCTACGGCGGGGAGAATACCCCGCTCAAGGTCGGCAACACGCTCTACGTCTGCACGCCCAAGAACAGGGTGATCGCACTCGATCCCGCGACCGGCAAGCGGCGCTGGGAGTTCGACCCCAAAGTGTCGGATGAGGCGATCCCGTATACGGCCGCCTGTCGCGGCGTGAGCTATTTCGTGGTGCCCGGTGCCCCGCCGGAGCAGGCCTGTGCGCAGCGCATCGTCTACGGTACCCTCGATGCGCGCCTCTTCGCCATCGACGCGCGAACCGGAGCGCGCTGCGCGGCCTTCGGGACCAATGGCGAGGTCGATACCAAGATCGGCATGGGCAGCACTCCTCCGGGCTACGTCTCGATCAACTCGCCTCCGACGATCGTGCGCGGCGTGGTCGTCACCGGGCATCAGGTGCTCGACGGGCAGGACCGCTGGGCGCCTTCAGGCGTGATCCGCGGCTATGATGCCGTAACGGGCAAGCTGCGCTGGGCATGGGACATGATGCACCCAGACTGGAACGGCTATCCGCCGCAGGGCCAGAGTTGGGCGCGCGGCACCCCCAACATGTGGACGATCGCCAGCGGTGATGAACAGCTTGGCCTCGTCTACCTGCCGATGGGCAATGCGGCGGCGGACTATTACTCCAGCCTTCGCCGCCCGCAGGAGCGCGACTTCGCGACTTCACTCGTGGCGCTCGATGTCACCACCGGCAAACCGCGCTGGAAGTTCCAGGCGGTACGCGACGACGTGTGGGACTATGATTTCGGCGCGCAGGCCAGCCTCGTGGACTACAACGGCACCCCCGCCCTGGTGCTGCCGTCCAAGCAGGGCGACATCTACGTTCTCGACCGGCGCACGGGTCGCCCCCTCACCCCTGTTGGCACCATCAACGCGCCCGGCGGTGGTGTGGAACCCGAACAACGCGCGGCCACGCAGCGCGTGTCGTTGTGGCATACGCTGCGCAGGCCCGACCTCACCGAGCGCGACATGTGGGGCATGTCGCCGATCGACCAGATGATCTGCCGCATCCAGTTTCGCAAGGCGAGCTACGAGGGCTTCTTCACTCCGCCGGAAAGCGACCGTCGCTCTATCGAGTATCCCGGTTACAACGGCGGCACCGACTGGGGCGGGATCGCAGTCGATCCGCGCCGCGGGGTGATTGTCGCCAACTATAACGACATGCCCAATTACGTTCGTCTTGTCCCCCGTGCCGAGGCAAACCGTAAAGGCTGGGCACCGCGCGATCAGGCACGCGGAGAGATCGGCGGCGCCGAAGGTGCCGGCGATCCGCAGGCCCATACGCCTTACGCGATTGACGTGAACGCCGGCTGGCGGCTGCCGCTGACGGGCATGCTGTGCAAGCAGCCCCCCTACGGCGGCATCCGCGCCATCGACATGGCAACGGGCAGGACGATCTGGGACAAGCCGCTGGGCGAGGCCCGCACCAACGGTCCTTTCGGCATCCCTTCGATGCTGCCATGGACGATCGGCACGCCCAACAACGGCGGCTCGGTGGTGACCGCCGGCGGCATCATCTTCGTCGCTGCGGCGACCGACAATCTGATCCGCGCGATCGACCTGAAGACAGGCAAGGTCCTGTGGAAGGATGTTCTCCCCGCCGGCGGGCAGGCGACCCCGATGACCTACATGGTCAATGGCCGACAGTATCTGGTGATAGCGCCGGGCGGCCATCATTTCATGGAGACGCCCATAGGCGACCAGGTGATCGCCTATGCCCTGCCATCGGGCCGATAGGCCATGGCTGAGAAGACCGGCCACTTTCGGGATAACATCGTCCTGTTCGGGGCGCTCGCCGCCAACATCGGGATCGCCATCGCCAAGTTCGTGGCTGCGGCGATTGGCGGCTCATCGGCCATGGCGACAGAAGGCGTCCATTCGCTTGTCGACAGCGGCAACCAGTTGCTGCTGCTCTACGGACAGAAGCAGGGCCGCCGTCCGCCCGACGCGGCCCATCCCTTCGGCTATGGGCGCGAGCTCTATTTCTGGGCCTTTGTCGTGGCTATCCTCATCTTCGCGGGCGGTGCCGGCATCTCCATCTACGAAGGTCTGGCCCATATCCGCAACCCGCATCCGATCTCGGATCCGACACTGAGCTTCGTCGTTCTTGGCATCGGCTTCCTGATGGAAGGCGCATCCTGGGCCATCGCCGCCCGGGAGTTCAACGCGGCGCGCGCTGGGCAGAGCTGGTGGCAGGCGGTGCGCCGGTCGAAGGATCCGCCGGGCTTCATAGTCCTGTTCGAGGACAGCGCAGCGCTCATCGGCCTTGTCATCGCGGCTCTGGGCATCTGGGCCAGCGGACATTTCGAGGACCCGCGCATCGATGGCGCTGCTTCGGTCCTGATAGGGCTGGTTCTTGCCGCAGTTGCAGTGGTCCTGGCTCGAGAATCCAAGGGGCTGCTGATCGGTGAGGCAGCCGATCCGACGCTGATTGCCGCGCTGCGCGCAGTGATGGAAGCGAACCCCGACATCACCTGGGTCAATCACGTACGGACTGTGCACACCGGCCCCGATTTCGTTTTCGTAGCAGCCAGTGCCGATTTTGCCGACGATCTGCCGATGGGCAAAGCGGAGACGCTGATCGAGGATATCGAGGCTCAGATGAGAGCACTCTCACCCCGGATAACCTCGATCTACATTCGACCGGAAAAGCGCGAGCAGGCAAGCTTCTGACCGGCGAATACCGCGCATGACGGCAGAAGTTCACTCACAGCTTCATCACGCGTA
Organism: Novosphingobium kaempferiae; assembly: GCF_021227995.1. NCBI lineage: Bacteria > Pseudomonadati > Pseudomonadota > Alphaproteobacteria > Sphingomonadales > Sphingomonadaceae > Novosphingobium > Novosphingobium kaempferiae. The sequence goes on from NZ_CP089301.1 coordinate 5,026,116, forward strand.
TTCATCTCGCGATCGCGTATAGCGGGATCCTGATGGCGACGAGGCGTTCCTTGCCGCGCCAGCCCACGGTTATCGAACCCTCAAGGCCGCGGATGGCAGCGCTCACGAGCTGCGTTCCGAACCCCTTGCGCTCCTCGTCTCGTTTCCCGCCCTGCTCACGCCATAGGATCGTCACGTGATCTGCGTCCTCCTCCAGGTCCACGACAAGCGTCCCCCCAGGCCTCGACAAGCCGCCGTACTTGACCGCGTTGGTGGCCAGTTCGTGAAACAGCAAGGCGAGCGACGTGACGCTGCGCGGTCCGACGTGGGCGTCGCTGGAGGTCAACCGTATCCGCTCGGCGTCCCTGTAGGGAGCGAGCACCGTTTCGATCAGTCCGCCCAGCGATGCTTCCGTTTGAGACTTCTCGGATCCGATCGAGAGCAGCACAAGGCTCTGCGCGGCGCCCAGCGCGGCGATGCGGCTGCTCAGATCCGACACAAATGCATCGACGGTCCCTTGCCGCGGTCCGATTTCGACAAGCGCCTGAATCGTCGCAAGGAGGTTCTTGATACGGTGCTGCATCTCTCGCAGAAGCAAGTCCTGCTCCTGCGCGTACCGCACGCGCTCGCCGATAGCCCGCGCAATCTTGGACGCACCGATGATGGTGCCGTTCCCGTCACGTACCGGCGAGATCGTGACTTCTATGAGGATGATTTCGCCGTCGCGGCGGCGCCGTTCGGTTTCGAGGTGCTCGATCCGTTCACCGGCGCGCAGCCTGGTGATGATGGCGGCTTCCTCGTCAAGCCGATCGTCCGGGATGATGATCGTGATCGGCTGGCCGATCGCCTGATCTGCAGTGAACCCGAAGAGTCTCTCAGCGCCTGCATTCCAGCTGGTTATGATGCCATCCAGGGTCTTGCTGAGGATCGCGTCACTGGAGTTTTCGACCACCGCCTTGAGCCAAGCTCCGGTGTCAAGATCGGACCAAAACACCCAGCCTCCAGCGTCCGCAAGCCATATCGCGATGCCGACAGCATCGCACCTTCTCAGCTCTTCTGCTCAGGCGAACGTAGGCGAGTGGACAAAAGTGAACAATGCTTGGAGGCGCATTGTCGTCATAACAATTATCAATCGCGCGTCGATGATCCGGCGCTGCCCTGCTTCAAGGCTTCGCGTCCCGCCCGTGCCAGGCTTTCACCGGTTGCGATTGCCGCTTCGGGGGTCAGGGTTATGGCGATGCCGTCAGGCCCATCGAGCACGACATGGCCGTCCTCAACACTGGCAACCCCGGGTTCGTCATATGGCTGCATAGGAGGGTACGGCGTCATGATCTAGCTCCTGTATTACGTCGGTGCGACCGGGTCCAGATAGAGGTAGCGCGGATCGAAGTCCGCCCGCCGGACAAGCTGGGCGGGGTCGAGAATCTCCACCAGCGATGCGCGCATCTGGCATAATCCCGCTTCACGCAACTGGCGCAGCACGCGATTGGTGTGAACGGTCGTCAGCCCGCAGATTTCAGCGATGTCCGCTTGCGTCAGCGAGAGCGCGAAGCGATGCCCATCCGACAGGCCAACGGCCTGCAGCCTGGCGTTCATCTCGCAGATGAAATGGGCCACGCGGCCGACCGCGTCGAGACGCCCCACTCGAAACAGCCAGGCCCGGTGCATGGCCGCATCAATGAGCGTCGAAAACCACAGCTTGCGCGCAAGTTCGGGCCGCGGATCGATCACGTCCTTAAGTGCGGCATGGGGCACGATCGCAACGGTGGCGGCCGTCAGCGTACCGACGCTATGATCGAGCCTGCGCATGGGAAAGGCATGCAGGTCCACGAATTCGCCCGGAACATGGACGGCCACGAGCTGTCGCAGTCCACGGCGATCGTCGATGTAGCGCGACATGATGCCTTCGATCAGCATCGTGCTGACATCGACTTTCGTCTCGGCGTGAATGATGGTCTGGCGCGCCTCGATGGTGCGCACCTCGCTGATCGTTCCTTCAAGCAAAGCGCGTTCGGCGTCGGTCAGGTTGACGCCGCGACGGTTTGCAAGAAGGCGGTCCATGAACATTTCCGTACTGTCTCCAAAAGGCAGGTCGGATGCTCATAGAACCGGTAAGCCACGGCGGTGATCCCACCGGCGCCACAAATCGTCATAATCAATGTTAATTGGCCGGGTTTAATCCAGGTAATTCAATCATGTACACGAACCAGCCAGGAGATGGGCCGGGAACCTTCCCGGGGCCGTGCGCGCTTCATGGTGCAGGCACAGCTGTCATCGGAAGAGGAGAAGATCATGAGCATTGAAGGCAAGGCCAAGGAGGCCGCCGGCTACGTCAAGGAAGAGATGAACGAGCACGGCAAGTCGCCCGAGAGCCAGAAGAAGGCACAGGAAGGGCGCGATCTGCGCAACGAGGGCCGGATCGAGGACGGCAAGCCGCCCAAGACGTCGGAGCCCGGAACCGGGACAAAGTAATCCTGTAGATACCCCCGCTTCGGCGGGGGTATTGTTTTGCCCTTAATGACAGCACGCCGCCTCCACTTCTTCTGCGCTCGGAAGGCGCAGGATGCGGATCTGGTCAGGCGATCGTTCAATCAGCCCCATCGTTTCAAACTCGTCGAGCCATCCCGCCATTGGCCAGATACCCCAGCGCTGGCGAAACAGCGCGGCATTGCGGACCACGTCTTCCAGATGCGGCAAAGGGGGCGAGAAGGTCGGATGATGCTGATGGAAAGCGCCACCTTGAGCAGTGAACAAGAGCGGTACCTGCATCGACCGTGCCCGGAAGCCGAGATCGGTATCCTCGCCGCCATAACCGGTGAATGCCTCATCGAAGCCACCTAGCTTCGCGAATGTCGTCCGCCTGATTCCGAATACGAGCGACCAGAACAGCCCGGGATTGTCGATCCTGGCGAAGCCTGCGCCCGGAAATTCGCGATCCGGGTGAAGGCGCGATGCGTTGATCAGTGCTTTCTCGCTCCAGACGCCCCTCCCCTCGTCGGGGCCAAGATAGCGGACTTGGGCGCAGATCATCGCATCATGCATGGCTAGTGCGCCGTCCATCGCGCCGACAAGATCCTGCATGGGAATGCAGTCAACATCCAGAAACAGCAGCCGGTCGCCTTTCGCGCGAGATGCGGCGAGGTTGCGCGCTGCCGCAAGCGGCAATCCCGCGGTTTCGAGACGAACCACCCGCACCTCGCACGCGAGCTCCGGTTGCTCGATCTGCGGTGTGCTCCCCATGTCGACAATGATGAGTTCACCCGGAGAAACCGAACTTCGCCGCAGGCCCTCGACCAGCTGCTCAAGGTGCTGATGCCGATTCTTGACGATGGTCAGGACACTGATCATCATGACGGTCTGCACCAGAGGTCGAGGCGATAGGCTGCCTCGCGACAGGCGGTGACGACATTGACGATGCTGCCAAGTGCGCTGCGGAGTTTGCACACCGCGCCGTCGCCGGTCTGCGGATAGTCGGTCGTCCCCGTCCAGTGAACGAGCAGCAGGTATCCTCCCGGAAGAAGGTGGCGTGCGATCCAATCGCCCGCTGCGCGTATGTCGCTGTCGTCCCAGTAGTAAACCACTTCGGACAGAATTAGGAGATCGAAGCGTGTGGCGGGAGCGAACTTGGGGAACACCATGTTCGCAAACAGGACGTGGCGCAGATCCGCGCATCGCTCGCGCGCGGCCTTCAACGCGGTTCCACTCACGTCTATGGCGAGAAGCGCGTCGCAGTGCGGGGCGAGCTGCCGGGTGAGAACGCCTCTGGCGCATCCGACTTCCAATGCTCTTGCAAATCGCCGCGTTTCGAGCGCGGCGACAGTCGCCCGATACTTGGCGGCTTCGTACGCGCTGCTTTCGAGGTTCCACGGGTCTTGCGATCCCTGGAACATCCTCTCGAAGTAGTCCGGCGAAAGGCTGGTCAGGGGGCGGTTCATGCAGTTCTCCTGACGTAGAACGTGTCGTGCGGTGTCGGACGCATGCGATGGCGCGACAGCCGGAAGCCGCGGCCATATGCGCCGCTCAATTGACTGCGGTGTGAGGAAAGCGCCCACCGGCGCAGACCCTGGCGCATGGGGGCAGTGCGTAGCGCATGGAACCGGCGCTTAGGCGCGTCGGCCCAGATGCAGTATTCGGCAACGACGAGGCGCCCCCCTAACCTCGCCTTCACTGCATAGGCGAGCTCTGCGGCCGCCGAATGGTCACAGTGCGGTTCGTGAGCGGCTGTAACCGCGATTGCATCGACCAGGCTCCTTCGACACAGCACCGAGACTTTCCTGACACCCCGTTCAAACCCGGCGCTGCCGCAGGTGAACGGATGAGCGTCCTTCCAGCCCAAGTGAACGGGCGTCCATTGGCGCGAGCCTGTCAGGCGCGCCAGGGCCAGTGCGCCCTCGCGAGCACGAACGGCGACCAGACGCCGCGGCCTGCCCCAGGTTGCGGGGTGAGAGCCTGAGCCGTCAGTCAGGTAAACGAGCCCGGCGAATGTTCTCGAGCGGCAGCTCTGCGCAATCAGTGCGCCTGCCCCAAGCGTCTCGTCGTCTGGATGCGGCGCCAGCACCAGCCATCGCCGCCCGCGCCAGGGCCGCGCGGCCATTTGTGCCGAAGCCCTTGCCGTCCTCACCACAAGGCCTCCCCATCGCCCCATACATCCTTCTCCAGCCATGCCAGTGCGGCTTGGTCACGCGCATGGTCGGGAGCCGCCTGGCGCAGGTAAAGCGAAAGATCGCGAATGACCTTGTCGATGCGCTGGCCATCCATCGCGCTACGGGTGCCCACGATACGAGCTGCCAACTCCATCACATCAAGGCCGGCGCGTTCCACCACGCCGCGCGTCATGAGGGCGAAGGCTGCCGCCTCGTGTTCTTCGCTCACAGCGCGCCCGGCACATTCACGCACCCACAGGAACGCCGTCCGCCAGGCTTCAACGCATCGTGCGAACATGGCACGCTTGATCGGATCATCGGCACCCCCCTGTCGCATCGCCTCGCGCACCTCGCCCACCAGTGCCTCGATACCGCCGAGCTGCACTGCGGCGAAACGCCAAGCCCCCGCAGTAAATAGGGGCTCACAATCGTAGTCGCCGGGTGCCCCCAGAAGCGCGGCGTTGTCGATCGCCATGCCGGTCAGGTCGTAGTGCCCGCTACCGGTCGCTCGCATACCTCTGGCGCGCCAGTGAGACAGGTCGGTACGCATGGCTTCGTCGGCCGCGACGATAACGAGCCGGCGTTCCCCTTCCTCCGGTCTTGCCGTCACCAGCGCCCACTCAATCCCTCCGGCGCCGCTTGCGAAGGACTTGGTACCCTGCAGGTTGTGTCGGCCGTCGGCAGCGGTCGTGATAGTCACGCCCGGCGCCGGTTCGGTGGCCCAGACACCGTAAAATTGTCCCGCCGCGAGCGCGTGCGCCAGCCGTTGTGCTTGCTGCCGCGATCCATACCTGTCGATGAGGCTGAGGGCATTGACGTGCCCTTCGAAAAGGCGACCGATGCTGAGATCGGCGCGGCCGACGATCCGCAGCACATTCATCAGCGCCAACTGACGATCGCCCGCGTGGGCAAATTGCGTTCCGCCACTCTGCGCCGCCGCAAAGTCCTTGTGCAACCCGGCGCGCACGAGGCAGCGCATGCTTTCGGCGGGAAACACCGGCACGGCGTCGTACCGCGCGCCCAGATCAGCAAGGCGCGCCGCGATAGCGCTCGCACGCGCGACGGGGTCCGCGGCCGAGCCCTGGCCAGCCCGCGACTTCACGCCACACCTTCCGCAGCCATGGCTTGCGCAGCGTGATCGGCAAGCCACACGGCGGCCTTGCGTGCTCCGTCTTCGTCATGCAGGGCCAGGCGCGGCGCTTCAGGCAGCGCGAGTGCCTTCGCAATGACAGCTGGCCACTCGTCGGATCGGGGCACGACCGGACAGACGATAGCCGCACCGATCTCGCCCAGACGAAGGGCGGTGGCATCCTGCTCGCCATATGGGCGGTGCTCGGGAATGCACACGAACGGCCGGTTCGCGGCCATGACCATTCCCACCAGCCCATCGCCGGCTGCACCGACGACGATATCGGCCTCAGCGATTTCGCGTTCAGGCGTCTCCACCCACTGCGCGACTTCGAGATTTGGCGGTATCGCAGGTGGCAGGCGCGCCGGGCCGATGATCCGCCACCGCCATTGCGGGCACGCCCTTGCCGCCTCGGCGTAGAGGCTCGCGTTCAAAGGCTCACCGCCCCGGCCCGAGACGACAAGGATGCGTGCGCCCGCGGCTACCCCCGTGCAAGGCCGCGTTGTGATGCCCGCGAAGAAGCGTGTCTTTTCCTGCACCCAGGCAGGTACGCATCCGGCGTCGAGCGCACGCGGATAAGGTGCCAGTATCGCCTCTGCTCCGCGGAATGCATCAAGATGCGCTGCATCCGTTCGCTGCCCGTTCAAACGGACGTAGACCACGGGGACCGAAGCCAGGCGAGCGAGCATCGCCACCTCCGCCGACACATCGACAACCATCATGACAGGCCGGCATTCGGCAATCCAATGGGCGATGCGCGCGGTGCGCCTACGGACACCATCATGATCGAGGGGGGCATAATGCAATGCCTCGGGCCTCGTGGCGGCGCCATCGCGCCCGTCGAAGCGACCATCTGTGGATGGTAATAGCCGATCGTCCGGCAGGTCGATCCCCCGTGAGCCGAGGCCAGTCCCGATCAGGACAACCGGCCAGGGACAGGCGTCCGCCAACGCCCGTGCCCGCGCGAGATGGCCCGCGCCGTGGTGATGCACGTAGTATCCGATTGGCCGTTGGTTCACGCCGCGATCTCCAGCATCATGTCATGGGCCATCGGCGGCAGCAGGGGCTCTTCCAGCGCGATGCGCGCTGATCCATCAGGCAGGGCGCGCAGGGCCCGGCGCCAGCGCGCCCGCTGCCGCCACTGGTCGAAGCAAGGGGCGCTCGCCGTAGCGCCCTCGGCGGCTTCCACCGCAAGCATACGCATCTCGTCCGCCATGCCGCCTGGCGCCCGTCCATCATCCCGCGGCGATACGAGGGTGAAGACGTCTTCCGGATGGGCCAGTCTGCCTCCACACGCCAAGGCGGCGCGTACTAGGGCCACGTCCTCTCCGGATGATATCGGCGGCACTCCTCCACATGCCTTGTACAGCGAGGCCGTGATCGCCAGAGATGCGCCGGTATGGTCGCCGTGGCGTGGGGCGGGATCCCAAGGCACGGGGTCTATCTCGTCCTCAATGGCACGCACGGCCCGCCAATAGCGTTGCCAGGCGGAGCGGCGCGCAGCGACCCCGCAGGCCAGCGGCTCGAGCGGGTCGATATCGATACGCCCGCCGACGATCTCGACCCCGCGCGCGATCGCGCAGACGATGTTTGCGAGCCAGGCCACTGGGGGCCGCGTATCCGCATCGGTGCTGACGAGGATGCCGTTCTCCCTGTCGTGCAGCAGCGAGAGGCCGGTATCCATCGCGAGGCGCCGGGCGGAACCCGCATGCGCTTGCGCTTGCGGGAACTGGACATCCACCACCTCCACATCCAGCTTTCCGGCATGATGCGAACAGGCACCGGCGATCGCCTCCCGACTGCGATCGTCAGTATTGTTGAGCGCGATCGCCACCGTGAAACGAGAATCCCAGCTCTGCCGGGCAAGCGCGTCGAGGAGCACCGGGAGGCGGCATGCTTCGTTGCGCGCGGGCACGCATACACACAGCTCAGACACTGGCGTATTCCCTCGTGTCGCACCGCACGGGAAAAATGCCGGCGGTTGCTGTTATCTGGCGGCGGTAGAGAGCCTCGTATTGCCCCACCATCCGCGTCGCATCACAGGTCACTTCCGCGCGTCGCCGGCAGGCTACCCGATCGAGCGCGAGAGCAGCAGTGCCTGCCGCCGCCAGCGCCACGGCATTATCGGGCTCGGCAAGGACCCCGCAGCTTGAATCAACGATCTCCCTGATCGCACCGCGCGCGAATGCCGCCACCGGAACACCGCAGGCCAGTGCCTCGGCCACGACCAGACCATAGGGCTCGTCCCAGGTCGGCGTGCACAGGAAAGCACGCGCGCCGCCCACGAGCCGTGACAGCGCCTCATGATCGAGGTGCCCCAGATGCCTAGTCCCGTCATCCAGGTGGCCGGCAATTCGCGTGTCAAAATAGGTCTGATCGAGGATCGGCCCGGCAATACGCAGCGGCAGCCCTATCCGCCGCGCCGCCTCGATGGCGAAGTGAAGCCCCTTCTCGGGTACGATCCGCCCATACCAGACCAGATAGGCTTCCGGATCGGGACGGGGACGGAAGGCGAAGCGTGACAGGTCGATACCATTAAGGATGACCTCGTCAGCACGCGCCGCATGGTCCCACAAGCTGCCGACCCAGTGCGAGACCGCCACAAGCGCATGATTGCGTGACGAACACAGCCGTAGACCACTCTCGAGCCAGCAGAACGGCGGGGTGTGCAGCGTCGTGACCATGGGCATCGGCAGAGTGTCCGCCAGCGTCACCGGCAGGTAATGCAGCGAGTTGTTGTGGATGACATCGAAATCCCTGCGACGAAGGTCGTTCATCAGAGAAAGATAGGCGTGATGCTCTCTGAAGAACGCCTCATCTCGGGCTTCAGCAGTGCCGACGGTACCGAGTGCGGTTTCGGAGCAGATCGCCTCCACACCGATGCCCGGCTCGGAGTGCGATGAGGCAAACACGGTCACCATGTGCCCGCGCGCCCGCATCGACCTGGCAAGCAGATGCGTGTGCATTTCGAGCCCCCCGGCAAAGGGTTCGGCTATGGGATACTTGAGGTGCGCGATGATGCCGATGCGCAGAGCAGGATCACATGCGGTGCCGTGCATCGATGCATGCTCCTGTCACGCTAGTGGACGCCTCCAGGCCACCGGACAAGATGGACATATGTCCGGGAGAGTCAGTGAACCTGCAGACGAAATGGTATGCCACTGGCCATCCTCGAGCTGGATTGGATCGGGAACGAGACCGGCGCAGACCGTGTGCCTCGTCCCGGCCCTTCTCGATGAACCGGCGCTCCGCCCCCTTGTTGCCGGGATATGGCCCGCGCTTAACATTGATTAATGCGATTACCTTCCGCTGCGCGCAACGTTGGCTTCTCAAGCGGTTTATCGTCTCGCCCGGTCGGATGCCTACCGAGCCTTTTCAACGGGATATCCTGCTTGACTGAGATCGCCGAATGGGTCGCGCCGCTCGCGACCATGATTGCCGCTGTCATGACCGCAGCCAACCTCGGCGCGCGCCTCACCGGACTAGGCTTTGTCGTCTTCACCGTGGGCTCGATCGCCTGGACAATGCTCGGCATATCCACCGGCCAGACGAGCCTCATCGCAGCCAACGGATTTTTGACCGTGGTGAACATGGTCGGCGTGTGGCGCTGGCTCGGCAGACAGAGCACATACGAGCAAGGAGGACGATCGGCGCAAGTCGCCAGCCATCACTCTTCCGCGCCGTCCCTGTTCACCGCGAGCGGGATAGCCGGCATGGGCTTCGAGGATTGCCATGGGAAACGGATCGGCAAGGCCGTCGAGGCGCTGCTGGAATGTCGTACCGGGAAGGTGCGCCATGTCGTCATTGCCAGTGCAGCGCAGAACGGCCTGGAAGAGCATCTGCGCGCAGTGCCCGCATCAGCTATTGTGTTCGGCGGCGAGATGGCCCGACTGCGCATCTCGGCCTCCGAATTCGCGATGATCACGCCACTCCACGGCAATGACTGGTCGGAGGTCGGCTACCGGAATGAAGCCGATTGTCGCCGACCGTGACCCGATCCTGGATCACGCGAACCAACCGTTCGCTCTCCAAATGGATGACTCAATCGTTGCTGCTTTATTCCATCAGGCTGAGCAGAGCGTCTATCCCGCACGTCGCGAAGCCTACCGTGCTATCGGAAATTCCGTAGGGAATGAGCAACCGCTCGCCGACCTTCAGCGCTCCGCAGGTGTAGATCACATTGGGGACATAGCCAGACCGATCCGCATTCTCGGCGGTCAGTACGGGCTCCGGTGTGCGGGCGATAACCTTGCCGGGATCGTCACGGTCGAGAAGTGCGCATCCGAGAGAGTACTTGCGCATGGCGCCCACACCATGAGTGAACAGCAGCCAGCCCTCGTCGATGGGAATCGGGCTACCGCAATTGCCGATCTGGATGAACTCCCAGGGATAGCGTGGCTCCATCAGCAACACGCCCTCGTCGTCCCACACGTTCAGCCGATCTGATCGGAGGAGAAACAGGTTCTTGCCGTCTTGTCGCCCGACCATGGCAAAGCGTCCGTCTACCCGTTCGGGAAACAGGGCCATGCCCTTGTTCCTGCCGGCGATCCCCTGGATGGGTTCAAGGTCGAAGCTTTTGAAATCGCGCGTTCGCAGCAGTTCGGATCGGATCGAACTGCCGGAGTAGGCCGTATAGGTTCCGACCCATTCGTAGTCGCCATCACCATGATCGAACCGGACAAGCCGCAAATCCTCAAGCCCTCCGCGTTGCTGTTCGGTTATCGGAAAGATGACCGTATTCGACAGGCTCGATTCCGGGTGGCGATGGACGGAGACGCAGCAGTCGGCATCAAACTGCTCTTCCTCGTCGAGTTCAACTGACGTCGCGAACGATGCCTGCGGCCAGAGCCGGAAATCGCCATCGCATTCGGCGATGCCTTCGCGAAAGGCGATGGAGCTGATGTGCCCCTCACCCACTGCGCGCAGGCTCATGATGAAACGCACGCATTCATCCTGCAGGCCCGACTGGTCCGGGGCCGGAACGATCGAGGGGTTCATGAGCGCCGCGGCCGCAAAAGTGTACTCGTGGCAGAAATAGGAGCCGACCAGGCGCTTTCTCGTCTCGGAGAAAGCCTCGCGGTCGAGATCGAGATTGGAGGCCACTTCCTCGAACCGGTCGGCGAAGATGCGTTCGGTCTGCCAGTGCCGCTCCCTGAAGTCGGCAAGGACCCGCCGGTATTCGAGCTCCGCGCGCGCCTCGTCAAGCGCGGCGATATCGCGGACAAGCTGCAAGGCCCGTCCACCCGGGGCGTTCTTCGCCTGCCAGCCCAGATGAAACGGACGCAGCACCACGCGCGAGGGATCGGCGTGAAGGCGGGTCTCGAAGATGCGCAGCGGTTCAGACCAGGCGTTCTCGGGCCGGTTCAATCAGTCCTCCTTCACCCGAGCGGGCGTTCGATGACGTGACCATATCCATAATCGCATAGTGCGAGAACTGGAAGGCCAGGATGGATTCCGCGCCGCAGTTGGCGTTTGCACCGCGCGGCGTCACACCATCTTTGCAGCGCCCGCTGATGAGATCGCCAAGCACCGCGTTGCGATCATTCTCACCGAGGAACCAGCGCCACGCGGCGATCGCATGTTCCCGCCAGAATGGCCGCGATGTAGCGCGCCATGCGCTGTTCGCGGCTTCGATCGACGCCTGTGCTTCCAGCGGCTGCTGGTCGAACGGGAGGTAATCGTGTTCGCGGTGGAACGATTCGGATCCGATGGGCCGGAATTGCCGACGCGTCGACGTCTGCTGATGGCAGATCCATTCCAGCGTTTCGAGCCCCGCCTCGAGCCACTGCCTGTTTCCGGTTACGCGGCCCGCTTCCACCAGCGCCTGAGAAAGACGGGGATTGTCGTAACCCAGGACCGCCTCGAACCACGCCCAATCCGGGCGTCGCGCCCCGCCCAGCAGTCGCATCAGGAACTCACCGCCATGCGAAACCGCCTCATGAGACCGGTCATGCTCCCGGTCGACGGCGAGCATCTCGCAAGCCCCAAGAGTCACGAACGCGGCCGCGCGCGGGGACTGCAGGTTCGATACCGCAGTGATCACCTCATCGTAGAGATGGCGCGCCCACAGCGCGAGGCCCTCGTCCTGCGAGCGACGGATCGTGTGCCCCAAGGCCCACAACGCGCGACCATTGGAATCTTCCGAGCCTTCCTCCTCGCACCAGGAGCGATCGAAATTCATGAAATTGCGGAATCTGCCCTGTATCGGATTCCAGGCAGACTGTACGAATGCCGCATAGATCAGGCTCGTCCTGCTGCGCTCGTACGGGTCCAGCGTGTCGGCGAGGTTCATGAGCATCAACGCCCGGGCGTTGTCATCGAGGCAATAGCCATGCCTGCGATCGGGAACGATCCCGATCGAGTGCTGCAGCATCCCGGTCCCATCACTCATCGCAAGAACAGCCTGCACCTCGGGCGCCTTGTCCGGGAGTTCGGCCGGGGGCACGTGGCGGGGCGCCGCTTGCCATACGAGGCGCGCGGATGCGTCCGCAAAGCGGGGCCAGATCGTCTCCCGCCCGCGCAGATAGGCGCGCCGCTGCATTGCCGCCATCGCGCCGGGATCGTCGAGCAGGGCGTTCACCGCAGTTGCGATCGCCGAGCTGGAACTGGGCTCGATGAGCTCGCCCACGTGATCTGCCAAAAGCTCACGTGCGTGGACATAAGGCGTGGAGACGACAGCCTTGCCCAGTGCCACGGCGTAGCTCAGCGTGCCGGACACCGCCTGCTGAAGGCCGGGATACGGTGTCAGGTAGATGTCGCATGCTTCCAGCTGGTCAAGCAGTTCACCTGTCTCAAGAAACCGGTTGTCCCAGGCGATGTGAGCAGCGACATTCAGGTCTTTCGCCAGCTTTTCAAGGCTCTCGCGATAACGCTCGCCCTCCAGTGCCACCAGATTGGGATGGGTCGCGCCGACGATGCGATACAGTACATCGGGGTGCTGCTCGACGATCGCCGGTAACGCGCGAACGGCATGCTCGAGCCCCTTCCCCGGCCCCAGCAGGCCGAACGTCATCAGCACCTTGCGTCCGCCGAGATCCAGACGTTCCTTGAATTCCATCTGCCGCCCGAAAGGACGGTCCGGCGCCCCATGGTCGATGACCTCCACGATCTGGCCGGGCGCGCCATATTCCGACAGCAGCAGGCGGCGCGCCTCGCACGACATCACCATGATGCGGGAGGCGCGCGTGACCAAGTGACGCAGTATCTTTCGCTGGCGGTCGGATGGCTCGCTGAGTACTGTGTGCAATGTCAGGATCAGCGGTGGCGCGAGCCGGTCGACAAATGCACAGACTAGATCGCCGTCGGCACCCCCGAAAATTCCATACTCGTGTTGAAGCCACACCGCGTCCACCGCTGAGGCGTTGATCCGCTTTGCGCAACGCGCAAAACTTTCCGAGTCGGCGCGGTCGATCCGGTGCGCAATGCCATTGTATTCAAGACCGGATCCCCGTTCATCAAGTGCGTGAAGGTCCACACGAATCTCCGGGAAAAAGACGCCCAGCTGTTCGTACAAATCGCTGGTGAAGGTTGCTATGCCGCACTTTAGAGGTGGGAAATTGCCGATCAGCGCGATGTGACGCGGCGATCGCGATAGCGTGTCTGATGCCTCGAATATCGAATGCACTTCTGCCACTTCACAACCGAACTCATGATCCTGGGAAAACGGCATATGAGCCATGCGTGCACCACCGAGACATAATGGACGTTGCGACCTGAATGCGGTTGCACGGACTTTGTATCCCCATGGGCAACCGGGTCGCTTCCGCGCTCGCCGGAGCGAGGTGGAAACGCGACATGGCGAGTGGGCACGAGAGCCTCAGCGATCCAAGTCTCAAGCACAGGAATAGCCCGGTCGATATCAGGTCAACCCTCGCATCGCTGCAGATGTCTGGTGAACGGCTTCGTCGGCCGGCAAAGGCTCCGCGAGGCCCCGAGGTCAGGATCCGCTAGGAATGGTTGTCGGAGCCGACCTCGGCGTCCCTGTTTCCAGCGATTTTCCTTGGCGTGATCGAAAGGCGTCAGCCAGAATCACCCGTAGCGCAGGCGGTGGCTTTCAAGTGTCCTGACGGTCAGAGAGAGTGCATGTGCCATTTCGTGATGCCAACCGCCATGCGGTAGGCGACGCACGGCGCAATGAGCCGCGCACACGATTGGCGTTGCGGCCGACTCGTGGTCCAGATCGCGGACCCAGCTGGCAAAATCATCGGCCGCGCCGGGACGTTATTGCAGTACCTTGCCAAGCATCGGATGAAACCGCAGGCGTGATTGGGGGAAGACGCGGCCAAGTGGGCCGGGCGCCGCCAGCACTACAAGCGTATCGTCGACGTGGACGATGCCGCTCTGGCGGTGGCGAACAAGAACGGAGCCGGCATGAACGCGATCATCGCCGGACACCAGATCGAGCCCTGCGGGGACCGAGAAACCCAGTTCGCTGAACCGGGTCTGCGTTGCGGCGTCCTCGATCGCTTCTTCCTCCCATGGCAACTCGGGTACGTGCGCCCGGTGCCGCCTCGTACCGTAAAGCCGTGCGTGCGGCGCCAGTTCGTGGGCGGCTTTGCAATCCAGCGGAAGCGCCTTCGTTCCTAAGAGCGACTACGGGCGGGACAAAGTCCGGCCACCACCGGATGGACCGATTGCGACGGCTGCGAGCCTTACCGGGATTTTCCGGGACGGGAGGATGCAGCGATGTCAAGGGCGACCAACTGGCCCGCAGCGCTACAGCTTTCTGCGACGGACCGGATAATGTCGCCAATTCGTGGCACGGACAGGTAGATGTCGGAGGCGCGGCGGCGCGTGTCTCTCCTTATCGTGTCCTGCGCCCCCCGCGGACCATCTCCTCGATCCAGGTCAAAAGCAGATCATTGTAGGCTTTGCGACAGGCTTCGTCGCGCAGGGCGTGATCCGCGCCCTTGAGAATGCGGTAGCTTAGAGAGTTGCTGCGCTGGAATGCCGAAATGAACGAACTGATGGCGGGATGCGGGACGTAGTCGTCATGTTGGGATTCGACGATCAGCACATCACCTCCGAACGTTTCGCATGCGGCAAGCGCCTTGTCCTGGTAGCCGGTTCTGAAGTGACTGCGATAGCGCACAATCTCGTCGCGCGGGAGCAGGGCCTTGGGGATCTCCCAGTGCTCGTCTGGGTAAAGTGCCGGCACTCTCAGCGCGAGCCATGAGACGGGGCGCTGCACGGTGAGCAGCGCGGCAAGGTAGCCGCCATAACTCGTCCCCACGACTGCGATCGCAGACGGGTCGACCTCCTTTTGAGCTGCAAGGAAATCGTAGGCGGCGAGTGCATCGGCCAGACCATCGGAGCGCGTCACGCTCTCCCGTTCGCCGTCGTCGCGGGCATGTCCGCGCAAATCGAAGGTGAAGCAGATGCAACCCAGTTGCGCGATTTCGTCCGCACGTACGAGATCCTGTTCCTGCGATCCGCCCCAACCGTGAATGAACAGGACGCCCGGAATCAGTTTGGCGGGGGACAGCAGGGTTCCGTCCAACTGCTTGCCATCGACCGTAATCGCCACTGGCTTGCGCGCGTCGCTCATCGTTTCTCCGCATACTTTGTCAGCGGACCGACCGCAGGGTCGATGCCGCTGAAGTAAATTGTCGCTCCGTTCGGAGCACCGGCAGCCTCACCGTAGATCTCGACAGTGGCTGTCTGCGCATGTGCGAGTGACGAATCTGCGTCAAAGGCTTCGAACGCCGCAATCTCGGCTCCGCTCGCACCCCCCACACGCCAGCTCTGTTCGAGCACGCCCGTCTTGCGCAAACCTTGCGCATCTCGTCCGGCGGCAACATCGTAGTTGCGACGGGACGCAATCGTTCCGGGATAAGCGGCAAAAACCGCCGCGTCGTAATGCCTGGCCTTGCCGATGACTTGGGCAAGCTCTGGCTCCAGATTCAATGCCTCGAGTTCTTCCCACCCGCCTCGCACACAGCGCAGATGCGATCCGCCATAGACCTCTTGTCCGCTGTTGTCGCGTGTTAGGCGTTGGGTACCCCAGTAGGCAATCGAGCGACCGAACAGCCGGACTACCCCGACGCTGTAGGTTTCGACGTCCTCGAGGTCTTCCTCGAGCACCAGTCCCGCCCGCTCGAGCACCAGGGCATCGCACCGGTCCAAGGCCGCGTCGAGGGTCTCGACATTGCGAACCACCTCCTGCCCTCGTCCCGATGTCGCTTCCACATCCTTGAGCCGAACCGGACCGCGTTCCAGCAGGCGCCGGCCAGCGATCCGCGCATCCGCGTGCGAAAAAACCGAATAACCGCGCAATACCGCTTCATCCAGCTCTACACACAGACCGGCAGACCAATGCTGCGGGCATATTGCATTCTCGAACGGCAGGCCATGACTGACGATCTTGGTGGCTACGAAGGCGAATGGCACGGCGCCGCCCAGAAGCTGTGACTCGGACTCAATGCCCCAGGCCCGCGCGTCCTCGATCGAAAGAGTATCGTCCGGGATAAGGAAAGATCCGGCGCGGGGCGGCCCGTTCCGCTCGATGACTTCTCCTCCGGACAGGCTAGCGACACGCTGGGCGAGAACCGAGCGCGACGCGGCGTCGTGCAGATTCCTGAGGTTCTCGCCGGCATGGCTGTCACCGAGGGTCAGGATCGAAGGCCGTGCGTTCATTCCCCATGCCCTTTGCTTGTGCGGCTTTGCTGAGCCAGATCTTCTGCTGGGAAAATCGCAACGAGCCGGTCCTGTTCCTCGAACCATCAGGATTGGACGAGCCTCGAGCTTTCCGTGGGACGAAATCGCGTTGACCCAAGTTAAGATGGGCAGCTCGCCGGAAACTCGAACCGGGCGCTGCTGTTTTGCCTCAGGCTCTTCGCACGCGAAGGGCATTCCATGGACTAGACACAACAGCACTGGAGCACAGGAATGGCGAAGACGATCGGCAAGGACACCGGTGCACAGTCGCATGCCGCCGAATTCAAGACGGATGTCGGCGCCGGCGGTGAACTTCACCAGATAGCGTCCGGCAGCGACGACATACTTACCACTCAGCAGGGTGTGCCGGTCGCGGACGACCAGAACAGTCTGCGCCTCGGCGATCGCGGACCGACGCTTCTCGAAGATTTTCATCTCCGGGAGAAAATCTTCCATTTCGACCACGAACGCATACCCGAGCGGGTCGTCCACGCCCGAGGCTTTGGTGCGCACGGTACGTTCACGCTGGACGAGAGCCTGGACAAATACACCGTTGCAAAGGTTCTCACCGAAGTTGGCGAGAGGACGCCGATGTTCGTGCGCTTCTCCACCGTGGCGGGCAACAAGGGCTCGTCCGATCTTGCGCGCGACGTCCGCGGCTTCGCTGCCAAGTTCTACACCAAGGAAGGCAACTGGGACATCGTGGGCAACAACATCCCGGTGTTCTTCATCCAGGATGCGATCAAGTTCCCCGATCTGATCCACGCCGCCAAACAGGAGCCTGACCGCGGGTTCCCGCAGGCGCAGACCGCCCACGACAATTTCTGGGACTTCATCGGCCTGACCCCGGAATCCATGCATATGATCATGTGGGCCATGTCGGATCGCGCGATCCCGCGCTCGTTCCGCTTCATGGAAGGCTTCGGCGTCCACACGTTCCGGCTGATCGACGCAGAGGGTAAAGGCACTTACGTCAAGTTCCACTTCAAGCCGAAGATGGGTTTGCAGTCGGTGATGTGGAACGAGGCGGTAAAGATCAACGGCGCGGATCCCGATTTCCATCGCCGCGACCTGTGGGATGCCATCACCGCGGGTACACCGCCGGAATGGGATCTGGGCGTGCAGTTGTTCGACGACGCGTTCGCCGACAGCTTCGAGTTCGACGTGCTCGATCCCACCAAGATCATCCCCGAGGAGCAGGTGCCCGTCCGTCGCATCGGCAGCTTCGTGCTCGACCGCGTGGTCGACAACTTCTTCGCCGAGACCGAGCAGGTCGCCTTCTGCACCCAGAACGTGGTCCCGGGCATCGGCTTCACCAATGATCCGCTGCTGCAGGGTCGCAACTTCTCGTATCTCGACACCCAGCTCAAGCGTCTCGGCAGCACCAATTTCACGCATCTGCCGGTCAACGCACCCAAGGTGCCGGTGCGCAACTTTCAGCAGGACGGCCATATGGCCATGCGCAATCCCACCGGGCGGGTAAACTACGAGCCGAACTCGTGGGGGGGGCCGCGCGCGGCTCCCACAGGCGGGTATCGCCACTTCGCGGCCGAGGAGACGGGCCGCAAGGCACAGGTCCGTGCCGCTACGTTTGCCGACCATTACAGTCAGGCGCGCCAGTTCTTCATCAGCCAGACCCCGATCGAACAGAAGCACATCGGTGATGCCCTTGTGTTCGAGCTATCCAAGTGCGAACGCGTGGACCTGCGCGAGCGCATCGTCTCCCACTTGCGCAATATCGACGAGACGCTCGCCACGGTTGTCGCGGGCGGTCTTGGCCTGCCCAAGCTTCCGAAGGCATTCGCGGCGCCGGTGCCGACGCGAACCGACCTTGCGCCGTCCGATGCGCTGAGCATCGTCAAGCAGGGCCCGGACAGCTTCGCAGGCCGCAAGCTCGGCATCCTCGTCACCGACGAGGCGCCGGCGGCGATAGTCAAGGCACTGGTGTCAGCGGTTGAGAAGCTGCCTGCCGTCTACGAGATCGTCACGCCCAGGGTCGCAGGCGCCACTCTCGATGACGGCACGGTGATCGAGGGAAAGCAGAAGATCGATGGCGCGCCGTCGGTTCTCTATGACGCGGTGGCGCTGGTGGTCTCCGACGACGGCGCCACCATGCTGGCGAAGGACAAGACCGCAAAGGACTTCGTCAATGACGCCTTCGCACACGGCAAGTTCATCGCCTATACGCCGCAAGCGCTGCCGCTTATGGAACGCGCCGGCATCGCTCCCGAAGACCACGACGAGGGCCTGGTTGCTCTCGACAAGGCAGCCGCGGCGAAAGGCTTCCTCGATACCTGTTCCGCTCTTCGCCTGTGGGACCGGGAATTGAAGGTCGATCTCGACGCGGCGGCATTTCTGGAAGCGAGCAAGTGATGGCTGCGTTCGATGCGGAAACGCGAGAGCGGCGCCATGACGGGGCGCCGCTGCCTCCTGCCGAGCGAATCCAGGAGCTGCTTTTCGAGGCCGCGAGGCTTGGCCGCGACGATGTCATTCCGGCGCTTTTACAGGCCGGGGCAGACATCGAGGGGTGCGATGGGCGGGGACATTCCCCACTCGTGCTTGCCAGCTACCACGGGCACGAGAGCACCACTGCCCTGCTCCTGAGCTTCGGCGCACGGCCCGATGGGCGTGACGATCCAACCGGTAGCGGCAGCGCGTTGATGGGTGTCGCCTTCAAGGGCAACTGTGCAATCGCGCAAATGCTTCTGGAAGCTGGGGCAGACCCGCAGCATCGCAATGCGGCAGGACAGACGGCGCTGATGATGGCCGCTCTGTTCGACCGGCGCCCCATCGTCACGCTCCTGCTGGAAGCAGGCGCTGAACTTGCCGCGCAGGATGCTGCAGGCAACGACGCGGCTTCGGTAGCGCAGGCGCAGGGTAATGAGGAGTTGGCAAAGCTTCTGAGGCCCATCGTCCAGAACGGAGAACAGGCATGAATGACAAAGAACCAGGCACGCCCGGCCAAGCAAATCGCGCGCTTAGCGCCCGCGAGGAGTTCGGCGAGGAGCTTCTCAATCCAGGCATGAATTCGCACGGTAAGACGGGAGCCGGGGCAGGCGCCATCCCGCCCAGTGAAGCGGAGGCGGATGCGGCGACAAGCCGCGAGGGCGTCCAGGCCGGCATCCAGCGGGACGATATCCATAAAACCGAGGACGACAATCCCGCAACCGCGCGCAATCGATGATCGGGCGGTGGCGGCGCGTCTGAGGCGCCGCCACCACAGTGACTTCGCTAAGGGTCAGCCGCGCAGGCTGTCCGGCACGATGCCGCCGTTGCTCGCCAGCTTGTCCATGACCGCACGGTGCAGGGCGATGTTCTGCTCGGCAGTACCGTCCGCCCCGGCGTGGACGCCCAGTTCCTGCGCGAGCTCCTTGCGTGCCGCAAGGCTGGAATCGAGGTCCAGTAGCTTGAGGAGATCGACGATCGACGTACGGTAATTGCCGCCATGGTCTGCCTTCATCGCAGCCATCGCCTCAAGCACCGCGCCCACATCCACTGCCGGCTGCGCCGCTGCAGCTGGCGCCGCAGGCGCAGATGCTGGCGGTGGGGGCGCTGCGGAAGCAGGCGTCGGCGCTGCCTTTGGCGCGTTCATTCCCGATTTCGGATCGGGCGTCTTGTCGGGCCCGTGGTGGAAGATCTTGTTCAGGATATTTCCGAAAATACTCATGCCTCTCTCCTCGACAGTGGCGCGGCGGATATCGCGATGGTGAGCCCCTGCAACGCGCCAGCCTGCCGATGGTTGATCGGAACGCTCTGGCAGTACCGAACGTTCAGCTTTCATTCCCCACCATTCAACGCGGAGCAAAGATCGTGATGAAGCACAGTACGCTTTTGGCAGCATCCCTTGCCGTCGCCAGCCTCACCGCCTGCAACAGCAAGAAGACCGAGCCCGCCGCCGACATGACCACTGCTGCGCCTGCGGACAATGTCGATGCGACGACTGCGACGCAGTCGGAAAGTCCCGGGCAGGTCTTCGCCGACCTCGCTGCGGCCAGCGACATGTTCGAGATCGAATCATCTAAGCTCGCCCCGGAAAAGGCAGGGTCCGCCAAGGTGAAGGCTTTCGCCGAGCAGATGGTGAAGGCCCACACGGATTCGACCGCCAAGTTGACGGCGGCGGCCGCCAAGGCGACGCCCCCGATCACCCCTGCCCCAACCCTCACCGCGGCGCAACAGACGCAGCTTGACGATCTCAAGTCGAAGTCCGGCACAGCCTTCGACGAAGCCTACGCCAAGGCACAGGTCGCGGCCCATCAGGCCACGCTCGATGCCCTGAAGGGCTATTCGGCGGGTGGCGACGAGCCAGCGCTCAAGACGTTCGCAGGCGATCTCATTCCCGCTGTCACCGCCCATCTGAACATGGCCAAGGGCTTGTGACGCACGCGCTCGACGCGCCAATTTTGACGACAGGAGAGATTATGGCCGACCGGCTCACGATGCAGGATCCTCGCAGCCAATACCCGAAGCCACCGTTTCCCGAGCAGCCGCAGCCGAGGCCCGGCATTGCCGGAAAGCTCGAGCCGAAGCCCGATCATGGCGAAACAAGCTATGTCGGTGCCGGAAAGCTGACGGGACGAAAGGCGCTCGTAACCGGCGGGGATTCCGGCATCGGGCGCGCCGCCGCGATAGCCTATGCGCGCGAAGGCGCGGACGTTGCCATCGCCTATCTCCCTAGCGAGGAGGAAGATGCACGCGAGGTCATCGCTCTGATTGAGGCCGAAGGACGCAAGGCGGTGGCGCTGCCTGGCGACGTGAGCGAGGAAAGCTGGAGCCGCCAGCTCGTGACTGAAGCGGTGGACGGGCTTGGAGGGATCGACATCCTCGTCATCAACGCCGGACGCCAGCAGTTTCGTGAGGACGTCAGCGAGGTCACTTCTCAGGACTTCGACAAGACGCTCAAGACCAACCTCTATGCCCTGCACTGGATCACGCAGGCGGCCGTCCCGCACCTGCCGGCAGGCGCATCCGTCATAACCACTGCCTCGGTGCAGGCCTACGAGCCTTCGGACATCCTGCTCGATTACGCGACCACCAAAGCAGGTATCGTCGCCTATACCAAGGCACTGGCGAAGCAGCTAATGGAAAATGGCATTCGCGCCAACGTCGTTGCACCGGGGCCGTTCTGGACGGTGCTTCAGGCCAGCGGCGGGCAACCGCAGCATAAGGTGGCCCACTTCGGCGAGCACAGCCGGTTCGGTCGCCCCGGCCAGCCTGTGGAGATCGCTCCCGTCTATGTCCTGCTCGCCTCGCAGGAAGGCAGTTACATCACCGGCGAAGTCTTTGGCGTGACCGGCGGCGCGGGAATCGCCTGACGGCAGCTCGCAACGCTGCAACACCGCGCAGCGACCGCGCGCACCCCGGACGGTCTGGGCTTCCTCTCGATTCCGTCCTTGATGCCGCTTTGGAACGTCGACTTGAAGCGAGCGATCAAGATGCCGCGCCTCACGCTCCCAGCTTCCGACCTCTAACCGCAGTGAACCCGATCAGGGTGCGCGGCCATGGGAACCTGAGAGTCGCGTTTCTCATCTTTTGAGCATGAAGCGAGAGATCAATGTCGGCAATGGGGCGTCTGCCGGCCGGCAGGGAATCTCTTTTGTCGGCGATGCCCCAAATCGAAGGCGACGGGCAGCTATCCGCCGATCTGAGCCGGGTGAGCCGCCTTTCCGCAATCGGCCAATCGTCGCCATCCAAGACGATGAACACATTCGCAACGCCTCATAACAGCGCAAAATATGCACCACTCGCCAAAAAAGTTCAAATCGTCCTAGAACTGCCCCCTGCAACCCAAAATCTTTAGGTGATTTTGCCGGTACGAACGACATTTTAAAGAACTTTCTCTTTTATTATCATGGATATAGATTACATCTCTTCATCCTGCCGCCCCAGCCAGCATTTCATCCCAACCCGCGCATCGTCACAAGGCGAACACCGGCGTTGAACGCGTCGTCAGTTCCAGCGCGAAGTCTATCAGCGCCTTCGATTCCGCGCTGACCTCAAGCACTGGCAGCCGCGATCTGGCGCTGTACCCGGCGCGTACCCGCGACATCGCATACTTCAGCGGCCCGGGCGAAGGTTCCGTGAACAGGGCCTTGTGCAGCGGGACCATGCAGTCGTGCAAATCCAGAGCGTACCGGAAATCGCCCTTTCGACAGGCCTCCTGAAAGTCCGCGCTGAGGCCGGGGATGACGTTGGCGGTCACCGATATGCAGCCACGCCCGCCCGAGGCCATGAACCCCAGCGCCGTCTCGTCATTGCCCGAGAGTTGGCAGAACCCCGAACCGCATGTCTCCCGCTGGGTCGAGACGCGGGCGATGGAGCCGGTCGCGTCCTTTACGGCGACGAAGATCTGCGGATAGGCGGCAACGAGTTCGCCCATCGTCTCGGGAAGAATATCGACGCCGGTGCGCGCGGGCACGTTGTAGAGCACGATCGGCAGTCCGCCGTGCAGCGCCAGCTCCTCGAAATGGGCGACGATGCCTTTCTGGTCCGGTCGCACATAGTACGGCGCCATCACCATCGCAGCGGCGACTCCGGCATCGCGCGCGCGCCTGATGTGGTCGAGCGTGGTCGCGGTGTTGGGGGTGCCGCACCCGGCGATGACCGGAACGCGGCCATTCGCTTCGGACACGCAGATATCGAGGACGCGCCGATACTCGGCATCCATCAGACTGGTCGCCTCCCCGGTGGTGCCGCAGGCGACGACCCCGGACGAACCCTCCTCGATCAACCAGCCCAGATGATCGCGAAGCGCCGCTTCGTCGATGCCTCCGCTGCGAAAGGGCGTAGGCAAGGCGGGAAGGGAACCCGAGAACATGGCGGCATCTCCGAACGATCGTTGAACCGCAAAAATACGAAGACGGGTATATGAATTCGAGATCGACAAAGTCCGCATCGCATATGTTTTTCATAGTATTTTCACGAAACTCCACTCCGGAGCGAGCATCGCAATTTCTATGAAAATTCAATTTTCCGCCAATCGCGTCCGTCTGGAATTCATACGTTCAACTCTTTAATTCTGCCACATCGGCCACGCATCTGCGCGCCGAATATACAGGTAGATTCAAGGAGCTTTTCGTGATCGAATCTTCCAGCAATCCGGAGCCTGACCGACGCGGGTCGATACTCTACGTCGGACAGGATCGCGCCGGTCACTGGCTTGTCCAGGAGAACCATGGGCTTCTCGAAGGACGTTTCATTTCCCGTCACGCCGCCTGGCGCTTCGCGCGTGACGAAGTTCACGCCTTTCCCGGCGCGGCCATCGTCTTCACTACCGAAGCGATCGTTCCTTCCATCCCGTTCGAGCCTGCGCCGACCCAAATCGGCGCCCTCGACCGTGCGGCCTGAGGGGAGCGGTGAAGCCCATGCACTATTCCCTTTCCCTCCCCACCGTCCCGCCATGGCCCATCGTCTCGATCACCGGCGCGGCGGCGCAACATGACGCCGAACGGGATCCCCGCTGGCATTCGCTCGTCACACGGCTGAAGTCGCTGCGCCGACACAAGCGCAGGGCGGTGCGGATCGTCGATGTGAACTGCGGCGACGGCACGCTGCTGATCCAGGCCGTGAGGCTGGCCCGTAGCCTCGGGTTTCTCGCCATCGAAGCGCTCGGCGTCGATAGCGATGCCGATCACATCGATGACGCTCGGGACCGCGCGCGCATGCTGAAGGACACTGCGGTCGGCCTCGATTTTCAGGTCGCCGAGGCATTCGCCCAGTTGCAGGTGGAGGCGGACTTCCCCGCCGACATCATCCTCTACGATGCCTCTGCCCGCGCACCCAAGGCTCTCCGCGATGCCGCTGCCCGGGCAGGCGATCTCGCGCTTCGTCGCGAGCCCTTGTCCTGGGAGCACCGCGCATGACCCGCCGGGATATCTTCTGGCGCGCGCTGGGCATCACCTTTCTGGTCGGCGGAACATGCGGCGAGCTTCTGGCGCCCGGCGACGGAGGCGGCATGAGAGGCATGCTCACGCTGCTATTCCTGGCCGTGACCTTGTTCGGCCTCGTGCTGCTCGTGCAGGGCAAGAAGGTCGCGCTGGTGCTGCGTATCGAGAACAGCCGCCATCGAATGCTTCCCGAACTCATCCGATCACGACGACGCGAACGTCGCGCCAAACGTCGATCCTGAACCACGAGGGGGCAAGGCGCAAAGGCGCGTTGCCCCCTCGTCCCCATTACCTGTCTGTCAGGACATCCGAGATGAACCCTTTTCACCACGAGGGCGGGCTGCTTCATGCCGAAGCGGTCCCGCTGACGTCGATTGCGGACGCTGTCGGCACGCCGGCCTATGTCTATTCTGCCGGGGCGCTGCGTGCCGCAGCCCGCAGATTTCGAACGGCGCTGGCCGCAGTCCCTCGCAAGCAACTGGCCTTCGCAGTCAAGGCGAACCCGAACCACGCGGTCCTGCGCCTGCTGGCGGAAGAAGGATACGGCGCCGACATCGTATCCGGCGGTGAGCTTGCCGCAGCGCTCGATGCCGGAATGGCACCCGGTTCGATCATCTATTCGGGCACCGGGAAAACTCGGACGGAGCTGATTGCCGCTCTCGATGCCGGAACGGGACAATTCAACCTCGAACTCGAAGCCGAGGCG